>NZ_JBEFTX010000025.1:0-109971 GCF_040195635.1 Actinopolymorpha sp. B11F2 | reverse complement strand
CCGCGTGACCTGCACCAGCCGCTGAGCCTCCTCAGGCTCCAACTCCCGAACGAATACCTCAGGCTGACGTGCCATGACTCACCTCCAGGCACAGCCTCCCAGGCGCAGCCCAAGCCAGCACGAGCGGACACGATTACAACGCCAACGTTGCTTGATGCGGCACTAGTAGGGGATTGTCCGATCAACCGTCGAATGCGCCCCTTCTCGCTGGCCTTTTCCCGTTTGGGCGCCGGCCTCGCTGCCACCACCGGCTTAGGCCCCGCCGCGTCCAGCCAGGCGGAATACGAGACTTGATCGAGACGCTCGAAACCTGTCAACCACAGAGGCTGTTGTCGACACTGACCCACGCACGATTTCATGCCACGCGACCAGCGAGCCAGCTGTAACTAGAGAGAGTCAGTGCCGCCTGACCTGCGGAAACCTTGGAGCCGCCTGTGGGAATCGAACCCACGACCTACGCATTACGAGTGCGTCGCTCTGGCCGACTGAGCTAAGGCGGCTTGCACCCGAAGGCACGGCCGTTGAGCATACCTGGCGGGCGAAGTGATCACGGATTCACCCCGCCGTGCCGCCTGGTCAGGCCGGGCAGTGGGTGCCGTTCTCGGGCGGCTTGCCGTCGATCAGGAACGCCTCCACGGCCCGGTCGATGCAGGTGTTGCCCTGCATGTACGCGGTGTGCCCGTCGCCGTCGCGGCTCAGCAGGACGCCGGCGTCGAGCTGCTCAGCCAGGCGTTCGGACCATTCGTACGGCGTGGCCGGGTCTCGGGTCGTGCCCACCACCAGGATGGGGCGGGTCCCGGTCGCCTTGATCGCCGCCGGTTTGCCCGTCGGCTTGACGGGCCATTCGGCGCAGGTCAGGGAGCCCCACAGGATGAACGAACCAAACCGAGGCGACGCCTTCTCGAACGCCGGCTCCTCGGCCCGGGCCTCCGCGACGGACGTCAGGTCGGGCCGGTCGAGGCAGTTGACCGCGAGGATCGCCTCGCCGGAGTTGGACCGGTATCGACCGTCTGGCCCACGTTCGGCGTACTCGTCTGCCAGCGCGAGGAGCCGGCTGCCGTCGCCGTCGAGGGCCGAGCCGAGGGCAGTACGCAGCCGGGGCCAGTACTCCTTCACGTACAACGGCATCACGATCCCGGTGGTCGCGAGCGCCTGGGTGAGCTGGCGGGACTCCCCCGTCGGCAGCGGTGACCGGTCGGTCCGGGCGAGCAAGTCGTCGAGTGTGCGGTAGGCCTCTTCGGTCGTGGTGCCGAGCGGACAGCCGGACCGGCGTACGCAGTCGGTGATGAACGCGCGCAGCGCCACCTCGAACCCCTTGGCCTGCTCCAACCCGAGGTCGCGTGCGGTCAGCGTGGGGTCGATGGCGCCGTCCAGCACCAGCCGCCCGGCCCGCGACGGGAACAGCCCGGCGTAGGTCGCGCCGAGGAACGTGCCGTAGGACTTGCCGAGATAGGTGAGCTCCTCGTCGCCGAGGGCGCTGCGCAGGATGTCCATGTCGCGGGCGGCGTCGACGGTCGACACGTGCGGCAGGAGTTCTCCACTGCGGGTCTCGCACCCGGCGGCGAAGCGGCGGGCGATGGAGAGCAGGTTCTGCTGCTCCGCGGCGGAGTCGGGCGACCCGTCAGCGGCGAGGTACGTGTCCATCTCCTTGTCGCTCACGCAGTCGACCGGCGTGCTCTGCCCGACGCCGCGCGGATCGAAGCCCACGATGTCGTAGCGGTCGAGCACGGGACGGCTGATCACGAACGGTGCCGCCGCTGCGTACTCGATCCCTGACCCGCCCGGGCCGCCGGGGTTCACGACCAGGGAACCGAGCCGGTTGTCGTTGTCCCGCGCTCGGACCCGCAGGACTGCCAACTCGATCGAGTCGCCCTCCGGTTTGGCGTAGTCGAGCGGGACCTCGAGCGTCGCACACTCGAACGACTCCCCGGAAGCACACGACTGCCAGTCGAGCTGCTGTTCGTAGAAGCGCCTCAGATCAGCGGGTACGCCCGACGGTACCGGCGCGGGCTGGTCGTCGCGGGGGGCAACCGTGGGCTCCACGGGTCCCGCGCCCGAGCCCGCTGACCCTTCACGTCCTGCGTCTGCCGCCTTCGGCGCCAGGGCGCATCCTGCCAGCAGCGCGTAGACGATCAAGCCCACCAGAGCCGCGACGGCACCTGCACTCCGCGTACGTCGCACTCACGTCACCCTTCTGCCGCGGCTGGCGGCTGCCTGGTCGGCTGCATTGTCGCCCCTGGTCGACGGCATGTGTCGCCTGGTCGGCTGGTCTGTCTGCCGGCCACCCTACGGGCCCTGCCGGCTTGAACTCTGCCGGAGGGAACTCTGCCGGAGGGAGATGAGCATCGCCTCCACGGCGAGGAGGGGTGCGACGTTGGCCGTGATCGCCTCCCGACACGCGAGGATCGCGTCGATGTGCCGGAGGACCTCCTCCGGCGGCGTCGTGGCGGCGCGCGCCTCGATCTCGGCGCGCAACTCCTCGTTGACGAGGGGGGCACCGGCCCGCATCGCCACGACCAGGACGTCGCGGTAGTACGCCACGAGGTCGAGCAGCGCCCGGTCGAGCGAGTCGCGCTGGAACCGTTTGGCGCGTACCTTCTGCTGGTCGTCCAACTCCTTCTGCACCGACTGCAACTGGCGCGACCTGCCCCGCCCGCCGCGGTTTCCGGTGGACATGCCGTACGCATGTTCCAGCTCGGCCTTCTCGGCGGCATCGAGCTCGGTGGTCGCCGCGCGGGCCTCGTCGGCGGCCAGCCGCACCAGGCTCGCGGCCGCGTTCACGCAGCCGGCGAGGTCGCCGAGTTGGCGGGGAACGGCGAGGACCTGGGCCCGGAGTTCGCGAACCTCCGGCTTGGTGGCGAGCGCCCTGGCGCGGCCGATGTGGCCCTGGGAGGCGCGGGCGGCAAAGCTGGCGAGCTCGGCATCGACGTCATACCGACGCCGCAGGACCTCGGCGACCGCCTCGGTCGGAGGAGTACGCAGGACGAGCAGCCGACACCGCGAGCGGATGGTGGGTACGGCGTCCTCGACGGTGGGGGCGCACAGCAGCCAGACGGTACGCGCGGCCGGCTCCTCGAGGCTCTTGAGCAGGGCGTCGGCCGCCTGTTCGGTGAGCCGGTCGGCATCCTCGACGACGAGGATCTGCCAACGCCGCCCGACCGGAGACATCGCCGACTTGCGGACCAGCTCGCGGATCTCGTCGACCCGCAGCGACAGCTGGTCGGTGCGAATCAGGGTGACGTCGGGATGCGTACCAGCCAGGGCCGTACGACAGGCAGAACACTCGCCGCATCCCTGGCGTTCGCACTCGAGAGCTGCCGCGAACGCCCGCGCGGCGTTGGACCGGCCGGATCCCGGCGGGCCGGTGATGAGCCACGCGTGTGACATCCCCGCCGCCGCCGAGCCAGCCGGCGCCGCGTCGGCATCTGAGGAACGGCCGGCGATCCGGGCAGCGGCCGCCTGCGTGGCGGCGCGTAGGGCGGCGATCGTCGGCTCCTGGCCCACGAGGTCGGCCCACACTCCCTCGCCGGCAGCCACCACGTCGGCAGCGTCGGTCAGCGGGTCTGCTTCGGGCACCGGCCCGCTCATGGGACCTCCTTCGTCGGCTTCATGACCAGGATGCAGTGCGGAGTCTCGGACCCGGAAACGAGGAGATTGTCGACCGGCTGACTGTGGGGTGACCGCACGCCGTTCGGGTCATGTCTGGGCCTCTCGGCCGCTCGACGCGCGTTCCTGTGCGCTCCGGCCGCGGGTACGAAGCAGGTCGTTGCGCTTGCCGGGCGAACCCTCGCCCTCCGTACCACCCTCTCCGCCCGCCTCGGCCGGCGCACCATCCTGGGCGGGGGCACCGCCCTCAGCCGGCGCACCATCTTCGGGCTGTGCACCATCCTCAGCGGGCGCACGATCCTCGGGCGGCATACCATCCTCGGCCGGCGCACCATCCGCAGCGGACCCGCCGTTCGAACCGGTCGTACGCGCGTCGCCGGCCGCTGTCGCACCCGCCTCGGGCACGCCCGCGCCCTCGGCCGTGGCCGAACCGGTGGTCTCCCGTACGCGGAGATCGACGAGCAGCGGCTCGACCCGTTCTCTGATCCGGGCGGCTATCTCGTCGGGTGGCGCGGTCGCGTCGAGGACGAGGTACCGGTCGGGGTCGAGTGCGGCGAGGTCGAGGAAGTGTTGGCGGGCGCGCTGATGGAACTCCAGCGGTTCGCGTTCGAGCCGGTCCGGCGGCCCGTCGCCGCGAATCAGCCCCACCTCGGGCGGCACGTCGAGCAGGACGGTCAGATGTGGGCGTAGGCCTTCGGTGGCCCAGCGGCAGAGCCGTAGCACCTGCTGCTGGCTGAGGTCCCGCCCGGCTCCCTGGTAGGCGAGCATCGTGTCGACGTACCGGTCGGTGATGACGACCGATCCCTCCTGCAGCGCCGGGCGGATCATCGTGTCGACATGCTCGGCCTTGTCGGCGGCATAGAGCAGCGCTTCGGCCCGCGCGGAGATGTGGCCGCTGTGCAGGAGCAGCTGGCGCAGGTCACGCCCGACGTCCGTGGCGCCTGGTTCGTACGTCACGACGACGCCGAACCCCTGGGGCCGTAGCCACTCGGAGAGCAGCCGCGCCTGCGTCGACTTGCCTCCGCCTTCACCGCCCTCGAGCGCGATGAAGAGCCCGACGTCGGAGGACACGCCCCGGTCGTAGCCGGAGAACACCGCCCGGACCTCGCGTGCGAGGGGGACGCCGGCGCGGTCGTCCATCTGTCGGTACGACACGACGCCGATGACGGTGGCGGCGATGCCCGCGAGGAGGAACGTGATGGCCGCGCCGTTGTAGGTCAGGCTGGCCCCGCCCGGCAACTTCACCCGATGGGCACCGATCGAACCGGCGATCGCCGGGGCGGCGGCGAGTACGGCGGCGAGCGCGATCTTGGTGAGGCTCTGGACAAACGCGAAGGTCCGCCCGCGGATCGAGTCCTCGACCTCCAGCCCGAGCAGGGTGTAGCCGTTGATCCAACTGATTCCGGCGAACAGGCCGAGGAGCACGGTCAGGAACGCCACGAGCACGAGGTTGGGCAGCACCGCGACGGCCGTAAGCGCGATGCCTGCCGCCGTGAGGGAGAGGCCGAACATCCGCCGCCGCGACAGGCTCGGCAACAGCCGTGGCCCGATCGCCATCCCGGCGGAGAGGCCGAGGAAGAGCGCACCGAACAGGACGCCGTAGCCGGCTTCGGCACCGCCGAGGTCGGAGACGTAGGTACGACCGAGCCCGATGACCACACCGGCGGCGGCGAACGCGC
Organism: Actinopolymorpha sp. B11F2; assembly: GCF_040195635.1. Classification (NCBI taxonomy): domain Bacteria; kingdom Bacillati; phylum Actinomycetota; class Actinomycetes; order Propionibacteriales; family Actinopolymorphaceae; genus Actinopolymorpha; species Actinopolymorpha sp. B11F2. The sequence continues at coordinate 104,686 of NZ_JBEFTX010000025.1, read as the reverse complement.
CGACGACGCCGATGACGAGTCCGCGGATGAGCCGGTTGTTGGCGACGAACTGCCAGCCCTCGACCACGGCACGGATGACGGACGGCTGCTCCTCGGCCTCGTGCGTGGTCGGCCGGCCGGACACTTCCCGGAGCCGGGCGACGACGACGGCACCGACGAGGAAGGTCGCTGCGTTGAAGTACAACGCGAGGTCGACCGAGTCGGTGAAGATTCCGAGCGTCGCGGACAGCGAGCTGCTCACCAGCGCCAGGACCGTGAACAGCAGTGCGGCCGGCAGAGCGGAACCGTACGTGGTGGCGAGGGAGATCTGGTTGGCGGCGGCGAGTCGTTCGCGGGGTACGAGGTTGGGGACGGCGGCGTCCTTTGCCGGAAGCCACACGAGGCTGACCGCTTCGATCAGGACGGTCGCGACGAACAGCCACCACAGGGTGCCGACGACGGGGATCGACGCGAACAGCGCGAACCGGATGACGTCACCGACGACCAGCGTCCAGCGCCGGTCGAGCCGGTCGGCGATGTAGCCGCCGAGCGGTCCGACAATGACGGCCGGCAACAGGCGTAGCAGCAGGACGCCGGCGATCGCGAAGTTTTCCGCGCGGTAGTCGCCCTCGGCGAGCTGGCCGGCCATCGCCGTGAGCGCGAGCAGACCCAACCAGTCACCGAGGCTGGACAGGCCCAAAGCGATCCACAACGTGCGGAACGGGGCGATCCGAAGAACCGCACGTAGGTCCTGCATGGACCCCGAGGTGCCGTGCGCGCCTCGGCCGGTGGATCGCTCTCGCTCAGACACTCGGCCAGCCTAACCAGGGTGTGACGACCTGCTACTCGACACCAACGTAGCCCCGCCCACCGACCACCCTGCGTGTTTTCGGTCGACGAGTCGGGCAATGTCCGACAGCCCGCGTCCAGCCCACTTCGGCGACGTCCGGCTCAGGAGGCTTGACCTGGCTTCGCCGAAGCCGTCAGCGCTTCTTCGCCGTCGCCTTCTTCGTCGCCGACTTCTTGGCAGTGGTCTTCTTCGCTGCCGACTTCTTCGGCGCCGCGGCCTTCTTGGTCGTGGACGACTTCTTGGTCGTGGCCTTCTTGGTCGCCGCCTTCTTGGCGGCGGTGCTCTTCTTCGTGGCCTTCTTGGCCGTACGCCGACGCGGGCTCGGACCCTTGGCCCGCTTCTCCGCCAGCAGGTCGGCGGCGCGTTCGAGGGTGACGGACTCCACCTCGTCGTCCCGGCGCAGGGTCGCGTTGGTCTCCCCGTCGGTGACGTACGGACCGAACCGGCCGTCCTTGATCACCACCGGCTTGCCGGTCTCGGGGTCGTCGCCCAACTCCCGCAAGGGCGCGCTCGCCGCTCCACGCCGCCCACGCGTCTTCGGCTGCTTGAACAGCTCGAGGGCACCGTCCAGCGTGACCGTGAACAGCTCCTCCTCCGCACCGAGCGAGCGGGAGTCGCTGCCCTTCTTGACGTACGGGCCGTAACGGCCGTTCTGCGCGGTGATCTCCTCGCCACTGTCCGGGTCCTTGCCGAGCGACCGCGGCAACGACAGCAGCCGCAGTGCGTCGTCGAGCGTCACCGTGTCGAGGCTCATCGACTGGAACAGCGACGCCGTTCGCGGCTTCGTCCCCTTGGGTACGTCGTCGGGCAGGACCTCGGTGACGTACGGCCCGAATCGGCCCGCCTTGGCGACGATGGTGCGTCCGCTGTCGGGTTCGACACCCAGTTCGTGCTCGGCACCGGCCGGCTGGCTCAGCAGTTCGCGGGCGCGGTCGAGGGTCAGCTCGTCCGGCGGCAGGTCGTCGGGGACGTTCGCCCGCTTGCCTTCGCCGTCCTCGACGTACGGACCGTACCGGCCGACACGCACCGCGATCCCGTTGGTGCTGCCGCCGTCACCGTCTCCGTCGGCGACGAAGAGCCGGAACGTCGAGATCTCCCGCGCGTCGATTTCGCCGAGCTCGGTGACGAGGTGCTTCAGCCCGTCCTCGCCGTTGCCGAAGTAGAAACGGGCCAGCCAGGTCTGCATGTCCGACCCGCCACGGGCGATCTCGTCGAGCGCGTCCTCCATGCTGGCGGTGAAGTTGTAGTCGACGAGGTGGCCGAAGTGCTGCTCCAGCAGGCGTACGACCGCGAACGCCAACCACGTCGGCACCAGCGCGGTGCCCTTCTTGTAGATGTAGCCGCGGTCGAGGATCGTGCCGATGATCGAGGCGTAGGTCGACGGCCGGCCGATCTCCCGCTCCTCCAGCTCACGCACCAGCGTCGCCTCGGTGTAGCGGGCCGGCGGCCGGGTCTCGTGCCCCTCGGGAGCGACCCGGGTCGGCACGAGCGTGTCACCCTCGACGACATTGGGCAGCCGCCGCTCGGCGGAGTCGGTCTCGGCGGTGGGCTCGTCGACGCCTTCGACGTAGGCCTTCAAGAAGCCGTGGAACGTGATGACCTTGCCGGACGCGCTGAACTCCGTGTCCTCACCGGAGCTCGCCCGGGCGCCGACGCGGATCGTCACGCTGCGGCCCTGGGCGTCGCGCATCTGGGATGCGACCGTGCGCATCCAGATCAGTTCGTACAGCCGGAACTCGTCACCACGAAGCCCGGTCTCGGCCGGTGTGCGGAAGCGGTCACCGGAGGGCCGGATCGCCTCGTGCGCCTCCTGCGCGTTCTTCACCTTGCTGCGGTAGACCCGCGGCGCGTCAGGCAGGTAGTCGTTGCCGAACAGCTGCCGCACCTGTGCCCGTGCCGCCGAGATCGCGGTCTCGGACAGCGTGATGGAGTCGGTACGCATGTAGGTGATGTGGCCGTTCTCGTACAACCGCTGCGCCACCTGCATGGTGCGGGCGGCGCCGAAGCCGAGCTTGCGGGCGGCCTCCTGCTGCAGCGTGGTCGTACGGAAAGGTGCGTACGGCTTGCGGGTGTAGGGCTTGGACTCCACCCCGCGGACCGTGAACGTCGAGGACCCCAGCCCGCTTGCCAGCGCGGTCGCCCGGGCCTCGTCGAGGTGGACCACCGTGTCGCGCGAGGAGTCCTTGAGGCCGCCGTCGGAACCGAAGTCGCGGCCGACCGCCACCCGGCGCCCGTCGACGCTGACCAACCGGACCGCCAGCGCGCGCGGGTCCTTCGTCTCGCCCGCGTCGAGGTCGGCCACGATGTCCCAGTACGCCGCCGCCCGGAACGCCATCCGGTCACGCTCGCGATCGACCACCAGCCGGGTCGCGACACTCTGCACCCGGCCGGCCGACAGGCGCGGCATGACCTTCTTCCACAGCACGGGAGACACTTCGTAGCCGTACAGGCGGTCGAGGATCCGACGGGTCTCCTGCGCGTCGACCAGATGGTCGTTGATCGAACGCGGATTCTCGACGGCCTGGTTGATCGCCTCCCGCGTGATCTCGTGGAAGACCATGCGGTGGACGGGCACCTTCGGCTTGAGCTCGTCGAGGAGGTGCCACGCGATCGCCTCGCCCTCGCGGTCCTCATCTGTCGCGAGGTAGACGGCACCGGCGTCGGAGACGAGGTCCTTCAGGCGCTTGAGCGTGGGCTTCTTGTCCCGCGGTACGACATAGAGGGGTGCGAACCCCTGGTCGACGTTGACACCGAGCCGGGCCCACGACTCCCCTTTGTACTTCGCGGGTACCTCGGATGCGCCGCCCGGCAGATCACGGATGTGGCCCACGCTCGACTCCACGACATAGCCCCGGCCGAGGTAACCGGCGATCGTCTTCGCCTTGGCAGGCGACTCGACAATCACGAGCCGGGGACCGTCCTCGGTCGACCGGTGCGTCTTCTTGGCGGGCACGTTATACCTCTCTTTATGTCCCTATCTGTGCGTCCGGGCGGTGCTACTTCGTACGGGTCGTGCCGTGGCGCGGCCCGCTAGACGGTAACCGTACGGCGGCCGGCAACGTTGCGCGGGTGCCTCTTTCGTAGTTGCCCGTTTCGTGGCGACCTGAATATCGAGACCCCACGCCTACCCACGTCAGAGCCCCTTTTTCACACCCCGGAGTACGACCGAGCACGACGTACCACGCGAAAGCGGCCAACCAGGATCCCACGACCTACCATGCGAAGTGTGAGGGTACGTCGGGCCGCAACCCCACGCACACTCGCTGTCCTCTCCGTGGGAAGTCTGTGGCTTTTTGCGGCGATGCTGGCGAGTTGTTCGGCGGGGTTGTCAGAGCCGACTGACGACCGCGTAGGGACGCCGGGTGGGTCGGCATCGGCGGCGGACTCGACGCCCGCCGACGGATCGCGACGCCCGTCGGCCGGCACGTCGGCTGGTGCCTCGGGCCGTGCGTCGGGCGACGGGTCACGACACCCCGCCCCAACGGGTTCTCCGTCGAGTCCGGACCCGACTCCACCGACCGTCACCGTGGCGGTCGCAGGCGACCTCATGCTCGGGCGCCGGGTCGGCCAGCGGCTCGCGCAGGCCGGTGACCCCGCGGCCGTGTTGCGTCCCACCGCCCGCCGGCTCGCCCGCGCCGACATCACCGTCGGCAACCTGGAGAACACTCTGTCCCGGTTGGGGTCGCCCACCCAGGGCGGCGACTCGTTCGGGGCGTCTCCGCGGGTACGGGCCGGGCTCCGACACGCCGGTTTCGACGTCCTGTCGCTCGCCAACAACCACCTGGGTGACTACGGATCCCGGTCGTTGGTGGAGACGGTCCGGCTGGTCCGCGAGGGCGGGTTCGTGCCGGTGGGTGCGGGTGCGAATGTGGCCGAGGCGTGGCGGCCCGCGATCGTCGAGCGCGAAGGGGTGACCTTCGGGTTCCTTGCGTTCAACGCGATCGGTGAGACACCCCGTGCCGGGCCGGACTCCCCTGGCGCGGCAAGCGTCGCGATGGCGCCACGAACCGGGCCGCTGAGCGCCGCCGACCTGGCGCGGGCGACGTCGGCCGTACGTACGTTGAGACGTGAGGTCGACGTGGTGATCGTGCTCCCGCACTGGGGCGACCAGTACACCCATCGACCGGTGCCCGACCAACACCGGGTCGGACGCGCCCTCATCGACGCCGGCGCCGACCTGGTGGTGGGCGGGCACCCGCACTGGGTTCAGACCGCTGAAGTCCACCGCGGCCGGCCACTCGTGCATTCGCTGGGCAACTTCGTGTTCGACATGGACTGGAACAGCGAGGTTCGGGAGGGTGTCGTCCTCGAGGCGACGTTCGCGGGGGCGCGGCTCGTGTCGGCCCGGTTCGTTCCGTACGTGATCGGCTCCGACTTCGCTCCCCGGTGGGTGTCAGGCGGCAGAGCGCGGGCGATCCTGGCCGACCTGGGCCCTGACGCCGAGCGGATGAGGGGACCCCTCACCTCATAGGTTCATGGCAGGGGCACCCTCGCCCAACGCACGTTCGCCACAGGGGCACCCTCACCCAAGTCCTGGAGCGACTCCATCCGGGTCGAGGGGCGCCGCACCGTCGAGGGTGGACGAGTCGAGGGTGGACGAGTCGAGGTCGGCGACCTCGATGGCGAACATCTCGCGCACGCCGACCACCCCACCAGGTGTGATGAGGAGTCCGCGGCCGGTGGTCGTACGCCGGACCCAACCGCAGTCCAACAGGGCCGCCAGCACCGCCGCACCGAGCGCGCCGGCGAGGTGGCTCCGGCGCTGCGTCCAGTCCAGACACGGTCGGGCGAACTGCCGTCGGGCGTTCCGGCAGGCTTGCACGTCGACTCCCAACCGGGCGAACGCCGCATCCCCGTCCGGACCGACCTCGTAGCCGGCGCCGCTGCCCTGCAGGCCCGGCACCAGCCACTCGCGCCCGACCATCCGCTCCAGGACCGCGACACCAAGCGCCCCGGCCAGGTGGTCGTAGCAGGACCGGGCCGTACGGAACGCCCGGGATCCGTTGGCCTGGCGCAGCGACTTCACCGGTGTCGTGGGACAGATCAGCGCCAGCGCCTCGAGGGCCTCCGCCACGTGGGCCCCGGCCAGTTGGAAGTACCGGTGGCGGCCCGCGTTGACCACGGCGAGCAGGCCACCGTCGACGAGGGCGGCGAGATGTTCGCTGACCGTGGATGGGCGTACGCCGGCCAGCCGGGCCAACTCCCCCGCAGCCAGTGGCCTGCCCTCCATCAACGCATCGACCACGGCGGACCGTGCCGGGTTGGCCAGCAGACGCGCCACCGCCGCGAAGTCCGTCGCCATCCGGTCCAGCGTAGTGCGAGCACAGTTCGGGAGGTACCGAAGTGTCGTGTGCCTACGGTTGCCGGCATGGACCCGATCACCCCACCCTCGCCGAACGAGCACGGCACATCCACCGGCACATCCACCGGGACCGGTTCCTGCACATCCACCTGGACCGGCGCCGACAATCCCGGAGCGGCGGTCGCCGCCGGAGTCGACCGCACTCTCGCCTTCGCGCGCACCTGGCTCGCGTGGGACGGGCGGCCCCGCGTCGCCGAAGGCGGGGAACGCCTCTACACCCCCACAAGGCGATCCGCCGCCACACCCATCATCTGGTCGACCACCTGGCCGAGATCGAGGCGCTGCTCGGCGGACACCCGACTCGGACCGACGAGTGGCGGGCCAGCGCCGTCACCGTCGCAAGTGACTGGGCAGTGTTCACCGAGGCCGACCGGGACGAGGCGGAGCAGTGCCTGCGCCGCCTCGCCGACCTCTACGTCCACCGGCTGGCTGCGGCGGGACCGGCCGAGTGGGACAAGCCGCGTGACCCGAACTGGACGCTCCGGCAGGTCGCCGAGCACGTGGCTTCGCCGTGGTACGCCGAGCAGGTCGGAGACCTCAGCTGAACTGCCCCTGGAGCCCGCCTGTGGGAGGTTGGCTGTCACCGGGAGCGGAGCCACTCCCACACCAACCGCCCGCTGCGGTCGAGCGATGACCGGCTGACGGCACTCGGTCGGTCGGCCGCGCTGTGGTAGCCGGAGAACGGGTTACCCCCGACCCGGGCCGCCGCGATACCCGCCTTCTCGAACGACCAATGGTCGCTGGACTGGTTGGTGCCTCGGGTGACCGGTACGCCGATCCGCCGCGACGCCGCAACGAGCGCCCGCGCGACGGTGTCCGGGGCCCGGCCGCCGGTACGGATCCGCACCGACTCCCCGACTCCCACCCGGTCCAGCGACACCATCTCGCGGATGGCGCGGCGTCGCGCGAGGGGCAGTGTGCGTGCGTAGTGGCGGGATCCGAAGTGGTGCCACGCGTCGCCGGGACCACGCGGCTCCTCCGCACCGAACGCGACGAAGAGGACCGGCAGCGCCGGCACGCGCGGTTCATCCCCGGCCGCTCCTCCTCTACGTGGTGGTGCCGTGCCGCCGCCCGCGACCGCGGCCAGGCGGGCCAGCTCGAGCATGACCGCGACCCCGGACGCGTTGTCCTCCGCCCCGGGCGCCTGGGGCACGGTGTCCAGGTGCGCCCCGACCAACCGGTGCGGCCGGAGCGGGTCGAACCCGGGCAGTGCCGCGATGACGTTGTGGGTACGCCCGGACGGGACACGGACACCCCACGAAATTCCGGCAGGTACGCGGAGCGGTTGGCGTACGACGTCATAGCCAGCGACGCTCAGGGCATCGGCGACCACCTCGGCAGCCCGGCGGAACGCGGCCGACGTGGCCTCGCGCGGGCCGATCCGACCGGCCAGCAGCTGGACGGTCTCCCGCGCGGAACCGGCGTCGAACACCGCCGGAGCCAATGGTGTCGCCGCGGTAGGCGACACCGATGCGGTCGGCGTCGTGGGGGCGGCGGTGTCCGGCGACGTCGGGGACGGCCGGCCGCTCGACGGACTCTGTGTAGCCGTCGCCGTCCCGGAACCCCTCGGCGTTGTCCGACCGCCAGCGTCTCCACCCGGTCCGTCGGTGCCCTGGTCGCGGCAGCCGGCGACCGTGAGCAGCCCGGCGGCCCAGGCCGTCCACGTCGTACAGAAATCGCGCCGTCGCACGCCTGATGTCTAGCCGACCACCACCGAAACCGAAAGGTAACCCTCGAGGATCAGCTGGCGGATCCGGGGCACGAGCCTGGAACGGAGCGCGCACTCGTCGTCCTCCAGCAGGGTGGCCAGTGCGCCGATGATCTGCCCGGTGGTCATCGATCCGTCACACGCGCCGACGAACCCCGCCTCGGCCGTGTCGACCTGTACCGCCCGGCACAGCCCCGACCGCTGCCGGAGTACGACATACTCCGGATGCGCCGCACCCGGTCGTCCCCACTGTTCCTGGTCGACGTCGGCCGCGAGGCGTAACCGGGCCGCCAGCAACGTCTCCTCGTCGTACGCCCGCATCAGGTCGACCGCCTCGAGCCATCGGGTGACCTCCTGGCCCAGCGGTTGCGCGACGGGTCCCGTCCACTCCTCCACCCAGGTCTCGCGGGCGCCGGGCCTGCTCGCGCGCAGGTGCGTGCCCAACGCCTCGTCGACCGCGGACGGCCCGTGGGGCGCGGCACCGGAACCGTCGCGCTGCAGGGTGATCCAGCCGTACCCGATGGCCTCGACGTTCTGCGCCTCGAACCATGCGAGCCACTCGTCGTAGCGTTCGCGGTAACCCGGGGCTCCGTGCCCACCGGCGTCCTTGAGCCACAGCTCGACGTACTCGGCCGGGTCGGTGACCTCGCGTTGCACCACCCACGCGTCACAACCGGTACGCAGCCAGCTGAGCAGCCGCTCCCGCCAGTCCTCCTCGCGGACGTGCATCCAGCTGGCGAGGATCTGGCAGACACCGCCCTCCGCGAGGTAGCGCGGCGCCTCCGCGACGATCCGCCGGCACACCTCATCACCGGCGAGCCCGCTGTCGCGGTAGACGAGTCCGCCCCGCGGGGAGATGACGAACGGCGGGTTCGACACGATGAGATCGAACCGCTCACCGTCGACCGGCTCGAAGAGGTTGCCGTGGCGGAACTCCAGCTGGGCTGGACCTTCGTCGCGCTCGCCCCCGCCCGGCGGGTCGGCCACCGAGATCCCAGCCAGGCCCGCGCTCAGGCGGGCCATCGCGAGCGCACGCGGGTTGACGTCGGTCGCGACGATCCGGCCCACGTGGCTCGCGAGGTGGAGCGCCTGGATGCCGCAGCCGGTGCCGAGGTCGAGCGCCCTGCCGACCGGGCGGCGTACGGTCAGCTGCGCCAGTGTGGTCCCGGCACTGTTGACGCCGAGCACGTGGTCCGGTGGGACGCCCGGCCGGGCGCCGTCCATGCCCGGTGTGAGGTCCGCGACCACCCACCAGTCCGTATCGGTGGCGCCGGCCGCGCCTGCCACGCCCGGGACGGCCTGCGCCCCGGGGCTGCGAGCCTCGGAGCTGCGAGCCCCGGAGGAGGTGCCTGCGGGGATACCGGTCGCTCCGTACGGCCTGATGTCGACGAGCGCGCACACCTCACTGCCGTACGCATGCAGGATCCCGGCGGCGACCAGCGGCGCGAGGAGTTCCGGCAGCGCCTTCTCCACCTGGGTCCGCGCCACGGGTACCTGCAGCAGCCACAGCCTTGTCAGCGTCGCGAGTGGTCCACCGCCGGCGGTCGCCCGGAGCCCCGGTGTGGTCTCGTTGCGGTGCAGCGCGGCGAGGGCGAGCGGCCCGAGCAGGTCGTGTACGCCCCCGACGGTGTAGCCGACGGCTGCCAGGTGCTCCCGGAGCCGGGCAACGACATCCGAGGACAGGTCATCCATTGGTCGCATCGAGGGCAACGTACCCGGCCAGGTCAGCCGCGCGTGTGTCCGGACCGCCGTCGGAGCTGATCAGAACTGCCCTGCGCCGAGGTTCACGCCCGCGTCCTCCTGGGCCCCACCCCCAGCTGCGGCGGCCCGGGCGCCACGGCGGCGGCCGCCCGGACGCAAATGACCACGCTGAGCAGGTCCCTGGTACCAGGCACAGGCACGGACTCATGGCCCTGGTCCTCAGGCATGCTCAGCGTGGTCATTGAACGCGCTCGCGACTGGGTGAGCTTCAGTCGCGCAGCTCACTCAAGGGCCGGCGACCGGTTCGGGGTGTTTGTCGTTCTCCTCCGACGCGCCGATCGCGATCGGCCGACGCTTGGAGACCGTGACCGCGGCGACGACGACGAGCACCGCCGCGACCGCGATACCCACCCGCAGGGGTGTGTTGGCACCCGACCCGACCGAGAGCTGCACGATGGCCGGCGCGATGAGGACCGCGACCAGGTTCATCACCTTGATCAGCGGGTTGATCGCAGGTCCCGCGGTGTCCTTGAACGGGTCACCCACGGTGTCGCCGATCACCGTCGCCTCGTGTGCGGCCGAGCCCTTGCCGCCGTGCGTACCGTCCTCGACCAGTTTCTTGGCGTTGTCCCACGACCCGCCGGAGTTGGCGAGCAGGATCGCCATCAAGGTGCCAGCCGCGATCGCACCGGCGAGGTAGCCGGCGAGTGGGCCGACACCGAGGCCGAAGCCCACCGCGATCGGCGCCATCGCCGCCAGCAGACCCGGGGTGGCCAGCTCGCTGAGCGAGTCCTTGGTGCAGATGTCGACCACCCGGCCGTACTCGGGCTTGCCGGTGCCGTCCATGATCCCCGGGATCTCGCGGAACTGCCGGCGCACCTCGAAGACGACGGCACCTGCCGCGCGGCCGACCGCGTTGATGGCCAGACCGGAGAACAGGAACACCACGGCGGCACCGAGGATGAGCCCGACCAGGACGTTCGGTGAGTCGACCGAACGCAGGAACGCCGAGCCACCCGCACCGACCTGCTCACCGACGGCGGTCAGCGTGGTCGAAACCGCGTCGTTGTACGACCCGAACAGCGCCGTCGCCGCCAAGACGGCCGTAGCGATCGCGATGCCTTTGGTGATCGCCTTCGTGGTGTTGCCCACAGCGTCGAGCTCGGTCAGCGTCCGTGCGCCCTCGCCGTCGACTTCGCCCGACATCTCGGCGATTCCCTGGGCGTTGTCGCTCACCGGGCCGAACGTGTCCATCGCGACGATGACGCCGACCGTCGTCAGCAGGCCACAGCCGGCGAGCGCGATCGCGAACAGCGAGACGATCACCGAGCCGCCGCCGAGCAGGAACGCGACGTAGACCGCGCCACCGATCACCAGGGCGGTGTAGACAGCGGACTCCAGTCCCAGCGCGAAGCCGGAAAGGATCACCGTCGCGGCACCTGTCAACGACGTCTTGCCGACATCCTTGACCGGCCGGTGCTCGGTGCCGGTGAAGTAGCCCGTGAGCGAGAGGATCACGCCGGCCAGCACGATGCCGAGAACGACCGCACCCGCCGCGATGAGGCGCGGGTTGCCGTCGAGTGCCGCGATGCCCTCCGACACGCCGGAAAGGGCTGCGAACGACGACGGGAGATACAGGAACGCGGCGATCACACACAACACACCCGAGACCACCGCGGAGATGTAGAAGCTCCGGTTGATGGTCCGCAGGCCGTTCTCGCCCTGGCGCGGCTTGGTGATGTAGACACCCAGCACCGCTGTCAGCGCGCCGAGCGCGGGAACGATCAGCGGGAACACCAGGCCGTGCTCGCCGAACGCTGCCTTGCCGAGGATGAGCGCCGCGACGAGCATGACGGCGTAGGACTCGAACAGGTCGGCGGCCATGCCCGCGCAGTCGCCCACGTTGTCGCCTACGTTGTCGGCGATGGTCGCGGCGTTGCGTGGGTCATCCTCGGGGATCCCCTGCTCGACCTTGCCCACCAGGTCGGCGCCGACGTCAGCGGCCTTCGTGAAGATGCCGCCGCCGACCCGCATGAACATCGCGAGCAGCGCGGCACCGAACCCGAAGCCCTCCAGCACACTCGGTGCGTCACCGCGGTAGAGCAGCACGACGATCGCGGCGCCGACCAGACCGAGTCCGACCGTCGCCATGCCGACCGTGCCGCCGGTGCGGAACGCGATCCGCATGGCCGGATCTCGCCCCTCCGTCTGGGCGGCGGCGGCCACCCGGACGTTGGCGCGGACCGCCAGCCACATCCCGAGATAACCGATGAGGGCGGAGAAGCCCGCACCCACCAGGAAGAAGAGGGAACGTCCGATCCGGATGTCCCAGTCGCCAGGCAGCAGGAACAGGACGAGGAACACCAGAACGGCAAAGCCGGCAAGCGTCTTGAACTGCCGGTTCAGGTAGGCGGAAGCACCTTCCTGGACACCTCGGGCGATCGTCTGCATCGTCGCGGTGCCTTCGCTGGCGGCGAGAACCTCGCGCCGGAAGACCGCACCCATGACGAGTGCAACCGCGCCTATGCAGGCGACGGCCACGACCAAGCCGAGATTGCCGCCACTGAGCGAGACGGCGTCCCCCTCGGCAGCGAGTAGGAACGCGGACATTCGTCCTCCTTGACGGGGGCTTCCTCGGTCCCCTTTGTGGCGCCCCGACGTACGGGCCGTACGGACAGATCAACCGGATCCGAGGGCGAACCGGCTCCGGACCGGTGGGGCGGGACTTCGCGCGGATGCCGCGCCTGCACGTCACCGCCCCAGCCGGGCGCAGACATGCCCTCGGGGTTCAGGCTCCGTCCGTACCGTAAGGCTCAACACCGGCCAGCAGCGTCGGAGGCACATGGACAGCTGGCGCCACCGGAGTTCAATCCGGGGCGGGCCGGAGTCTAGCGTGCCGGCAGCACCCGGGAAGGACCTGACCCCCGTCGGGAGTGTTGCGGGGGGTGACGGTCCGCTACCGGGGACGACGTGTTGCCGCGGACCGGTCGAGTGTCTGATCAAGGAGTGAGCGCGGACGCCAGGAACCGCCGGGCCACGTCGGCGTCGCCCTCGACCGTGAGCTGATCAAGGTCGAGGCGCTTCCACAGTGCCAGCAGCAGGTCGACCGCGTCGCCGCGGATCTCGGCCACCGCCTGGCCACCAGCGCCGGGGTGTGGCGCGCCGCCGAGATGCGGTCCGGTGATCTTCGGAGCGGTGTCCGGACAGGGGGCGAGCAGCCAGAGCTCGGGCCGATCCGTGCACCTCAGCGTCAGCGGCCCCGCCAGGTCGGGGTGACGCTTCGTGTACGCCGCGACCCGCGGCAGCCACGTCGAGCACCTCACCGATCCCGTCCACGGCGAGCCCGGCGTCATAGTGCGGCGTACGGCCGAGCGCAGACTCCGCATCGACCAGATGCATCGCAAGCTCGTGCGCCTGCCGGCGGGACCAGTACGCCGCGACCCGGTAGCCGCGCTGGTGCGTCCAGCACGCCTGGGCCGGATCGGTTCGTGCGAGCGTTTCGAGCAGCAGTCGGACCTGCTGGTCGTACCACTCGGTCAGCTCCGCGCCGGTTGGCGGCGTGGCTGGGGTCATACGCTCCGGCCGTTCGGCCGCCCCGCTGGCAACGATGGACGCCGCCCACTCGTGGACAGCGCCCAGATGAGCCACCAGATCGCGGAGCGTCCAGCCCGGGCAGGTCGCAACGGGCGTGTCCTCCGCCCCGTCCCGCACCACCGTCTGCAGCTCAGCGGCCGCGGTGCGGATGAACGCCTGGTACTCGCGTGGCGTGAACGATCCGTACGGCTGATCCGTCATTCGCCGGGCGCGGGCGAGGCCGTAACCGCCTCGTCTACCGAGTCGTGGATCGGGAACACCTTCGTGAGGCCGGTGATGCGGAAGATCTTGAGGAGCCGCTCCTGAGTGCAGACGATGCGCAGCGAGCCGTCATGGGACCGCACCCGCTTGAGGCCACCGACCAGCACACCGAGCCCGGTCGAGTCGAGAAAGTCCACACTCTCCATGTCGACGACGAGGTGATAGTGGCCGGCGTTGACCAGCTCGACCATCTTTTCCCGCAGCCTGGGCGCCGTGTAGACGTCGATCTCTCCGGCGACCTCCACCACCATATGGTTCCCTGTGGGGCGGTTCGAGAGGGAAAGGTCCACGAACTCCTCCAGCACTTCACCGACTTGGGCCTCTGGAATTCAACCATTCGAGGCGACAGCGCGATGTTATGGGGCAAGTGGGCAGCCGCGCAGGGTTATCGCCCGGCACTCCCCAAGCGGGTGGTTGGCGGTAGCCCGGTGTGACGGTGTCCGGCGTGACCTCCCGCGAGCTACGGCGGCTTCCGTCCGACGGCCCGGACGTCGGAAGTGCTCTTCGTGACAGGGGGGAAGTCGGCGGCGGCCGAGCAGGCCGCCGCGCCGACACCGGCCGGATCACCATGTTCGATGTTGGGGTACGACGGAAATCCTGGCAGCGCGGGCTTCGCCGAGCGCGGGCTTGATGCGGCTGCCGCACGGCTGGGGCGACACGGAACGCGATCGTTAGCTGTCGGGGCGCGGAGGAGTGCCCCTGATGCGTACTCTCTCCGAAGTGTGGGAATAGGAACAAACCACTCAACAAGCACAGATCGGTTCGGCTGCTGGACGTGCTGCCGGCGCGGGCGGCCGAGGCCACGTCACGCACGCGGGGTCCGCCGGACGAAGGAGCTGACGCAGGGTCATGATCGTCATCGGACTCGTCGTTCTCGTGGCTGTCGCCGCGGTGTGCGCCGGTGTCGTGGTGGGCGGAGCGCAGGAGACCACCGTCGGTATCGACCGGCTCCTGATCCATGGCACGACCGCGACCTTCTTCCTCATCGGCGCAGGCACCGCCCTGGCCACGGTGCTCGGCCTGTGGTGCGTGGTGGCCGGCATCAGACGCTCCGTTGCCCGCCGGCGCGAACGACGGGAGTACGACGACGATCAGGGCGGTCCCGGTGTTTCGGACATCGACGAAGGTGCGCGCCTGTAGCGACCCGGCGGCACCGTCCCACGCACGTGTTGCCCGCGCCCTGGCTCGGATGACGAACCACTCGCCGGCGAAGCCCGGCACCCGACTCTCGACGGTGACCTCCACCACGTCCTGCGCGGCCAAACACGCGGTCATCCGGACACGGTGACCGCGCGCGATCCGGGCGGCAAGACCACATTGATCTCCCAGATCCCCACTGACGGCTGCCGCCGCCGACAAGGCGGCGAGATCGGCGGCGCTGTCGGCGCGGCGGCCGGCGGACACGACGGAGACGAGGGTCGCCGCCAAGGCACCCGCCATGACCACCAGCGCCGCGACGGCGAGCACCCAGAGCGTGCCGCTACCACGCTCGGACCGAGCCTCGTCCAGCCGATCCCATCCCCGGGGGACCTCCTCGACGGACTGAGCGACGCTGCGTCGTCGTCGCGGGGTGCGGCGAGCGGCTCCCTCCAGAGTCGTCATGACATCCCCGGCTCGAGAGCGACGACAGCCCGGGCGGAGACAGGTACCGGAGGAAGTCGCGACAACACCCGCCACCGGGGCCGGGCGTCAACCACGACGTCGACGGTGGCGAGTCCACCCCCGATGCGTACGTCGATCCAGGCTCCACGAGGTGCGCTGCGGCGTCCTTCGGATCGACTCGCCGCCACGGTCTCGCCCCGGGCCACAGCGCGCGCGGTGTCCCGAGCCGCGTCCATGCACCGAGCCTGCAGCGAGACCACGGTGACCGCCCAGACCATGCCGAGCGTCACGACGACCAGCGCCATGAGGGCGAGCGCCGCCTCCGCGGTCACCATGCCGCGCTCGCCCTCTCGTGTCTGCCGGTTCGTTGTCATGCCGCAAGGTTGAGTGCCGATGTGACGACCCTCATCAGGAGTTGCTGCACCTGCTCACTGGTCAGCAGCTTGATGAGAAGCGCCGCGAAGCTCGCCGCCGCGACGGTGCCGATGGCGTATTCCGCGGTGGTCATCCCACGCTCGTCGGCGCGACGAGCAGTGCCTGCTGTGTGCATGGCGTACCTCCTGGTGGAGACCGGCGACCGGCCGGAACGGCTTGCCCGGTGGGGCGTACAACGACGATGCGGCACCGGGTGCTGAGCCAGCGACGGCCAACGCGGCCCTGTGGACAACCCGGCCGATCCGAGACCTGTGGACAACTTCTGGCAGAGGCACATGTCGCAGAAGCGCTCTGCTCTCCTCTCATCCGAAATGGCGGGGTCTGGGGGCTGGCGGCCGCCTGCCCACTGACCCCTCGATTTCGGATCAGCGCAAGAGCCCGGTGACGGCGCCCGCGACCAGCGGCACGACTCCCACGAGCACGAACGCGGGAAGGAAACACAGGGCCAACGGCACCGCCGACCGGACCCCGACGGCACGCGCCCTCTGTTCGGCCCTGGCGCGCCGGGTCCGCCGCGCATCAGCGGCGAGCCGCTCCAGCGTCACGGCGAGCGGTGCCCCGGAGTCCCATACGCGTACCATCGCCCGGCCGAACGAGGCGAGGACGGGTTCGGCGATGAAGGTCGCCCACGCGGCCCGCGGCTCGCTGCCAAGGCGGAGCGCCGCGGCGACCTTGCCGAACTCGTCGCCGAGCGGACCGCCGACGGCTGCGGCAATCGCCTCGATCGAGGGTCCCGGAGAGCGACCGGTACGAAGACACGCCGCCAGCAGGTCGGCCGCCAACGGCAGGTCGACCAGGAGGCGTTCGCGCCTGAGCCGCTCGGCTCGCGACGGCATCCGTACCAGCATCGAACGCAGAACGAGGCCGACCACGAACCCCAGGACGATGCCGGCTCCCCCACCGACGACGAATCCGGTCGCCAACCCAACGAGCATCGAGACCGCCGCCGCAGTCCGAGGGCGCGCGCGTTCGGCCCACTCGCGCGGTGGTTCGCGTTCGGATGGCAGCCCGAAACGTGGCGAAGGTGGACGTTCGGGTTCGTGAGGCATCCCAGGCCCCGCGGGCACCGCCTGCCGCTCAGGCCGCAGTTGCCGTTCTGACCGCGGACTCCTCCACCGGGGAGCACCACCCGACACCCGTGCCAGCCGGGACACACCCGCGGGCGGCCAGCACCAACAGAGGACGGCCAGGCCGATGAGGACCGCCGCGAAAGCCTTCATGACAAGGGCTCCGCGCGTCGGGCGAGGCGGTTGACCCAGCTCACTCCGGTCACGGCAAGTGCGCTTCCCATGACGAGGCAGACCAGGCCGTAGGGGCTCCGGGCCAGGAATCCGATCGGGTCAGCGCCGGCAC
The DNA here is from genome assembly GCF_040195635.1 of Actinopolymorpha sp. B11F2. Taxonomy (NCBI): domain Bacteria; kingdom Bacillati; phylum Actinomycetota; class Actinomycetes; order Propionibacteriales; family Actinopolymorphaceae; genus Actinopolymorpha; species Actinopolymorpha sp. B11F2. The sequence continues at coordinate 87,841 of NZ_JBEFTX010000025.1, read as the reverse complement.
CTACACCGAGCGCCAGTCCCAGCAGGGGAAGTGCAGCCAGCAGGCGTGCGCTGGCCCGTGGTGCCGCCAACTGTGCCGCCACCTCGTCGCGCAGCGCATCGTCGTCCCGCAGCCCGGCCGACACCCGGTCGAGCACGTCGGCAAGGCCGGCCCCGGTTGCCGCTGCGACCGTCCATGCCGCCGCGAGCCGCGTCAATCCCTCGGCGCCTGGATGCCGGATCGACCGCAGCGACGTGGGGACGTCGCCACCCATCCGGCTGACGGCGACGACTGGCGCGAGTGCGGGACATGTGTCAGCCGCCGCCTCCAGAGCGGCGACGGGTGCCCGGCCGGCACGCAACTCCGTGGCGATGACCTCACATGCCTCGCGTACGAGCGCGCGCCGCTCTTCGACGTCCCGGCGATCGCCGCCCACCCGACCGATCCGGGAGCGCGCCCTCTCCCAGATGCGCACCATCACCGACTGCCCCTGGTCAGCTGGCGGAAGGATCCGTCGCAGCAGAACCCCGGCCGATCGGTCGGGCACCAGCAGCGCACCGGCCGCTGCGGCGAGCGCGAGACACCACCACCCGGCGACGCTCATGCCGAACGCTCTCGCGTCGCACGCACGGGTGTCAGGTCCTCCTGCGTCTCTGCCCGGGCTGATGGGCCCTGCGCCTCGCGTTCCCCGTGCCGACGCAGAGCCGCGCGCAGACTCGGGAGGCCAGCGCCGGGCACGACGGTTCCGGAAGCGCCGAACTCCACCGCGGGCAACGCGTGCACCATGCCGTCGGCGGCGCGGGCGAAGACGGAGATCCCCGCGACCCGGCGGCGCCCATCGCGACCACGGACGAGATGGACGACAGCATCGACGGCAGCGGCAAGTTGGCTGTGCACGGCTGCCCGATCCAGCCCCGCCGCGACACCCAGGGCCTCCACCCGCGCAGGTACCTCCCCTGCCGAGTTGGCGTGCAGCGTGCCACAACCACCCTCGTGTCCGGTGTTGAGCGCGGCCAGCAGATCGATGATCTCCGGCCCGCGCACCTCGCCCACCACAAGGCGGTCAGGGCGCATCCGCAGGGCCTGACGTACGAGTGTGCGGACGGTGATCTCGCCCGCGCCCTCGAGATTGGGTGGCCGCGCTTCGAGGCGTACGACGTGCGGATGGTCGGGCGCGAGTTCGCTCGCCTCCTCGACCAGGACGAGGCGTTCGTGGGAGGACACGTGTGACAACAGCGTCGCAAGCAGAGTCGTCTTGCCGACGCCTGTGCCGCCGGAGATCAGGTAGGCCAACCGCTCCTTGACGATCAGGTCCAGCAGGTCGGCGCCCTCTGACGGCAAGGATCCTTCGGTGACGAGTTCGTCCAGCGTGAAGACCCGTCGCCTCGGTATGCGCAACGAGATGCAGGTGCCCCCGGCTGACACCGGTGCGAGGACGGCGTGGAAGCGGGTCCCGTCGCCCAGGCGGGCGTCGACGAACGGAGTGGCGTCATCGAGTCGCCGACCGGCGGCGGAGGCCAGTCGCTGGGCGAGCCGGCGGACGGCTGCGTCGTCGGCGAAGCCGATCCGGCAGAGCTCGAGACCGGCACCGCGATCGACCCAGACCTGATGCGGCCCGTGCACGAGGACGTCGGTGACGCCGGGTTCGGCGAGGAGATCATCGAGAGGGCCGGCACCGGCGATGTCGCGGCTGAGTTCGGCGCCGATGCGCAACACCGCGGCGTCTCCCAGCAGGTGCCCCTCCGCACGCAGAGCCGACACCACCCGTGCGGGTGTCGGTGGGGCGGCGTCGGAGGCGAGTGCGCCGCGCACCCGGTCGAGCAAGGTCGGGTTGACAGCGGACGCGCTCATGCGGCGGCACCTTTGCGATCGGCAGCCACCACGCCGATGTCGGCGAGAAGTCGACGGCACATCCCGGCCAGCGGGCCGGTTCCGCGCGCGGCCGGAACCTCACCGCGCTCCAGCATGAGATCGAGTCGTGGCTCTGGTGCCATCTCACCGGCGAGGCGAAGGTCGAGCGCGTCGGCGATGATCCGTCCGTCGAGGCCGGCGGGAGACGGGCCGCGGACGACCACCCGAATGTCGGACACGTGCGTTGCCAGAGACGTCGCGACCCTCGCACCGGCTGCCACCGCGCGCACCTGTGCGGGAACGACGAGCAGCACGGTCTTGCAGGCCGACAGTGCCTCCTGGGTCGCCTCGTCGAGGTAGCGGGGCAGGTCCAGCACCACCAGGTCGCCGCCTCGCCGGGCGGCACCCAGCACGGACCGCATCGCTACGGCCGGCACGGCCGAGACATCGCCGCGATCCCATGACAGGACCACGAGATCACCCAGCCGCGGCAGTGCCATGCGCAGCGCTCCGGCGTTCATCCGCCCTTCGCTGGCGACGAGTTCGGGCCATCGCATACCCGCGGTGTCCTCACTACCGACGACCAACTCGATGCCACCGCCGAGCGGATCGCCGTCGAGGAGGAAGCTCGACACTCCCTGCCGGGCCGCCGTGACAGCCAGGGCGGCAGCCAACGTCGATGCGCCCGCGCCCCCGCGGCCGCCCACGACGCCGATGGTGGTCGCCTCTCGGTGGGAGCCCTCAGCGGCGTCGGCGATCCGCGTGACGAGCCACGCCTCGGCTTCCTGAACATGGACGACGTGCTCGGCGCCGATCTCGACCGCCCACTGCCACAGGGCCCGGTCATCGAGGCTGTGCGCGGCGACGATCACGTCCGGTCGGCGTACGAACGAAGCTCGGGCGAGTTCGCCCGCGAGATCGGCACCGACGAGGACGAGTGGCGCGCCCACCCACATCCGCCGGGCCGTGCCCGCATCGGCGGCCACATCGAGGACAGCGCCCGAGGCGGCGGCCAGCCGGACCAGGTCGTCAAGGAGGGTGTCGTCGGCAGTGACGGCGAGCGGACGGGAACCGGGAGAACTCTCGAGCATCGGGCAGACCCTTCGACGATCGTGGGGAAGCCGGACGCCGGGGACCGACGAGGACGCTGGCGCGGGACGGCTGCCGCTGAGACGGCGAATCCACGATGGCCGGCAGCGGTGGAGGTGACGACCACGTTGGCTGGAGCTGTGGATGACCACGCCGATTCGTTCGTTGTGGACAAGTTCTGCGCAGCACCGATCCGGTACGCCGAACCCATGAACGGTCCCCGCGTGGCAGAGAAGGTCCTGGCGTCGTAGGCAACGTTCGAAGCCGGGCAGGCGAAGGTGGAGGTGAAGAGGCGACAGCCCCCGCCGGGGGGGAGAGCGGGGGCTGTCCCTGGCCGCGACTCGCCAGAGCGAGGGGCCGGCACCAGCGGCGGGTGTGCCGCTGAGAATCAGGTTCCCTTCTGAAGAGCCGGCAAAACTCGCACGGCTCGCTCCCAGTGTGACCCAGAAAGAAGCAGCTCGCCAATCCCCGTAGGGTATTGAGACCTGAACTTTGCTGGCGACAGCCACCGAATACGCACGGGTTGGCCCGGAATGTCCACCAATCCCGCGCACAGATTTCTCTTGACGCTTAGGCTCTGGAGCGATGACCAACGCCGACCCCCGCGCCATCGAGGGCTCCCCCGACCACCTGACCGCCGTGTTCTTCGATCTGGACAAGACGATCCTGGCCAGGTCGAGCACGCTCGCCTTCAGCCGTTCCTTCTACAAGGGCGGCCTGATCAACCGGCGCGCCGTCGTGCGTTCGGCCTACGCGCAGTTCGTCTACCTGTTGGGCGGGGCCAACCACGACCAGATGGAGAAGGTCCGTTCACATCTCTCGCGTCTGGTCACGAACTGGGACGTCAGCATCGTCAAGGACATCGTCGCAGAGGCTTTGCACAATGTCGTCGTGCCCCTCGTCTATGCCGAAGCTGTGACGCTCATCAACGAACATCGTTCGGCAGGGCGCGATATCGTCATCGTCTCCTCCTCCGGCCAGGAAGTCGTCGAGCCCATCGGCAGAATGCTGGGCGCGGACCTGGTGATCGCGACGCGCATGGCCGTCGCGGAAGGCCGATACACCGGAGAGATCACCTTCTATTCCTACGGCGACAACAAGGTCTCGGCCGTAAAGGAATTGTCGCGTTCGCGGAACTACGACCTGTCCCGCTGCTATGCGTACTCCGATTCGATCACCGACTTGCCGCTCCTCGAGGCTGTCGGCCATCCCTACGTCGTCAATCCCGACCGCGCACTGCGACGGACGGCGGCTCAACGAGGCTGGCCGGTGTTGCGGTTCAGCCGACCGGTCGTGGTGCCGAAGCGTTCCAGGCTTGGGATCAATCGCCCTGTCCTGACCGCCGCCGCGCTGGGTGCCGGCGTCGCGATGGCACTGTTGTGGGTCATCCGACGCGGTGCGTCCCGGGACCAACGTTGAGGCTCTCAAACGATGTGCCGAAGGCCACCGCGTACGAAAGATCCGCGTCATCAGTCGAGCAGCGGAGAAAAACTAAAAGATCTTGTCCGAAGGTCTTCACTCTCGATGGCGAAGGTCGTAGAAATGAAGTATGTCCCGTGGGATCAGAAGTAATTGGCACACACCTTCTGATCGACACGAGACGTGCGCGGCACACGGGCACCCACGCGGCGATCAAGCCCATCCTTAAGGGCGGTCGATTCCAGGCTTGCCTGGAACGACATTAGAGGAGCTGCACGCCTGGTAACCCGACGTGACGCGCTCGCGGCGGCGCTCTCCGAGAGGGAGCGCCGTCGGCATGAGGGCCAGCGGCTTTCGGTTCCTCATCACATCTCCCGCCTGACCACATCTCCCGCCTGACCACAGCTCCCTCACCTCATCGCGGTGGCCGGCGACCATCCATCGCCGCGCCCTTGTCGGCCGTACGACGACAACCCTTGCCGCTTCCCTTGCGACCGCCACCGCCTCGCCCCGCCCGCCCGTCGCATGGCGACCCGTACCGCCGGTACCCGCCCGCCCCTCGGCGCGGTCGACGGAAGCTGGCCGATCCTGCCGGGCCGCCGGCTGGACGGACGTCCTGATCACCCGAAACCGCGCGGACCGGTCTGCTTCGCGTAGCATCGCGGCACCATGGAAGAGTCGGTACGGTGGTCGCGGAGCCGGTCTTTCGGATCCGTCGCCGACGTCTACGAGCGGAGCCGGCCGGGTTATCCGCCCGAGGCGGCGTACTGGCTCCTGGCCGACTATCTCCAGCCGGACCAGGCCGACGACCCGCCGAGCGCGTTCGACTTTTATGCCACGGCAGACGCGATGGCCGATCAGGACCGTACCAACTATCCCGCTGGCTATGCCGACACCGACTATGGCGACGGCCAGGTAGGCCTGAGCCGCACCGATGCCACCGTGCCCGGTAGCGAGCCCGCAACGGTCGTCGAACTCGCGGCCGGGACCGGCAAGCTCACCACCGCCCTCGTCGACCACGGCCACCGGGTCATCGCGGTCGAGCCGGCGGGCCCCATGCTCGCCAGACTGGTACGCCAGGTGCCGACCGCGACCCCTGTGCAGGCGGTCGCCGAGAAGATCCCGCTCGCCGAGTCGTGCGCCGACGCGGTCGTGGTCGCGCAGGCCTTCCACTGGTTCGACACCGATGTGGCTCTGGCGGAGATCGCCCGCGTCCTCAAGCCGGGCGGCACGCTCGGCCTGCTCTGGAACTACCGCGACGAGTCGGTCCCCTGGGTACGCCAGCTGTCCAGCCTGCTCGCGGCCGCCGAGCGGATCGAGGCCCGCCAGGCGGAGGAACTGATCGAGAAGCTCGAGTGGAGCCGGCTGTTCTCCCCGCCGGAGTACGCCGGGTTCCGGCTCTGGCAGAAGCTCGACCGCGACGGGCTGCTCCACCTCGTCGCCTCCCGTTCCTACGTCGCGACCCTTCCGCCCGGTGAGCGGCAGGAGGTCCTGCACCAGGTCGGCGAGCTGTACGACGTGACGGCACGGCAGCCGGACGGGCTCGTGATGCCGTACATCACCACCTGCTACCGAACCCGGACGAGGCGGTAGCCGGATCGGTACGGCGCCAGTCCGTCCTGAGAGACTTGCGCCATGACGCCGGACCCTGAGCTCAGCACTGGGCCCGAAGCAGGCGGCGCGGGCGCCGGCAGCACGCGCGGCACCGGCAGCACGCGCGGCGCGGGTAGCGCGACCGCCGCCGCCAACGGAGGCGACGACAAACCGGCCGAGAGCGATGCCAACGGACCGCGCCTCCACGCACTCCTCGTCGAACTGGCCGCCCTCGCGCGCAACGGCTTGAACTACCAGCCCGATCGCTACGAGACGGCCCGCTACGAACGTATCCACGCCATCACGGCCGAGATCATGGGAATGCTGTCCGGCTCCGACCCGGCGGGCTTCCGCGCCGCGCTCGCCGCCGAGGCCGGGCACGCCACGCCGAAGGTCGACGTGCGCGGCGCCCTCGTCGAGGACGGCAGGATCCTGCTGGTCCAGGAGGCGCGTGACGGCCGGTGGACGTTGCCGGGCGGTTGGGCCGACGCGATGGACACCCCGGCCGAGGCGGTGGAGCGGGAGTTCGGCGAGGAGGCCGGGCTGGCGGTCCGCGCGGCGAAGCTGGCCGCTGTCCACGACGGCTCGCGTCGTAACGGCCACGCGCGGAGCCCGTGGCACATCTACAAGCTGTTCTTCATGGTCGAACGCGTCGACGACGCGGCACCGAGGGCCGGCCTCGACGGCGAGACCACGGACGTCGGGTTCTTCCGGCTCGACGAACTGCCCGAACTCTCCACCGCCCGTTCGACAGTTGCGCAGCTCGCGACGCTGTTGGCCCACCACCGCGACCCCGCTCGCCCGACCGACTTCGACTGACCCCGGCTGCCTTCGACTGACCTCGCTGGCTTCAACTGACCGGCGGCCGGCTTCGACTGACCCGACCGGCGGCACCAGGCCCTCGACGGTTCCGCGTGGTCGACGGAGAACGGTGACCTGGCGGCGGCAACCTTTCGCCCGAGGTAGGCATCGTTCAGGCTGACGCCCGTCAAGTCGCGCCAGAATGTCCGCGCCCAGGAGAGTCGAGGGAGGTGACCGACGTGGGAGCGTCAGGTGTACGGATCCCATGGCCTACGCACGGCCGAACCCACCGGGCGATCGGATGGTTCGCGGCGGCCGCCCTCCTCGTCCCGGCACTGTCGATGGCGACGACGCCCACCAGCGCCCGCGCCGCCGCTCCGGACGTCGCGGAGAAGGAGATCGCGGCCGCGACAGCAGGGGAGTTCAGGGTCGCGTTCATCGCTCGCAAGGCGGACGAGAGCGCGATGCCGACGGCCACGGTCGAGGTCGCCGGCTTCGTCCGACGGGAAGGTACGTGGGTCTCCGTCGGTCGCCGGCAAGTGGTTCCGGACAAGGATGCCGCGTGGTTCTGGAACACCGTGACCGACCCGGGCGGGGTGTGTGAACTGTCGGTCGCCGACTCCCCGGAGCCAAGTGCCGCGGTCGTCCTCAGCTACGGGCCGAGCGCCGGTTGTGCCACCACCGCACGGTTCCGGATCGAGCGCGGGCGCCTGGTGGACAGATGAACGCCGACCGAAAAGCCGACGCCTCCTCATGTCCGCCGCCACGTCCTCGTGACGATCGGGGGGCGGCGGGCAGATGAGCGCGGCACCGAAGGCCAGCGGCGAAGAGACCGACGAGTCCCAGCGATACCCGCCCTTCATGGTGGAACGCGCGGGGGCGGCGGGCGGCGGGGCCGCTCTCGTACGCCTGTTCACCGAGAGGTACGCCGACCTGACCCGGCTCGCCTACGTCATGACCGGTGACAGGGACGTCGCCGAGGATCTCGCCCAGGACGCGTTCGTCCGGGCATGGCCCCGCCTTGCCACGCTCAGGGCGCCGGAGGCGGCCCCGGCCTATCTGCGTACGACCCTCGTCAATCTGGTCCGGCAACGCCACCGGCGGCGGGTACTCGAGTGGCGTCACCCGCCCACGCGGCCCGAGCCCGTGCCTCCCCCGGATGACGACCGGAGCACCGCGCTGGACCTCGCCGAGGTCGTACGCAAGCTGCCGCTACGAAAGCGGGAGTGCATCGTCCTGCGGTTCTACGCCGACCTGTCCGAGGAGGAGACCGCGAGGATCCTCGGCATCTCGGTCGGCACCGTGAAGAGCCAGACGCACCGCGCCCTCCGGCTACTCGCCAAGGAGCTCGGGAGCGCACCGTCGGCACCGCTCGACTTCGACCCGACCAGAAGGGCGAAGGACCGATGAACGACCCGAGGACCTCCCCCGACCCGCGGGCCTCCGACGATCTCGAGCGCCGGCTCAGGTCAGCCCTGCACGCCGACGCCGCCCGTGCCCACGTCAGTCCGGACGCGTGGAGCAAGGTGCACCGCCGGCTCGACGCGGGCCGGTCGGCGGGACGGACGAACCGTCGGGCCAGGCGTACCTTCATGCTCGCACTTGCCACCGTCACCGCGGCGGCGGCCACGTTCGGCGTGCTGTTCATGCCGCACCTCGTCCGATCCCTGCCCGTCGCTGGACCGAACCCCGCAGACACGACGGGGCCGGCCGACACGGCACGGCCGGGCGAGGCGACCGGGCCCTCCAGGCCGCCGACACCCGCGGCGGGCGCACCTGGCCCCCTCGCCCGTCGACCCACGCTCGCCGTGGCGACGGCCGGCGACGACCTGCGGGTCCGGCTCGAACTGGTCTACGGCAGGCGGTACGAAGATGGCGCGACGGTGCGGCTCCGCCCGTACCGCTGGAGTGACGGCACCTGGACGCCGCTCGGCACGGACAGGGCGGTCGTCGGGGCGGTCGGCGGCTGGCCCGTCGACGCACGTAGCCGACCGGGCGTGTGCGAGCTCACCGTCGTGAACGCCCGCGCGGGTGGAGCTCCGGGCGTCAAGCCGATCGCGGCGCAGGTCCGCGTCCGGCTCACCTCCCTCGAGGACCCCAAGTGCACTGAGGCGTACGACTTCCGGTTGGCGGGCGACCGGTTGGTCACTCGGTAGAGCGCGTCGAGGAACCGGCCGTCGCATCGCGGGCCGAGCCGGCTCGGACTCGGACGCTGAGGTCACCGGACGTCGTACCGTGTCCGGCGTGAGGGAGCTCCTACCCCCGCTCGCGGTCGGGCTGGTCGTGGTCGCGGCGGCGGTCGTACTCGCCCGGCTGGTGCGCCGTCGCCGGCACTTCGGCACGCCTGCCGACCAGGCGACGTTCCGTACGCTGCACAACGCCTCGCTGGCGTCCCCTCCCCTGCGGGCCGGACTGAACGACGGCAGCGCCGAACGCGCCGCCCGGCACCTGCGGGCTCTGCTCGGCACCGCGGCGGTGGCCCTCACCGATGCCGAACGCCTCCTGGCCTGGGACGGCGCCGGCAACCACCGCCACGACGTACAGGCGGTCCCGCTCGCCAAGGGATCGCTGCGGCAGGGTCGGACCGACGCCCTGGGCCCTGAGCAGGTCGCCTGCGGTGAGCCCGACTGTCCCGTACGCCACGTTGTCGTCACGCCACTCACTGTCGACGATCGGGTGGTGGGGACGCTGCAGGCCTACAGCCGGGAGACCTCCGCCGGGCTGGTCCGGGCCGCCACGGAGGTGGCCCGCTGGGTGTCCGGACAGCTCGAGCTCGCCGAGCTGGACCGGTCGAGGACGCGGGCGATGGAGGCCGAGGTACGAGCGCTCCGGGCGCAGATCTCGCCGCACTTCGTCTACAACTCCCTGACGGCGATCGCGTCGTTCGTCCGCACCGATCCGGAGCGGGCCCGCGACCTGCTGCTGGAGTTCGCCGACTTCACCCGGTACTCCTTCAGGCGGCACGGCGACTTCACGACCCTGGCGGAGGAGCTGCGCTCGATCGACCGGTACCTGTTGCTGGAGAAGGCCCGGTTCGGCGAGCGGCTGCAGGTGACGCTCCGGGTGGCGCCGGAGGTGTTGCCGGTCGCGATTCCGTTCCTGAGCCTGCAGCCGTTGGTCGAGAACGCCGTACGCCATGGCCTGGAGGGCAAACCCGACACCGGGCGGATCACGATCGACGCCTCCGACATGGGCAACGAGTGCCTGATCGCGGTGGAGGACGACGGCGTGGGAATGGACCCTGGCCGTGTACGCCGGACGCTCGCCGGTGACCCGGGCTCGGACTCGATCGGCCTCGGCAACGTCGACGAGCGGCTGCGCGCGGTGTTCGGCGACGAGTACGGCCTTGTCGTCGAGACGGCCGAGGGTGCCGGGACGAAGGTCAGCATGCGGGTGCCGAAGTTCCATCCCGGCGTCCGCGCCACGACCTGAGCGCTGGCCCTCCCCGCCCCGACCTGTCTGCTTCCGGCGTCAGGCCGACTCCGCTCGCTCGTCAGGCCGATGCTGGAATTTCGGCGGGAGGATCAGGGTGGCCTCGGTACGGACGGACGCGACATAGTCGAACGCCGACTGTGCGTGCTTCGCCCGCTCGGCCTCGGACAGGTCGTCCCGCCATTCGACGTAGCCGTCGAGACCGGTCGACAGGATCTTGGCGTACGCCACGTAGCACGGGACGTCGCTCACCTTGACGCGGCCGGCGAGGGCCTCGCGGGCGAGTTCGGCGCGCTCCGGCTGGTCCGTGCGTACGGCGTCCTGCCGGATGACCTCGCGTAGGACGTCGGCGACGGCCGGATCGGTCGGGACGTCGATCAACTCCTCGGAGGGCCTGCTCGATGGTCGGCCCGCCAGCGGGCGTCGCGCTGGCCGGCCGTCGACCTTGGAGTATGGCCCATCGGGCGGCTGAGCCGGCGTACCGGCGCGGGTGGTCGCCCGGCCCCATCCCGCCCCGCTCGCACTCGTTCTGCCACCTTCCGGCGCACCCACCCCTCCGCCCTGCGACGCGCCCGCCATGTCGTCCTCCGCTCTGCCCGCCTCCAGTCCAGTCCGCGGCCGGCAGGGTCCGGGCCGGCCCCGGCCGGCCCGCGAAAGACCGGTGAGACGGTTTCTGGTGGCCATTCCTAGCCGGGCCGGCTGTGGCCACGCTGTGGTCCGGCTGATGCGGTCCTGTGGCGAAGCGTTCCTCTCTGGTAGCAAGGCGTAGCCAGCAGCTGCCGCCCGAGGTCTGCCCACGGAAAGCCGCGGCAGCGAGGGGGAGGCGGACGAGGAGGGGCAGGACCGAGGGGAGGCGGACCGAGGGAGACAGGACCGAGGCCGTGATCGAGGCGTGATCGGGGCGGACCGCCGTAGAGTCCCGTCATGCTGCGCGTCCTGGTAGTCGACGACGAGCTCCCCGCTCGGGAGGAGCTCGCCTACCTCCTCCGCCTCGACGAGCGAATCGGCGAGATCCTGACCGCCGAGAGCGGCGCCGACGCGCTCCGCGCCCTCGAACGCGAACCCGTCGACGCGATCTTCCTCGACATCCGGATGCCCGGTCTGACCGGGATCGAACTCGCCCGCGTCCTGGCGCGCTTCACCCACGCCCCCGCCGTGGTCTTCGTGACCGCCTACGACGAACACGCTGTCGACGCGTTCGAGCTGGAGGTCGTCGACTATCTCCTCAAGCCGGTACGCCCGGAACGCCTCACCGATGCCATTCGCCGGGTGGTCGAGCGGGCCAACGGCCCGGCCGCCCGACGAGAGCCCGCCGATGCGGAGACCATCCCGGTCGAGCTCGGCGGCGTGACGCGCTTCGTCCCCCGCAGTGAGGTTCGGTACGTCGAGGCCCACGGCGACTACGCCCGCCTGCACACCGGCGACGCCAGCCACCTGGTGCGGGCCTCGCTGGCCACCCTGGCCGACCAATGGCAGGAGGCCGGCTTCGTCCGCATCCACCGACGCCTGCTCGTCGCCCTTCCGTACGTCTCGGAGGTGCGGTTCGACGCGGGACGCTGTGTGGTGCAGGTGGGCGACGCCGAGCTCCAGGTGAGCAGGCGGCACACCGCACAGCTTCGCGAGCTGCTGGTCCGGCGCGCGCGGCCGGGCCGGGGTGAGGGGCGATGACCCAGCCACGGCCCGACCGGACGAGACGGGGCGACCAGGCGAGACGCGTCGTCGTGACCAGCCCGCGGATGCGGGCGTCCCTGCGTCAACGGCAGTACGCCGCTCAGGAGATCGACGCCCAGACCTCGCTCGGGCAGGTCTACATGAGCTCGCTGATCCGGGTACAGCTCCGGCTCGGGCTGCTCGTCCTCGCCGTGGTGGGAGCGCTCCTGCTCGGCCTGCCGCTGCTCTTCGCGGTCGCGCCCGGTCTCGGCGCGGTTGACGCGTTCGGGCTGCCGCTGCCGTGGCTCCTGCTGGGCGTCGTGGTGCACCCCGCCCTCATCGCGGCCGCGTGGTTCTACGTCCGGCACGCCGAACGCAACGAACGCGAGTTCGCCGAGCTGGTGGAGCGGTCCTGACGATGGCGCCCGCACGTAGGGTCCGAGGTAGCGCGTCGCCCGTCCCCCGCGAGCGAACCGTCAGGAGCCATCGATGAGCCCGGCCGCCGGCGCGTTCGCCGTCGTCACCGTGACAGTGCTCACCCTCGCGATCGGTGCGTACGGACTGCGGCTTTCCCGGACCACGTCGGACTTCTACGTCGCCTCGCGCACGGTCTCGCCCACCTGGAACGCCTCGGCGATCAGCGGGGAGTACCTCTCCGCCGCGTCATTCCTCGGCGCCGCCGGCCTGATCATGGCCTACGGCGCCGACATGCTGTGGTACCCCGTCGGCTGGACCGCCGGCTATCTCGTCCTGCTCGTTCTCGTGGCGGGTCCACTGCGCCGCTCGGGCGCGTACACGCTGCCCGACTTCGCCGAGGCGCGCCTGGAGTCCGGCGCCGCGCGGCGGGTGGCGAGTGTGCTGGTGGTCCTGATCGGCTGGCTCTACCTCATGCCGCAGTTCCGCGGCGCCGGGCTCACCCTCCAGATCGTCACCGGGGCGCCCGCGTGGGCGGGTGGACTCGTGGTGGGCGGCGTCGTCCTCGTCAACGTGCTGTCCGGCGGGATGCGGAGCATCACCTTCGTCCAGGCGTTCCAGTACTGGCTCAAGGTGACCGCGATCGCCGTACCGGTGGCGTTCCTCATCCTCGCCTGGCGCACCGACGGGGCGCCCGAGGTCACCGACCAGCAGGTGCCGACGTTCTCGGAATCCACGACCGTCCGCGTCGAGACCGATGTCACGATCGTCGTCGAAGCGCCGGCCGCCGTCCGGGTCGACGGGGTGCTCGACGGCACGCGACGGGACGGTGCCCGGGTCCGACTCGCCCGGGGCGACCACGACGTGGCGGCCGGCACGGCGCTCCGATTCCCTGCCGGTACGACGATTCCCACCGCCGAGCGGCTCCGCTCCACCGACAACGCGTCGTGGATCCAGCCGTTGCGTGGTGGCCAGGAGCATCCGCTCTACGCGACGTACTCCCTCATCCTCGCGACCTTCCTGGGGACGATGGGACTTCCGCACGTCCTGGTCCGCTTCTACACCAACCCGGACGGACGCACAGCCCGGCGGACGGCGCTCGTCGTGCTCTGCCTGCTGGGTGGGTTCTATCTCTTCCCGGCGATCTACGGCGCGCTCGGTCGGATCTATGCACCCGACCTGCTCCTCACCGGACGGACGGACGCCGTGGTACTGGAACTCCCGCAACGCCTGGTTCCGGGGACAGGCGGTCAGCTTCTCGGGATGCTGGTGACGGCGGGCGCGTTCGCGGCGTTCCTGTCCACGTCGTCAGGGCTCGCGGTCTCGGTCACCGGCGTACTCTCCCAGGACCTGGTCCGGCGCCGGCTCGGCGGGATCACCGGGTTCCGGGCATCCGCCGTCGCCGCCGTCGCGACGCCGGTGGCGCTGGCCCTGGCGGCGGAACGGCTGAGCGTGGCCAGCGCGGTAGGGCTGGCCTTCGCGGTGGCGGCGTCGACGTTCTGTCCCCTGCTGGTGTTGGGCATCTGGTGGCGCCGGCTGACGCACATCGGCGCGATCGCGGGACTGGTCACCGGCGGGACGCTGGCCGGGGCAGCGGTGGTGGCCACCCTCGTCGCGGACCATGACGGTTGGACCGCCGTCCTCCTCGCCCAACCGGCCGCGTGGACGGTCCCCCTCGCGTTCGGCGTCATGATCGTCGCGTCCCTGCTCTCGCGGCACACACCGCCCGACGTCGCCCGGACGATGGTGCGCCTGCACGCGCCAGAGCAGCTCGACCTCGACCGCGGCAGCGGTGGGGGCCGAGGTCGAGGTCGAGGTCGCCCGGCGTAGTCCCGCAGCCGCCCCGGCGTAGTCCCGCAGCCGCCCCGGCGTGGTCCCGCAGCCGCCCCGGCGTAGTCCCGCAGCCGCCCGGCTGCCGCGAATGACCACGCTGCCCATGCCAGTGGTAGCCCGGACAGGTGTCGCCACCTTCTCCAGGTGCCGCAGACCTGCTCAGCGTGGTCATTCGCCGGCCCGCCAGGACCGCGACCGCCCGAGGACCGCACGGGCTGGTCGACCGCTCGTCGTCGTACGGCGTCCGCACGTCGCATCACCGACGCCATTCACCGCGCCGTGCGGAGCGGCTGCTTCCCGTGGACCCGGCGGGCCACCTACCCTCGGCCGCGATCGTGTGACGGGCACATCACATCCGCAGGAGGTGGGTAACGTGTCTGAACCAACGGCGGTCAGGCAGCACGAGGCTTACGCCGAAATCGCACGAAGCGACGACTTCGCCGAACTCAGGCGACGCTATCGAGGCTTCGCGTTTCCATGGACGATCGCCTTCCTGGCTTGGTACCTGCTCTATGTCATCTGTGCCAGCTGGGCGACCGGTTTCATGAACACCAAGGTGGTCGGCAACATCAATGTCGCGCTGGTGTTCGGTCTGCTGCAGTTCGCGTCGACGTTCGTCATCGCCTGGCTCTACAGCCGGCACGCACGCCGGCAGCTCGACCCCAAGGCCGACGAGCTCGTCGCGAAGTTCCGGAAGGCGGTTGACGGATGAGCGCACTCTTCGCCACGGCGGCTCTTGCCACGACGCCCCTCGCGACCGCGCCGGGCGCCTCGGACCACCGGACCCTCACGATCGTGCTCTTCCTGCTGGTTGTCGCCATCACGTTGTATGTCACGCTGATGGCGAGCCGGCAGAACAAGACCGCCGCCGACTACTACGCCGCCGGTCGTTCGTTCTCCGGATTCCAGAACGGTATGGCGATCTCCGGTGACTACATGTCGGCGGCATCGTTCCTCGGCATCTCCGGTGCGATCGCCCTGAGCGGATACGACGGGTTCCTTTACTCCATTGGGTTCCTGGTCGCCTGGCTGGTCGCTCTGTTGCTCGTCGCGGAGCTGCTGCGGAACTCCGGCCGGTTCACACTCGCCGACCAGCTGGCCTACCGCATGCGGCAACGCCCGGTCCGCACGGCGGCCGCGGTCTCCACGCTCGGCGTCTCGATCTTCTATCTGCTTGCCCAGATGGTCGGTGCGGGTTCGCTCGTCGCGCTGCTGCTCGGCGTGACAGGAGACCTCGCCAAGAACCTCACCATCGTGCTCGTCGGCGCGCTGATGATCTTCTACGTCACGGTCGGCGGCATGAAGGGCACGACCTGGGTGCAGATCGTCAAGGCGGTCCTGCTCATGGGCGGCACGATTCTCGTGACCGCGATCGTGCTGGCGAAGTTCGGCTTCAACCTGTCCGAGCTTCTCGGCAGCGCGGCCAGCAACAGCGGGAAGGGTCAGGCGTTCCTCGAGCCCGGCCTGAAGTACGGCGTCTCGCTGACGTCGAAGATCGACTTCCTGTCGCTCAGCCTGGCGCTCGTCCTGGGTACCGCCGGACTCCCCCACATCCTGATCCGCTTCTACACGGTGCCGACGTCGCGGGTTGCGCGTACCTCGGTGCAGTGGGCGATCGGCATCATCGGGTCGTTCTACCTGATGACGCTCGTGCTGGGCTTCGGCGCGGCGGCGCTCCTCGACACCGGACCCGACTCGCAGGTCGCGGCGACCGCCGGCAACGTCGCGGCACCGCTGCTCGCCCAGGCGGCCGGTGGTGGCGCGGGGTCGACGGGCGGCGCGGTGCTGCTGGCACTGATCGCGGCGGTGGCCTTCGCGACCATCCTGGCCGTGGTCGCCGGGCTCACGTTGACCTCGGCATCGTCGTTCGCGCACGACATCTACGCACACGTGATGAAGCGTGGACAGGCGACCGAGAAACAGGAGGTACGCACTGCACGGATCGCCGCCTTCGTCATCGGTGCGGTGGCGATCGCCTTGGCGATTCCTGCGCAGCGGCTCAATGTCGCGTTCCTCGTGGCGCTGGCGTTCGCGGTGGCTGCGTCGGCGAACCTGCCGGCGATCATCTACAACCTGTTCTGGAAGCGGTTCAACACCCAGGGCGCGGTGTGGAGCATGTACGGCGGTCTCGTCAGTGCCATCGTGCTGGTGTTCTTCTCACCGGTCGTGTCGGGCAAGGTGCTTCCGGACGGTTCCAACGGCTCGCTCTTCCCCCTGGGCGTCGACTTCTCGTGGTTCCCGCTGGAGAACCCGGGCATTCTGTCGATCCCACTCGGGTTCTTCTTCGGCTGGCTCGGAACGGTGCTGTCGAAGGATCCGGACGCGGAGGCGCGGTACGCCGAGCTCGAAGTCCGGTCGCTGACCGGTTCCGGTGCGGAAGCTGCCGTACCCCACTGAGGAGGTACGACCTGCAGGCGGACTTGTCGGAGGTATCTCGTCATCGCCGCCGAGCTACCTTCGACGAGCCGGCCGATGGCCGCCGAGCCCGGAAGCGGATCGACCCGCCCGAGCTGCCTGGAATGCGGACCACAGGCAGACAGGAGAGCTGACATGGCTCGATTCACCCAAGCGGTACCCGTCCTCGCCGCGGTCGACGTCGAAGCGAATACGAAGTTCTGGGTCGAGAAGCTCGGATTCGATGGCGGCATCGTCGGTGACGGTTTCGCGATCGTGCGGCGCGACGACATCGAGATCTTCATCGCCTCGGTCCAGGATCAGGTCGTCCCCGACAACACCATGACCTGGCTCCGCGTCGACAACGTCGAGGACCTGCACGCGGAATGGTCTCGACATGTGCCGGCCGACCGCGAGGTCGACGGCACGGTGATCACCGCGATATCGGAGCAGCCGTGGGGCCGGGAGTTCGTCGTCATCGACCCGGCCGGCAACTGCGTCCACCTCGCGGCGGCGGGCGGCTGATCACACCTGCGGCCGGCGTTGATCATCGGTGCCAGAAGCGGACGCGTGGGACCGGTGATGTCCGTTTCGACCACCGTTGATCAACGCCGGCCGGGGTCAGGCCTGCTGACCTGGACGGACCCGGAGGGTTAGGGTCAGCGGAGCAATCCGATCCGGACCGGATGAGCGAAGGCAAGAGAGGGGAAGCGACCCGTGAGCAGCGAAGCACTGTCGAACCTTCTGCATGAGGATCGCCGGTTCCCGCCGCCGCCCGAGCTCGCCGCCCGGGCGAACGTCGGTGCGGCCACCTACGACGAGGCCCGCGCCGACCGCCTCGCCTTCTGGGAGCGGCAGGCCCGTCGGCTGCACTGGGAACGCGAATGGGACACCACCCTCGACTGGACCAACGCGCCGTTCGCGAAGTGGTTCGTCGGTGGCCGCATCAACGCCGCGTACAACTGTGTCGACCGCCATGTCGAGGCGGGCAATGGCGCCAAGGTGGCCTTCCACTGGGAGGGCGAGCCGGGCGACACCCGCACGATCACCTACGCCGACCTGCTGAGCGAGGTCTCCAAGGCCGCCAACGCCCTGGTGGAGCTGGGCGTCAAGGCCGGCGACCGGGTGGCGATCTACATGCCGATGATCCCGGAGACGGTCGTCGCGATGCTCGCCTGCGCCCGGATCGGCGCCCCGCACACGGTCGTGTTCGGCGGTTTCTCCGCGACCGCCCTCCGCGACCGGATCCAGGACTGCGACGCCCGCGTGGTCATCACCTCCGACGGCGGCTACCGCCGCGGCGCGCCGAGCGCGCTCAAGCCGCAGGTGGACCAGGCACTGGCGGAGTGCCCCGACGTCCGGAGCGTTCTCGTCGTACGCCGGACCGGCCAGGACGTCGACTGGACCGAGCCCCGCGACGTGTGGTGGCACGATGTCGTGGAGCGCCAGAGTGACCAGCACACGCCGGAGGCGTTCGACGCCGAGCACCCGCTCTACGTGATGTACACGAGCGGCACCACCGGCAAGCCGAAGGGCATCCTGCACACGACCGGCGGCTACCTCACCCAGGTCGCATGGACCCACTGGGCGGTCTTCGACGTCAAGCCCGAGACCGATGTCTACTGGACCGCCGCCGACATCGGCTGGGTCACCGGCCACTCCTACATCGTCTACGGTCCACTGGCCAACGGCGTGACGAGCGTGATGTACGAAGGGACGCCCGACACCCCGCACAAGGGCCGCTGGTGGGAGCTTGTCGCGAAGTACGGTGTGACGATCCTCTACTGCGCGCCCACCGCCATTCGTACGTTCATGAAGTGGGGCGAGGACATCCCGGCCAAGTTCGACCTGTCCAGCCTGCGCCTGCTGGGCAGCGTGGGCGAGCCGATCAACCCCGAGGCCTACATCTGGTACCGCACCCACGTCGGCGGCGACCGTACGCCCGTCGTCGACACCTGGTGGCAGACGGAGACCGGTGCGATCATGATCACGCCGCTGCCGGGCGTGACGAGCGGCAAGCCGGGTGCGGCGATGACCCCGCTGCCGGGCATCAGCGCGGACGTCGTCGACGACGCCGGCACGCCGGTGCCGAACGGCTCGG
This sequence comes from Actinopolymorpha sp. B11F2, assembly GCF_040195635.1. Lineage (NCBI taxonomy): Bacteria > Bacillati > Actinomycetota > Actinomycetes > Propionibacteriales > Actinopolymorphaceae > Actinopolymorpha > Actinopolymorpha sp. B11F2. The sequence goes on along the minus strand of NZ_JBEFTX010000025.1, from coordinate 69,285 downwards.
GTGGTTATCTCGTGCTCACCGAGCCGTGGCCGTCGATGCTGCGGACGCTGTGGGGCGACGACGAGCGGTACGTCGACACGTACTGGTCCCGCTTCCCCGGCCGTTACTTCGCCGGTGACGGTGCCAAGAAGGACGAGGACGGCGACATCTGGCTGCTCGGCCGGGTCGACGACGTGATGAACGTCTCCGGCCACCGGCTGTCGACGACCGAGATCGAGTCCGCGTTGGTGTCGCATCCCAAGGTGGCCGAGGCGGCAGTGGTCGGGGCCACCGACCCGACAACCGGTCAGGCGGTCGTGGCGTTCGTGATCCTGCGCGGCGCCGCTGCCGACGGCGGCCCGGAGATCGCGAAGGTGCTGCGCGACCACGTGGCCAGCGAGATCGGGCCGATCGCGAAGCCCCGGCAGATCCTGGTGGTCGAGGAGCTGCCCAAGACGCGGTCGGGCAAGATCATGCGGCGGCTGCTGCGCGACGTGGCCGAGAACCGTGAGCTGGGTGACGTCACCACGCTCACCGACTCCTCGGTCATGGACCTGATCCGGACCAACCTCGCCAAGCCGGGCGCAGTTTCCGACGACGAGTAGGGTGCGTCATGATCATGGCGACGGGAGTCGCACCTGATGCTGCGGATCGTTCTCCTGCTCGCGCATGTGGGGGTGGCGACCGCGTGGGTGGGTGGGATGGTCTACAGCCTCGCCGTGGTGCAGCCCAAGGCCGCGCGATTCTTCGGTACGGATGAGGAGGCCCACGAGGCGTTCCTCACCACGATGGCGAGCGGTAACCGGTCCAAGGTGCTCGCACTGATCGGCGCCCTCGCCCTCACCGGCGGTGCGCTCCTGCTCGTCGCGGCCGACCCCGAGCGGCCCCTCGCGCTCGGGATCCACGCGGCCAAGGGCGTACTCCTCCTCGCTGCCCTGGCCGTCTTCGTCGACGTGTCGTGGCGGCAGTGGCCGCGGCGGGTGTTCGCGCTGCCGGAGGAGCGCAACGGCGTGCGGGTGAGGTTCCGGCGTTCGGCGTACGCACTGCTGGCCCTCGTCGGCGCCGCCTTCGCCCTCGGCGTCGTTGCCGCCCATCGCGGCTGACACCCTGGGAATGCCGGCCCGCGACCGCGGGTTGACCACCCGGACATCGACCACCTCGACCCGACCCCGATCACCAGGATGTGATCCTGATGCGTGCACTTGTCGCCGATCCCTCCGCACCACATGGTCTCCGCCTCGCCGAGGCACCCGAACCTGTCCCCGCGCCGGGGCAGGCCCTCGTCAAGGTCGCCGCGACGTCCCTCAACTACGGCGAGCTGAGCGGCGCCAAGCACCAGGTCCCGGGCACGGTCCTCGGCTGGGACTGCGCCGGCACGCTGGTCCGGGCCGCGAGCGACGGATCCGGGCCGGCCAAAGGGTCCCGCGTCGTGACGTTCGGTGGCCAGGGCGCCTGGGCGGAACTCCGTGCGGCGGACACGGCGGAGATGGCGGTCGTACCGGACGGCGTCGACCTCGGCGCGGCGAGTGCGCTTCCGGTCGCCGGGGTGACGGCCCTGCGGGCACTGCGCAGGTTCGGTTTCATCGCCGGCGAACGCATCCTCGTCACCGGCGCGTCCGGTGGTGTCGGCAGGTTCGCCGTCCAGCTGGCGGCCATCGCCGGCGCCCAGGTGATCGCGAGCGTCGGCCGCCCCGAGCGCGGCGCCGGGCTGACCGAGATCGGTGCGGCGCAGATCGTCGTCGGCCTGGACGGCATCGACCAGCCGGTACGCGGCGTCATCGACAACGTGGGCGGCCAGCAGCTGGCCGACGCGTTCGCCCTCCTCGCCGAGAACGGCTCACTCCAGTCCATCGGCGGCACCGCCAACGAGCCGACCGTCTTCGCGCCGTACGCCACGGTCGGGATCCGTCGCAGCATCGAGGCGTTCACCATGGGCGGCCATCTCGCCGGCGACCTCGGCTATCTTGTCGGCCTCCTCGCGGCCGACAAGCTGGATCCGCAGATCGGCTGGCGCGGCAGCTGGGAGCGAGCCGAGGAGGCTGCCGACGCACTCGTCGGGCGCCAAGTCGCCGGCAAGGCCGTCCTCGACATCACCTGACCGCCTCGGCCGGGCCACAACGCGTAACCCGGCCGGGGACACGTCACCGGGACCGATAGGCCGCCATCACCTCGACCTCGACCAGCCAGCAGCCCACGGCGAGGCCGGCCACCTCGGTGGTCGCCCGCGCCGGACGCGCCTTCGTGGCAACGAGCGGTGGTCCAGGTTCGCCGGTGCCGAACGGGACGGGAACGACCTGCCCGGTCGCCAGGTCGATGTTGGCGAAGAACTGTCGGTACGCCCGATTCCAGCCCGCATAGTCGGCCGCCGAGGCGCCGGCCGGTCGCATGAGGTACGCCTTCATCGTGATCACGTCGTCGACCGTCAGTCCGGCCGCGGCGAGGTTCTCGGTGATGCGCGACAGGGCACTGAGCGCCTGCGCCTCGGTCACAGTGACGCCCTCGGGCCAGGTGCCGCCTGGAAACAGCGACGGATCCGTGCACCGCTCCGGCGATCCGGCAGGCGCCGAAGGATTCGCCTGCGCGGGGCCCAGCCCGCTGGAGGTGTAGAACGCCACCTCCGAACCGGTGGCGACGCCGTTCGCGATCGCGGGGTTGGAGTTGTCCGGCGGCAGCATGACGCGGACCTCCTTCGGCCGCGGCATCACACCGCCGGCGGTAGCGGCCGTCGCCGTCCCGAGCACCGCCACCCCGACGCATGCGGCCGCCAGCACCCGCCGCATCCCAGCCGGCCGCCGCATCCGGGCGGCCCGGCGGACGTTTCCACCCGCCGAGAGCCAGTCGCGTTCGTCTCCTCGCCTCATGCCGCCATCACCCTCTCGTGCAGCTCGGTCACGACCTTGCGCGCGGAGTCGAAAGCGCCCGCCTGCCAGGCGATGAAGTAGCTCAGCCAGTCGCCGGCGAAGTAGACGTGTCCAGCCGGTTTGTTGAGCAGGGCGTACTCCCCACTGGTGCGGGACGGCCACGACACCCAGCCGCCCTCGATGTGCGGTGTGCGGTGCCAGGCCACCGAGAAGGTCGAGGCCAGCTTCGAGCGATAGACCTCACCGTGGATCTTCACTCCGGCAGCGACCGCGCGCTCGACGCGTTGCGCCGGTGTGAGCTGGCCGTACGCCGTCGCGTTGGCACCGAAGTGGTAGTAGCCGACGAGCGTGCCGCGCTTGCCGTGGAAGCCGTACGACGGGTACCAGATCTGGGCGATGTCGAGGTCCGTCGGCGTGATCCCGCCGTAGATGCGGTCGCGCTCCTCCCACCACCGGCTGGTGTACTCCAGACCCATCTTGCCGACCGGGTTCGCCACGGGATATGTCAAGGCCGCCTTGACATCGGCGCCGAGGTTGTGCGGGATCTTCGCCAGCACCATCGGCTGGAGTGTCGCCACGCAGTAGTCCGCCCGCTCGACGCGTTCCCGCCCGCCCGCATCGGTGTAGGTCACCTCGACGCCCTCGGCGAGGTCCGTGATGCTCTTCACCTCGCAGCGGTAGGAGATCCGCTCGCTGCCGACCGCCTCGGCCAGCGCGTACGCGATCCGGTCCATGCCGCCCACCGGCTGCAGCATCATCATCGCCTGGTCGTAGCCGAACTCGAACGAGAACCTCCTGCCGTACAGGCTCGCGAACACGTCCGTCATCGACGGCGGAGGACCGAGGACGGTGCCCGCCTCGTCACCCGCGCCCGGCTCGACGGTGTAGCCGCGTCGGCTTGTCCCCGTGTAGGCGAAGTTCTGGTCCTTGCCGCCGATCGCACCGAAATCCCGCAGGAAGGCAAGCACCCGCTCCTTGTCCTGCGAACTCAGCTCGGCGTCGAGCGCACCGCGGTCGGTGGCCTTGGCGAGAAGCTCCGAGACATAGCCGTACACGTCCGCCTTCGCGGTCCGCCAGCGCGTCGACTTCCCACTGAGGGCGCCCGCGTTGTCGTGGTGGATGTACGCATCCGCGTTCTGGTTGACGAACGGCTCCAGGGCGACTCCGAGTTCGCGGCAGTAGTCCAGCGTCACCATCGACTGCGCGATCCTCGCCGGACCGGCGTTCATGTACTCGCCTTTGGAGAAGCTGGCCCGCTGCACGTGCCCGTCGAGATCGCGTAGCTCGGTGCCACCACGCACTGTCCAGTTGCGACCACCCGGGCGGCCCTTGGCTTCCAGGACCCGGCATGTGTAGCCAGCCTTGCCGAGTTCGTACGCCGTGGTGAGTCCGGCGATGCCGGCACCAAGGACCAGGACCTTCGGTGCGCCTCGGCCGCTGGTCTTGAGGTCTGCCGCACGCGGAGGTGCGAAGTCCTGAACCGCCGCCTGTGCCGGCGTGGGCGCCAGACCGAGCGCGCCCATCGTTTCGTACAGAACGCCTGCTCCCCCAGCCACACCGACGGCCTTCAGGAAGTCGCGTCGCGTCCCGCCTGTTTTCATCCACCCCTCCAACGATTGACGACGGCATCAACCGTGGGGGGCGGGTGTTGCGCACAAATATCACAACCGTTCCGCGACGGTTGTGAAATGCTCACGGCCTCTCGGCCGGGGTACGACGCGGCGTGGAGCGGCGCCGCTGGGGCACCGCTCGCACAAGCGATGCGCGTCAGTCGTCGAGAGCGAACGGCAACCGGCGGCGGGCGCGATCCCGGACATCCTCCGGAAGTGCCTCCGCCACCAGCAGCTTCGCCAGCAGCTCCGGCTCGAGGGTCAACGCCCTGAAGACCAGACCGATGGTGACGTCGTGCGAGGGTCGTTCGACCACGGCCACCTCGTCACCCGGTCCGACACGACCCGGCGAGACCACCCGGAGGTAGGCACCAGGAATCGCGCGCTGGGTGAAGGTCTTGATCCACCCGCGCTCACCCAGCCAGCCGACGAACGTCGCGCACGGGATCCGCGGGACCGCCACCTCCAGCACGACTTCGGAGCCCACCTGCCACCGCTCGCCGATCCGGGCGCCGGTGACGTCCAGCCCGGTGGTGGTGAGGTTCTCGCCGAACGAACCGTTGGAGAGTGGACGCCCCAGCTCCGCCGCCCAGGCGTCAAGGTCCTCCCGGGCGTAGGCATAGACCGCCTGGTCGTCGCCGCCGTGATTCTTCCGGTCGGCGATGAAGTCACCGACGAGCCCGCTGCCGAGCCCGCCGCCCTTCGGCCCCGGCGCGCGCACCTCGACCGGCTGGTCGCTGGGCCGCTTGTCGATGCCGGTGACGCCGACGTCCTTGTGCGGGTTGGGCCGCGACTTCCCGACATTGACCGACAGCAGGTACGCCATGTCCACCTCGACAGGTCTCGGGCCAACCGACGCCTGGCCGTTGGCAACAAACAACCGGCCGGAGGCACCTGGTTCGGACGGATCGTCCTGGCAGGTACCCCCGGCCGCACAGCGTTCTCGTGCGGGTCGGCGAACCGGAGCCCTCACGAGGGCAACGCTCAGTTGCCCGAGACTATGCCCGACACCCGTGCTCGGACGGGTTACGAGCCCTACTTGGCCGGCTGCTGGTCACCACTCAGTCCGGCGGCACCGAGCAGAGCCGACGGGTCCGTGCCGGACAGCGTGGCGAGCATCTGGCGCACGTTGGACAGCTGCGCGTTGATACTGTCCCGCCGCTGGGTGAGCGCCTTGAGCTCGCGGTCGGATTCGCTGCGGATCCGGTCGGCCCGGGTCTTTGCCTCGGACACGATCTCGTGCGCCTTGCGCTGGGCGTCGTCGACGGCGCGCTCGGCCTTCTGCATCGCCTCGGCGTGCGTACGCTCGGCTTCGGCGTGGGTCTGCTCGGAGCGTTCGAGCACCGCGGCCAGGTGCTGCTCGGCGGCTGCTGTGCGCTCGACGAGGTCCTGCTCGGCACGCTCCCGGCGCTGCGCCAGGGTCTTCTCCAGGTCGGCGGCAGCCTGGGCGGCCTTCGCCCGCTGCTGCTCGAAGACGGCCTCGCCCTCCTCGCGGCGCGCCACCGCGTCGTGCTCGGCGGCGTCGACGATCTCGCCCGCCCGGTCCCTGGCCTCGCCGACGATCTCCTCGGCCTCGCCGGTGGCTTCCTTGCGCTTCTCGCCCGCGTAACGCTCGGCTTCCTTGCGGATCTCGATGGCGGCCTGCTGGGCTTCCTGGCGTACCTCGTCGGCCTGGGCGGCCGCAACCGAACGCAGGTCGGCTGCCTCCTCCTCGGCCAGTGCGAGGATGCGGCCGATCCGCTCGCCGAACTCGGCGAACGACGGCTCCGACCCCTTCGAGTCGTCGCTTCGGCTGGACGCCTTGGCTTCCAGTTCCTCCACCCGCCTGGCCAGCTCAACCGACTGACGGCGGGAGGCGTCCACAGCCTCGTTGAGATGCCTGATGCGGTGGTCGACCTGGGATGGCTCATAGCCCCGACGCACCAATCGGAAGGCGCCGGTGGTTGTGTCACTCATGTGCTCTCGTCCTCTATGGTGCGGCGGCGACAATGGGACACAGCTACTCGCGGACGAATGACATCGAAGCCGTCACACGATCGTGTGCGGCACCGGTCTTCGCGTCACCAGGTGGGTTGGTCAGCACTCTCGCGAATGACCGTGAGTGCAACACCACCAACTCCTATGGTTGCGAGCATCTGACACGCCTGCTCGCGGGTTGCCCGACGTGGGCCGCGGCGGCGTGCGTGCGATCTTAGCCACCCAAGCCATGGACCCACCAGGGGGCGGATGCATCCCATGGAGCGGGTTACGAGCACGCTGCGAGCGGGCTTCACGACCGTGGTGGAGGGGGTTCGCTCCTCACCAGACACGTCGCGGGACGGGCGTTCACCCGGTCCGCGGCGGGCAGGCGACAGACGCGTTCTCACGTCGTGGCAGCGGTTGCGTCCCGCGGGAGCTCCCCGGCCGGACGGCGGTTCGTTCGTACGACGGTGGAGGAATTCACCTGGACGTCATCAGTGGAAACAGCCGCGGTGCGCGATCGCCGGCAGCCGGCCGACACACCTACTTTGCCGGTTTCGGTCGATATGGCCCAGTCTGTGAAGATCTCTGACGAGTCACTCCCGCTCGGCGCACCGGGGGCGCCGTGTGCCAGCATCGGGAACCGTGTCACGCAAGGCAGGAAGGTCGGGCTCCCCCGCGAGGGAGCGCCGGATCGGCACGCGCAACGCGCGGTTCCAGCAGTGGCAGGCGCTGCTGGACAACCGTACGAAGCGGCACCAGGCCGGCGAGTTCCTCGTCCACGGCGTACGACCGATCACCTTGGCCGTCGACCACGGCTGGCCACTCCGGGCACTCCTCCGCCCCACCGACACTCCCCTGTCGGCGTGGGCGACGGACCTGATCGCGCGGGCGACGGGCGGGCAGCACGCCGCCCAGGTCGTCGACGTCGCCCCTCCGCTCCTGGCCGAGCTCGGCGACAAGGCCGCCGGCGCGCCCGAACTGATCGCGGTCGCCGAGATGCCACCGGACCGGCTGGACCGCATCGTCGTACCACCGGACGGTCTCGTGCTGCTGTTCGACCGGCCGGCCAACCCGGGCAACATCGGGACCCTCGTCCGCTCGGCCGACGCGTTCGGTGCGTGCGGGGTGATCGTCACCGGACACGCCGCCGACGTGTACGACCCGCGGGCGGTGCGGGCGAGCACCGGCTCACTGTTCGCCCTGCCGGTGGTACGCCAGGGCTCGCCTCGCGACGTGCTGGCCTGGGTCGCCGAACTCCGTTCGACGAGAGGTGTCGACCTCCAGGTGGTGGGGACGGATGAGTCGGGTGAGTTCGACGTCGATGTGGCCGACCTCACCGGGGCTCGCCTGCTGGTCGTCGGCAACGAACTGCGCGGGATGAGCGCGGCGTGGCGGGAGTCCTGCGATGTGGTCGCGCGCATCCCCATCGCAGGCGCGGCGAGTTCCCTCAACGCCTCGGTCGCGGCAGGGATCATGTGCTACGAGGCACGGCGCCAGCGCCGGTCAGCGGCGCGGGCGTGACTGCGTTCCCTCGAGCGAGCAGTCCCCTCGAGCGAACGGTCCCCTCGAGCGAACGGTCCCCTCGAGCGAACGGTCCCCTCGAGCGAGCACCAGGCGTTCCGCTTCGATTTCCGACGCGGAATGTGCATCGGTAGCCTGGAACTGGTGCGCCGTGAAGCCTGGTCGGCGACGCAGTCACGATTCCCCTGACCACATCCGCTCCGCCGCCCACGAGGACATCCCCATGCCGCGCCGACCCCGGCCACGCCGTCCCTTCCTGTTCGCCGCGCCCCAGCGGGAGGAGCGACCGTTCCTCCTCGACGCGCTGCGGCAGGAGACCGTCGGGGGCGCCCTCCTGCTCGCCGCCGCGGTCATCGCGCTCGTGTGGGCGAACTCGCCCTGGCACGACACCTACGAGCAGGCCCGGCACTTCTCGGTCGGCCCGCTGACGCTGGAGGGTTGGGCGGCCGACGGGCTGCTCACGATCTTCTTCTACGTCGCCGGACTCGAGCTGAAACGCGAGCTCGTCACCGGCTCGCTGCGTCACCTCTCCCGGGCGCTGGTGCCCCTCGTCGCCGCAGTCGCCGGCATGGTCGTACCCGCCCTGCTGTACGTCGGTCTGGTCCTCGGCATGGGTGATGTCGAGGCGACCGTCGGCTGGGCGGTACCCATGGCGACCGACATCGCGTTCGCCCTTGCCGTCCTCGCGGTCGCGGGTTCTGCGCTGCCGCCCGCTCTGCGGGCGTTCCTGCTGACGCTTGCGGTGGTGGACGACCTGGGCGCGATCACCGTCATCGCGGTGTTCTTCACCGAGTCGCTCGACCTCGCCGCGCTGGCGCTGGCGGTGGTGCTGTTGGGCGGCTACGCCGTTCTCCAGCATCGCCGGGTGCGGACCCCGCTCGTCTACGTACCGCTCGCCCTCGCCGTGTGGTGGTTGACCTACCAGAGCGGGATCCACGCGACTGTTGCGGGCGTCGCACTGGGGCTCCTGACCCGCGTACGACCCGATCCGGAGGAGAAGTCCTCACCAGCCGAACGTCTCGAACACCGGCTCCGGCCGCTGTCGGCTGGTGTGGCCGTTCCGGTGTTCGCGCTGGCGGCAGCCGGGGTGCCGGTGACGGCGAGTGCGCTCGGTGCGATGAGCACCGACGCGGCCGCACTGGGTGTCATCGTCGGCCTGGTGGTCGGGAAGTGCGTCGGCGTCTTCGGCGGAGCCTGGCTCACCGCCCGGCTCACCCATGCCGACCTCAGCCCGGACCTGACCTGGCGCGACATCGTCGCGGTCGGGATCCTCTCCGGCATCGGGTTCACGGTCTGCCTGCTGATCAGCGATCTGGCGTTCGGGGACGAGCCGGCTCGACTGGCGCGGATCAAGGCCGCGGTCCTGCTCGCCTCGTTGATCGCTGCCCTCGCCGCGGCGGTCTTGTTGCGATTCCGGCAACGGACGTCTCAGGCCGCCGATACCTCCAGTTCCTCCGGAAACGCGCCGGCTGGATGACCGACCTGGCCGCCCGGTGGGTGCATGGCCAAGACGCGGTGGGTACGAACGGGATGAGGCGTCAGCCTGCCGGTTTTGTGGGTGACCGCCCCGTCTCCCGCTCGTACGAGACGCGGCACGGCTGCACGAGACACGGCACGGCAGGTCGTACGAGACGCGGCGGGGACGATGCCGGAAGGAGTGATCATGTCGGGGCAGGACGAGACGCCAGCGGAGCGTGGCAACCCGACTGGGCAGGCGAGCCGCGCCGCCATCCCCGAGCAGCCGTCCGCGCCCGATCAACCGTCCGCGCCCGACCAGCCCGCCGCGGGCGAACAGGCAGGCGCTCCCGTCGACCGGGCCCCCGTATATGACCAGGCGTCCGTATTTGACCAGGCGTCCGTATATGACCAGGCGTCCGTACCGGATCAGGCGATCGGGTCCGACCAAGCCTCCGCGCGCGACCGAGAACGCCAGGAGACCCAGCCATTGGGCGCCGTTCCGGAGCATGATGGAGCGATGGCGGATGACGACGCGCGGAGCCTCGGTCAGCTCGTCGCGAGTGCGAGCCGTGACCTTTCGGCACTCGTACGCGGTGAGATCGCGCTGGCGAAGGCCGAACTCAGCGAAAGCGCACGGGCCGCCACCAAGGGTGCCGGGCTCTTCGGCGCTGCCGGGTTCCTTGCGTACGTCGCTTTCCTCATGCTCTCGATCGCGGCCGGCTACGGTCTCGTCGCCGCCGGTTTCCATCCCGCGGTGGCCTTCGTGATCGTCGGGGTCGTCTACCTGCTGGTGGCGGGAATCATCGCCTTCGTCGGTCTCCGCAGCGTACGTAAGGCAAAAGGACCTGAGCGCACCCTCCACTCGATCGAAGAAGCGAAAGGCATGGTCGGCCGCGGCAACACAGGCGGCAACACAGGCGGACACCGGCCGGAGTGAGTCCCGTCACGGGCCAGTCTGAGAACAGCCGCGCGGTGCTGTCCGCTATGGGACAGTGGGTCTCATGACCGCCAAGTCTGGCGGGATCGTCGACATCGACGGCCCGTGGAGCCATCGATGGGTCGCAGCGAACGGCGCCCGGTTCCATGTGGCCGACGCCGGCGACGGTCCTCTCGTTCTGTTCCTGCACGGGTTTCCGGAGTTCTGGTGGGCCTGGCGGCATCAGCTGCCTGTGCTGTCGGAGCTCGGCTTCCGCGCTGTCGCCATGGATCTTCGGGGGTACGGCGGGAGCGACAAGACGCCGCGTGGCTACGACCCGGTGACGCTGGCGGGTGACGTCGCCGGGTTGGTGCGTTCACTGGGCCATTCCGATGCCGTGCTCGTCGGACACGGCTGGGGCGGGTACGTCGCGTGGGCGACGGCGGCGCTGCACCCTCGCCAGGTGAGTCGCCTGGCCGTTGCCTCGGCGCCGCATCCGCTGCGGCTGCGTACCGCTGCGTTCCGTGGCGGGCGACAGTTGCGTGCCGCGGGGCACGTGGTGTCGTTCCAGTCGCCGATCATTCCCGAACGCCGGCTGGTCGCGGATGACGCCGCCCTGGTCGAGACCCTGCTGCGCCGGTGGGCCGCGCCCGGGTCGGCGTTTCCCGATGCGGAGACCGCCCGGCGCTACCGCAAGGCCATGCAGCTGTGGCCGGCTCCGCACTGTGCACTGGAGTACTACCGGTGGCTCGTCCGGGCTGCGTTCCGTACCGACGGGCGGCGCTTCGTCGCCCGGATGCGCCAGCCGGTACGCCAGCGGGTGCTGCAGCTACACGGAATGCTGGACCCGTCGGTGCTCCCCGCGACCGCCGAAGGTTCGGCGGAGTACGTCGCCGGGCCCTACCGCTGGCGGCTCCTCGACGGCGTCGGACACTTCCCCCACGAGGAAGCGCCGGACGCCTTCACCAAGGAACTGGTCGCCTGGCTGGACGACGTCTGAGCACCGTCCACCGAGGCCCTGTCCGACCATGCCTTTGGATGAGGGCGCCCCCCACACACAAGGCGCCGCTGGCGCAGGGCGCCCCTCGAGCAATCGGCGCGGACGCGGGATCAGGCGCAGCCACCCGTGGAGACCGGGGCGTCGGCCTGCCTACCGGCCCGAGCGTCACTCATGACCTCTTCGATGGTCAGGGCGTAACCGGTCTGGTTGTCCTCGACGGAGGCGGCGAAGATGACGCCGGTCACCGTACCCTCGGGTGACACCAGCGGACCGCCGGAGTTGCCGGGGCGTACCTCGGCGTAGAGGGAGAAGACGTTACGGACGACTTCACGGCCGCCGTAGATGTCCGGCCCCTGCAGCCGCTGCTCGGCACGCACCCGGGCCGGAGCGGCCGAGAACGGTCCGTTCTCCGGATAGCCAAGCACGGCTCCCTGGTCGCCGGCGTCGGCGGTGTCGTCCAGCTGCAGTGGGCGCAGCGGCAGGTCGGGCACCTCGAGGACGGCGACGTCGCGGTCGGGGTCGTAGAGCACGACCTCGGCATCGTAGGTATCCCCCTCGGCCGTCTGCACCTTCGGCTCGGTCACCCCGGCGACGACGTGCGCGTTGGTCATCACCCGGGCCGCGCCGTAGACGAAGCCCGAACCCTCCAGCGACCGCGAGCAGCTGGGTGCCAAGCCGGTCACGCGTACGACGCTCGCGGCAGCACGTTCGACGTCTGCGTCACGCAGAATCGCGGCCGTCGGCGGGCGCGCCGGCGCGATCTGCTCCGGCGCGAACGGTTCGAGATACCGCGGGAAGAGGCTCGGGTCGACGACCCGGCTGAAGGCCAGCAGGACATCCTCGGCACCCTGCGGCATGAACTGGTCGACCGTGGCCAGCACCTTGGACGTACGCACGACCCGCGACACGTCACCGAACTGCGCACCCGCCACGGCGGAGCCGAGAATCCACGCCACCAGCAGCATCGCGAGGACGCTGAGGACGGCACCGCCGGTGGAGTCGACCATGTGCGCGGGTCGCCACGTGACCCGGTCGCGCATCGCCGCGCCCAGCGCCGCGCCCAGGGCCTGGCCGAGCAGTGCCCCACCGAGCACGATGCCCAGGGCGGCGAGCGACACCTTGACGCTCGGGGGGTACTGCGCCAGCACCACGGGCGCGATTTTCACGCCGAGCACGCCACCGCCGATGAGCCCCGCGACGCCGAGCCCACCGACGAGGAAGCCCTGCCGGAACCCGGAGACGGCATAGCCGACCGCCACCAGGATCAGTACGACGTCGAAGAGGTTCACGACGTTTCCCCTTGCTCTCGTCCGGTGCTCGCCTGAGGCGCCTGCGGTTCATTCGTACCCGCGGAATGTGTGTCTGCCCTGGGGTTTCGCTGTGCATCTGCTCGTCCGCCTGCGCGGGAAAGGTTCACCAGGTGTACGGGCAGGTCCTCGACCCGGTTCCGGTCCCAGGGGCGTTCCCAGCCGGCCAGCGTGATCAGCCGGTCGAGGACACCGCCGGTGAATCCCCACACCACCAGCCCGGCGACGGCGAACGCGGGTCCGACGAAACCCGACGGGTGCCGGACCCGCAGCCGATTGGCGGCGGAGAGCAGGGAGTCCAGTGGGACTCGGCGCACGGACGCGACCTCCTCCGGGTCGACCACCCGTACCGGCGAGGGGGTATGCCACCAGCCGAGTACCGGGGTGACGACATAGCCGGAGGGCGGGAGATAGAGCGCCGGCAGGGTACCGAACACCTCGACGCCCAGGGGGTCGAGCCCGGTCTCTTCCACCGTTTCGCGGAGCGCCGCGGCGACCGGCCCATCGTCGTCGGGGTCGATCGCGCCGCCTGGAAAGGCCGGCTGTCCGGCGTGTGACCGCAGGGTGTGCGCGCGTTCGATCAGCAGGATCTCGGGGCGACCATCGGCGTCCTCGCCGAAGAGCAGCAGGACGGCGGAGGAACGCCCGCCACCGTCCGGAGGGAGGGCACCTCGGAAGTCGGCCGGGGTGACCCGGGTCGCGACGTCCGCGACCGGCCGCAGCCAGGCCGGCAACCCGTCTGTGCTGGCGGCGGAGCGTATGGCACCCGGACTGTCCTCGTCCGTGCCGTCGGCGCGGCCGGGTCGTTCGGCGTCGTCCGGCAGCGACCTCACCGCTCCATCTCCAGCTCCACCCCCAGGTGGGTACGAACGTCGCGGGCGAGTGACCGCTCGGATTCGTACGCTCGATGGGCGACGTGCACGATCCGCCCGTCCGCGTCGACGAAGACGGTCGCCGGCAGCCCGGCGAACAACCCGAACGGCGCTCTGAGCCGTTTGTCGGGATCAGCCGCCTGTGGGTAGCGAAGCCCGAGTTGGTCCACGAACGCCAGCGCCCGCGCCGGCTGCGGGTCGTCGTAGTCGACGCCCATGACGGTCAGCTGTCCATCCGCATGTTCGTACAACGTCTGGAAGTGCGGAGACTCCTCCCGGCACGGTCCGCACCACTGCGCCCAGACGTTGATCACGGCCGGCCGGCCGGTGATCTCCGCCAGCGGGACGTCGCCCCCGGGTCCGAGGCAGGGCAGGGTGAGGTCGGGGAGCGGCGCCCGGGACGAGTCCTTGGGCCCAGCGCGGGGAGTGTCGGCCTGGGCCGAGGTGAGCTCGTCACACGACGCGAGGCCGGCATCGGTACGCAGGGCCACCACGTCGGGAGAATCGAGTGACTGGCGGGTGGCCGGGCCCGACGAGCGTCCCGACCTGTCTTCCGGGGCGGTCCGGTCCCCCACTCCGCCCACGTCCGCGCCCGCGCAGCCGGCCGCCAGCAACAGGACGGCCGCCAGGGCGACCGCGATCAGGGCAGAAGCCCGAGCGGGCACCACTGCTCGTCGAGCTCGACCCCGCCCCGCCGTCCCGTGATCATGATCGTGATCATGAAGGATTTGTCGGCGTATTGACCGGTTTTCCTTCATGATCATGGATCGTCCGCCGACCTGGCCACTCATCGACTGTCCAGGGCCTCCGCGGGAGTGCGGACCAGCTTCGCCGCGACCTTGGGGTCGGTGGGCCCTTCGCCGTACGACGGGCACAACGGCGCCACCGGGCACGCGCCACACGCGGGACGGCGCGAGTGACAGATCCGCCGACCGTGCCAGATCAGCCGATGGGACAGGACCGTCCACTCCTTCTTCGGGATTAGCGACGCGACCTCGGTCTCGATCTTCACGGGGTCGGTCTGCGTGGTCCATCCGAACCGTCGCGTCAGTCGCTGGAAGTGGGTGTCGACGGTGATGCCGGGGACGTCAAACGCGTTGCCCAGAACGACATTCGCGGTCTTACGGCCGACACCGGGCAACGTGACGAGGTCCTCGAGCTTGGCCGGGACCTCACCGTTGAAGCGTTCACACAGCGCCTTGGCCATCCCGATGATCGACTTCGTCTTCGCGCGGAAGAAGCCGGTCGAGGCGATGATCCGCTCGACATCGGCGGGGTCGGCTGCCGCGAGGTCGGCGGGCTCGGCGTACTTCGCGAAGAGTTCGGGCGTCACCATGTTGACCCGCTTGTCCGTGGTCTGGGCGGACAGGATGGTGGCGACGAGAAGTTGGTACGCATTGACGAAGTCGAGCTCGCAGTGTGCGTCGGGATAGGTCTCGGCGAGGACCTTGTTGATCCGGCGCGCCCGGCGGACGAGCGCGAGCCGACTCTCCGGTTTCTTCGCGGTCTTGGCGGTGGACTTCGCCGCCGACTTCTCGGCCGTCTTCCCGCCCGCCTTCGCCGCGGTCTTCCCGCTCGCCTTCGCCGCGGACTCGTTGGCAGACCGCTTCCTGGTCGCCCCGGCCCCAGGGTCCCTTGCCGCGGCGGCCGTCAACTTCGTGGCGGCGCTGGCGGTGGGATTCGTACGGCCTGGCGAGGTTCGCGTCGACTTGCTTGCAGCGCTCGGGCCAGTGGTGGTTGCGGTTGCGGAAACCTCGGCGGACCGGCCACTCGCGCGACCCGAAGGCGGACTGGGAGGAGTCACCCGGAACAGCCTACGTGGCGGCACTACCGCCGATGTCGCCCGGCGCGGCAGACTAGGGAGTGTCCTGGAGATCATGCCCCGATCACACGGTTGATCGGTCCCACCGTCAGGTTCGGGGCCGCTCCGCCGGGTGACCAGATCCGCCAGCGTGTCCGTACCGGTCGTCCCGTCTGCCGGCCGGGATGCGCTGACCCGGACGGTGGTCGGGCATGATCGAGCGGACATTCCGCAGATGGCGTACGGCACTTCGTACCCCGCACGCCTGGAGGAGGATCACGCGAGTGAACGACGTGCTGCGGCAGGCGCCCATGTTCGCCGGCCTCGACGACGCCGAGGCATCGGCGCTCCGCGCCACCATGCACGAGGTACGCCTGCGGCGCGGTGAGGCTCTGTTCCGGGAGGGCGATGCCGGCGACGAGCTGTACGTCGTCATCGACGGCAAGGTCAAGATGGGCCGCACGTCCTCCGATGGCCGGGAGAACCTCCTGTCGGTGCTGGGGCCGGGCCAGATGTTCGGTGAGTTGTCCCTGTTCGACCCCGGCCCGCGGTCGTCGACGGTGACGGCGGTGACCGACTCGCTGCTCCTTGCGCTCGGGCAGGACCAGCTCCGCCAGTGGCTGTCCGGACGTCCCGAGGTCGCCCTGGGACTCCTGCTGCAGCTGGCGTCCCGGCTGCGTGGGCTCACCGACCAGGTGGCCGACCTGGTGTTCTCCGACGTACCGGGGCGGGTCGCCAAGGCGCTGCTCGATCTCGCGCGCCGGTTCGGCAAGTCTTCCGACGGCGTCCTGCATGTCCACCATGACCTGACCCAGGAAGAGCTCGCCCAGCTGGTCGGCGCCTCGCGTGAAACTGTCAACAAGGCGTTGGCCGACTTCGCCCACCGGGGCTGGATCCGGCTGGAACAACGCGCCGTGGTCATCCTCGACGTCGAACGCCTCTCCCACCGCGCCCGCTGACCACCGCCTGCCGCGCCGCAGCGCTTCGCAGCCCGCCGCGGGCCTTCGCCACCCACCGCGGGCGCTCGGCGGCCACCGCAGGACTTCGCAAGCCGCCTCAGGGCTTCGGCAAATGACCACGCTGAGCATGCCTGTGGTATCCGGGCCAGGGGTCGGCACCTGTCCGGGGTACCGCAGGCATGCTCAGCGTGGTCATTGTCCGAAGGCCTACCGGTCATGCTTCCCGAGTGTGCGCCTCTGCCAGGTAGTCGAGCTGCGCCCGAACGCTCTGTTCGGCAGCCGGCCAGAGGACCGGGTCGATGGTGGCGTAGACGCGTTCGACGATGTCGCGAGGCGTGCGAGCCCCGGCGGTGACGGCCTTGCGTACCTGCACCAGGCGTTCGGCCCGATGGGTCAGATAGCCGTCGAGCAGGTCCACCACGTCACCGCGGACGGGGCCGTGCCCCGGCAGGATCTGCCGGATCCCGGTGGCGGCGGCGAGCGTACGCAGGCGTTCGAGCGACGCGAGGTAGGGGGCCAGCGTGCCGTCTGGATGGGCCACCACAGCGGTTCCTCGCCCGAGCACCGTGTCGCCGGTCAGTAGCGCGTCTTCGGCGGCCAGGGTGAGCGACACGGAGTCGGTCGTGTGTCCAGGCGTCTCGACGACCTGAACCTCCAGGCCGCCAACCTCCACGACGTCGCCGTCGGCCAGCCCTTCGTCGCCCAGGCGGTACGCCGGGTCGAACGCACGGACCGGGCAACCGGCCAGGTCGGCGAACCGTCGGATGCCGCCGGAGTGGTCGTCGTGCCGGTGGGTCAGCAGGGCCACGGCGACCTGCGCTCCCCGGGCCCGTACGACGTCGAGAACGGCAACCAGATGCTGCTCGTCGTCCGGGCCCGGATCGACCACGATCGCCTGCGTACTTCCCGGCTCGTGCAGGACCCAGCTGTTGGTGCCGTCCAGCGTCATCGGGCCGGGGTTCTTCGCCACGACGCACACCGCGCGCTCACCCACCGGCCCGCCCACCCACTCGGAGCTCTTTGACCCGCTCACCGCAGGACTCCTTCGTCGTGGTCCGTCTCGCCTGGATCGGGAAGCACCCAGCTGGCGCCACTGTGATCACTTTCGCCCGTCGTGCTGTCCAGCGCAACAATGGGCATGATCGGCCGGATCTCGCGCGTCGCCGCCATCGTCAAGGCCGCCTTGACATCGCGTGCTTTCGTCAATGCGGCAAGGGTGTGGTACGTCGGCGGCAGCATGTTCATCTCTCCACGCTCGACCGCGGCCAGCGCATCGCCTGGCCGGATCCAGGTCAGCCGATCGGCCTCGTCGGCGATCTCGCGGGTGCGTTGGCCAGGCGGCAGGGCGGCCAGGAAGAACCTTGTGTCGAACCGGCGTTCCTCGACCCGTGGCGTCACCCAGTGGTCCCACGGGGCGAGGAGGTCGGACCGAAGGACCAGGCCACGCCGCCGTAGAAGAGCGCCGAACGACAGTTCCCGGCCGAGCAACGCCACCCGATCCTGCTCCCAGTCCGGCCCGGTCGCGTCCGCGACCACGCTCGCAGCCGTCGGCCCGGCCAGGACGACACCCGACTCCTCGAACGTCTCCCTGACCGCCGCGCACACCGACGCCCGCGCGAGGCGTACGTCGGAGAACCCGAGCAGTCGTGCCCACTCCGAGGGGTCCGGCCCCGCCCAGGCCACCTCCTCGTCGGCGTCGCGCGCATCGACCGATCCGCCAGGGAAGGCGTACATCCCAGGAGCGAACGCCATGGTCGTACGCCGGCGAAGGACGTACACCTCCAGCGACCGCTGCGTGCCAGCCACTCCACCCGCGCTGGCGGCAGTGCCGACACTGTCCGCGCCCGCAGAACCGGGACCGCCCTCTCTCCCGTCCCCGGCGTCCAGGCTGCCCCCGGCGTCCAGGCTGCCCCCTGCGGCCACACGGCTCGCTGCACCGTCGCGTAGGAGCACGACCGTCGAGGCGTACCGCGGTGTCGCGGGAACAATCTCCCCCGCAGCGAGCCGGCGGGCCCGCTCCACCAACGCGGGCGGGACCGCGTGAACCCGCCGATCGGCACCGTCTCCGCCCATCGAAGGCACCGGCCTAGCTGGTCTCGACGACGATCTCGACCTCGACCGGCGCGTCGAGCGGCAGTGCGGCCACCCCGACGGCGCTGCGGGCATGCTGCCCCGCGTCGCCGAACACGTCGCCGAGCAACTCCGAAGCGCCGTTCGCGACGAGTGGCTGCCCGGAGAACTCAGGAACGCTCGCCACGAACGCCACGACCTTGACGACGCGCGTCACCGACGACAGGTCTCCCAGCTCCGCCTTCACGGCTGCGAGCGCGTTGAGCGCGCACTGGCGGGCGCAGGTGGCCGCCACTTCGGGCGAGACCTCGCCTCCGACCTTGCCCGTCGCCACCAGGGCGCCGTCGGCGAACGGCAGCTGGCCCGAGGTGTAGACGTGGTTTCCCGTGCGGACGGCGGGAACGTACGCCGCTACGGGCGCGGCCACGTCCGGCAGCTTCAGCCCGAGGGCCGCGAGCCGCGACTCGGGACCACTCACTGCTTCGGCCGCTTGAGATAGGCCACGACATTCTCGGCGCTGGGCCCGGGCACGACCTGGACGAGCTCCCAGCCGTCTTCACCCCACGTGTCGAGGATCTGCTTCGTCGCGTGGATCAACAGCGGCACCGTGGCGTACTCCCATTTCGTCATGCCCGCGAGCTTAGGGCGACCGCCGCGACACCGACCTCACCGGGCCGCGGCCACGTGACCACGGCGTGTGACCGGCACGCGTCACGACGCGAATGACCACGCTGAGCAGGCCAGCGGTAACCGGGCAGGGCGTCCACACCGCGTCCCCTTCTACAGGCCTGCTCAGCGTGGTCATTCGCGGCTCTCCCGACACAGGTGCACAGGCCAGCCGCCCCTCCGGCAGGCACGACGTTAATGGCTGTCTACCGGTCTGGTACCCGGCCATTGAACCCAGCGGCTACGCTCGGCGAGCGTGACGCGGCGCGAGACCGACTGGGAAGGCGTCCGCCTCCATGTCGTCACCGGCAAGGGCGGAACCGGCAAGACGACCGTCGCTGCGGCTCTGGCCATCGCGCTCGCCGCCGACGGTCAGACCGTCCTGCTCTGCGAGGTGGAGGGCCGGCAGGGGATCTCCCGGCTCTTCGACGCGCCGTCACTGGCCTACTCCGAGCGCCGGATCGCCACCGTCCGGGGCAACGGCCAGTCCGCCGGTACGCACGACCAGACCGGACGAGGCGCCACCCGCCCCGACCATCGCCGCGGAACCGGCCACCCCGGCCACCCTGCGCGTTCCGACCTGTCTGACGTGGCAGGCGAGGTGTACGGCCTGGCGATCGACCCCGAGGCGGCGCTGACCGAGTACCTCGAGCTCTACTACCACATGGGCCGCGCCGCCCGGGCCCTCGACAAGGTGGGCGCCATCGACTTCGCCACGACCATCGCCCCCGGCGTCCGTGACGTCCTGCTCACCGGCAAGGTCTACGAAGCCGTACGCCGCAAGGACAAGCAACGCCCCCCAGGGGGACGACCGCCGGACACCCGAAAGGCGCCCCGCGAACGCCCGACCTACGACACGGTGGTCCTGGACGCACCGCCGACCGGCCGGATCGCCCGTTTCCTCGGGGTGACCGCAGGGGTCGCCGACATCGCCCGGGTGGGCCCGATCCGGCGACAGGCGGACGCGATCATGGCCATGATGCGGTCCCCTCAGACCGCCGTCCACATCGTGACGCTGCTCGAGGAGATGCCGGTGCAGGAGACCGCCGACGGCCTGGCCGAGCTGCGGGAGGCCCAGATCCCGGTCGGTGGCATCGTGGTCAACCTGGCCGCGCGGAGCCCCCTCGACGCACAGATGCGCAAGTCCGTGGCGGCGGGGAAGCTGGCACGGGCGGAGTTCGTCGACGCGCTGACCGCCGCCGGGCTTGCCGCCGACGACGGCATCGTCGACGGGCTCCTGTCCGACGCCGCGGAGCACGCGACCCGGGTCGCGCTCGAGGACACCCTTCGGGCCCGCATCACCGAACTCGGCCGGCCCACCTACGAACTGCCCCGCCTGTCCGACGGAATCGACATCGGCGGGTTGTTCGAACTCGCCCGCGAGCTCAGCACCCAGGGGATGGCATGAGCGCGAGGAGCCCCCGCAGAGGTACGCCGAGGTACGAGGTGTGCCGGAGCGAGGCACCGCAGCGGTCATGCGAAAGGGAAATGGCGTGAGCGCCTCCGCGGTGGGTGACCTCGCCAGGCTCGCCCTCGACGAGGTGATCGACGACCGCTCGGTCGAGATCGTCATCTGCTGCGGTTCGGGCGGGGTCGGCAAGACGACGACGGCGGCCGCGCTGGGGGTCCGCGCCGCCGAACGCGGCCGCCGGGTCGTCGTCCTCACGATCGACCCCGCCCGCCGGCTCGCCCAGGCGATGGGGCTGCCGGAGCTCGACAGCGTGCCGCGCCGGGTCGAAGGTGTCGACACGTCCGCGGGCGGCTACCTCGACGCGATGATGCTCGACATGAAACGTACGTTCGACGAGGTGGTGTTGGCTCACACCTCGCCGGACAAGGCGCAGCAGATCCTCGACAACCCCTTCTACATCGCACTGTCCTCGTCGTTCGCGGGGACGCAGGAGTACATGGCGATGGAGAAGCTCGGGCAGCTCCACGCCGAGGCGGCCGGCAACGGCACCCACGACCTGATCGTCGTCGACACGCCGCCGTCCCGGTCCGCCCTGGACTTCCTGGACGCGCCGAAACGGCTCTCGTCGTTCCTCGACAGCCGGCTGCTGCGGATCCTGAGCACACCCGCCCGCGGGCCGCTCAAGCTCTTCTCCGCCGGCATGGGCGTGGTGACCGGAACGTTGACCAAGCTGCTCGGCGCGCAGGTCCTGCGTGACGTCCAGACGTTCGTCACCGCGCTCGACACCACGTTCGGCGGGTTCCGGGCACGGGCCGAGGCGACGTACCAACTCCTGCAGGAGCGGCGTACGTCGTTCCTCGTGGTGGCCACACCCGAGCCCGACGCGCTCCGCGAGGCGTCGTACTTCGTCGCCCGGCTGCGGGATGACCGGATGCCCCTCGCCGGGCTCGTCCTCAACCGCATGGCGGTGCCAGCCGCCGGCGGACTCTCGGCCGAGCGCAGCCTGTCAGCCGCCGAAGCGCTCGCCGAGTCAGGCGAGCACGCCACCGCGGCCGCCATCCTGCGGCTGCACGGCGAACGCATGCTGCTCGCCACCCGCGAACACCGGCTCGCCGAACGTTTCGGCTCAGCCCATCCCGGCGTCGCCGTGACCGGCGTGCCCGCACTGTCCTCCGACGTCCACGACCTCGAAGGACTTCGCCGGATCGGCGTACACCTCGGCGGGTGAAGACGTCCAGGTGGCTGGCGGGAGCCCCGCCAGCACGGGACGCCACTCACCACTCACGAGTCGTGCGCCGGCCTCCCTACCGACGCACGGACAGCGCCGGCCGCCTATCCGGCCGCCCGGACGCTCTGTCTCCCCTGGTGAGCGGTGGCCCGTTCGTACTCCACTCGTGCGGTCTCGAGCAGCTGCCGCCACGACGTCACCGTCGGCCGGCGTCGAAGCACGGCCCGGCGCTCGCGCTCGGTCATGCCTCCCCAGACTCCCCATTCGATCCGGCTGTCGAGGGCCTCGGCGAGGCACTCGGTGCGGACCGGACAGCCCATACAGACCGTCTTGACATCGTGTTGCGCGGCGCCCTGGACGAACAGCTTGTCGGGTTCGTCGCTTCCGCGGCAGGCGGCCAGCCGAACCCAGTCGCCAGTCCATGTCCCAATGGAACTCATCTTGTGTTGTCCCTCCCCTGACTTCGGTCACGCAAGGTGACCGATGCACGGACGTTCCCCCAACGTCCTGGAGGAACGGTAAAGCCAGAGGTGGCCATTGCGACAGTCCCCAATGGCCAGATTTGTGATTGTGTTGCAGAGACCACGGGGAAATGACGGGTCAGAGAGGTCGGCACGCGCTCAGAAAAGACCGGCCATGACCCCGTAGGCTTGCCCTCTATGAGCTCAATCCGTGTGAAGTCCCGGACGTCACGAGAGCGCGGCTTTGTGTCGCACCTCCTGATGTTCGTCGTGATCAGCGCGCTCACCGGCGCGCTGGTGGCAGGCCTGGTGATCCCCTTCGCCGGCGTCCTCGGACTCACCACGCAGTCGGCGACCGACGCGTTCGAGAACATGGACGCGACCCTCGAGAACCCGCCGCTGCCCGAGCGCAGCCGCGTCCTGGCAGCCGACGGCTCCCAGATCGCGACGTTCTACGAACGCAACCGCGTCCAGGTCACCCTCTCGCAGGTCGCCCCCGTCATGCAGCGGGCAATGCTCGCGATCGAGGACGCGCGCTTCTACCAGCACGGACCTCTCGACGCACAGGGCACGCTCCGGGCGTTCGTCCGTAACTCGCAGGGCGGCCAAGTCTCCCAGGGCGGTTCGACGATCACCCAGCAGTACGTCAAGCTTGTGCAGTACGAAAACGCCAGGACACCCGAGGAGCAACGCGCGGTCATCGAGGACTCCTACGGTCGCAAGCTCCAGGAGCTGCGCTACGCCGTCGAGCTCGAGAAGACGATGACCAAGGACGAGATCCTCGAGCGATACTTCAACATCGTCTACTTCGGCGACGGCGCCTACGGCATCGAGTCGGCCGCGAAGCACTACTTCAACACGTCCGCCGCCAAACTCACCCTGCCGCAGGCGGCGATGCTCGCCGGGCTGGTCCGCGACCCCAACGGCCTCGACGTCAAGGACAATCCCGAAGCCGTCCTCGGTCGACGCAACCTCGTCCTGTCCCGGATGGTCCACGAAGGCATGGTCTCGGCCAAGGAGGGCGCCGAGGCCGCGGAGACCGATCTCGGGCTCCGGATGACCCAGACCTCGCAGGGCTGCTACTACTCGCGGTATCCGTTCTTCTGTGACTACGCCCGGCAGGTCCTGCTCCGCGATCCCGCCCTGGGCAAGACGCGGGAGGACCGCGAACGCCTCCTCGACCGCGGCGGCCTGACGATCCAGACCACGCTCGACCAGAAGGCCCAGCGGGCCGCCGACAAGGCGGTCGCCGAGGCCGTCCACCCGACCGACAGCGTGATCGGCGCCCTGTCGATGGTCGAACCCGGCACCGGTCGCGTCAAGGCGATCGCCCAGTCCCGCAAGTACGGCGAGGGCAAGGGCAAGACCTACGTCAACCTCAACGTGCCGAGGAAGTACAACGGCACGCTGGGCTACCAGCCGGGTTCGACGTACAAGCCGTTCATCATGGCGGCGGCGATCCGGCAGGGCATCCCGCTGTCGACCAGCCTGCCCTCGCCTACTCGCATGAGGCACACCGGCTCCATTCGTAACTGCCCCGGTGGCCAGCCGGGCTGGATCAGTACGCCGTGGGATGTCTCCAACTCCACGAGCGCGGGTTCCACGAGCAACCTCATCAGTGGGACGGCGCGGTCGGTCAACACGTTCTACGCCAACCTCGAGGCGCAGACGGGGATCTGCGAGCCGGCCAACATCGCCACCAGGCTCGGTGCGGTCCGCGCCGACGGAGACCCGCTCGATCAGGTGAAGCCGTTCGTGCTCGGCGTCAACGAGGTCGCTCCGATATCGATGGCCGAGGCCTACGCCACCTTCGCCGCCCGCGGTCTGCACTGCCCCGCGACACCGGTCCTCAAGGTGCTCGATCGGCAGGGCAACCCGGTCAAACTCACGAAGACCGAATGCAAGCAGGTCATTCCCCAGGCCGTCGCCGATGGCGTCAACTACGTCCTCCGCCAGGTCGTCGACGGCGATGACTCCGGGCGCACCGGCCAGCGGATGAGCATGGCGAACGAAGGCCGGCAGGTCGCGGGCAAGACCGGCACCAGCAACAGCCGGATCGCGGTCTGGTTCCTTGGCTACACCACCAACCTCGCCACCGCCGCGGTCGTCACCGACGCAGAAGCGCCGCAGCAGAGCCTGATGGGGCAACGCATCGGCGGCCGAACCGTAACCGGCGACCAGGTCTGGGGTGGCACGCTCGCCGGACCCATGTGGCTGGCGGCGATGCGCGGCGCTCTCGAGGGGAGGAAGAGCCCGAACTTCGTCAACCCGAGCCCGAAGATGCTGGTGGGCATCCCCACCACCGTCCCGTCCGTGTTGGGGATGGATCAGGACCGGGCACGGTCGGTCCTGCGTAAGGCGAACTTCTCGATGGCCGTGGGCGGCTCGATCAACTCCGACCTGCCGCGCGGCACCATCGTCCGGCAGACACCGGGTCCCAACACCAGCGCTGGTTCCGGGTCGACGGTGATCGTCTACCTGTCCAACGGGATCAAGCCCAAACCCACGCCGAAGCCGAAGCCGATCCCGACCACCCCGGGACCGTTCCCGAAGCCGACCCTGCCACCACCGCCCGACGACGATTCGCGCCCGGGCTGATCCGGTAGTTACCGAGCAGTCAGGGGCTCAGCTGAGTTGGCCGCGCACGACGGCGGCGACGCGGCCACCTTCGGCGCGGCCCTTCACCTGGGGCTGCACGACCTTCATGACCGCGCCCATGTCCTTCATGCCGCTCGCACCGGTCTCGGCGATCGCCGTACGCACGATCGCAGCCAGCTCGTCCTCGGACAGCTGCGCGGGGAGGTACTCCGCGATGATCTCGCCCTCGGTGCGTTCCTTTGCCGCGAGATCGGACCGACCAGCCTCGTCGTAGGCCTCCGCCGCCTCGCGACGCTTCTTGGCCTCCTTGTCGAGGACGTCCAGCACCTCGGCATCGGACAGCTCACGGGCCTCCGCGCCGGCCACCTCGGCGTTCGTCACCGCCGTGAGACTCATCCGTAGCGTCGACGAACGCACCTTGTCCCGGGCCTTCATCGCGGTCGTCAGGTCGGCACGCAGCCGCTCCTTGAGGGCACTCATGGGCACGATCCTACGGAGCCTGAGGCCGACGGCGGTTGCGCCGGCGTACATCCGCCGGTAGGGCCGCATCGCCCGACCCCACGGGACGGGCTCATACGACGCCACGCACAAGACGATCATGAATAGTGGTGCGACCATGTGAGCCGCCCCGGGGTGTGGGAGCCTGTCAGGGTGCATCACAAGCTCAAGGTCACCCTGGGAGCCACCGCCGGCGTCGCCGCCGCTGCCGCGGCCTGCGTGGCCTACGCAGCGCGCTACGAGGTTCGGGCCTACCGCCTCCGCCGGTTCGACGTGCCCGTGCTGCCGCCGGGGAGCTTGCCGCTGCGGGTCCTGCACATCTCCGACCTTCACCTCATGCCAGACCAGACGGACAAGGTCGAGTGGGTACGCGGGCTCGCGGCGCTGGAGCCGGACCTCGTGGTCAACACCGGCGACAACATCTCCCACCCCGACGCGATACCGGTGGCGGTCCATGCGTACGAGCCGCTCCTGGAGCGTCCAGGGGTGTTTGTCTTCGGCTCCAACGACTACTACGCACCCGTCCGGCGCAACCCGCTTCGCTACTTCTGGATCCGCGAGGGTCCGCGTGCGTTCGGCGCCCCGCGGATGCCGATCGACCACCTGCGTACGGCGTTCACCGACGCGGGCTGGCTCGACCTCACCAACGCACGGGGTGAGCTGAAGGCCGACGGGCGGCGGCTGGCGTTCGCCGGGGTCGACGATCCGCACATCCACTGGGACAGGTACGACGACATCGCCGGCCCTGCCGACACGTCGGCCGAGCTCACCATCGGCGTCACCCACGCGCCTTACCGGCGGGTCCTCGACGCCATGGTTGCCGACGGCTACCGGCTGCTCCTCGCCGGGCACACCCACGGCGGACAGGTGTGCGTGCCGGGCTACGGCGCCCTCGTGACCAACTGTGACCTGGACACGGGACGGGTCAAGGGGCTCTCCCGCTGGGGTCCGTCCTGGATGCACGTCTCCGCCGGCCTCGGCACGTCGCCCTACGCGCCAGTGAGGTTCGCCTGCTATCCCGAGGCCAGCCTGCTGACCCTTCGTTCGGCCCTGTGAGCGCGGCGGCCGATCTCCGCGTACCCGCGCGGCTGGAGACGCCACGGCTCTCGCTGCGGACCTGGCGGCGCTCGGACTGGTCGGCGTTCGCGGCGATCAACGCCGACCCGCGGGTGATGGAACACCTCGGCGGCATACCGATGCGGCGCGTCGAGAGTGACGCCCTCGCGGACCGGATCGAGGACCACTGGCACCAGCACGGCTACGGGTTGTACGCCGTGGAGCTGCGCGCCACCCGCCGGCTGG
This sequence comes from Actinopolymorpha sp. B11F2, assembly GCF_040195635.1. Classification (NCBI taxonomy): domain Bacteria; kingdom Bacillati; phylum Actinomycetota; class Actinomycetes; order Propionibacteriales; family Actinopolymorphaceae; genus Actinopolymorpha; species Actinopolymorpha sp. B11F2. The sequence continues at coordinate 42,805 of NZ_JBEFTX010000025.1, read as the reverse complement.
CCGGGTTCATCGGGCTGAGCCACCATCGCGCCATGCCGGACCAGGTGGAGATCGGCTGGCGCCTCGCCCACGCCGCGTGGGGTCGGGGCCTCGCCAGCGAGGGGGCGTGTGCTGTCCGCGATCTTGCGTACGACACGCTCGGACTGTCCTCGCTCATCTCGATCACCATTGCCGCCAACACCCGCTCGCTGCGGGTCATGGAGAAGCTGGGACTGTCGTACTGGCAGGAGATGGCGTGGGAACGCTGGTGGCTGACGATCTACCGCGGGACGCCCACGGCCCGGTCCGATACCCGATCGCGGGGGTCGGACGCCGCCCGGTAGGCTTGCCTGGCGTTTGCGGGGTGTAGCGCAGCTTGGTAGCGCGCCTCGTTCGGGACGAGGAAGTCGTGGGTTCAAATCCCGCCACCCCGACGCGTGTGATGTCTCAGGACATCGGCATAGCCCGGACCTACGATTTGTGGGTTCGGGCTGATGTCATTTGGGGGTGGGTCCGGGTGGTTGTCCGGTGGGTTGGTAGCGCTTGGATGTGTCGAGGACGAGTTCGCGGAGGAGCTCGCCGGTAGCGGCGTCGATGATGCGGATGTCGAGGTCTTGGGCGAGCACGAGGACGCGGGTTCGGGTGTGGGTTCGGCCGATGCCGATGGAGTAGAGCGTGCCTTGGTGGCGCAGGGTGATCTTGCCGGTTTTGTCGATGCGGTCGTGGCGGACGCGGTGGTGGGTGTCGGTGCGGGGGCTGCCGGGGGTGGCTTTGGGGCGGGCGGTGTAGGCGGTGGCCGGGGTGGCCCGGTTCGGTAGGGATCGGTGTGGCCGGTTGTTGTTGTAGGCGGTGACGAACGCGTCCAGGAGTGTCTGGAGGTCGGCGATGGTGGTCGGTTGGGGGTCTTGGGCGCGCAGCCATTTCTTCATTGTTTGCTGGAATCGCTCGACCTTCCCACACGTGGTGGGGTGGTTGGGGCGGGAGTTCTTCTGCATCACGCCCAGGGCGCGGAGTTCGGTCTCGAAGGCGTTGCGGCCGCCTTTGCCACCGGATAGCCGGGTGGTGAAGACCATGCCGTTGTCGGTCAGCGTGGACGCCGGAATCCCATACTGGGTAACGGTTTGACCGAAGGTAGCCACAACGATCTGGCCGGTGATGCGGGGGTGGACGGTCACACTGAGGGCATAGCGGGCGTGGTCGTCGAGCCAGGACAAGATCTCCACATCCGTGCCGGGTGTGCCGTCGGGGTTGGTGAGCCGGTAGTGCGTGAAGTCGGACTGCCAGCACTCGTTGGGCTGCTCGGCGGCGAAGCGGATGTATGACGACTTCGGCCGTTTGGACGGGTCGGGGGTGAGGGTGCCGTGGCGGACCAGGATCCGGTTGATCGTGGCCCGCGACACCGTGATCTGGTGGTGGTGGGTCAGGTGCCAGCCGATGGTGTCTGCGCCGGCGTCCAGACCCTGCTCGGCGAGCTTCTTGCGTAGTTCGAGGACGAGTTGGACGGTCTCCTCGGCGGCCGCGGCGGGGCTGGTCCTTGGTGCCCGCGAATCCGGCTCGAACGCGGCCTCGCCCGCTGCGCGGTAGCGGGCCATGAGACGACTGATCCAGCCCTGGGAGACACCGTAGGTGCGGGCGGTCTCGGACTGTGATGCGCCGGCGAGGACGGCGGTGATGACAAGACGACGTTTCGACACCAGGCAGCCTCTGCCAACCGGCCAGCGGCACCGGACCTGCCATGCCGATGACCCGAGACATTCCTATTCCGATGTCGTGAGACACCCCATTCCGATGTCCTGAGCCAGCACACCGCCACCCCGACGCGCGAACCGGCAGGTCAGAGGCCTGAGCGATCGCTCAGTGAGGGATCTCTGACCTGCCGGTGTCCGATTTTGGGAGCAGAATGGGAGTGGATATTGCCTGCACCGCTCCCCTGAGCCCTCCTTGCACCCCTCGTGCACGCGACTGGCCGTGCGAGAGATAGAGGGTGAGAGAGACGTCACAGTTCGACGTCTCACCCTGCTGTCACACCCGCTTCCGCAGATCTGAGCCAAGCGAGTGACAGAGTGACAGGGGTGACATTGACGCCATGCCCGCCGTCACTTGCAAGAGTATCGGGCCGGGCAGTTCACTGTGGCCGGGCGGCAGGGGTGTAGCCGGCCAAGCCGAGCCGATCACGTAGGCGGCCGCTATTGTCTGATTATGGCGGTTCAAGATCGGTCCATCGAGCGGCGGCAGCTTGCTGTAGTAGTGGCGATCCTCGTCCTTGTTCTCTGTGCGCTCGCGGGGATGGTTAGCGCTACGTGGTGGGCTGTGCGGCGCGTCGACCCACAAATTACCGTTGCCGTCGTCGGCCTGACTGGCACAATCCTCGTCGCCACGCTAACGGTCGTCGCAGGAAGAATCTTCGAGCGTAAGAAGCTCACTGAAGCTCAACAACGCGAGAAGTGGGCCGAAATCTAAGAGACGTTCGTAAGGGACTGGACTCACGCCATGGGCCTCGACCAGCCCGCCGCGACGAGGAAACCGGTACCCGATGAGGAGACTATCAAATTCATGGCGGACTTCTCCGCGCGAGCGATGACGTGGGCATCGAACAACGTCATTAAGGAGTGGGCTGCATGGAAGGCGATGGCTGCGCAGGAAGATGACGGCGATCAGTCTCTCCGCCTAGTGTTCCAGTTCGAGAAGATCATGCTAGCAATGCGGACGGACTTAGGGCACGAGGCCGATGAGCTGAAGAGCCACGAGTTGTTGCGGAATGTTCATTAGCGACTTCGACGAATCGAGACTTGCAACGTTCGAGTCCGAGAGGAAATCCTCAGCATCCTTGATCCGCAGCTCCTAGAACACGCCTGAACCGGTGACCCGTGGCTCGCCCTGCGGACATACACCCACCTCCTGCCGTGCAGTCAGGCACGCACACGAATGGCCGTTGACGACGCCACCCCGCGGTGTGTGAACATCGATGGTCAATGGCCAGTTAGACAGATTGAGTCGGCTTCGGCGTATGCCTTCTTGCGGGCCTCACCGACCGATGAATCGGTGGTGGGAGCGGCTCCCATGCCGGATCTTGAAATCTGGGTAAGGTCTGCACGAGCAGCGAGCAGCGAGCAGGAAGTCGTGGATTGCATCTCTGAAGCGAACGGCGTCAATGGGATCGTTAAGGGCAGCGCTTACGCGCGCGGCAGCCGCTATAACATCCTTCGGTGCCACCATCAGGAGCATCCCATGATCGTTAGCGGCCCCCTCGCGGCTGCGGCGCGTTCCTCCATCCATCCGTCGATCCGTTTCCATTCGTGCAATGGCACAGACTGCGGGTCGGATTCAACCCGAGCTAGTGTCTCGGCTTCCGCATTGATCCATCGCTCATACTTCTCGTACTTCTCTGACATCACGACATACCTTGAATACAGCTCTCGACGTGTGTCGTATGTGCGCAGCCTCTGCTCATGGTCGAACTGCTCCCGACGGGCACGCGTCGCTTCGTCGACCTGGTGCTGGAGGACTCGCCGTGCGTACGCCTTGAGCGCGACAAGCGTCCAGCCGTGACGGAAGCACCCGCGGTGACGACTCGGCCGGGACTTGTGCGCAAATGACAGTAGCTGCTGGGAACGTCTGCGTGAGAGCCTCGTGAGCAGCAAAGCAGGCACTCATCCGGGTGGTTGCCGTACGCCTACATCTCGTCAGATGGGGGTACCGCCCTTCAAGCCCCTAGCCGTCGAGGCGGCGCCAGCCGACACTCCTGCATGGCCAGATCCTGGCCGAAAGCCCGGCATCGCGCGCGTGGGCCTGGATCCGTACCATCACTGGTGTGGATACGACCGGCCCTCGCGGTTCTGATCACCTGTCTGCCCGCGGTGCTGCTGGTTCGCCTTCTCGAAGTGCATCAGGCGCCCGCGCCGAGTTGAAAACGAGGTTGCGTAGGCAGTAGTGAAGTCCTAGCAATGTAGGTAATGCGATGCCAAAAAGGAAATTGGAACGCAGAAGCGTCGCAGACGACCGTGTTGAGGCTGCAACGATTGTCCATTCTGCACGCCGTCTTGCCCACGGCTTTCGCCAGTCGTTGCGGGATAAGGCGGATCACGCATATTCGGAGAATGCGGCGCTGCGTTCAATGTCGCATTTGCTGGGCAAAGTGAGAATGTCTCGTCGCTCGACGAGCCGACGGCCAATTGCCGAGCTCGGACGTGTCCTTAATGCGGTGGCAGATGGGGACTTGTCCCAGCGGATGCCGGTCCCACGGGCCGAAAGATCGTCCGATGGTGAGATTGTCGCCTTGAGCGCGACGGTCAACACGATGGTCGACCAGCTGTCCCAGTTCGCCGGCGAGGTCACCCGCGTAGCCCGTGAAGTCGGCACCGAAGGCCAGCTCGGCGGGCAGGCAGACGTTCCTGGAGTTGCGGGCACCTGGCGCAGCCTGACCGACTCGGTGAACTTCATGGCAGCCAACCTCACCGCGCAGGTGCGCGATGTCTCCCACGTCGCCACCGCCGTTGCCCGCGGCGACCTGTCCCAGAAGATCGACGTGGACGCCCACGGTGAGATCCTCCAACTCAAGACCACCATCAACACCATGGTCGACCAGCTGTCCCAGTTCGCCGGCGAGGTCACCCGCGTAGCCCGTGAAGTCGGCACCGAAGGCCAGCTCGGCGGGCAGGCAGACGTTCCTGGAGTTGCGGGCACCTGGCGCAGCCTGACCGACTCGGTGAACTTCATGGCAGCCAACCTCACCGCGCAGGTGCGCGATGTCTCCCACGTCGCCACCGCCGTTGCCCGCGGCGACCTGTCCCAGAAGATCGACGTGGACGCCCACGGTGAGATCCTCCAACTCAAGACCACCATCAACACCATGGTCGACCAGCTGTCCCAGTTCGCCGGCGAGGTCACCCGCGTAGCCCGTGAAGTCGGCACCGAAGGCCAGCTCGGCGGGCAGGCGCAGGTACCGGGCGTTGCCGGCACCTGGAAGAACCTCACCGATAGCGTCAATGTCATGGCCGCCAACCTGACCCGCCAGGTCCGCAGTATCGCCACCGCTGCCAGCGCCCTTGCCGAGGGTGACGATCGCGAAGAGATCCCCGTCGACGCCAGAGGTGAGGTGGCCGCTCTGGCCGATGCCACGGCGCAGCTGGCCAGCCAAAAGCGCGACATCGAGCTGGCAAGCCGGGAGTTGGAGGAGCGGGCCCGGCAATTGTCGCTGGCGTCGAGGTACAAGTCTGAGTTCCTGGCCAACATGTCCCACGAGCTGCGTACACCATTGAACAGCGCACTGATCCTGGCGAATCTCCTGGCAGACAACACCGAGGGCAACCTCACCGACCAGCAGGTCGAGTTCGCCCAGACCATCCACTCGGCGGGCAACGACCTGTTGCAGCTGATCAATGACATCCTCGACCTGGCCAAGGTGGAAGCCGGGCACATGGAGCTTGTGTCAGTCCCCGTGACGGTCGAAGGGCTGGTGACCTACGTCGAATCGCTGTACCAGCCGCTCGCCGCGGACAAGGGTCTTGACCTAGCGGTAACGGTCTCCTCTGAAGTGCCGACCAGCCTCGAGACCGACCGTCTGCGGCTGCAGCAGATCCTGCGTAACCTGCTGTCAAACGCGATCAAGTTCACGCACGAAGGAGCAGTTCGGCTCCACATCCAGATGGCCAGCGTATCTGAGGTGAACAGTCCTGCGCTAAGGTCGGCTCCGGCGCTGATCGCGTTCCTCGTCGAAGACACCGGCATCGGCATCCCCCCTGACAAGCTCGCCCACATCTTCGAGGCCTTCGGCCAAGCCGACGGAACGACAAGCCGCAACTACGGCGGCACCGGCCTCGGCCTCTCCATCAGCAAGGAACTCACCAGCCTCCTCGGCGGCGAACTGCAGGTGCACAGCCAGGAGGGCCAAGGCAGCACGTTCACCCTCTACCTACCCGTCGGCAGAACCCCCACCAGAACCACACCGACCGAAACTGGCGACACGGCTCCCGCGCAGTCCAACCTGGCTGGGGCGGTGCAGCCGGCCGAGTCCGGGCAGTTCCATGGCGAAAAGATCCTGGTCGCCGACGACGATCCACGCTACGTCAACGCACTACGAGTTGCTCTGGAACAGCACGGGCTGAACGTCGTCAGTGTCGACAACGGCCTGGCAGCCATCGACGCACTAGACGACCACGACGACATCAGACTGGCCTTGATCGACGTGATGATGCCAGACCTGGACGGCAACGCCACCATGGCCCGCATCAGGACGATGCCGGCTCACAGCGACCTGCCCCTCATCGCCGTCACCGCCAACGCGATGAAAGGCGACCGCGAGGAGAGCCTCGCCGCCGGGGCCACCGAGTACGTCACCAAACCGGTCGACTGCAACCACCTGCTCCGACTGATCGCCACACATCTCCCGGCGCACACGGGCGGACAACCGCGGCGCAGCTGATCCTCGGACGGCGCGGCAGACGCCTCCGCCCGGGCACTCCTGCCGGCCTTGCGCTGTCCCTGCGGCCTCGGTTCACCTGGAGGAAGCCCGAGAAGATTCGAGCCGAGCAGCAGCAGCACGTGCGCGAAAGATGACAGATGTCAGGTTTGGTACGAGCTGGTTAGGGTGGGGCCGAACAGTCGTGATCTTGATTCTGGCATGTGCGTGTCCATGCGCTTGGCCACCGGCCGGGGCTGGTCTGTTGTTCAGCGGGCAGAGATCGGTCCCGGCCGGGTCACGGTCAGCTCCAGCGGATTGCGGCGGCTGCGTCGGGAGGGGGATGCAGAAGGTGGCGCCAGAACGCTCCGCCATAGGTGCCGCCGAGCTCGCCGAGTTTCCGGTCGGTGAGTTCGGTGAGCCTGGGTTGGTCACACGTCCCGGCTCGCCCCAACACCCCTGTGCTTCAGCCGGGTCCGGCCACCGGGAGTCCCCGGCGGCTCACCACCGGCAGCACATGTGGGAGCGGAATGGGAGCGGAGTGGGAGCGGCAGCCGGGGTCAAGCGCGGTCAGGCGCTGTCAGCGGACGCTGCTGACCTGCGCTTATGCGGTGGATCAGGCACGCGATCCGGGCTTGACCTTTGTTCGGGACGAGGAAGTCGTGGGTTCAAATCCCGCCACCCCGACGCGCAAACCGGCAGGTCAGAGGCCTGGGCGATGGCTCAGGGACGGATCTCTGACCTGCCGGTTTCCGGTTCTGGGGCGCCCCTGTACGTCGGACACGGTGAGAACGCGTCCCCGACTGTCGCCTCAGAGCGAGGACCGGCGGCGCGCGAAGAGAACCGCCCCTGGAACGTTCTGGTCAAGGTCAAACAGCAGCTGGGACTCGACCGTGAACCCGGCATCGTCCAGCCAGGCTGTCACTCGGCCCGGCTGGCGGCGGTGGACGTAGACGTTCATCGGGTGACCGCCGTAGCCCTGCGTCTTCAGCCGCGACCCGTCGCCGAGGTGAAAGCCGAGCAGCAGTGGTCCGCCGGACCGCAACACCCGCCGGAAGTGCCCGAAGATCGTGGGAACCGCATCGTCGGGGACGTGAACCAACGACCAGAAAGCGAGCAGGCCGGCCACCGAGCCGTCGGCGAGGTCGAGGTCGGTCATCGAGCTCACCTCGAACCGCAGGTCGGGGTGGTCCCGCCGGGCAACGTCGATCATCCCAGGCGAAAGGTCCACACCGAACGCGTCGATCCCCAGCTTGTGCAAATGGGCGGTCACGTGTCCTGGTCCGCAGCCCACATCGGCGACCGGTCCGCCACCGGCGGCGCGAACCTGGTCGGCGAACAACCCAAGACTCGCTCGTAGGTACGGCTCCCCGGCCAGGGCGTCGCGTACATGGTCGGCATAGCTGACCGCCACGGTGTCGTAGGAGGTCGTGGTGTCTGCCAACCAGCCGTCCGCGTGCATGTTCCACCACGGTAGTCCAGTGATCAGGATCTGGTGCACAGCCCACGCACCGCATGAGAGTTGGCGGCCTGAGCCGCATCGCGCTGGACGCAGCTGGGACCTACGACCCTGGTACGTCGAGGCTGGCGAGCAGGGTGCGGATCTGTGCGGCTGAACGTTCGATGCAGGCCCGGTCGTCCTCGTCCACGCCGATCTGTAGTGAGGACAGAGCGATATCCAGGGTGTGCAGGTTCAACCGCCGGAGGTACGTCTCGTCGGCCGGTGCGCCGTAGCCGGCCAGCAGTGGCGGTAGGTCCAACTCCGGGCCGCGAACCCGGAGCACTGCCAGGTCGTGCACCGGTGCGCCGGGCTTCCAGTCACCGAAGTCGATGATCCCGCTTACCCGTACGGGCGCACCCTCGCCGCCGTCACCGGTCACGAAGATGTGCCGCGGACTGATGTCGCCATGGCACAGCACCCAGCGCTCACAGGGAAAGTCGTGGGCGTACCCCTCCAGCAGGTCCAGCATCCGGTCGAACTGCGCGGCCGAGAAGCCGCCGGCCAGAATCTGATCCCGCTGCGCACGACGATCGGCCAGCTCTGCCGCCATCACAGTCGTCCAGTCGCGTTCGTCATCGACGGGGACCCCGTTGATTCGAGCGATCAGTCCGCCGATCTCAGCGAGCACGTCGTGTCGTTGTCGCTCCGACAGGCGGTTGACGACCTCGGCGAGCGGGCGGCCGGGCATCGTGCGCTGCACCATGACGGGGAACTCGGAGTCGTCGATCCGTACGGTGTCGTGGAGCAGGATCTCCGGTCCTGGTACTCCGGCGGCACGTGCGGCGCCGATCGCCCAGGCCTCGGCCGCCGACCTGGTGGAGTCGCCACCGCCCCGTCCGAACCGCAAGATCCGGACCACCACATCCTGCCCGTCGGCGCTCCAGACCCGGTAGACCTCGTTGTCGTACCCCTCCACGATCCGGTCCACCCGCTCGATCCGGGCTCCCACCGCACGGCGTACAAGCCCGGCCAGCACCGAGCGCGGCGTGCTCACCTGAGCGTGCTGCCATTCGACAAACGATCCTGGCGGCACCGACATGCCGGCGATTCGACCAGCGCGGCGGCGGGGAATCAAAGGGTTTTCGGCGATCACCCTTACGTGATCGCCGATGCGCTCGCACCAATGGCGGTCGCCACCCGTTCTTGGCCGGTGGCGGGTCCTCACCTGGGACGAGCTGCGGACTACCGCCGTACTCACAGAGGTTCCACGCTCACACAACAATGATCGTCCGATGACCTTCTCCCTAGGATGCGTACTCGGGCTACTACTGTCGGACTCTTGCGGTGCGCATTCTGGGACCTTGGGTGCCGATCCGTGACCCTGGGTGCCGATCCGGGGCCCGCTCAAGCTGTCGTACGACAAGGAGGGTTGGGCTATGTCTTTGCCGCCACCGGGACACGTCGCGGCGACGCGCCTGTCCGCGAATGAGAAGCTGGCGCCCGCGGGCTCCGGTCTCGTCCTGGCCGAATGGACCGCCCGACCAGGCACGGGCTCCGTCGACGATCCGCCCTACCAGGCGCCAATGCACATCCATCATGACGAGGACGAGGCGTGGTACGTCCTCGACGGGCGGCTCCGCGTCAAGGTGGGCGACACCGAGCATGAGGTACCGGCGGGCGGGGCGGTCATCGGGCCGCGTGGGCTGCCGCACACGTTCTGGAACCCCGACCCTGACGCCTCGGTGCGCTACCTGCTTGTCATGGGAGCCCGCACGAGTGCGCTGCTCGACGCATTGCACAGCGGCGAACGGCCCTCAGGGGTCGAGGGCATGCGCGCGTTGTTCGAGGCGTACGGCTGCACCCTCCTCGACTGAGCCCGCTCGGTCAGGCGTGCAGGCGGACAACGGCAGCGGAACGCTGGGCGGACGGGCGGCAGGCGTTGGAGAAGTTCGCGGCCGACAAGCACAGGCCGACCAATAGCTCGCCGCGCGCCGCCCTGCCCTGTGATCGTGAAAGCTCGCTGGTGCAGCGACCTGCGACTCTTCATGATCGTCGCAAGGGACGGCGATCGGTGATCATGAGTGTTTGCGGGCTCTGCGCACAGGGATGTCTTCATGATCACGATCATGATCACGAGGGCAGGGCGAGCCGGGGTGACGCAGGGCAGGACTACGCCATACGGTGCAAAGCGTGGAGGGGGAACGGCGTGGACGCCAGCGGCTTCACGGCCAACTGCACAAGGAGCAGGGCACTGTCGTCTCCCGCCGCACGGTTGAGCGACAGGGCGCCGCATTCCCGGCAGCGGTGCACCAGCACCCACTCCCCCGCACCGCGTACGGTGATGGCGATCGGCTCCATCCCCGCACCACAAGGCGAGGCACGGTCGCCGGGTCGCGCCCGGTCGAGGTGCCGGCTCCACAGGCAGTGTGGGCAGTGGTTGCGATGGGCGGTGCCCTGAGCGTCGAGGTCTACCTCACGTCCGCAGTGCAGGCAGTGGAAACGCGACGCGCGGCGCCGATCGCGGTGGTGGCGAGATGCGTGTGTCACGAGTGGATCTCCGTCCGTCGAAGTGAACGCAGCGACGGACCCGGACAGTCGTCACACTCTCGCCTCCTCTCGCTACCTGCCGTGGCCCCGCGACGGCAGAACCACCGCCGCGTATCGCCTCGAATGACACCGCATCATCGGCACACCGGCAACCGATTTTCCTGCCTGTACGAACGATGCGAGGCAGACCTCACTCCGTCGCGGTCGGATCAGCCACCTGCCCCAGGAACAACGGCGTCTGCGTCGGCAGGTGGACCACCGCGAACGCGAACGCTCGGTCCGCCCGGATCACCGTCTTCGGCTCCGCCGGGAGGGAGGTCGTCCGCATCGCCAGGCCGGTGACGGCGGCTGCCTCCGTCCCGAACTCGTCGACGGTGATGTTGGCCCGGTGGATGGCCTGGTCGATGTAGAGCCTGTCGGCGATGCCGGAGAAGTCGGCAGACCTGCCGAACGGCACCGTCATGCCGAGTAGCTGGAGCAACGAGGCGAGCTCGAGGTTGGTGGCGAAGTCCCAGCGTGGCAGGGCGACTCTCGCCCGTCCGCTCCGCAGCCCCGAGGCCACCTCCCGTAGCAGCTGCGGCCGCAGCAGGGTCACGGGCTCGAACGGTGCCGCGGCCGTCGGTTTCGCGGTCGGCACCACGATCCACATCGCGAGCTCTCCGCCGGCGTAGGGAAGTTCCGCCGCCTGCCAGTCCGCCCCCGACGCATGGCGAAACGCGCCCATCCGCGTCATCATCGGCGCCTTGACGGTGCCGCCGTCGGCCTTGGTGAAGGTCTCGTCACGGGTGGCGGACTCCTCGAACGGCACAGCCCAGTCCGCCTTGAGATAGACCGCGTTCGCGAGTACCAGCATGGTGTCAGGATTGAGTTCCTCGAAGAGCTTGGTGATGCGTTCGGCGGTCTGCTGGCGTACCCACGCGTTGATCGTCTCGAGAGCCGCAGGCGACTGCAGATCGAGCGTCTGGACGCCGGTGTCGTAGTGCTCCTTCAGCGTACGCAGAAAGGCTTCCCGGATGGCGAAGCCCTCCTGGGCGAACAACGCGTTGGCGACGGCCACGACCGGCGGCGCCGGCGGCTCACCGGGCTCGCGCTTGCTCGACGCCCGAGGCGGCGCCTTGTCGGTGGTGACAACCTGCCGGGTGATGGCGTTCAACGCCAGGTGTGGACCGTCGGGAGGGAAGCCCAGAACGTCGTCGATCTGTACGGCGGTCTCTCCGCGGGCACCCGCCCGGACCATGCCGAAGGCGAAGGCGATGCTCGCCGGCGACGCGACGAAGTTCGTCAACGGATCGCTGGCCCGCTGCATGAGGGCATGCCCGAACGCCGTCATCCCGTCGACCGTCGGCGCCACCGGTGCATCGCGCGGCGGCGTGACCCGGTCAACTCCCGCGGCCGCCACCAGCCGCAGCCCCCCGCGTCCGTCCTTGCCACCCATGCCGTTCCCTCCGTTGGCACCGCCGGCTTCCCGGCCGCAGGCCGCGAGCAACGGCGCCGCCAGTGCGCCGATGAGCACCGCTCGCCGGGATGTCCCGACACCTTGCATCATCTCCGCCACCTCCCGCTAGGTCATCCAGATGGCAAGCTCGACGGGTGGCGAGTCCCGTCGGAGCTGGCCTCCCCAACGACGCCGCGGGACGGAAATCGGTTGTCCCGCGGCGTCGTCGCGCACTCAACCCGGGACAGGCCGATCTCGCAGCGGACAGTAAGGTCGTGCGGGCCCTCCGCGTCCAGCCGGGGGGCGGGTTGAACCCGGATGCGACCAGTGCGGGGCGAACCCTTCCGTGCGACCGCTCTTCCACGGAAGAATTGCCGACGGCGAAGGGAGATCTTGATGCCCGCTGGCATCTACGTGGGAACCGACGACGGGCTCCATGTCTTCGGGTCGCAGACGCGTCTCGAGCTGCCCGGGCGGCGACTCCGGACGCTGGTCGCCGACGGTGACAAGACCTGGGCCCTGGTCGGCGAGTCGGAGATCTTCAACGCGGGAGCGGCAGCCATCTGGCGGCACGTGACGCGGCTGCGCAACGTGAAGACCACCTGCATCCACCCGTCGGGCGACGGTCTCCTGATCGGCACCTACGGCGCCCATCTCTACCGGCTGCGTGGCCAACGGCTCGAACCGGTCGAGTCGTTCGACCTCGTCGACGGACGGGCCAAGTGGCGCGCGGCGTCCGGCGACCAACCGTCGGTCGGCTCGATCGGTGTCGACGACGATGGCAACACGTTCGTCAACGTACGCATCGGCGGGATCCCACGCTCGACCGATGACTGCGCGACCTGGGAACCCACACTCGACATCGACGAGGACGTCCACCAGATCGTCGCGCTCCCCGGCGACGGCCCACTCCTCGCGGCGACCGCGCGGGGCCTGTCGACCAGTTGGGATCACGGGGGCGCCTGGAATCACCGCGCGCTCGGCCTCGACGGCACCTACTGCACCGCGGTCGGCGTGTGCAACGACACAGTGGTCGTCAGCGCGTCCGAAGGTACGAACGGCAAGGGCGCGGCGATCTACCGTGGCGGGCTGGAAGGCGTACGGCTCGAACGCTGCGGCAAGGGCCTCCCCGACCTCGAGACCAACATCGAGCCGCACTGCCTGGCAGGGGCCGGGTCGACGATCGCCTTCGGCACCACGACCGGCGCCGTCTATGCCAGCGCAGATGCCGGACGCAGCTGGGAACTCCTCGCCGACGGCCTTCCGGTGGTGCGCTGCGTCCTCGTCCGGGAATAGCTCGGCCTTGGCGCCCTCATCCAAACAGGGCATCCTTCCCGCCCCGGCGCGCAGGTCAGAGAGCGTCCCAGTCGAGCACGGGGGCTGCGAGGTCGCGGATCGAGGCCAGCAACCCGAGCCGCGCCGCCCGAACCGCCGGGTCCTCCGCCATGACGAGCACCGCGTCGAAGAAGGCGTTCACCGGTCCCACCAGCGCGACAGCCGCGTCGACGAACTCCGCCAGCGTGTAGTCCGCATCCGCGCCGAGCGCCTCGCGTACCTTGGCCAGCTCCTGATGCAACCCCAGCTCCTCGGGCTCGCTCAACGCGTCCACGGCGTACTCCCCCGCGACGTCGGCCGGCACGATCCGCCGGACCCGCTGCAGGGCGATCACCAGGTCGGTGAAGGCTGGGTCGGCCGAGGCACCTTCGGCGACGCCGGTACGCCGTTCGAGTTCGCGCAGCGTCTCCTCCGCGCGCGCCGGCCGGCTGGCCAACGGGAGGACCGCCTGCACGGGGTCATAGCCGTGGCCGGCATCGAGGAGCTGCTGTTCATACCGGCGTACGACGAACTCCCCGGCGTCGGCCCGGGCTGACGCCGCCACGTCCACACCGTGCGCCTCGACCTCGGCCGCCGCCGCCGCCAACCCCGCGTCCACCGTCACCGCCGCGAGCGATGGCCGCTCCCGCAGGATGTTCACGATGCCCAGCGCGGCGCGCCGCAACGCGAACGGGTCGGAACTCCCGGTCGGCGTGGCGCCCACCGCGAACAACCCTGCCAGCAGGTCGAACCGGTCCGCCAGCGCGAGCAGTGCGCCAGGTGTCGACGCCGGCAGCGGACCGCCGGCGACCCGCGGCAGCTCCATGTCGTACAACGCCTCGGCGACAGACTCGGGCTCGCCGGCCCGGCGGGCGTACTCCCGGCCCATCGTGCCGGCCAGCGACGTCAGCTCGACGACCATCTGCGACGCGAGGTCGAACTTCACCAGCTGCCCGGCCCGCGACAGTGTCGCCCGATCAGCGCCGGACAGGCCGACCAGCGAAGCAAGCGCGTCGGCCACCTTCGCGATCCGGTCGGCGCGTTCGGACATGGAGCCGAGCCGGTTCTCGAACGCCAGCTTCGCAAGACCCGCGCGGTGTTCGTCGGGGTGCACCTCGAGGTCTGCCCGCCAGAAGAAGGCCGCGTCCTCGTAGCGGGCGCGCAGGACCGACTCGTTGCCCGCGCGGACGACATCGGGATCGCACGCGCCGTCGGCCACCGCCACGAACGCCGGACGAAGCGCCGCGTTGTTCCGGCTCCCGGACGGCCCCCGCTCGCCGGCGCCCGCCTCCACCACATCGGCCGAACACACCGGCAGGTAGCGCTGGTGCTTGCGCATGACCGTCGTGAGGACCTCCGCCGGCAGCTCGAGATACCGCTCCTCGAACGCACCGCGGATCGCGACCGGCTGCTCCACCAGGTTGGTGATCTCGTCGATCAGCGCCGCCTCGCCCTCGACGTCGATGACGCCGCCCACCTCTGCCGCGAGCGCCTCCGCCGCCGCCACGATCGCGGCGCGGCGTTCGCTCGGATCGGCCACGATGTCGTGCGTACGCAGGAAGTCCAGATAACCGTCGGCGCCCGGGACCTCGACCACGGGTTGCGCGGCCGTACGCCGGACCCTCGTCGTCCGCCCCGACGCCACCGTCGACACGGCCACCGGCACCGGGACGTCTCCCAGCAGTGCGAGCAGCCAGCGGATCGGGCGGCTGAACGACAGCACCGGGTCGCTCCACCGCATGTTCTTGTCGGCGCGCAACTCGCTCACGACGGACGCCAGCAGTCCGCTCAGCACCTCGGTGGCGGGACGGCCGACGTCGGTGCGGACCGCCGCGACGTACTCCACGCCGCCCTGCTCGACCCGCGACAGCGCGGCCACGTCGACGCCCTGCCCGCGGGCGAATCCCGCCGCGGCCTTCGTCGGCTGGCCGTCGGCGTCATACGCAGCACTGACCCGAGGACCGCGAACGGTCCGCTCGGCGTCCGGCTCGTGTGGCTCCACGGCGTCGACGATCGCGATGATCCGCCGGGGCGTGCCGTAGGTGCGGACCTCGCCGTGCCCCAGCCGGGTCTCGCCGAGCTTCGCGCGCAGCGCCTCACGAACCGCGTCCACCGTCTGTGCGACGTCGGCGTGGGGCAGTTCCTCGACGCCGATCTCGAACAGCAACGTTCGCGGGCCGTCGACCTCCGGAAAGCTCGTCGGTGCCGGGGCGGGCGCGGGTGGTTGCGTACGACCGAGGGGATAGTCGAGCTCCTCCCGGCGTTCGTCCCACAGGTTCGACACCTGCCGCGACAGCGCCCGCATCCGCCCGAACGCGTTGGCCCGCTCGGTCGTGCTGATCGCACCCCTCGAGTCGAGGACGTTGAACGCGTGCGAGCACTTGAGGACGTACATGTGCGCCGGCACCGGGAGCCGCTCGTCGACGCAACGCTGCGCCTCGGCTTCGTAGGACCTGAACAGCGTCCAGTTGGTCTCGACCTCGGCGTCGTCGAGGTAGTAGCGGCTCATCTCGTACTCCGACTGGCCGAACGCCTCGCCGTAGGAGATGCCGGGTGCGTACGCGATGTCCTTGAAGTGGTCGACCTTCTGCAGCGCCATCAGGATGCGTTCGATGCCATAGGTGATCTCGACGCTCACCGGGTCGAGGTTCCTGCCGCCGGCCTGCTGGAAGTAGGTGAACTGGGTGATCTCCAGCCCGTCGAGCCACACTTCCCAGCCGAGACCCCAGGCGCCGACGGCGGGCGAGGCCCAGTTGTCCTCGACGAACCGGATGTCGTGCGCGTCGATGTCGACACCGAGCGCGCGCAGGCTGTCGAGGTAGACCTCCTGCGGATCACCCGGGTCGGGCTTGAGGATCACCTGGTACTGCGTGAACGTCTGCAGCCGGTTGGGGTTCTCGCCGTACCGTGAGTCGTCGGGGCGCACGCTCGGCTCGACGTAGGCCACCCGCCACGGCTCGGGACCCAGCACCCGCAGGATGGTCGCCGGGTTGTACGTACCCGCCCCCACCTCGGTGTTGAACGGCTGCACGATCATCGCGCCGCGCTCGGTCCAGTAAGCCGTCAGAGCCAGGAGTACGTCCTGCATCGTCGGAGCGCCCTGACTAGAAGGCTCGCTCTGACTCGACGGCTGCTGTGTCATCGGCGGAGTCTTCCCCGTCACCTCACGTGCCACGCGGACCACCCTAATGTCGACCACCGCGCGCCCCCGCGTGGGGAGCGGGCGCGCGTCTGGGCGCGCGTTCGGGCGGAGAGCGGCGCGAGCGCTCTGGTGGGATCCGACATTTCGGAGACAGGGGCGGATACTCAGGGCGGACCTGAGTACGCCGACGGATGACGCGGCTGCCCGGCCAGGTTGATCATCGGCTGCCATGGACGAATCCGAGGGCAGCCCACCCAGGTCACCCGCCTCCGGTGGCGCGTCGACCGGCGGCGCGACCGGCGAGACTGGCGACCCGACCGCCGACCCGGCCGGCGGCGCGTCGTCCAGCGACCAGACCGGGGAGCCGAGTCCGCTGTGGGAGCAGCTCCGCGAGGTCGACGCCCGGCTCGCCTGGTTGGCGGCCGAACGCGACTTCGCGCTGCGACACCGCGCGACCCTGGTCGCCGCGCTCGACGCCCACCCGGCGACCTCCCCGGCGCCCGGTCACCGGACTCCTCCGACAGCGGGGCAACGCCGCGAGCTGTCGGTCCAGACCGTCCAGAATCTGCTCCTTGTCCTGGGTGGGGCCCTGCTGTCCGTCGCCGCGGCGGTCTTCACGATCTGGAACTGGGGTCAGATCGGACTCACCGGACGCGCCGCCATTCTGGGTGCGATCACGGCCGTCACGCTCGCGATTCCCAAGCTTCTGCTGGTCCGGAGGCTTCGTTCGACCGCTGAGACCGTCGCCCTGCTGGGGTTCGCCCTCGTGCTGTTGGACGGGTACGCCGCCCGCTGGACGGGCCTGGCCGGACTCGACCGGCTCCCGCCGGGGCCGTACGCCGCCGGTTTGGTCGCCCTGGTGTCGGCCGGGCTGGTCGCGTACTCCACGGTGCTGCCACCGCTCCGCCTGCCTGTCCCCGTCGCGCTGGTCCTCGCCCAGATCGTCCTACCGCTGCTCGCGTGGAACGCCGACCCGCCAGGCACCGCCTCGTGGCTGGTGGCCGCACTGATCGCCACGGCCGCCTTCGACGTCACGGTGGCCGTCACCGTGAGGGCCCTCCGCAGAGCCGCGACGACATGCTTCGGGTTCGCCTGGTCGGCCGGCGTCCTGGTCGGTCTGGCGCAGCTGCTCTCCACGCCCGACCCGGTTCAGGTGCGCGCGGCCGCCGGGCTGCTTGCCGTCGCGGTCCTCGTGGGCTTGGCCGTGACCATGCCGGCGATCATCCACCGCGCCAGGCCGTTGGAAGCGCTGACACCGCCGGTCGCCGTGGTCTCGGCGGTGACCGTGTGCCTCGCCCTCGCGACACCGCTGCGGATCCCTCTCGACGGACGCTGGCAGCTGGTGCCGTACGCCGCCGCCGGCCTGCTGGTCCTCGCCGCCACCCCTGCCGCCCGCTGGCTGCCGGCGCCGGTGCGGCGCGGCTGCCGGATCTCCGGCGCGGGGGTCGCCGCCGCGACTGCCCTTCCGCAGGTGCCGATTCTGCTGGGCACGCTGGCGGCGCCGGTCGGCTGGATCGTCGAGCCGTGGTCGGGTGCGCCGGACGGGGTACGGAGTGTCGGCATCGCTCCGTCCCTGTCGTACGCCACCTCGTCCCTCATGTCCTACGTCACGGCCCGCCCGGCTGACCTGGTCGTCCTCGGGCTTCTCCTCGGCTGTTTCCTACTCCTGTCCGTCGGTACCCGTTCGCCTGGACTCGGGTCGTCCAGCGTCGGCGTGAGCATTGCGCTCGGCGCCATGATGGCGGTGGAGGTACCGTTCGCCCTGGACTTCTCCTACGCGGCGGCGATCGCCACGTTCCTCGTCGCGGTCGTCGTCTCGACCGGCGCGGCGAGCCGGCTGCGCGACGGCGCGCTGGCCACCTGGGTCGGAGTCATCGCCGGCGTACTCGCCCTCCTCGCGCTCTCGTGGGCGCTGGCGACCGAGAACGCGACTCTCGTCGTTCTCGGCGTACTCGCCCTCGGGTCGGCGAGCCTGGCCGTCTTCGCCCGGGTCCGCGAGTTGCGTCCGGCGAGTGCCATGGCGGCCACGTTCCTGGTCGGGGGATTCGCCCTGGCCTCGGGCCTCGTGGCCGGCTGGCCGGCCCGTAGCTCCGCGTTCCTGGTCCTGGGCGTCGCGGCGGTCGGTACGGCGCTGGCGGCGGGGCTGGCCCGGCCCAGCGCTCGCGCGGACCTCGCGCCTGGCGTGGAGTGGGGGTCCGCCGTCCTCGTCGTCGCGGCGATTCTCCTCACCCTCGGCGATGCGCGTCTGTTCGGTGTGGGCCTCGCGTCGGCCGGCGTCCTCGCTCTCACCACGTCGCTCCGCGCCGATCGCCGATCCGCGCGTCCTGTCGGCCTGACCGCCCTCGTGCTCTCCTCCTGGGTCCTGCTCTGGGCGGAAGGTGTCGGGCTGATCGAGGCGTACACGGTTCCGGCGTCAATCATCCTGCTCGGGCTGGGCTGGTGGCGTCGCCGGACGGTGAGGCCTGGTCCCTCGTCGTGGCATGCGTACGGCTCGGGTCTGTCGTTCACTCTCGCGCCCTCGCTGCTGCGTGCCGTGACCGGTGAGCAGTGGGAACGACCGTTGCTGCTCGGCACCTGCTGCCTCGCGATCACCCTGCTCGGCGCGTGGAGACGGCTGCAGGCGCCGGCCGTCCTGGGCGGCGGCGCGCTCGTCATCCTCGCGGGAGTCGAGCTCGCGCCGTTCGTGGCCGAACTGCTCGTCGAGCTTCCGAGGTGGATCCCGTTCGCGGTCGGCGGACTGCTTCTCCTCGTGGTCGGTGCGACGTACGAACACCGCCTGCGCGACGTCCGGAGACTGCGCCGAGCCGTGGCGCGCCTGCACTGATGGATGAGGTCATCACCGGCATGGCAGGCTCTGCAGCATGCGGATGGGGGCCGGTAGCAACCGCGCGGTCGGCGCCAACAGCCCGGTCAGCGCTGAGGCAGCGGCCATGCGGGGACCTGTCACCCGGCAGGAACGTGCGCTCGCACCCGACCTCGCCCGCGGCCTCATGCTCGCGTTCATCGCGCTCGCCAACGCACCATTGTTCCTGTACGACCGGCCGCGCGGACCCCGCCTGCACGTGATCGACACCACCGTGGTCGACCGGATCGCGAGCTTTGTCGTGGTGACGTTCGTGGACGGCCGGGCCTATCCGATGTTCGCCGCCTTGTTCGGGTACGGCATGGTCCAGCTCTACCGTCGCCAACGGGCAAGCGGCACATCGGAGCCGGCCGTCCGGCGGCTGCTGGTCCGCCGCAACCTGTGGCTGCTGGCGTTCGGCCTTGTCCATGCGGCCGTACTGTTTCCGGGCGACATCCTCGGCGGCTACGGGCTGGCGGGTCTCTTCCTGCTGGCGCTGCTGCCCCTCTCTGATCGTGGACTGCTCACCTGGGCGGCCCTCTTCACCGTCCCGGTCGTGGTGTTCGGCTCGACGTACGGCCTGGCAACCGGTGACGGCGGTGCGCTGGTCGGAGCGCTGAGCACGTCGGATCCCTGGGCGGCCGGGTCGCTTCGGCTCGCGGACTGGCTGGCGGCGACACCGTTCACGGCCCTGGTGGTCCTCCTCCCGATGGTGCTGGGGCTGTGGGCGGGCCGGCGTCGGATCCTCGACGAACCGGGCCGGCACCGGGACCTGCTCCGGCGTACCGCGGTGGCCGGGCTCGCCCTCTCTCTCGCCGGCGGGCTGCCCCTGGACCTCGTGGTGGTCGGTGTCCTGCCGTCCTCGTCGCTCACCGTCCACCTGGCGTACGGCGCCCTGCACACGCTGACCGGCGTGGCCGGCGGTCTCGGATACGCCGCGCTGGTGGGGCTGCTGGTGATCCGGCTCCGGAGCCGCGGCGCCATGGGCCCGGTCACGGCCGCGGTGGCGGCCTGTGGCGAGCGGTCACTGTCGTGCTACCTCGCGCAGTCGGTGGTGTTCGTACTCCTCTTCACGCCGTACGCCGGCGGCCTCGGCGCGCAGCTGGGAAGTACCGCGACGGCGGAGGTTGCGCTCCTCACCTGGCTCGTCACCGTCGCCGCCGCCGGCGTCCTAGGTCGGGTCGGGCGGCGTGGTCCAGCGGAGGTCCTGCTGCGTTCCCTGACCTATCGAGCCCTACGCGGGAACCGCTAGCACGGGAGCCGCACTTGTTGCGCACAGTGACGGGTCGGCGGAGTCCAGCGCGCGACGATGCACGCCAATACCCAACCATGCACGCCACATCTGCCGTGTCTCGATGGGGGGTATTGGGGTGTGTGTATCCGCTGTCTCACATCGCGTACAGTGCCGGATTTCCCTGTGGAGCACTACCGGTTGACCATTCGCGTACTGCTGAGTTCTCGCCCGTCTCACATTCGTACGCGCAGCTACGCTGGACTCCACCTGGCGCCGCACAGCTTCGCGGCTGCCCGACGTACACGGGGTGGGCCATGGAACTTCTGCTCTTCGCGGTCATCAGCCTGCTTGTCCTCGCCCTGCTCTTCGTCGGCATCAGCACGGTGTTCCGGATGGTGCCACGAACCGCACAGCGGAAGCTTCCCGCGCAAGGGGTGGGCTGGACAGGCGGGTCGCACTACTACGGGACGACCTCCGGAGTCGGCAACGCCGATCTCGGCGACGCGGGCAGTGGTGGCGCTGGCGGCGACGGGGGAGGCGATGGGGGCGGTGGCTCCTGAACCTGCGGCCCCGACCACGGCAGCACGCATCGCACGGCGCCGGAGGCCAGTGCTGGTGAGCTGTCCCGGGTCCGCGTTCCACCTGAGCTAGGACGGAACTAGGAGGGAAAGAGCCTCCAGTGCCCCTCGGAGATGACCTCGACGGTCCCGTCGGTCACCTTGATGGCGGTGTCGTCGTCGATCGCGTACGTCGGCCCTGGGATACCGGCAGCCCATCGCTCTGCGTCGGCCATGGTGTTCTCCGGCATGTCCTGGCCGTCGAGGTGCGGGAAGATCGAGAAGTCGACGACCCCCAGGGCGCTGTCCTCCCCACCGGCGGGCGGCTTCCACCCGACGAAGCGCTGCCCGATGCGGGGGGTCATCACCATGCTCCCGGCGCTCAGCCCTACCCAGACCGTCTCGCGCAGCGACGGCAGGAGGTCCGCCAACCCGGACTCCCGCATCCAGTGGCACAGGTACAGGGCATCGCCGCCTCCCACCAGCAGGACGTCTGTCTCCCGGACCAGCGGGACCCAGCGTTCCTCATCGATGCTGGGCAGCGCGGTGAGCTCCAGCAGTCCCATGGACTTCCAACCCAACTCGCACATGGGCGTGAGGGGTTGTCGTCCGCTGATGAAACGCCATGCCTCCGCTCCTGGACCGACGTGGGGATGCCCGTACATCGCGGTTGGGATGCACAGGGCGCTGGAGTCGGCGATGGGTTTGCCCAGCAGGTCGACCAGCGCGTCGTGGACGCTCGCGTTCTTGATGCCCGCGGACGTGAGAAGAAGCCGCAAGATGCCTCCCGATTCGAGTGCGATGGAGCAGTCTGACGTAGAGACCTGGGACCGCCGCGAAACTTATCGCTTCCGAACGGGCCGAAACTGCCAACTGCGTGGCGGTGCGGTTGGGGACTCTTCACCCTGGTGCACACATGACGCGGCAACGGGTCCTCGCCGTCCTCGGTGCGGTTCTGCTCCGCGAGCTCCTGGGTGAACACCTGGCCACGAAAGCAGGAGCCATTGTCGGACACGATGGCGATCGGTGCCGGTACTTGACCGATGATCTCCCCCGCGGCGTCCACGACGTCCATCTGACCGCGATCGGCGCGAAGGTCGTCCAGCTCGAGCAGCCGTACGGCTTCCGCGATCGCCTTGCGCAGACAGGCAACGGTGCCCCTCATACGAAAGCCGCTTGGGCGAAAGGACCCCTCATACGAAGCGCCGCTTGGACGAAGGGGCCCCTCATCGGAAGATGCTCCGCCAGCGGGTGCCTCCGAGGTGCCCGAGGCGGGAGGCGGTCAGGAGACGGGGACGCCGGCGAGTTCCTCGGCCACGAGTTCGGCGATCTGCGCGGTGTTGAGCGCCGCACCCTTACGCAGGTTGTCTCCGCACACGAACATGTCCAGCGCCTGCGGGTCATCGAGCGCCCGCCGCAGCCGGCCCACCCAGGTCGGGTCCGTGCCCACCGCGTCCGCGGGCGTCGGAAACTCCAGGTCCTCCGGCTCGTCGCACAGCACCAGGCCCGGTGAGTCACGCATGATCTGCCGCACCTGTTCGACATCCAACTCGCGGGCGAACCGGGCGTGGACGGCGAGCGAGTGGGTCGTGACGACGGGGACACGTACGCAGGTGGCGGACACGGCAAGGTCAGGCAGCCCGAGGATCTTGCGCGACTCGTTGCGTACCTTCAGTTCCTCGCTGGTCCAACCGTCCTCGCGCAGCGAACCCGCCCACGGCACCACGTTGAACGCCAACGGGGCGGGGAACGGCCCGAGGTCGTCACCGACGATCCGCCGGACGTCGCCCGCACGGGTGCCGATCTCCCGGTGGCCCGCGACCTTCGCCACCTGGTCGTACAGCGTGTCGATGCCCGACTGCCCCGCACCGGACGCCGCCTGGAAGGACGCCACGACCAGGGACTCGAGCTCGTACGCACGATGCAGCGCGCCCACCGCGACGATCATGGCGAGCGTCGTGCAGTTGGGGTTGGCGATGATCCCTCTCGGCCGCTCGCGGGCGGCGGGCGCGTTGACCTCGGGCACCACGAGCGGGACGTCGGGATCCATCCGGAACGCACTGGAGTTGTCGACGACGACCGCGCCGTAGGACACGGCGACCGGCGCCCAGGTCGCCGAGACCTCGTCGGGAACGTCGAACATCGCGATGTCGACGCCTTCGAAGCAGCGTTCGGAGAGCGGGACGACCTCGACCTCCTCGCCGCGCACCGTCAACTTGCGCCCGGCCGACCGTGGCGAGGCGACGAGCCGGATCTCCCCCCAGATGTCGCGGCGGGTGGAAAGGATCTGCAGCATCACCGTGCCGACCGCACCGGTCGCACCGATCACCGCGAGGGTCGGCTTCTTCTCCCCGAGGTCCGCGCCCACGCTCATCGGCCAGTCCCTCCGTAGACGACGGCCTCGACCTCGTCGGCGTCGAGGTCGAAGGCTCGGTGGGCGCCCGCGACCGCGGCGTCGACGTCATCCTCGTCGACGACCACCGACACCCGGATCTCCGAGGTGGAGATCATCTCGATGTTGACACCGGCCTCGGCCACCGCCGCGAAGAAGCGTGCCGCCACGCCGGGGTTGGTCCGCATGCCGGCGCCGATGAGCGACACCTTGCCGATCCGGTCGTCGTAGAGCAGTTGCTCGTAACCCACCTCGCCCTGGATCTTGGCGAGCGCCGTCATCGCGTGCTGCCCGTCGGCGCGTGGCAGCGTGAACGAGATGTCGGTTCGGCCCGTCACCACCCCGGAGACGTTCTGCACGATCATGTCGATGTTGATCTCGGCGTCGGCGAGCGTGGCGAAGATGCGAGCGGCCTCACCGACCTTGTCCGGCACGGCGACCACGGTGATCTTCGCCTCGCTCTTGTCGTAGGCGACACCGGAAATGATCGGCTGCTCCATCTCGCCCTCCTCTGAGGTGATTTGCCGGTCCGTCGGGACGTCGACGGCGTGGGCTGCCTTCGCCGCGCGTACGACGTCGGCGTCGGCGACCCACGTGCCCGGATTCATGCTGAACGACGAACGTACGTGGATCGGCACGGAATACCGCCGGGCGTACTCCACGCACCGCAGGTGCAGCACCTTGGAGCCGCAGGCCGCCGTCTCCAGCATCTCGGCGTAACTGATCTGCGGGATCCGTCGCGCACTGGGCACGATCCGCGGGTCGGCGGTGAAGACCCCGTCGACGTCGGTGTAGATCTCGCAGACGTCCGCGTCGAGGGCCGCGGCAAGCGCGACGGCCGTGGTGTCGGAGGCCCCGCGACCGAGCGTGGTGATCTCCTTGGTGTCCTGCGAGACACCCTGGAAGCCCGCGACGATCGCGATCGCGCCTTCCTCCAACGCCTGCCGGATCCGACCAGGCGTGATGTCGATGATCTTCGCCTTGCCGTGGTGGGACGTGGTGAGGACGCCAGCCTGGCTGCCAGTGTAGGACTTGGCGGTCTGGCCGAGGTTGGCGATCGCCATCGCGAGCAGTGCCATCGAGATCCGCTCACCGGCCGTGAGGAGCATGTCCAGCTCCCGCGGGGGTGGCAGTGGACTCACCTGCTGCGCGAGGTCACGAAGGTCGTCGGTGGTGTCGCCCATGGCCGAGACCACCACGACGACGTCGTGTCCGGCCTTCTTCGTCGCCACGATGCGCTGGGCGACACGCTTGATGCATTCGGCATCGGCGACCGACGAGCCGCCGTACTTCTGCACGACTAGGCCCACGGGAATAACGCTCCTGCATTTGGCGGGTCGAGAGTCCGGGACCGGCGTGAGCCAGCCCTGGTCGGCACCGTTGCCGCGCCACAGTCTACCGACGGCGACGCTTCGTGGACGGACTGTCCAAGTTGTGGGCGCTCTCCCCCCGCGCTGGGCCCGAGCGGAGCTCTGATCACGGTTGGCTGCACCCCCTGCCTCCCACCCGATCCAACGGCGCTCCGACCGTGATCATGATTGTGATCATGAAGAGCAGTGGGCGCTATGCGCCTTTACGCCTTCATGACCCGGAACGGCTTCATGATCACGCCTGCCGCCTGCGCTTCCCGCCTGCGCTTCCCGCCTGCGCTGCCCGTGCTGCCTGCCGGCCCGCGCTGCCCGCTGTCTGCGCTGCCTGCCCGCCTGCGCTGCCCGCTGTCTGCGGTGTCTTCACCGACCCGCCTGCGTGATCATGAAGGGAAACCGTTCCATGAAAGGAAACAGGGCTATATCACCTCAGAACCTTCATGATCAGGATCATGATCACGGGGTGGGCCCGTGGGCGAAATCGGCTGAGTTTTGGTCCCGTTCGCGGTGAACGCACGGGACGCGGTGAACGCATCGGAAGCGCGGTTAGGATTCGGCGAAGCGGGATTCGAGGGAGCTGGGCGATTTGACGACGGCCGCACCGGAACGGGCGACGACCACGCCCCTACCGGAATCGCGCCTGCGCGGGCTGGTCCGCGCCTGCCGTCCCCGCCAGTGGATCAAGAACGTCCTCGTCCTCGCCGCACCCACCGCCGCCGGCGTGTTGACCCAGGTGGACGCGATCCTCGACGTCGCCATCGCGTTCGGAGCGTTCTGCCTGGTCGCGAGCGGTACGTATCTGATCAACGACGCTCGCGACGCTCACGCCGACCGGGCCCATCCGCGCAAGCGGCGCCGCCCGGTCGCCGCCGGGATCGTGTCGGCGCGCCTCGCCTACACGACGGGGGCGGTGTGCCTGGCCGCCGGGACCGCCGCGGCCTTTCTCACCGGAAGCTGGCACCTCGCCGCCGTGATCGGTGCGTACGTCGTCCTCACCACCGCGTACTCCCTCGCTCTCAAACACCTCCCGATCCTCGACCTGGTGAGCGTCGCGGGCGGCTTCGTCCTCCGCGCGGTTGCCGGCGCGGCGGCCGTCGACGTGGCGGTGTCGAGTTGGTTCCTCATCGTCGCCACCCTCGGCTCGCTGTTCATGGTCGCCGGCAAGCGGGAGGCGGAACTCCGCAACGGCGGCCGGGGTGAGTCGCGGGCGACGCTGCAGCTCTACACCCGAGAGTTCCTGTGGTACGTACGAGCGACGTCGTCCGGGGCCCTCCTCGTGTCGTACTGCCTGTGGGCGTTCGACCAGCACGTCGGCATGTCCAGGCTGGCGTTCGGGCTGTCGATCGTGCCGTTCTCGGTGGGGATCCTGCGCTACGCCATGCTGGTCGACGCCGGATCGGGTGAGGAACCGGAGGAGACGGTGCTCTCCGACCGGCTGTTGTTCCTGTCGGGGGTTGCGCTCGCCGGCTGCCTCGCGATCGGCGTCTATGTCGTCTGAGCCCGGGCCCCGTACCTCCACGGGCGGCGACGCGCCGATCCGGCTGCTCACCGGATGGGGCCGCACGTCGGCCACCGCCGCGCGGGTCGCGACCCCCCGGTCGGTCGAGGACGTCGCCGCGCTCCTGGCCGACCCCCCGCCGCGCGGTGTGATCGCGCGCGGCCTCGGCCGGTCCTACGGTGACGCTGCCCAGGACGCCGGCGGACTCGTCGTCGACTGCACCGGCCTCGCACCCCAGCTCACCATCGACACCGAGCACGGCATCGTCACCGCGTCGGCCGGCCTCAGCCTCGACCGGTTGATGCGCGATCTGGTGCCCGCCGGCTGGTTCGTACCTGTGACCCCCGGGACCAGATTCGTCACCGTCGGCGGAGCGGTCGCCGCTGACATCCACGGCAAGAACCACCATGTCGACGGGTCGTTCGGCGCCGCGCTGCTCGGGCTCACCCTGGTTCTTCCCGGCGGCAAGGTGGTGAAGGTCGGACCCGAACCGGGCGAGGACCCCGCACTGTTCTGGGCGACCGTCGGCGGGATGGGACTGACCGGGATCGTGGTCGACGCGACCTTCCGGTGCCTGCCGGTCGAGACCTCACGGATGCGGGTCGACACCGAGCGCGCGGCGAACCTCGACGAAGCGCTCGCCCTCATGACCGCCACCGACCATCGTTACCACTACACCGTCGCGTGGATCGATCTCCTGGCGCGCGGACGTGCGGTGGGGCGAAGTGTGCTCACCCGCGGACGGCACGCCCAGGTGGCCGAGCTGCCCCGCCGCTCGCGGGTCACACCGCTGGCGTTCGACCCACAGGCGCGGCTCGCCGCCCCTCCATGGGTGCCGGCCGGACTGCTCAACCCGGTGACGGTCCGCGCGTTCAACGAGCTGTGGTTCCACAAGTCGCCGGGCGGGCGGGTCGGCAGACGCGCAGAGATCCAGGGCCTGGCGGAGTTCTTCCACCCGCTCGACGGCATGTCGGGGTGGAACCGGCTCTACGGGCGGCGCGGGTTCGTGCAGTACCAGTTCGTTGTGCCGTACGCCGGAGTCGACGCCCTCCGCTCGATCGTCTCCGACCTGGCGGCAGCGGGGGTCGCGTCGTTCCTCGCGGTCCTGAAGCGGTTCGGGCCGGCGAATCCCGCGCCACTGTCGTTCCCGATGCCGGGATGGACGCTCGCGCTCGACCTACCGCTCGGCGACACCCGGCTGGCGGGAATGCTGCGCGACTTCGACGCGCGGGTGGTGGCGGCGGGTGGGCGGGTCTATCTCGCGAAGGACTCCACGCTGTCCGCCGAACTCGTCCCCGCGATGTATCCCGAGCTGGCCGCCTGGCGGAAGGTGCGGGACCGGGTCGATCCGAGCGGTGTCCTAGCCTCAGACCTGGCCCGCCGCCTCGAACTCTGACCTGGGACGGCAGGCTTGGTTCTGTGCGTACGCCTGGACTGCCGCGTGCGCGCGGCTCCTTCTCGACCCACGCCCGATCAGTCCCCGGAGGCCACGAGTGAAGAACGCGGTCGGCGCGGTGACGTCCGTCCTGCTTCTGGGCGGCCGCAGCGAGATCGGCCTCGCGATCGTACGGGCCCTCGTCGCGCGGGGTGCGCGGCGCGTCGTCCTTGCCGTACGCGACGGTAAGCCGGACGAGACCACCGTCGAGGCGCTCCACGCCGCGGGAGCGACCCTGGTCGAGCCGCTCGAGTTCGACATCGCCGCACCCGAGACGCACGAGGATGCCGTGGCGCGAGCGGTCGCCCTGGCCGGCGATCTCGACGTCGTCATCGACGCGGTCGGCGTGCTCGGGTCGACACCGGCGTGCGAAGCCGACCCGGCGGGTGCCGCCCACTCCGCGGTCGTCAACTTCGCCGGCCACGTGTCCGCGAACCTCGCCGTCGCCGGGGTCCTCCGGACGCAGGGCCACGGGACGCTGGTGGTGCTGTCGTCGGCTGCCGGAGCCCGCGTCCGCAAGGCCAACTACGTCTACGGCGCCGCGAAGGCCGGTCTCGACGGGTTCGCCCAGGGACTCGGCGATGCGCTCGCCGGCTCTGGTGCGCGGGTGCTGCTGGTCCGCCCCGGCTTCGTCCGTACGCAGATGACCACGGGCATGCCCGACGGGCCCTTCGCGATCGGAGCCGACGACGTGGCGCGGGCGGTGGTCGACGGCCTGGCGACCGGGCGGGAGACGGTCTGGGTGCCCGCGGGCCTCGGCCCTCTCTTCGCCGTGTTGCGCGTACTCCCCCGGGCCGTCTGGCGGCGGCTGCCGCGCTGACCAGCCGACGGGCCGCTTGACCGAGAGCGCCGGATCTCGGGCCGTGCTCGAACCCAGCGCGGAGGAAATGACCGAAACCTGTACGGTCCTTCGGCCCACCGGACGTGGGGTGCACCGGGGCAGCGAGAACGTACGGATCATGGCAGACTGCCTCGCGACGATCTTCGCGTGGAGGCCGACATGACGACAGACGCCGTTCCCCCTGGTGTTGATCCGACCATCCCGAGCGCCGGTCGGCTCTACGACTACTACCTCGGCGGCACCGAGCACTTCGAGGTCGACCGGAGAGCGGCCGAGCTGGTACGGATGGCCGCGCCTGAGCTCGAGGACGCCGCGTGGGCCAACCGCGGGTTCCTGCAACGCTCGGCAAAGTGGCTCGCGGCTGAGGCGGGCATCCGCCAGTTCATCGACATCGGTGCGGGCCTCCCCACCCGCAACAACACCCACGAGGCCGCGCAGGCGGGCGCGTCGGACGTCCGGACCGTCTACTTCGACAACGACCCGATGGTCATCGCCCACGCGAGGTCGCTGATCGCCGACACCCCCCACACCATCTTCCTCTCGGGTGATCTCCGCGATCCCGACGCCATCCTCAACGATCCAGAGCTGCGCGACCACCTTGACCTGTCTCAGCCCGTCGCGTTGATGCTCGTTGCGGTCTGCCACTTCATCGCCGACGAGGACGACCCCCAGGGGCTCATCGGGCGCTACATGTCGGAGTTCGCGTCGGGAAGCTACCTCGCCCTCTCGCACGGTACGACGGAGAAGACATCGCCGGTGATCGCCGAGCAGGTGCGCGAGATCTACGAGAAGGCGACCGAGCAGCTGCACCTGCGTTCCAAGGCTGAGATCGCGAACCTCTTCGCCGGGTTGGAGCTGGTGTCGCCCTACGAGGGCGCCGAGCCGGGACTCACCCACATCGGACTCTGGGGTGCCGACGATCCCGAGGCAGCCGACAGCGATGGATCCCGGTGGGCGTTCTGCGGAGTCGCCCGCAAGCCCTAGGGGTGAGCCAACGCCGCGGCATTCCGTCGTGGCGGGCCGGTTCGCCACCCGCGTGGGTTAACGTTCGGCGGGTGAGTCTTCGGCGGTGGATCTGGGTGTGGCGGCGATTCGAGCACCTCGTCGCCGAGCTGGCGAAGTTCGGGACGGTCGGCGGCATCGCCGCGGTCATCGACATCGCCGGATCCAATGTCCTGCGGTTCGGCCTCGACCTCGGCCCGCTCACGTCCAAGACGATCTCGGTGGCGGTCGCGGCGACGGTGGCGTTCCTGGGCAACAGGTTCTGGACCTGGCGGCACCGTGCCCGGCAGGGGCTGGCGACCGAGTACGTCCGCTACTTCGCCCTCAACGCGGTCGGCCTCGCGATCGCCTTGGCCGTCGTCGGCTTCACCGTCTACATCCTGCGGTTCGACGGGCCGCTGGCCTACAACCTGTCCGCCAACGTCATCGGACTCGGCCTCGGGTCGCTGTTTCGCTTCTGGTCCTACAAGCGGTGGGTGTTCCTGCCGCCCGACCTGCCACCGGTCGATCCGCACACCGGCCTGCCCGTTCCCACCGACAGTTCGGCGGGCCGTGACCCGCGCGTCAGGGCGTCTGCCTCCGGCGACATCGAGACCTGACGACCCGCGGTCTGCCGGCGACTGGCCGGGCTCGCTGTGGGAGCGGACGTCGCGTTGAGGGGCGCCCTCACTCCCCTGGTGTGCCCACCCATTCTCGTGCCGCGGCGGCGGCGTCGAGTGGGATCTGGTGGCCACCGTCGTGGCGGAAGACCTGCACCTGGACGGACCGGGTGAGCAGCGCCCTCTCCAGACGTACGACGGAATCGAGTGGTGCCATCGGGTCCCGGGTGCCGTTGGCGAGGAAGACCCGGCTGGCTGACAGGTCATGGTCGGGCGGGTCCGGCACCGGCATCATCGCGGCGAACAGCACCGCCTCGCGTAGCACGTCGGGGCGCAACAGCACCGTCGCGGTGGCGATGTTCGCGCCGTTGGAGAACCCGAGTGCGATGATCCGCCGGTTGCCCAGGGCGTACGCCTGCCGCGCGGCGACGACGAACTCGGCCAGTTGATGCGCGCGCGCGATCACGTCGTCGACGTCGAACACCCCCTCGGCGAGACGCCGGAACCACCGGGCGGCGCCGCGTTCAGAGACCGGGCCAGCCGGGGCGAGCACGCCCGCACCCGGCTGGAGGTAGCGCGCCAGCTCCATCAGGTCCTCCGGCGATCCGCCGGTGCCGTGGAGTGCGAGGACCACCGGCGCGGTCGGTTCGCCGGCCACGAACCGGTGCTCCAGGGAGAGCGACGCTGCCGCCGGCGAGGACGGTGCAGAGGACGACGGCGAGCCTGGGGTCGTCATGCCGGCCCACCCTGCGGCTGCGGCTCGGGGCGGGGATCGTTCTCACTGGGAAGGTTGAGCGTGGGCAGCATCGCTTCGATCTGCTCGCGGTTGGGCTCGAGCCATGGCGGCAGCTTGAGCGCCCGGCCGAGTTCGAGCAGCGGCTCGTCGATCGCGAAGCCGGGCTGGTCGGTCGCGATCTCCAGCAGCGTGCCGGCCGGTTCGCGGAAGTAGATGGAACGGAAGTACTGCCGGTCCATGATCGACGTCACCTGCACGCCGTCCTCGAGCAGCTCCTCGCGCCACGCCACCTGGGTCGCCTCGTCGGGCGCCCGCCACGCGACGTGGTGCACAGTGCCGACGGAGACCAGACCACGCGGGGCGTCGGGCGTGACGACGACGTCGACGTAGGCGCCAGGGCCACCCTCACCGGCGGCGAACCGGAACCGGTTCGCGCCCTCGCTGTCGTACCGCAGGCCAAGGCCGTCGACCAGCATCGCGGCGGTCGCCTCCTCGCGCGCCACCGACAGCGTCACCGAGTGCAGTCCGCGGATGGCGTGCTCACCGGGGACGAGTCCGGCGTTCCACGGGTCCCGCGGGTCGCCCTGAGGATGCGCGACGAGGGCGATGTCCAGGCCGTCCGGGTCGCGGAGGGTGAGGACCTCCTCCTGGTCGCGGTTGGTGACCTGGCTGACCTCGACGCCCTGCGACTGCAGGTGCTGCTTCCACCAGCCGATCGACGTCTCCGGTACGGAGAACGCCGTCGTCGTGGCCTGACCCACGCCTCGCCGCCCGCGCGGTGCGTCCCGCCAGGGGAAGAACGTGATCAGCGACCCGGGACGGCCCAGTTCGTCGCCGTAGTACAGGTGATAAGTGCCCGGATCGTCGAAGTTGACCGTGGTCTTCACGAGCCGCAGGCCGAGGGTGCGGAGATAGAAGTCGGCGTTGCGCTGCGGGTCACCACCGATCGCGGTGACGTGGTGCAGGCCGCTGGTCGTGAAGCCGCTGGACGTGGAACCACTGGCGTTGGAGTCGCTCGCCGTGGAACCGCTCGCCGTGGAACCGCTCGCCGTGGAGCCGCCAGACGTGGAACCGCTGGTCGCCGGGCCGCTGCCGCCGTGAGGGTTGCTGCCAGTCATGGTGGATCACCTTCAGGTCGTGGACCTCCCGGTCTCGGAGTCGACGATACGATCCATTTACCTTCCGCGCAAGATATCTGCTCGCAAGATGTTCGCGCGCTAGGCTTTCCTTGACCCGCGCGAGACCTCGCGAAAGGCGGCAGATGGGCGACGACGCACGCGACGCCATCGACGACGACGAGATCGTCACCTGGTGGGGCCTCGTGATCGAGGGCTACCTCGCCACCCAGGCGGGGCTGATGGACGAGATCGCCCAGCGCTTCGGCCTGGCACCGGCGCCGTTCGACATCCTGCTCCGGCTCGTACGGTCGCCCGACTTCCGGATGCCGATGACCCGGCTCGCACGGGAGGCGGCGCTGTCCAGCGGCGGCTTCACCAAGGTCGCAGACCGGCTCGTCGCCAGCCGGCTGATCCGGCGGGAGCCCTGCGACACCGACCGGAGAGTGATCTACGCCGTCCTCACCGACCACGGTCGCGAGGTCGCCGCACAAGCCCGGCACGCCTGCGCCGAGATCCTCCGCCGCCGGGTGCTGGGCCCACTCGGACCCGAGGCGTCCTCGGCGCTCGCCGCTGCCATGCGTACCCTCCGCGAAGCCAACACCCCACCGGCAGGACCGGCGCGGATCTGACGCGACGGCGGCGAATCGGACACGCCACGTGCCGGCTGTCCGAGAGGGAGGACCGTTTGGCGGTCCGCCAACATCCCCCAGGCGCTTCTCCTACCTGCGGTGCGCCACACCCCGCCACACGTACTTGAACGGCGTTCCCGTCCCCTCCTCCAGGATCTCCACCAGGTCGAGGGACTCCACCTCCCAGTCCCTCAGAAGCTCCCGCAGGTAGGCCTCGGAGAAGAACCTCATCAGACCGGCGCCCTGCTCGAGGACGAGATCGTCATCGACCTGGCGTACGACCGGATAGCGACGCGCCCGCAACGGGCGGTCCTCTCGCGCGTTGACGTGGAACAGGAACAACCCGCCCGGCCGCACGACCCGAGCGATCTCGGCGAAGATCGCGCGCGTCACCGCGGCGTCGAACCGGTGCAGCGCGACGTTGGACATCACCGCGTCGACGGCACCGTCCGGAAACGCCAACGGCTCCGCCATGTCGGCGACGAGGAACGTGGCCCGGGCGCCGAACTTCCGCCGCGCCTGGGCGATCGCCTCACCGGACAGGTCGAGAGCGGTGACGGCGCAACCGGCGTCGGCCAGCCGAGCGGCGTCGTTGCCGGTGCCGCACCCGAGCTCGAGAACGTGCGGCGCCCCACCCAGCTCACGCAGGGGCGCGAGAAACGGTTCGGTCCACCGCCCTTCCCAGTCGAGATCTCGGCCGGCCTCGCTGAGCGTACGAAAGTACTGATCCCAGTACTCCTCGGCGGCATCAGTGCCAGCGTCGGCGGCGCTCGGCTCACCCTCCACGACGGCACACTCCACGACGGCTCTCCCCACGACGGCTCGGGTGAACGTCAGGACTGGCGTGCGTCGCTCAACGACTCGGCCGCCAGGCCGTCCTCGGTGCCGGCCTTCGGCTCGTCCGACCCGGAATCGAGGCGGGCGTGCGCAACCACCGAGTGCAGCGCCCGCAACACCGCACCCGCCTCGGCCCCCCAGCTCGACAGGTAGGAGAACTGCCACCACCACAGGGCCTCGTCGATCCGTCCGGCTCGGTGGTGCTTCAGCCCGTGGACGAGCGCCGACGCGATACCGGCGAGATCGTCCGAGAGCCGACCGTGCAGGAGCTCGACCTGCTGGCCGTACGGATCGAACACCTCCGTGTAGACGTCCACATCGGCGAGGAGGTAGCCGAGGCGCTCGCGCAGCTCGTCGAGATCAGGATCGGGACCAGCGTCAGGCTCGAACCGCTCGACCGGCACGACATCGGTGATCGCACCGAGCCGGCCACCCGCCAACATGAGTTGGCTCACCTCGAGCAGCAGCATGGGGACCGCCGTCGCGTGGTGTTCCGCGCGCGCGATCTCGCGAAGCGCGATCAGGAAGCTCTCCACCTGGTCGGCGATCTCCTGCGCGAAGTCCTCGACATCGCTTTCTGGCACGTGCTCAACCCCCGGGTCTGTCGTCGTCATCGCATTCTCTCCCGCCGGTCCCCCGGCTCGGCTTACCTCTCCTGCGGTGTCCTGCGCGGTGTCCTGTGTGGTGATCTCCGTGGTGTGCTGCGTACTGGGATGCGTGGTCGTCCGGGTGGAGGTCCGCTGCCCCGACGCCCCGGCCTGTGTCGCCGGACGATCGTTGGTCGCCTCAGGCATCGAGCAACCTCCTTCCTTCGAACGCACGACCCAGCGTGACCTCATCGGCGTACTCCAGATCGCCACCCACCGGCAGCCCGCTCGCCAGCCTCGTGACCCGCAACCCCATCGGGCCGAGCAGGCGGGCGAGATAGGTTGCGGTGGCCTCACCTTCGAGATTCGGGTCGGTCGCCAGGATGACCTCCTGGACCGTACCGTCAGCGAGGCGGGTCATCAGCTCGCGGACGCGAAGGTCGTCGGGGCCGATCCCCTCGATCGGGCTGATCGCTCCACCGAGGACGTGATAGCGGCCGCGGAACTCCCGGGTCCGTTCGATCGCCACGACGTCCTTCGGTTCCTCGACGACGCAGAGTACGGCCGGGTCGCGTCGGGCGTCACGGCAGATCCGGCACTGCTCCTCCTCAGCGACATTGCCGCATACGTCGCAGAACCGGATCTTCTCCTTGACCTGGACGAGTGCATCGGCGAGCCGGCGTACGTCGATCGCGTCGGCGGCGAGCAGGTAGAACGCGATGCGTTGCGCGCCCTTGGGGCCGATGCCGGGCAGACGGGCGAGCTCGTCGATGAGGTCCTGAACGACACCTTCGTACACTCTGCGACCTCTGCTCTCTCCGCCGGCGCTCGGGTGTTACTGGCCGGGTAGCCCGAGCCCGCCGGGCAGGCCGCCGAGTCCTTCGGCGAGTGGGCCCAGCTTCTGTGACGCCACGGACTTGGCGTTGTTGCCGGCGTCGAGCACCGCCGCGACCACCAGGTCGGCGAGGGTCTCGGTGTCGTCGGGGTCGCAGGCCTCGGGCTTGATCTCGAGGCGCTGCAACTCGCCCACGCCGTTGACCGTCGCAGTGACCAGTCCGCCGCCGGAGGTGCCTTTGACCTCGGTCTGGGCCAGCTCGTCCTGCGCTGACATCAGGTCCTGCTGCATCTGCTGAGCCTGCTGCAGGAGCTGCTGCATGTCGGGCGTTCCGCCAGGGAACACGATGATCTCCCTCGTCTCGGCCACAGCTGGAGTCTCGTCCCGGTGGACCGGTCTGGACGAGATGGTGCGGGCGGGATGACTGCGTAGGTCGAGCCTACGATGCCCCACCCCCACGGGGGGTGAGACCCCCGATCGCGCACGGATCCGTGGTTGGGGCGGTTGCCGGCCGGACGCCCGCTGGTGAGGGCGCTCCCGTTCAACTGGTCCGTACGCGGTGCAAGCTTTTGTCCACAGCGGCGCGATCGGCGTAGTTGTCCACAGGCTCAGCTCGCACCGCCTCCCTCCAGCCTCGCTCACCCAACGATGGGACGCACCGCCGCCGGCACCCCTAGTCCAGTGCCGCCGGCACGACGACTCTTCGTGGAGGACAAGATGTTCACGACAACGAGACTCACCTGTGCCTCGATCGTCATCGGGGTCGCAGCGACCGTCCTGGCGCAGGTGTCCGTCGCCTCGCCGGCGACGGCGGCGATGCCACCCGACCGGCCGGGGGCCCGTCGGCTCGCGCCACGCTAGATGCCGGTTCCGGTGGGAGCAGAGCAGGTTCCGAGGCGGAGCAGGAAGGCCGTGACGTGGTCGACGACAGCGTCCCGCGCATCCTTGACGGGTTCGAGATCGGCTTCCTTCCCGACGGGTTGGGTCCGCATGTCTCCGATTTCACCTACGAATGGGAAGGCGTCACGCACCGCAGCCGGGTCTGGGAGCGCGGACCTGACGACTCAGGGAGCTATTCCGTCGACCTCACGGTCAAGACCCTGCGCAGCACGTCACTCAGCGATCTGAAGGCTCTCCGCGACTACCTCGCCGACTACCGCGAGCGCGGCGATGAGTGGCCGCTCGAGCCGTTCGAGCACCACGGCCACCCGGGCTACCGGAGCGGAGATCAGGTGTTCTGGCTTCAGGCGCCTGGCGTCGCCGTGTCGGTCACGATCGACAGCGCGCGATTCACCGACCGGGACCTCACGAGGACGGCCCTCGGGATCCGTCCTGCGATCGACTGAGGTCGGTGCTCGCGGCAGGGGCCTCCGGCCCAGCATCAGCAGTCGGAGTCCCCAGCGGCACCTCCGTCGACGTTGCGACGACCGTTCCTTCGCCCTGTTTCCAGCGGGTCTCCGGCATGCGCAGCGCGAGCAGCGGACCGAAGACGAGAATCCCCGCGGTGGCGCCGAAGGCCGCACCGAACGACAAGCTGTCCGCGAGCAGTCCCGCCACGAGCGGACCGACGATCGCACCCAGGTCCGCCGCCATCTGGAAGGCCGCCACCAACTGCCCGCTGCGACCTCGCACCACATCGCCCACGACGGCACCCGGAGCGACGCCCAGATAGGCCGATCCGACGCCGAACAACGCCATAGCCAGCAGGTAGGTCGGTAGAGCGGTCGAGAACGTCACGATCAACATCGCAGCCATCGAGAGGAGGCCACCCATGATCATGGCCGGCCGACGCCCCACCGTGTCGACGAAGCGTCCGGCCGGGAGCAGGAGGGCTGTCTGCACTGCCGAGCCGACGAGGAACCCGATGCCGATCCAGATCGCGCCGAGCTTGATGCCTTCGATGACGAAGAGGGGTACGAGGCTCGACCGGACACCGAACAGCGCCCACCCAGTGCCGAGGTTGCAGACGAGTGCGGCTTGGTAGGCCTTGTTGCGGAACGCCTCGCGAAGTGTGGTCCGTTCCGAAATCGCGTCCGGGTGGTTGCCTCGCTCCTGGTCATGCAGCGTCGCCTTGGCAAGGAACATCATGCCGATCAGGCCCGCGACGGTCAGGGCGGCCCCGTAGACGAAGAACGGAAGCCGGGTCGACACATCGGTGAGGAACCCGCCGACAACCGGACCCATCAACCCACCGATGAGAAAGCCCGCCTGCCAGAGACCGCTGGCGCGTCCACGAAGCTCTGCGGGAGTGACCCTCAACAGCAACGACACGGCGGCGACGGTGAACATCGCGCTGCCGATTCCCCCGACCGCGCGGAGAAGGAGGAGTTGGAGGTAGTTCTGGGAGAGTCCGGCGAGGGCCGTCGACCCGGCGACGAAGAACATCCCCACCGTAAGGACCTTGCGCTCTCCCCACCGGTCGACCAACCGTCCACCGCTCAGGGCGGAGACGAACCGCATGAACGCAAAGGCCGAGATGACCGCCGCGGCGGCCGTGTGGCCGACCCCGAACTGGCGCGCGAAAACGGGGATGGCCGGAGCTACGACCCCAAACCCGATGGCTACCGCGAACGAGATGGCTGCGAGGATCGGGACCTCGCGGGGCATACCTGAAAAGGGATTTGAAGGTCTCCGCACAACTTCTCATGGTTTCACACCGGTAAGAGCCACTATGCGGTGCACGGCATAACTGGTCAGATGATCGGACAGATCCTCCGTGGAGGCGTCCACCGGCCTGGCAATCCGCCCGGTGGCGGCGAGGAGTAGCTGGGCGACCCGTTGTACGCCCTGGCGCACGGGCGGATGGCCTTGGTCCGGCGGGGATGGCGGCCCGCGAGTGGCCCG
Source organism: Actinopolymorpha sp. B11F2 (assembly GCF_040195635.1). Taxonomy (NCBI): domain Bacteria; kingdom Bacillati; phylum Actinomycetota; class Actinomycetes; order Propionibacteriales; family Actinopolymorphaceae; genus Actinopolymorpha; species Actinopolymorpha sp. B11F2. The sequence continues at coordinate 5,197 of NZ_JBEFTX010000025.1, read as the reverse complement.
ATGTGGGTGGCTCAGGGGACGGCCTGCCCGTCAGGTTGCGGGAAGCTCCTCGATCACCTCGGCGCCGAACTCCCGGACCAGGAGTTCGGTTTGCGAGGCCGGTGAGTCCGAGACTGTCCCGTCGGTGTCAGGGTCGACGTCGCCGTCCGGGTCATGGGGGGGTTCGTCGGCGGGCTGACCTTGGCTCGCGACGCCGCGTCGGCCACGGCCGGGACGTCCGGAGGATGCCGAACCGCCGGTATTCTCGCCGCGCCCCGAGTCCGCGCCTCCAGCTCTGGCCGACGTTTGCGTACGTGCCCCGCCCCGTGCCGCGGAAGCCCCACCCAGCGGTTCGGAGTGCGTCCCGCCAGCGGCTTGGTGCGTGTGTGCGCGGCGCTGCTCGGGGTCAGCCGCTGGAACGGATCGCGGCGCGCCTGAACCGCCCACCCCGCCGTCGGATCCGCCGGGTCTACCGCCGCGTCCGGTAGGCCCACCTCCCGAACCCCCTGCGGAGCTGGCTTCATCCGCGCCACGTGCTCCACCGTCCACTGCCGCGCTACCGCTCGGGGTAGCGCCCGAGGCCGCGCGTCCACGGGCGGAGCCGCCTCCCAGCGAGCCTCCCCAGTCCGACCCACTACCGCTCCAGCCGCTGCCGTCACCCGGCGTATCGCCAGCCGGACCGCCCCCGTCGGTGCCACCACCACCAGTGGGGCGGCCGCCACCGGTCGGGCCGCCGCCAGTCGGGCCGCCACCGGTCGGGCCGCCGCCGGTCGGGCCGGCCGCGGTCGGTCCACCCCCAGTGCCTGAGCTACCGGAGCCCCCGGCTGACGGGTCGATGACCGGCTCCACCCGCCAGTCGACCCCGAGCACCTCGCGGAGCGCATTCCGGAGGACCTCATCACTTCCGCTGCGGGCGAAGGAGTCACGCGCACCGGAATTGATGAGACCGATCGTGAGGACATCATTATGGAGACCGGTGACCTGCGCGTTCTGGCTGAGCATCACCCAGGCGAAGCGGCGCGCATTCTTGACGGTCTCGAGGACATCCGGCCACAGCCTGCGTACGTCGGCGAGACTCATCCCACTCGACCCGCTGGACCCACCGGCCGACGCAGGATCCACGGCCTTGACGGGTGAGGGGCTCACTGGTCGGGCCTCGGCGGCCGGGGCCGCTGACCGTCCCGCGTCCGCTGCGGAGACTCCGGTGTCGACCGGCACTGACTGGTTTCCCGATGCCCGCGCCGGCTCGCTGCCCTGCTCCTCGGCTCGCTGCCCCGCCGCTCGCGGGCCGCTGCCGTGCCGGTCGGTACTCCCCGGCGGCGACTCGGCCGGATGGTCGCCGCCCCGATCCTGCGCCTGCCGGCTGTGGGGATCCACGCCTCGGGATCTTTGGTCCTGAGCGGACCGTTCTGACCGTTCCCGTGACGACGATGCCGGGGCACCAGATGGGGTGTCCGGCGCACTGGCCTGCCCGCTGGTCCCCATGATCGACATCCGGCGTTCGATCCGGTCCAGCCGTGCATAGATGCCCTGCTCAGAATGGTCTGCGGCGGGAAGCAGCATGCGGGCGCATATCAGCTCGAGATGCAGGCGAGGTGCCGTCGCACCGCGCATCTCGGTCAGCCCGGCGTTGAGTACGTCCGCCGCCCGGCTGAGGTCGGCGGCACCGAAGCGGGCGGCCTGCCCGGTCAGGCGTTCGGCCTGGTCGGGCGGCCCCTCCAGGAGTCCACGAGCCGCGGCGTCGGGTATCGCCGACACCACCACGAGGTCGCGGAGGCGGCGGAGGAGGTCTTCGGCGAACCGGCGCGGGTCCTGCCCGGACTCGATCACCTTGTCGATCACGGCGAAGACGCCGGCGCCGTCACCCGCCGCGAACGCGTCGACGACCTCGTCCAGCAACGCCTCGTGGGTGTAGCCGAGCAGCGCCACCGCGCGGGCGTAGGTCACGCCATCCTCGCCCGCACCGCCCATGAGCTGGTCCAGCACCGACAGGGTGTCGCGGACGGACCCACCACCCGCCCGCACCACCAGCGGCAGTGCGCCCGGGTCGACGGTGACCCCCTCCCGCGTGCACAACTCGGCGAGGTAGTCCTGGAGCAGCTTCGGGGGTACCAGCCGGAAGGGGTAGTGATGCGTACGCGACCTGATCGTCCCGATCACCTTGTCGGGTTCGGTGGTGGCGAAGATGAACTTCAGGTGATCGGGAGGCTCTTCGACCAGCTTGAGCAGGGCGTTGAAACCCTGGGTGGTCACCATGTGCGCCTCGTCGACGATGTAGATCTTGTGGCGCGCGGCGACCGGGGCGAAGAACGCGCGCTCCCTCAGGTCGCGGGCGTCGTCGACACCGCCATGGCTCGCGGCGTCGATCTCGATCACGTCGATGCTGCCCGGACCTCCACGGGCGAGGTCGAGACAACTCTGGCAGGTGCCGCAGGGTTCGGGGGTCGGACCCTTCTCACAATTGAGGCAGCGCGCGAGAATCCGGGCGCTGGTCGTCTTGCCGCAACCGCGTGGGCCGGAGAAGAGGTACGCATGGTGGACGCGGTTGTTGCGCAGCGCTTGTTGGAGAGGCTCGGTGACATGGGACTGCCCGATCACCTCGGCATAGGTCTCGGGCCGGTAGCGACGGTAGAGAGCGAGCGGCGCTTCCATCCAACGAACCCTAGTCCGGTCCACCGACTACTCGGCCCGCCCGGGTACACGCGACGCACCAGGGCGGCACATCAGCGACGCCACGGGCACGGCCACGGCGACGGCGCGCACTCAGCCCTGCCGCCAAGACTCCGCGATGCGCGGCGCGGGGGACCTTGCCGGCATGCGGCCAAGACACAGGGGGCGTGCCGCGACTGGAACGGGCGGCGGCAACGAAGGACTCCCCGCGCACCCGGTAGAGCTTGCTTACCCTTGCTGCCTTCCGGCCCTGGGGGGATTGGGCAAGTTGCCGCCGCGCGGGGAGCCGCGCAGCAGTCTACGCGAGGCCCGGACGCCTCATCGGGCACCCGCGACTCTGGAGCGTCGCCGTCGCTCACGCCCCGGGGCCGGTTCGGCCTGCCGGCACCCGAGCGGGTAATCTCTCGCGCGGAGGATTCGCCTAGTTGGCCTAGGGCGCACGCTTGGAAAGCGTGTTGAGGGCAACCTCTCAGGGGTTCGAATCCCCTATCCTCCGCCAGTCTCCTAGAGCAAACAGAAGCCACGTTTCGCAGGTCAGAGCGTGCTTCCGACCTCCGGAGCACGACCGACAGAGGGGCCGGACGCTCAGCGTCCGGCCCTCTGCATGTTCCAGGGTCTCAACGAGGGTCTCAACGGCCCTCTCAGGCAGGCATAAGAACCCCACCGGCTCACCTGACCCCCAGGTCCTCTCAGGGAGGGGACGCCGGACTCCTCGCCTATGCCGCCACGGTGTCGGCGACGACACAGGCGATGTTGTCGGGGGCGCCCTGGGCGTAGGCGAGATCGATCAGTTCCTGTACAGCTTCCTCGGGACTGTCGGTATCGGTAAGTGCTGTTTGCAGCTCGGTTCGGTCGACGACAGTCGATAACCCGTCGGAGTACAGCAGGTAGCGGTCGCCCTCAATCGCTGTCCGCAGTGCCAGGTCCGCCTCGACCTGGCCGTCGCCAGCACCAAGGGCCCGCACTAGCAGCCCTCGCTGCGGGTGCGAGCCGGCCTGGTCGCGGCCGAGCTTGCCCTGATCAACTAGCGACTGCACGTAGCTGTGGTCTTGAGTCAGTTGGAACAGCTCACCGCCGCGCAACAGGTATGCCCGGGTGTCGCCGACGTGCACCAGCGCCAGCTGGGAGCCGGACCGGAGGAGAGCCGTCAGCGTCGTGATCGGCTGCTGGTCGCCTACCACAGTTTTGCGCACCTTGCGGTCGGCTTCGGTTACTGCTCCGGCCAGCATGGTGAGCAGTTGAGCAGCCTGCCCACCGGACAGTTCCAGCGGCTTGAGGGCGTCAATGGCAGCGGTGCTGGCGGCGGCGCTGTCTGGGCCCCCGTCGGCGACGGCCAGTAGTCGCTCGCCGGCGTAGGCGGCGTCATCGTTGCTGCCCCGCACGGCGCCGCTGTCGGTGCGGGCGGCGTAGCGGACGGTGAGGGTGGGGTTGGTGTCAGGCATGGGCGTGCTCCTTCCGGACAGGTAGTCGACGAGGAAGATGGCAAGGCGTTCACGGGTGGCCGTGTCGGCGACGACCTGCTGCCAGTACGTGTTGATCGCGTCTGCCGCCGCAGCAGGGTCCAGTTCAGTGACTGTGCGGATGTCGGTCAGTGGCATGCCGAGTCGGCGGAGTGAGGCGACCAGGCGGGCCCGTTCCAGTTGCGCCGGGTCGTAGTACCGGTATCCAGACTCGGGATCTACTGCAGTCGGCGGTAGCAGGTCCAACCGGTCGTACAGGCGCAGCGCTCTCGGCGTCAGGCCCGCCGCCTTAGCAAACTCCCCGATAGTGAGTAGCTCCACCTCAACATCCTCCTCGTACCGGTCATTTCGACCGGCGCACACCAGCCTGCGGCCTTTCCCAACGTCAAGGTCAAGGTTCGAAGGAGGCTCCTCCGCAAGAATGTGACGCGGGGAGCCCGAAGGGATCCGGGTGGCTAGGAGTCGCTAGGAGGCGTCACCGCGCTGAACAGATCGCGCATGGAGACCGCCTCCGTTCGTGCCCCGAGATCCGCGTCCGGCTAGCACAATAGGTGCCTGACGATCACGCACTAACGCAGCTCCACTCGAACCTCGTTCGGGTCGTCACCCTCCGCCTCCGTGGCCGCCCAGAGCAGTCCGCCGACCCGTTCGGCGATGTCCATACGGACAGGCGCAGTGATGTGCTGGTACCGCTTGACCATCGATGACGAGGACCAGCCCATCACGTCCATGACAGCCCGCTCGGGTACGCCGAGCAGTAGCAGGAACGTCGCGGCCGTGTGCCGGACATCGTGCAGTCGGCCGTCACGAATCCCGGCAGTAGCCAGGATCTCTTTCCACTCCCGGTAGTCCATGTTCGGGCTGAGCGCCTCTCCGGTTCGCTTGGCGAAGACCCACCCCTCGTCCTTCCAGAGCTGCCGGGCCCGTGTCCTTTCGGCTGCCTGCTCTTTCCAGTGCTCCTCCGCCGCTGGAGCCATCACGGTGCGTGCCCCGCGGGTCAACGACAAGCGCCTCGGTCCCGACACTGGGGTGCGGAAGCGGTTCTCCTCTGCGATCCTGCCGGCTTGGTCGCGTAAGTCTCCCAAGGT
>NZ_JBEFTX010000024.1:0-115670 GCF_040195635.1 Actinopolymorpha sp. B11F2 | reverse complement strand
TCTTCACGTTCATCGGGACCTGGAACGACTTCCTCAACCCGTTGCTCTATCTGAGCAGCGAGGAGAACTACACACTCGCGCTCGGCCTGGCGTCGTTCCAGAGCGTCTACACCGCGCAGTGGGGCTACCTGATGGCCGCATCCGCCGCGGTGATCGCACCCATCATCGCGCTGTTCTTCTTCCTCCAACGCTACTTCATCGAAGGCGTCACCCTCACCGGCATCAAAGGCTGAGGCTGTCGCCAAGGACCGGACGCCGGGATCAGAAGCCGACCGAAGGGCGAACCACGTGGGCGACACGCAGGCCGACGTTGCCGTGCAGGAACTGGATCGACTGGCGGAGGAGATGTTCCGAGGCCAGCTGGCGTGGTCACCGCTCTACGCCAGCCAGGTGGGCTATCCGGGATACTCCGGCCTGCTACCCGACCTCACGATGGCCGGTGAGGAACGGCGCCGAATCGAGCTGGAACGCCTTCACCAGCAGGCCTCCGCGGTCGCGGCCGACCTGCTCGACGCCGACCGCCGGATCACCCGTGAGGTGATGCTGCGGACGATCTCGGACGCTCTGGTGGGTCTCGCGGCCGCGGCGCCTGACTACACGGTGACTCCGTTACCACACACGGGTTCGGCGGCGACGGTGATGATCAGCCTCCCGAAGTCCACGCTGCGTACGGCCCAGGATGCAGACGGATATCTCGCCCGCTGCGCGAAGGTGTCGGCCTGGTTGGCTGCCGCGCAAGGGCGGCTTGACAACGGCCGCGCGGCTGGCCGGTTGCCCGTGCGCCGGTTGGTTCTCGCCGCGGTGGAGCAGGTCGAGGCCTATCTCGCGACGTCGCTCGCCGACGACCCGCTGACCAAGGTGGCGGCGCCGGCGGAGGGCGAACCGCCGGGATTTCGGGACCGGGTGGCGGCGGTCGTCGCCGAGCAGGTGCGGCCGGCGCTCGCGGACTACCGGCACCATCTGGTGGGCGAGGTCCTACCGACGTCGCGCTCGGACGAGGAGCCCGGGCTTGCGCACCTGCCGGACGGCGTCGCGCTCTACCAGCAACTGGCCGCGGGGCACACGACGACCGACCACAGCGTCGACGAACTCCACGAACTCGGCCTCTCGCTGGTCGCGGACCTGACCGAGGAGATGCGCGAACGCGGATCCCGCACGCTCGGCACGGCCGACTTCGCCGAGATCACTCACCGACTGCGTACGGACCCCGAGCTCTGCTTCGACAACGCCGAAGAGATGCTCGCCGAGGCGCGGGCGACGCTGGCGAGAGCCCAGGAGGCGTTGCCGCGTTGGCTGGGCAGGGTTCCTGAGGTGGGCTGCGAGGTTCTCGAGCAGTCGGTGTACGAAGCGGAGAACGGGAACCTGGGCTACTACCAGTGGCCGAGCATCGACGGCGCGCGGCCGGGTCGGTTCTGGCTCAACACGTACAAACCTGCGACGAGACCGCGGTTCGAACTGCAGGGGTTGACGTTCCACGAGTCGGTGCCGGGCCACCACACGCAGCTCGCGTTGCTGTGGGAGCTGCCGGACCTCTGCGACTTCCGCCGCCATGCCCGTGCGACCGCGTTCACCGAAGGGTGGGCGCTCTACACCGAACGGCTTGCCGACGAGATGGGCCTCTACACCGGCGATGTGGCGAAGCTGGGCATGGTGTCGTTCGACTTCTGGCGCGCCTGCCGGCTGGTCGTCGACACCGGGATGCACGCGCGCGGGTGGAGTCGGGATCGGGCGGTGCGGTTCATGATGGAGCACAGCGCCCTCACCCGAAAGAACGTCGAGAACGAGATCGACCGCTACATCGCCTGGCCGGGTCAGGCGCTCGGTTACATGGTGGGACGGCTGGAGATCGTGCGGTTGCGGGCGGAGGCCGAGCAGCGGCTTGGCGCGTCGTTCGACATCAGGGCCTTCCACGACGCGCTGTTGGGGCATGGCAACCTCCCCTTGACAGTGCTCGGCCGGGTCGCGGGCGAGTTCGCGGCGAGTCACGGCCCAGGATCCGCATGACCGTGATCATGAGGGTTTTCGGGGCCCATCTGCCGATTTTCCTTCATGATCACGGACGAACCGACGGACGAACCGACGGACGAACCGACGGACGAAGCGACGGGGCGAGCCGACGGCGCGAGCAGGCTGGAGTGTGGCGGCGCGAGGGTGGCTACCGGGCCGGGGTCAGGTCGTACGCCTGACCGGGAGGGCAAGTCCGGCGGCGCCGGGCTTGGACGTGGGCTCGTCGACGCCGTACCGCTCCAGCAGGTCCAGCCCGAGCCGGGCCCGGCGTACCCGTTCCCGGGTCAGCGCGACGGTCGTCGCCTCGAGATGCGTACCAGCCGGGTAGACGTCCGGTGCGTTGCGCAAGCCGAACTTGACATAGACCGGCGCCGCGACCTCGATGAGCGCGGGCAGTTCGTGGTGGCGTACGTATCCACCGAGGTTGTCCGGCGCCTCGACGTAGACATCGAGCGGGACGTCCACGGCCGCCCGGATCGCCGCGATCTGAGCAAGGCTCAGGTCGGTCGCGACGTTGAGCGTGTCCGCGCCGAGGTCCTCCAGGACACGGGCGTTCGCGGCGTTGGTGATCGGCAGCATCACCGAGACCTTCGCCTGCATCTCGGCCGGCAGGTCACCGGCCGCGCGCAGCTTCCCGAACGCCGCCAACACGCCCAGGTCGGAGATCAGCACGCTGCGGATGCCGTGCTCGGCAGCCCGGAGGATGTCGTCGAGGACGGCGGCCACCTGGTCCTGGCCGTGTGCGGTCGCGGCGAACCCGCCGCCCGCGGCCGACCGGGCAGTCGCCGAGACACCCCAGCCCGCGCAGGGCCGGGCGAACAGGCTGACCTCCACACCCGCCGCGTCGGCCTGCTCGACCATGGTGTCGAGTTCGACGTCGGTCAGCAGGAAGACGCCGGTGCCCTGGGAGATCCGGCGGACCGGCACCTTCAACCGCTCCGCCTCTTCCAGCGCCGCCGCGAGGCAGCGTGGGCCTTCGGTGCTCGGGATCTCGACGCGGTACCGAACCCCGTCGGGGAACCGCTTGTCCGAAGCCGGAAGCTCCCCGAGGTCGCGGGGAGGGAGATCGAGCTTCTCCAGCAGTTGGGTTCCGCGCGTGCGAACCACGACAATTCCACCCTCCGATCGTTCGGGACCCGAGTGTTCAGGACCCGATTCTCCAGTGACCCGACTGTTCAGGACTTGAGTGTCCAGGACCCGAGTGTCCAGGACTTGAGTGTCTGGTTGCCATTGTCGATGGCGATCGTGCGAAAGCCGTCGTACGGTAGCCGTCGCCCGCATGTCCGGTATCTCGAACGCCATTCGTATACTCGGACATCGTGTGCAGGCGGAGCCAGTCGCGTCAAGCGTTCCCCGCTCACGGGAACTGAAGGAGCGCCGAGCTATGGGCCGATCCGTCCCCGCGGTCATGCGGGCACTGGACATCCTCGAGCTGTTCGGCACGGCCGAGGATCTGTCCATCCCGGAGATCCACGCCCGGCTCGACCTGCCGCGTACGTCGGTCCACGAACTCGTCGGCACCCTGGTCGAACGTTCCTACCTCACCCCGGTGCCGGGCCAGCCGCACCGGTTCCGCCTGGGGGTGGGTGTGTTCCACCTCGGCGCGACGTACGCCGAAAGGCTCGACCTTGCCCGCGAGGGCCAGGTGGCGGCGACGGAGGTGGCGGTGGCGTGCGACGAGACCGTCCACGTCGCGGTCCTCGACGGCCGGCACGTGATCTATGTTGCCAAGGCCGACTGCACCCATCCGGTACGCATGGTGTCCGCGGTCGGCCGGCGCCTACCCGCCCACTGCACCGCCGTCGGCCTCATGCTGCTGGCCCGACTCGACTCCAGCCGGCTCGACGAGCTGTACCCGATCGGCGACAGCCTGCCCGCCCTGACCAAGCGGAGCATCACCTCGGCCACGCAGCTGCGTACCCGGCTCACGGAGATCCGCGGCTGCGGGATCGCCGAGGAGTACTGCGAGTCGAACGAGGCCGTCGCCTGCGTCGCCGCGCCGGTGACCGACCGCGCCGGCACCACCGTCGCGGCCATCAGCATCTCGGTCCCGACCGTGCGGTGGACGCCGGAGCGCAAGGACGGCCTCGGCCGGCTGGTCAGCGACGGCGCAGCGGCGCTCTCCGCCCGGCTGGGTCACGTCGGCTAGCCTCGAACCCCTCGGCAAAACCGGTCAGACCACCAGGTGCCAACCAACTGCGGCGCACGAACGATGGCGTACGAACGATCACGTACGAACGATGGCGTGGGCAACGAACCACGGCGAGGAGGCGGTAGCGTGCGGATCACGGCGGTGGAAACGCTGAGACCCTCCATCCAGCCCAATGTCTGTCTGCTCCAACTCCACACAGACGTTGGCCAGACCGGCATCGGCGAGGCGTTCTTCGCCGCGAGCGCGGTCGAGGCCTACCTCCACGACACGGTGGCCCCGGTGATCCTCGGCACCGACGATCTGCTGCCCCAGCAGGCTGCCACCCGGCTCGCGCCGTACACCGGCTACCAGGGCGGCGGCGTGGAGACCCGCGCGATCGGGGCCGTGGACCTCGCTCTGTGGGACCTGCTCGGTAAGCGCGCCGGTCTGCCGGTCGCGGACCTCCTCGGCGGCGCGGTCCGGCCCGAGCTGCGGGTCTACAACACCTGCGCCGGCCCCGGCTACGTACGCACCTCCACCCGGCAGGAGATGGACAACTGGGGAATCGGCGCCGGGCCAGGCGCGGCAGCGGGCCGGCAGTACGAAGACCTCGACGCCTTCCTGAACCGACCAGGCGAACTGGCGAAGGACCTCCGCGCGGACGGCGTCACCGCGATGAAGGTGTGGCCGTTCGACTCCTACGCCGAACGCAGTAACGGCACCGCGATCACCGAGGCCGAACTCGCGCGGGGGCTCTCGGTGCTCGACCAGATCCGTTCGGCCGGCGCCCCGGACATGGACGTCATGGTCGAGTTGCACGGCCTCTGGAACCGCCCCTGCGCCGAACGCATCTGCGCCGCGCTCGCGCCCTACCGCCCGCTCTGGGTCGAGGATCCGATCCGCCCGGACGCGGTGGATGCCCTCGCCGCCCTGCGCCGCGCCGTCGACGTGCCGATCGCCACCGGAGAGACCGTCACCGGCCGGCGCGGGTTCCTCCCGCTGCTCCAGCAGGGCGCGATCGACGTCGTCACCGTCGACATAGGTTGGACCGGTGGGATCACCGAGGCACGCAAGGTCGCGACCCTCGCCGACACGTTCGGAGTACCGGTGGCGCCGCACGACTGCACCGGGCCGGTGGCGTTTGCCGCCTGCTGTCACGTGGTACTCAGCCAGCCGAACGGCATGATCCAGGAGACGGTCCGCGCCTTCCTGCGGACGTGGTACGCCGAACTGGTCGAAGGCTTGCCGGAGGTGGCCGACGGCGTGGTCAGGTTGGGTTCCGAACCCGGTCTCGGCGTACGACTGGTCGAAAATCTCGCTGGTCGGCCCGGGGTGTCGCGTCGGGTGACCGGTTTGGAAGACTGAACGCCGACCGCCATACATCAGATGACTGCCCTCAGATGACTGCGTGAGGCCCGTGGCTTTGTGCGGCCCGCCGAAGGAGGCACCTCGTGGAGATCGTCCGTTACGCCGACCGGTCCGATCGCGCCGTCCGGGTGGGTGTGCGCCATGCGGGGCGGATCTCGCCCGTCGCGGGAGTGAGCCAGGTCGCGGAGCTGCTTCGGCTTCCGTACAAGGAGGTTCGCGGGCTGGTCGAGGCCGCCGCGGGCACGGGCGACGGCGTCCTCGACGAGGCCGACGTCCTCCTGCTCCCGCCCGTCGACGGGCGTACGGAGGTGTGGGCGTCCGGTGTGACCTACGAACGCTCCAAGGACGCCCGCGTCGAGGAGAGCAGCGAGAAGACGGTCTATGAGAAGGTCTACGACGCGCAGCGGCCGGAGCTGTTCTTCAAGGCCCTACCCTGGCGGGTCGTCACCGATGGTGAGCCGATCGGCATCCGGGCCGATTCCGGACTCGACGTGCCGGAGCCTGAGCTGGGCCTCGTCTCCAACACCTTCGGCGAGATCGTCGGCTACGTCGTGTGCAACGACGTCAGCTCCCGCGTCATCGAGGGCGAGAACCCGCTCTACCTCCCCCAGGCGAAGGTGTACGCCGGGAGTTGCGCGCTCTCGACCGGCATCCGGCCGGCGTGGGAAATCCCCGACGCCACCGCCCTGGACGTCGCGCTGACGGTGCACCGTGACGGCGCGCCGGTCTGGCGGGGCGAGACGTCGACCGCGCGGATGAAGCGGACGCTCGACGAGTTGGTTGCCTACGTCCTCGCCGGTGACGCGTTCCCGGACGGGTTCTTCCTCGCCACCGGGACCGGCGTGATCCCGGAGATGTCGTTCACGTTGGCCGGCGGCGATGTCGTGGAGATCGCGATCGCCGATGTCGGCGTACTCTCCAATCCTGTCGTGGTCGGCAAGGAGCCGCTGTCGTGGCTCGTCGACGCATTGACCGATCCGTTTGCCCGGGAGGCTGTCCGATGACCGTGCCCGCATCAGCTGTGCCCACCCCGACTGAGCCCACGTCGGCTCCGCCACCGCCGACCCGAGTCGCCAACCCGACGAGCGTGCCGCACACCGAACCCGCGGAGCTCGAGGCGATCCTCGCCGCAGCGGCGGCCGCTGCTGGACCGCTCGCCGCGCTCGCGCCCGCCGCGCGCGCACGCCTGCTGCGGGCTGTGGCCGATGCCCTCGACGCCGCGGCCGACGAGCTCGTGCCACTGGCGATGGAGGAGTCCCACCTGCTGGAGGCGCGGCTGCGCGGAGAGTTGGTGCGTACGACCTTCCAACTGCGACTCTTCGGCGAGGTCCTCGAAGAAGGGTCGTACCTCGAGGCGACGATCGACCCGGCCGACCCGGACTGGGGCATGGGCCCAAGGCCGGACCTGCGCCGGATGTTGGTGCCGCTGGGTCCCGTGGTGGTCTACGCGGCGAGCAACTTCCCGTTCGCGTTCAGTGTGGCGGGTGGCGACACGGCATCGGCGCTCGCGGCCGGGTGTCCGGTCATCCTCAAGGCGCACTCGGGGCATCCCGCGCTGTCGCAGCGTACGGGCGAGATCGTGGCGCAGGCGCTTGCCTGCGCTGGCGCGCCGGACGGCGCGTTTGCCGTGGTCGTGGGGTACGAACGCGGGATCGAGGCGCTGCAGGACCAGCGGGTGAAGGCGGGCTCGTTCACCGGTTCCATCCCTGCCGGGCGGGCGCTTTTCGACATCGCGTCGGGGCGGCCGGAGCCGATTCCGTTCTACGGCGAGCTGGGCAGCCTCAACCCGGTGTTCGTCACGCCGGGTGCGGCGAAGGCGCGTGGTGAGGAGATCGCGACGGGCTTCGCCGGGTCGTTCACCCTTGGGGTGGGGCAGTTCTGCACCAAGCCGGGATTGTTGTTCGTACCCGCGGGGCACGGGCTCGACGAGCAGATCGCCGTCGCCGCCCGCGAGGTAGGAGCCGCCGAGCTGCTGAACAAGCGGATCGCGGAGGGGTACGCCGAGGGCATCACCAGGCTGACCGGCGCACCGGGCATCTCGGTCCTCGTCGAGGGGGCCGCCGTCGATGGGCTCGTCGTCGCGCCGACCGTGGTGAAGACCACTGTGCCGGCGCTGCTCGAGCACGCCGACGCACTGCTGGAGGAGTGCTTCGGACCGGCGTCGCTGGTCGTGGAGTACGAAGACGTCGAACAGCTTGCCGACGCGGCCGCCGCGTTCAGCGGCAACCTCACGGCGACCGTGCACGCCGAGGAGTCCGAGGCCGACCAGGTGGCGCCGCTCCTCTCGCTGCTGCGGGACCGGGCCGGACGCCTGCTGTGGAACGGCTGGCCGACCGGAGTGTCGGTGACCTACGCCATGCAGCACGGTGGTCCGTGGCCCGCCACCACGTCGTCGATCCACACGTCGGTGGGGACGACCGCGATCCGGCGGTTCCTACGTCCGGTGAGCTACCAGGGGATGCCGGAGGCGCTGCTGCCCGAAGTACTCCGCGACAAGAACGTGCTCGGCATCCCGCGCCGTGTCAACGGCACCTTGACGACCGACGACGTGTAGTGCCCGCGGGTCAGGCGCCAGTGCCAGTGGGCCGGCCACCCGTGACCCGGCCACCCGTGATCCGGCCACCCGTGACCCGGCCACCCGTGATCCGGCCACCCGTGATCCGGCCACCCGTGATCATGACCCCGTGACCGGCGCCCGTGGGCGGCCACCCGTGATCATGATCTCGGTCATGAAGATTTTCGGGGTCCATGTGTCGGATCGCGTTCATGGTCCCGGATCGCTTCATGATCTCTGCAGTGATCATGAAGGGGCAGGGGGATGTGAAGGCGAACGGGGCTCTACGTACGTAGAACATTCATGATCACGATCATGATCACCGGGCGGAGGCCCTGACCGGCAGCCGGCACGGGCACTCGGCCTACTGGTGGGCGGCATGGGTGCGTGGGGTGCCGGCGAGTCGTCGACTGTGTTCGACGAGAGCCGGGTAGTCGGTGGCGATGCCGCGAAGCAGCGACTCCACGGCGCGTTCGACGTCGGCTTCGCCGATCGGCGCGTGGCCGAACAACGCGCGGTAGTGGACGAGCGAACCCAGCATGTCGACGACGAGACCGGTGTCGAGGTCGTCGCGAAGGTCACCGCGCGCCACCGCCTTGTCGAGCATCTGGAACACCGCGTGGCGCGGAGGTTCGAACAGCGTCGTCAGCAGTGCCTGGCGCAGCTCCGGCTTCGACGCACATTCGGCGAGGAGCGGTCCGAGCACGTGCGGACGGATCTGGCGGAACGCCGCGACGAAGACATTGATCCCCTCGTTGAGGTCGCACAACGTGCATCCGGTGTCCGGGGCTCGCACCTCCTCGAAGCCCATCGCGAGGGCGGCGGTCACCAGGTGCTGGCGCGTCGGCCAGCGCCGGTAGATCGCGGGCTTGGTCGTGCCCGCCCGGCGGGCGACCTCCTCGAGGGTGAGGCTGGTGTAGCCCGAGTCCTGGAGAAGCGTCCGCGTCGTCCGGAGCACCGCGGCGTCGATCTGGGTGTCGCGGGGGCGGCCCGCCGGCGTCCGCGGCTCTCGCCGGGTGCCCGAGGGACGGCTTCCTGACTGCATGACAGTGAGTGTAGTCACCTCTGTTACGATCCGTACCGTAACGTAAGTTCCCCAGCAGCTCCCCCTGAGGAGGACTCGCATGAACCATCCACCGGTGACCGTGCTCGGGCTCGGCGCGATGGGGAGCGCCCTCGCCGCCGCTCTGCTACGCGGCGGGCATCCGACCACCGTCTGGAACCGCACCGCCGGCAGGGCCGACCCGCTGGTCGCGCGCGGAGCCGTCGCGGCGCCTACCGCCGCCGCGGCCGCTGCGGCCAGCTCGCTCGTCCTTCTGAGCGTCACGGACTACGACGCGAGCGAGGCGGTTCTCGACGCGATCGGCGCGGCTGCGGGCGGGTGTGCGCTGCTGAACTTCAGTACGGGTACACCGGACGAGGCGCGCGCCATGGCCACGCGGGCGGCGAAGGTCGGGCTGGACTACCTCGACGGCGTGATCCAGGCCGGGCCCAGCCAGATCGGAACGCCCGCGGCCACCATGTTCTATGCCGGAGCCGAACGAACCTTCGCGGAGTACGCCGCGACGCTTGCCGAACTCGGTACGCCCACCCACGTCGGCACTGACCTTGGTCAGGCGTGCCGGTGGGACCTCGCGCTCCTCGGTCTGTGGTACGAGACCGAGGCGGCCTGTCTCAACGCACTCGCCCTCGTGGGGGCGCCCGACACCGACCCGGAGACCTTCGTTCCGTTCGTACGCCGGCAACTCGGCTACGTCGTCGACGCCCTTCCCGACGTGGCGAAGGAGATCCGCGAACGCCGGTACCCCGTGGGTCCCGCGACCCTCACCGAGCACGCTCGAGTGCTCGACCAGTTGGTGCGGGTCAGGCGGGCCGATGGGCTGGAAACCAGCCACGTCGCGTTCCTTCGTGACTCCGTGCAACGGCTGGTGGCGCGCGGTGGTGGAGACGACGGCTTCACCAGGGTCATCGAGGAGGTCGCGGACTCGGCACGCCGCTGAACCGGCGTACGTGGAGGGCGGACCACCTGCTTCGCTCGCACTCTTCCCCGGGCGCGGGAGGCGAACCGATCCGGACTCGCGGTCGTACCAGGTCGCCAGATCGAGGCCGTCGAACGGGATCGAGGGGCCGCTGAACCTGCGCGCGTGGCGGACGGACCGGCTGCTTCGCGCTGCCTTTCCAGTTCCGGACTCTCGCTGGGGAAACCGGGTGGTGCATCGTTACATTGGTGCATCGATACACCACTTCTGAAGGGCGGGTGGCATGCCGCGCGGACGTACGCCCACACGCGTCTCCGCCCCGGCCACCCGTCCTTCCGTGTCCACTCAACGCGTCTCCGCGTCCGGCGGCGCCAGTGTCACCATCCGCGACGTCGCCTCGGCCGCGAAGGTCTCGCCGAGCACGGTGTCCAACCTCCTCAACGGCCGTGACGCCCGGATGCACCCGCGGACGAGGGAACGGGTTGCGCGCGCGATCAACGAGCTCGGATACCGGCCCAGCCGGGTCGCCCGTCAGTTGCGTACCGGCCGTGCCCAGGTCATCGGCCTCGTCGTACCGTCGGTGGCCAACCCGTTCTGGGGGAGTTTCGCGCGGACCGTGGAGGCCGAGGCGCTCCGCGACCAGCACCAGGTCCTGCTCTGCAACAGCGAACGCGATCCCGCCCGCGAACACGGCTACATCGAGGAACTCTGGGCAGGCGGCGTCCGGTCTGTCATCCTCGGGACGTCCCTCCCCTCCCTGGACCACCTGCGCCCGTTCACCGAGCGAGGTTTGCGCCTGGTGGCGTTCGACCGCGAGCGCCAGGCCGGCGATCCGCCAGGCCTCGTCAGCGTCAGCGTGGACAACCATCGCGGAGGCTACCTCGCCACCCAGCATCTGCTGGATCTCGGCCATCGCCGGATCGGCTTCATCTCAGGAGCGATCGCCACGGTGAGCCGGGGGCGTCGACTCGCCGGGTATCGCGCCGCGCTCGCCGACGCCAGGGTCCGCTACCGGAGGCAACTCGTATGGTCCAACCCGGGCAAGGGATTCGGTGACGGTGAGAGCGCCGAACTCGGCCGACAGGGGCTGACAGCCCTCCTTCGGTTGGCAGAGCCGCCCACCGCGGTCGTCACGATCAACGACATGTACGCGATCGGCGCCTGCGCGGCGGCCCGCGACGCCGGCCTCGCGGTCCCGGGACGAGGACGCGGCATCTCGATCGTGGGCTTCGATGACATCACCATCGCAGAGCTGTACAACCCACCCCTTTCGACGATCCGGCAGCCGTTGGCGGACATGGCGCGCTTCGCGCTCGACGCCATTCGTACCCAGGCCGGCGACGGCCCGGAGTCGACGGTGATGGCCCCACAACTGGTAGCGCGCGCGTCCACCGCGAGACGAAGCGCTCGAGAAGAGAAGAAGGTGCCTTGATGCGGACGGTGCTGTTCACCAAGTTGTTCCAGAGCCGAAGAGTCGATGAGATCGCAGCGACAACGGCGGAGTTGGGTTTCGACGGGATCGACCTGCTCGTCCGGCCGGGCGCGACCGTCGATCCTGCCGAGGCCCGCGACATCCCGGCGGCCGTCCAACGCCTGGAAAGCGAAGGGCTTTCGGTGCCGATGGCGACCACCGACCTCACCGATCCCGAGCGCTTCCCGGCTGATGCGGTGCTGGGCGCGTGCGCCGACGCGGGCGTCGGCCTGATCCGGCTGGGTTACTGGGCGTACAAACCGACGATCAGGCCGTACGCCGACACCGTGGCCGAAGCCCGTCAGCACCTTGCCCGGTTGGACGCGCTGGCCGCGCATCATGGCGTACGCCTCGCGATCCAGCTCCACGGTGGGACGATCCACGCGTCCGGAGCGCTGACGCGAGTCCTGCTCGAGGGTCACCCGCCCGAGCGGCTCTGCGCCTACCCCGATCCCGGCAACCAGGTGGTGCAGGATGGACGGGAGGACTGGCGGATGACGCTGGAGATTCTCCAAACCTGGTTGGCGTGTGTCGGCGTCAAGAACGGTGGCTGGTTCCCCGCGGCAACCACGGGCACCGGGCAGCGGGAGTGGAGTTCGGACTGGTTCGGACTCGCCGACGGCATGGTGCCCTGGGCCGAGATCCTGCCGCACCTGCAGGCGATCGGGTTCGACGGCGAGCTGTCGCTGCACAGTCACTACGAACTGCCCTACGACCAGGTGATCGACCAGACGCGTACCGATCTCCGCTATGTCAAGCGCCTCTTGACGGCGGTGCCCGATGTCGTCGAGGTGAGTGTGTGATGGGGGTGGGAGCCGACGCCTCGCTGGCGGGCAAGGTCGTCATGGTGGCTGGCGCGAGCAGTGGCATGGGTCGGGCCGCGGCGGTCGCGGCGGCCGCGGAGGGCGCCAGTGTCGTCCTCTTCGCGCGGCGCGCGGATTCCCTTGCGGAGCTGGAGAAGACGATCACCGCCGAGGGTGGCTCCGCCATCGCGTACGCCGGTGACGCCACGGACCGGCAGGCGGTCGAAGCAGCGGTCGGTGCGGGCGTCGAGGCGTACGGACGGATCGATGTTCTCGTCAACAGTGTGGGCACCAACATCAGGAACCGCGCTCTCACGAAGCTCACGCCCGAAGGCTGGCGGGAGCTGATGAGTGCCAACCTCGATGCGGCGTTCGTGCTCACGCAGGCGGTGCTTCCGGTCTTCCGCCAGCAGGGCGACGGACTGCTGGTGCACATCACTTCCTCGGCGGCCCGAAAGCCGGATCTCTCCGGGGTGGGATACCAAGCCAGTAAGGCGGGAGTCACCGCGCTCGCGCACGCGACGATGGAGGAGGAACGCGCCAACGGGATCCGCGTGTCGGTGCTCTTCCCAGGATTCACCGACACGCCCATGGTCGAGCGCCGACCGACGCCGCCAACGGCGGAGATGTTGGCGAACGCACTGCAACCCGACGATGTGGCCCGGATGTGCCTCGCAGTGATGTCGTTGCCCGCCCGGGCGCACGTGCCCGAGCTGGTGCTCTATCCCACCCGTTCCTGAGAACCGAGCAGTCCTTGGAGGACGACATGACGCGCGAGACACCTTCAGGTGTGGCGGTTCTGCTCACGGCGGCCACCAGGTCGATGGTGCTCACGACCGAGACGGAGCGCCGACTCGACGCGCTCGGAAACGTGCGATGGGCCGACGGTTCGCCGGACGCCTGGGACCTTCCGGAGCTGCTGGACGGAGTGGTCGCGTGCCTGACCGGCTGGGGCACGCCACGCCTGGGTGACGACATCCTCACGAAGTGCCCCGACCTCGCCCTCGTCGCGCACTCCGCCGGAAGCATCCGCAACCTCCTTCCCCAGGAGGCGGTCGGCACCCGGGTGACGGTCTGTCAGGCAGCCGCGTTGATTGCCGACTCCGTTGCCGAGTTCGTGATCGCCCAGATCCTCGCCTGGCTCCGCGAACTCCACCTGCTCGACGCCGGACTACGCGAGGGAGCCGGCTGGAGCGACCTGCGGCACCGCCACCCCGGCCGGCTGCTGGGCGCGCAGACCGTCGGTGTGGTCGGCGCGAGCCGGACCGGACGGGCGGTGATCCGGCTGCTGAAGGCGTTCGGATCGTCCGTTCTCGTGAGCGATCCCTTGCTGGACGCGGACGAGGCGAGCACGCTCGGCGTCGCGCAAGTCGACCTTGACACCCTCCTCGCCCGTAGTGACATCGTGACCCTGCACGTGCCCCTGCTACCGTCGACCCGCAATCTGCTCGGGGCGCGCGAGCTCGGCGGTCTCCGTGACGGTGCCCTCCTGGTCAACAGCGCCCGCGGTGGACTGATCGATCCCGGCGCCCTGCAGGCGGAACTGCGGACAGGGCGGATCCGGGCGGCGCTCGACGTGTTCCCGGCCGAACCGTTGGAGGTCGACAGCGAGTGGCGGGAGATGCCGCACACGATCAGATCCCCGCACAGCGCCGGCCACACGCTCGACTCACACCGCCGGCAGGGTGAGGCGATGGTGTCCGAGATCGAACGGTTCCTGCGTCAGGAACACTTGCACTACGCCGTCGCCGCCGGACAGGTGGACATCCTCGCCTGAGATGCGTGCAGCCGTTGGGCAGGCCAGACGTAGCACCACCCAGACGTAGCACGACCCAGGCGTAGGAAGACCCAGACCGTAGGAAGACAAAGGGAGTACGCATGCAGATCGACCTGAGCGGCAAGGCCGCCCTCGTCACCGGCGGAGCCGTCGGGATCGGCCGGGGAGTCGCCCTCGCGCTCGCCCAGGCCGGCGCCGACGTCGCGCTCACCTACCGCAGCCATGACGGCACACCGGTGGCGGCGGAGATCGCCGCGCTGGGCCGGCGTTCTGCTGCGTACGCACTGGATGCGGCGGACAGCGCGGCGGTCGACGCAGTGGTCGACCAGGCCGCGGGCGCGCTCGGCGGGCCGATCAGCATTCTCGTCAACAACGCCGGGGGCCTGCTCGGTCGGCAGCCGATCGCCGACATGTCCGACGAACACTGGCACAAGGTGATCGACGTCAACCTGTTCAGCGCATTCTGCTGTACGCGCGCGGTGCTGCGGTCGATGCCGGACGGCGGCCGGATCATCAACATCTCCTCGGTCGCCGGCCGCAACGGCGGCGGCCGGGGGGCGGTCGCCTACGCCGCCGCCAAAGCGGGGATGCACGGGCTCACCCGCGGGCTCGCCAAGGAGGTCGGCCCGCGCGGAATCACCGTCAACGCGGTCGCGCCCGGCCTCATCCTCGACACGCCTTTCCACGAGGAGTTCACCCCACCGAACGAACAGCAGGCGACGATCGACGGTACGCCGTTGCGGCGGGCGGGCTTCCCCGCCGACTGCGCCGGGGCGGTGCTGTATCTCGCCTCTGACCTCGGCTCGTTCTGCACGGGTTCGGTCATCGACCTCAACGGCGGTACGTACTTCAGCTGATCAGGACCTCCCGCCCGAACCGGTGATCATGATCGTGATCATGAAGAGAAGTAGGACCTATTGCCCTGTTACGCTTCACAATCCGGTTTACCTTCATGATCACGGGGCTGACCAGGCCGGCAATCATGAAGGCAAACCGGATGGTGAAGGGGGACGGGGCTGTGTGTGCGCAGGGCTTTCAGGATCACGATCATGATCACGGGGCCGCTGGCCCTGGCGCAGGTCCGGGGGCTGTCACCAGCGCCGCATGGCGGCGTGCCACATCCTCGAGTATCCCCTCCAGCGACGCGGACGGGCCGAGCATCCGTTGCAACTCCCGCTGGGCCACCTGGTCGACGCTGGCCTCGAAGTCCTTGCCGTAAAGCCGTCTCGCCACCTCGAGGTGTTCCTGCATCGCCTCGGCCGCCCGATCGGGCTCGCGGTCGACGATTGCCTGCAGGACGTTCTCGTGCAGCGGTACGCCGGCCTGGTGTACCTGCCGGTCGGACAAACTCCGCAGCATCAACTCGAACGTCAGGCTGGTAATGGACGCGTACATCGTCTCGATCACGGTGTTGTGACTCGCCCGCACGACGAGCGCGTGGAACGCCAGGTCGAGCCGGGCCTGCTCCAGCACGTGTCCGGCCCGCTCGAAGTCGTCGAGGCAGCGCCGCATCGCCGCGATCTCCACGTCGGTCGCGTTGCTGGCGGCGAGCCGGGCGGCATAGGTCTCCAGCATCAGCCGCGCTTCGGTGAGTTCGCGAATGGTGGCGTTACGCCGGCGGTACGACGTGTCGAGCGACCGCGCGCCGTCGCTGGACCGGGCCTCCCGGACGTACGTGCCACGTGACGGAAGGATGTCCACGAACCCGCGTTCGGCGAGGCTCCGCAGCACCTCGCGCACGATCGGCCGCGACACGCCGAACCGCTCGGCCAGGCTGCGTTCCGGCGGCAGCTTCGCACCCGACGGGATCCGCCCGGCGAGAATCTCCTCGAGGAGATACGCCGACAGGCTGTCGCGGGAGTGGGGCGGGCTCACCTTGCGTACACACGTCCTTCGTCAGGCACCAAGGGCAAGCCCTCGATGGCGGCGAGCCCGAACCCACCCGAAACTCCACTATTCGAACAGCTGCGAGCCCTGCTGGATGATGGTGATGATGCCAAGTGTCCCGTAGAACACCACCGCCAGGGCGATGACGACCGTACGGAACGTCTTGATCCTGATCGCCGGCGGCAGCGCCCGCTTGTTCATGAGAATCAGCAGGACGCCGTAGATCGCCATCATCACTCCGGCCACACAGGACGAGATGACCAGCAGCACCAGCGGCTGGTCCAGGCCGGCCAGCAGCACCAGGCAGCCGAACGCCACGAGCCCCCACACCAGCCAGAAGTAGACCCGGCTCTCCGAGACACCCGACCCGCGCAGGTAGACCGTCGCCACCAGGTCGGCTGCCAGCCGGCTGGTGTAGTCGATGATCCCCATCGCCCCGGCGAACAGGGCGTACGCACCGATGACCCAGAAGAAGTAGCCGAACCATGGTCCGACGCTCTCCTTCAGCGCGTTGCCCTCCACCTGCAGGAAGGCGATGTCGTCGGGCAGGCCCTCGCGCCCGAACACCGTCGAGAACGCCAGCATCGACATGAACCCGATCGTGAACGCGGTGATGAGTACGAACGTCGCCGCCTGCTCGAGGTTGGCGAACCGCCACCAGGCGCGCCACCGGGTGAGGTTGTCGCCGACCGGCGCGAAGACGTAGCCGGTCGACGGCGCCGCCTCCTCCTGGCCGGTCACCGGGCTCACGAGGCGTGGGACGTACGCACCCATGCCGAACCGCTTGTCCCGGATCCAGTTGCTCTGGCAGAGGTTCTGCCCGCCACCGGCACCCGCGTACGCGATCGCCCCCAGCATCAGCGCGAACTGCAGGTCGGGGAACTGCCCGATGTGCGTGACCGCCTGGCCGAGGTTGCGCCAGGCGTCGCCGGTGATGGCGAAGATGATCGCCACCAGGATGAAGACGCCGATCGCCGCGACCTTCACGACGATGACGCGTTCGAGTGCGGTGTAGACCACCGGTGCCAGCGTGAGGACCGCGCCGCAGATCAGCAGGATCGCGATCGCGATGGCCGTGACGTTGCCACCGAAGATGTACGACACGAGGGTCGCCGAACTCGTGGCCCATCCCGGCCACATGTTCGCGAAGTACGTCATCACCGCGAAGACCAGTCCCCAGTGCTTCCACAGCCGGCTGAAACCGGTCAACGCAGTCTCGCCGGTCGCCAGTGTGTAGCGCTCGATCTCCATGTTGAGGAACCACTGCGTCATCACGCCGATGACCGCGCCCCAGAGGAAGACGAGCCCTACCTGTGAAGCGATGTAGGGCCACAGGATGAACTCACCGGACGCCAGGCCGACGCCCGCGCCCACCAGCCCGGGTCCGATGATGCGCCAGGTGTCGGTCGGTGCCGCCGGCAGGTCGCGGACCTCTACCCCTGGCAGATGGCGGGTGGAGAGGGTCGGCGTGTACGTACCACCGCCGAGCGGTGCGTCCCCGCTCGAAGTGCCAGGTGGGCCGCTGCTCGGCGGTCCGGGATCGGTCGAACCGTGCTCGCTCGCCATGGTGCGTCGTCCCTTCTTTGCCGTCAAAAAGCGCCGATACATGGACGAAACGCTCAGCCCACCAGTGAAGTGGCCTTCACCTGTCGAGGTCAAGGCACCCCGGATGCCGCCCCCGCTCCCGGGTGGATCGGGCGTCCGATCGCGACCGGCGGTCCCCTTTACCCCGCACGTCACGACTTAGACTCAGGACTCGGCGCGGAAGCGCGAGGACTCAGGGCTCGGCGCGGAAGCGCGCGCCTGGAGCTTCGGCGTACGGCCGGACCGGTGGGATCGACGACCATGGAGGTGCACGGGTGAGCCTGGCGGAAGCGATGAAGGCGTGCCCGGCGATCGCGATCCTGCGGTCGTCGTCCGCCGCGCGGTATGGCGAGGTCAGCGACATCGTCGTGGCGGCGGGGTTCCGCGCGGTGGAGTTCACGTTCAGCGCTCCCGATGTCACCGACGCGCTCCGCGCCTACGCCGCGCGGAAGCCGGACGACGTCGCGCTCGGTGCCGGCACCGTGACGACGGTCGAGCAGGCGCGCCACGCGGTCGACGCCGGGGCGACGTACCTCATCTCACCGGCCGTCTGCGTCGAGGTGATCGAGGAAGGCGCCCGACTCGGCGTCCCGGTGTTGCCTGGAGCGCTGACCCCGACCGAGATTCTCCAGGCGTGGCGGGCCGGCGCCACGATGGTCAAGGTTTTCCCGGCGTCGGCGATGGGCGGGCCGGCGTACCTCAAGGCCGTCCGCGGCCCGCTGCCGGAGATCCCGCTGGTGCCGACCGGCGGCATCGACGGCGACAACGCCGGCGCCTACCTCGCGGCCGGGGCGGTCGGTGTCGGGGTGGGTAGCCCGCTGGTGGCGGACGCGTGCGAGCCGGGTAGTGACCTCGACGCGCTGGCCGAGCGAGCGCGTGCGCTGGTGGCCGCGGTGAACACGGCAGGAGGTACGCCGTGACCGAGCCGCTGGACCGCGCCGTGACGGCGGCGCTGACGGATCCCCTCGGCTCGGACGGCGCTGCGGGCGCGGCCGACGTGACTGCCGTGGATGTCGTCACGCTCGGCGAGACGATGGGGCTGGTCGCCGCCACCCGTACCGGCTCCTTCAGCGTCGGAGCGCCTGCCACGATCTCCTTCGGCGGCGCGGAGACCAATGTCGCGATCGGGCTCAGCCGGCTCGGCCACTCCACCGCGTGGATCGGGCGGCTCGGTGCGGACCCGGTGGGCACCCTTGTCAACGACGCCTTGCGCGCCGAGGGGGTCGACGTCTCGCGCGTACGCCGGGAGGATGCCGTCGCCACCGGTCTGATGCTGCGCGAGCACCGCACCGCCGACCGGGTACGCGTGAGCTACTACCGGCGCGACCTCGCCGGATCGCGGGTCGGGCCCGACGATGTGGACGCGGGGTTGGTGCGGTCGGCGCGGGTGCTGCACCTGTCCGGCATCACACCCGCGCTGTCCGACTCCGCCCGCGCCGCGGTGTTTCGGGCGGTGGGGTTGGCCCGCGAGGCCGGCGTCCTCGTGTCGTTCGACTTCAACTACCGTACGGCTCTGTGGTCCCCGGCCGAGGCCGGTGCCGTGCTCCGGCAGCTCGTGGAGCGGGCCGACGTCGTCTTCGCGGGCGAGGACGAGGCGGCGCTGGTGGTCGGGGAGGGAACGACCGAGAGCCTCGCCAAGCAGCTCGCCGCCCTCGGCCCGGGCGAGGTGATCCTCAAGCTGGGATCGGCCGGTGCGTACGCCCTGATCGGCGCGGAGCCGGTGACCTCGCCCGCTCTCGACGTGAGCGCGGTCGATCCGGTGGGCGCGGGGGACGCATTCGTCGCCGGGTACCTGTCCGGGCTGCTCGACGGTGTCGCTCCGGCCGATCGGTTGCGGCGCGGCAACGTCTGTGGCGCCTTCTCGGTCTCGGTCGCCGGTGACTGGGAAGGACTGCCCCGCCGGCACGAGCTCGCGATGCTCGACGGGCGCGAGAACGTCGCCCGCTGAACGGATCCTGATCCCCTCAATGAGGGGGCGCCCCTCATCCAACACGCCTACGCATCAGGGGCGCCCCTCGTCCATGATCATGAAAGAAGTTCGGTCAATACGCCGACAAACTTTCATGATCACGATCATGATCATGGGACGGCGGCATGATCATGGGACGACGGTGTGATCATGGGACGACGGTGTGATCCCAGGACGGTGGCGTGATCACGCGAAGTCGGAGTGGGCTGCACGGGCGAGGAGGAGAGCCACGTCGTCGTCGTAGCCCGCGGGCGGGCGGAGTGCGTCGATCACCTGGTCGCACATGCCTTCCAGCGTTCCTGTCGCCAGCGCGAGAGCGTCGACGAGCTGGTCGATGCCGGCGTCGACGTCACGCTGGCGGTGTTCGACGAGCCCGTCGGTGTAGAACGCGACCACGGTGTCGTCCGGTACGGCGATCGCATGTTCGGGCGCGGCGCACACGCCGACACCCAGCGGGATCCCGGACTCGTGGTCGAGCCGCCGGGCCCGGCCACGTTCGTCGACGACCAGCAGGGGCAGATGCCCGGCGGACGCGTACGTCAGGTTGCTCTGTGCCCGGTCGAAGACGGCGTAGATGCAGGTGACGATCTCCGCCTCGCCGAGGTCGGCCACGATGCCGTCGAGCAGGTCGAGGATCTCCTTCGGCGGAAGGTCCAGCCGGCCGTAGGCGCGGACGGCGGTGCGTACCTGCCCCATCAACGTTGCGGCCCGGAGCCCGCGTCCCATGACGTCGCCGATCACCAGCGCCGTGCGCCCGGCGGACAGTGGGATCACGTCGTACCAGTCGCCGCCGACCTCGGTCTCCTCCGTACCCGGAAAGTACCGCGTCGCGACCTCGACCTCTCCCGGATGGTGCGGCCACGCCGGGAGCAGGCTCCGCTGCAGGGTCAGGGCGGCCCGGCGCTGCCGGCGTTCGCTCTCCTGCAGGTTGCGGGCGAGGCGTCGTTCGGCGTTGAAGAGCCGCGCGTTCTCGATGCTCTGCGCCGCCCGGGTCGCCACCTGTTCGATGAGCGGGAGGTCCTCGCCGGCTCCGAGCTTGCGTCCGTAGGCACGTCCGGGGCCGAGGAGGGTCAGCACGCCGATCACTCGGCCGCGGGTTATCAGCGGCACGGCCACGAGTCCCTGCCCCTGGGTGGTACGCACGATGACGTCCTGCGCGTGGGGCTCGTCGTACATCGAGGCGACCACCTCGGGCGTGGTCGCCGGGACGACGACCGGTCGCGCGGTGAGCGCGGCCCGGATCCCGGGATGGTCCTCCAGCTGGGACCCTCCCAGCTTGCGGACCTCCTCGACCAACGACTGGCGGGACGGATCCGCGTCGGCGTCGGCGTCGTGGACGAACGCCCGGTCGAGCCGGCGCCCGTCCCAGAGGTCGATGACGCAGAGTTGGCCGAAGCGGGGTACGGCGAGCGCGCCGACCGTTTCGTAGGTCATCCCCACGTCGAGCGACGAGGCGAGCCGGCTGCCGGCGCTGGCGACGAACGCGAGTCGGTCACGGACGTGCTCGAGTTCTGACCGGGCGGTCCGCTCCGCCCTCAGCAGCGCGGCGCGCTCGGCCTCTCCGGCGGGTTGGCTGGCGAGCGGCGCGAAGACGACGAGAACCTCGCCGCCGACCGCGGCCGCTTCCTCGGTGGCCCGGCCGGTCGCGTGGACCGTGGGCTGGTTCACCACCCGCGCGCGCACCGCGCACCGGAGGGTGTCGCCGTTGCTCCGGCGTAGCGGCACGCCGCCTTCCCAGGAGCCGTCCGTACGAATGAGCGCCAGCCGTTCGCGTGCGGACAGGTGGTAGCGCGGCATCACGGCGATGTCGATGGCATCGTGTCCGACCAGATCCTCGGACTTCCAGTGCAGGATCGCTTCGGCCGCCGCGTTGACAGCGGTGATGGTGCCGCAGAAGTCCACCAGCACGACGCCACTGGCCACCAGATCGCGCAGAGCATCGAAGCGTGCGTCGGAACGGGTGTGCAGACCGCTCTGCCCCTTGCCGACGCCCGCGTCGGGCTTCCGCTCGACTGGTCGTGTCACTCTTGGTGCTCCTTCCGCTTCGGAGCATCATCTTGCCTGCTCGGACGGTGGCGCGGGAACGGACCCTGAACTACGAACGGGTCACAGCGTCAAAGAGCTCGCTCATGCACGACCTCGCGCCACTTCGAGTACCGCGTGCGGAGCGCGGCCATCCGTACGACGTCCTCATGCGTCGGCTCGACCGTCTCGGTCGGTCGGTCGAGATCGAATCCGCCCGCCCACGCTGCCGCACCACGGGCACCCACCTCCGGATCGCCGGCGAGCCGTACGGGCCGGTCGAAGGTCGCGGCGAGCGCGCGCCGGAACCACGCCGAGGCGTGCACCGCGCCACCACCGAGGACGACGTCGAGGCGCGCCCCGGACGCCAGCTCGAAAAGATCCAGCTCCAACACCTCCAACGCTCGGGCGGCCTCGAGCGCCACGCCTTCCAGCGTCGCGGCGAGGAACTCGTCGGCGGAGGTGTCGAGCGAAAACCCCGCGACCAGGCCCGAGCCGGGTGGCGCCGTGCCCGGCGGCCGGCTTCCCGCGTGCAGTGGAACCGACACCAGGCCGGACGTACCGGGTGGCCGGCTCGGCTCGGCGTCGGATTCGAGCCCGAGCATGCGGACCGCCCAGGCGCGCAGGACTCCGCCTCCGGAGAACGCGATGCCGCTGACCAGCCGGGACGCGTCGACGCGGTAACGCCAGACCGTCGGCGGCGGTGACGGGGCGTCGGGGCCGTGCACGACCCGGAGGGCAGCCGACGTGCCAACCGTGACGGCGACGGCGTCGTCGGTGGCGCACCCGCTGCCCAGGTTGGACGCCGCACCGTCGCCGAGCACGGCATGCCACTCCGCGTCGGCGAGTGCTGGCCAACGCGACCGCCACGGCTCCGCGAGCTGACGAGGGGTGTCGTCGATCTCGGGAACCTCGGCGGCCGAGAGCCCCGCGAGCGCGAGGGCCTCGTCGTCCCAACGCATCTTGGCGAGGTCGAGCAGGCCGGTGCCCGACGCCACGGAGACGGAGGTGGTGACGTCGCCGAGGAGTACGCCGAGCACGTAGTCAGGCAGGCCGACGAACCGGGCGCCCGTCAGGTCGTCGAGGGTACGCAGGAACGGCACCTTGGTCGTCCAGTACAGCGGATGGACCCAGGTGCCGGTGCGTTCGTGGAACGCGTCGGCGTCGGCCGGTAGCCGCGGTTCCACGGCGTGCGCGCGGGTGTCGAGCCAGGTCAGGACGGCTGAGCGCGGCTCCCGGTCGGGGCCGAGGGCGAGCACCGAGTGCCATTGCGACGCACCGGCGACCCGGCTCACGCCGTCCAGCGCGCCTGCGTCGGACAGCTCGTCGACGCAGGCGACGAGTCCGTCGAGGTAGGCCTTGGGATCGAGTTCGGCGCGGCCGTCGTCGTCCTGTTCCGGCTCGAGGGGTCGCCGCGCCCGCGCGTCCGGCACCGGTTCGGCGCGCTCGTCGTAGACGACCGCACGCACTCCGGACGAGCCGAGGTCGAGGGCGAGGATCTTTCCCGCTGCACTCATCCGGGGCCGCCGCTTCGCCGCGAAACCTGAAGGAGGCACCATCCGCGATGTCCCGACCGAGTCGCTCATGTGCGCTGGGTTCCACCCAGCTCGTCGAGGAAGGAGCTGGCCCACCGGTCGACGTCGTGCTCGGCCAGGTGGCGGCGCATCGACCGCATCTTGCGCGTCGCCTCCCGAGGCTCGAGCCGGATTGCCTCGAGCAGCCGGCGTTTGAGCCCGTCGACGTCGTACGGATTGACCAGGAGGGCCTGGCGGAACTCGTCCGCGGCGCCCGCGAACTCGCTCAGCACCATGACCCCGGTGTGGTCGTAGCGGCAGGCGACGTACTCCTTGGCGACGAGGTTCATGCCGTCCCGCAACGGCGTCACCACCATGACGTCGGCGGCGCGGAAGAGCGCGACCAGCTCGGCTCGTTCGTGCGACGAGTGCAGGTAGGTGACCGCGGGCCGGCCGATCCGGCCGTGCACGCCGTTGACCCGGCCGACCATGAGCTCGACGTCGTCGCGCAGCAGCTGGTACTGCTCCACCCGTTCCCGGCTCGGCGTGGCCACCTGGATGAACGTCGCCTCGTCCGGCGTCAGCGTTCCGTCGGCCAGCAGTTCGGTGAACGCATGGATGCGTTCGCCGATGCCCTTGGTGTAGTCGAGCCGGTCGATGCCGAGCAGGATCTTGTTCGGGGCGCCGATCTCCTCGCGGATCTCCCACGCCCGCCGCTCGGTCTCGGGCCGCCGGGCGATCTCCTCCAGCTCACCGACGTCGATCGAGATCGGGAACGAACGGGCCCGTACGACCCGGCCGTCGGGGAGGAACGCCCGGTCGCGTTGGGTCTGGTATCCGAGCAGCCGGCGGGTGAGGCGCAGGAAGTTCGACGCCGCACCGGGACGCTGAAAGCCGATCAGGTCCGCGCCCAGCAGGCCGCGCAGGATCTGCTGGCGCCAGGGCAGCCGCGCGTACAGCTCGACCGGGGGGAACGGAATGTGCAGGAAGTAGCCGATCCGCAGGTCGGGCCGCAGCTCCCGCAGCATCTCGGGCACCAGCTGCAGTTGGTAGTCGTGGATCCACACCAGCGCACCCTGACCGGCGACGCGGGCGGCCGCCTCGGCGAACCGCTGGTTGACCTTGACGTAGGCCTCCCACCACTCCCGCCGGTAGGCAGGCGGCGCGATGACGTCGTGGTAGAGCGGCCAGAGAGTGGCGTTGGAGAAGCCTTCGTAGTACTCCTCGACCTCCTTCGCCGACAGCGGCACGGAGACGAGGTGCATGCCGGCCTCGTCGAACGGTTCCGGCGCCTCGCCGGTCGCGCCGGCCCAGCCGATCCAGGCTCCCTTGTTGGCCCGCATCACCGGGTCGAGCGCGGTGACAAGTCCGCCGGGGCTGCGGCGCCACGACGCACTGCCGTCCGGTTCCTCCACCCGGTCGACCGGGAGCCGGTTGGCGACGACGACGAACGCGGCCCGTGCCGAGGACTTCGCGGCCTGCGGGTGCGGCTGGGAGCTGGCCGCCGTGTCCGCACCGGCGGGCGCGGGGGGCGCCGCCGGATTGCTGCGCTGTGCCGGTGCCGTGGGGGACTGCGCGACCGGTGTGGTCGACCCGGTGGCGTCGGCGGGAACGGCGGACCCGGGTCCTTCGGAGTTTTCCGGCGTACGTGGCGAGTGTGACATCGAGGACGGACCTGGGTCGATCGGGCGTGAAGCGGGTGTGGACGGCATGGCCGGGTCGTTGGTGCTCACGGTGGCGGGCACAGGGACTCAACCCCCTCGGTCGGTGCCAGAACTCCTACTTGACCCTACGTGTGCGGAGTTTCGTTGCGGCAACGTCGCACGTCAGACGCGGCTTCGACGAAAATCGCACCCGCGGGCCGGGTGAGGCGTGGGGTCCGCCTCAGGGTGGTGTCTCGTCGTCGGAATGGACGTCGTTCGGGTACTGGACACCGATCTGCTCCCGCACCCCGTCGAGGACGTCCATGACGGCCAGGCTGTCCGCCCACGAGACGAGTGGGCTCTCGACCAGCCCCTCGCGCAGGCAGCGGGCGACCTCGATGGCTTCGTAGGTGTAGCCGATGCCGTGCTTCTCCACCGCGTAGGTCTCGGGGTCCTTTCCTTCCCGGTGCACGGTCAGGGACGTGGTGTCGTGGAAGTTGCGGGGGATGTCGATCCACCCCTCGGTCCCGCCGATCGCGGCGTCGTTGGGCAGGATGCCGGCAATGGAGCCGGTGAGGGTGGCGACAACGCCGCTGGCGTAGCCGAACACCATGCCGACGCTGGCGTCGACGCCGGTGGGCGCGAGGGTGGCGGTGGCCCGGACGGTCGTGGGCGGCCCGAGCAGGTGGTGGGCGAGGCTGACGGGGTAGACGCCGATGTCGAGGAGGGCCCCGCCCGCGAGTTCGGGGGCGAAGAGCCGGCCCTCGGGGTCGTACTCGGCGAGGAATCCCATGCTGGCGTGGAGTGTCTGCGGTTGGCCGATGGCGCCGCCGGCGATGAGGTCGCGCAGCTGGAGGTGGAGTGGGTTGCAGCGCATCCACATCGCTTCCATGAAGAACAGCCGCTTCTCCTGCGCGAGGGAGACGAGTTCGCGGGCCTCACGCGCGTTGGCGGTGAGCGCCTTCTCGCAGAGCACGGCCTTGCCGGCCTCCAGCGCGAGGCGGGCGGTGGCCAGGTGGTCCGAGTGCGGGGTCGCGACGTAGACGACGTCGACGTCGAGGTCGGACACGAGATCGGTGTAGGACCCGTAGGCACGGCGGACACCGAACTCCTCGGCGTAGGCCTGGGCGCGGGCGAGGCTCCGGGAGCCGACCGCGACGACCTCGTGGTCGGGCAGGAGTGCGAGGTCTCTGGCGAACTGCCCGGCGATGTTGCCCGTCGCGATGATGCCCCAGCGGATCCGCGGGTGCATGCGGTGTCCCTCCCGTCGTCGCGGCTGGTGCCAGGCCAGGTGTGCGGCCCGGGGTCGACTGACGTACGACGCTACTTGCCGGGGGAGTGCGGCCCGAGGGGAGCCTTCAAGACTTGGTACCAAGCGTCCGGTACCGGTCCGGCGTGACACCGGCAAACGCCCGATACCGGTTTGCGTAGCCAATGCGTAACCGTCATAATCAGTACGCAGGTTTCGCGCGGGACTCTCCCGCACACTGACCGGAGGTGTTTCCCCCATGAGCACGACAGCTGTCGGCAGACTCGGAGTGGTCGCCATCGACTGCCCCGAGCCGCGGGTCCTGGCCGAGTTCTACCGAGGTGTTGTGGGCGGTGAGCCCAAGGGGGACGACGACTGGGTGACACTCCACAACGGAGGGGACGTTTCCGTGGCGTTCCAGCGAGCGGAGGAGTGGGCGCCTCCGGTGTGGCCCGGTGCCGAACGTCCCCAGCAGGCGCATCTCGACGTCTACGTTCCCGACCTCGACGAGGGGGAGCGGCGGGTTCTGGCGTTGGGCGCACGCAAGGCGGAGGTCCAGCCCGGCACGACGTTCCGGGTGTACCTCGACCCGGTAGGCCATCCGTTCTGCCTCTGCGCGGAATAGTGCCCGACCGCGGTGGCAACCGCGATGCCGCCGCGGGGACACGGCGTACCATGAGCATGTGAATGGTGTGACGTGCGCCCGTTTCGTCTCACCCGCCGACGCGGCGGCGACGATTCACGTGTGTACGCCATCGGGTATGTCCCGGTTCACTCCCTGTTCGCCGGGATGAGCAGATGTCGTCCCCGGGTCAGGGAGACCAGCCTGGCGCCCCCGCGTACGCCGTCCTGGCGATCGCGTCCTCGGCTGGTGGCATCAGCGCACTGCGGGCGGTTCTCAGCTCGTTCACCGGGGACTTTCCCGCGCCGGTGCTGCTGGTCCAGCACCTGGATCCGCGCCACGAGACCATTCTCCCGAGCGTTCTGTCCCGCAAGACTTCGCTCAAGGTGAAGCTGGCCGAGGATCGCGAGGAGATCCTCCCCGGCGTCGCCTACGTCGCACCGCCCAACCGCCATCTGCTGGTAGGGCGCGGCGGGGTGTTGTCGTTGACCGAGACCGAGCTGGTCCACTTCGTCCGCCCGTCCGCAGATCTGCTGTTCGAGTCGGTGGCCGCCAGCTTTGCCGACCGTGCCGTTGCCGTGGTCCTCACCGGGAGCGGCACCGACGGTGCCATGGGCGTCCGGGCAGTGAAGGACCGCAACGGTACCGTTATCGTGCAAGATCCCGACGACGCGGAGTTCACCGGGATGCCGCGTGCGGCCATGGAGACCAACACGGCGGACTTCGTCCTCACGTTGGCCGAGATCGGGCCCGTCATTCAGCGCCTGTTCGAGACTGAGGACCACCGATGACGGAGACCGACAAGGAACTCACAGAGTTGCTCGAGTTCATCCGGGACCTGCGCGGATTCGACTTCAGTACGTACAAACCGTCCACGCTGGGCCGGCGCATCCGCAAGCGGATGCAGGACGTCGACAAGGCGTCTTTCGCGGACTACCGCGACCTCCTCGAGGCCGACGCCGACGAGTTCACCCAGCTGTTCAACACGGTGCTCATCAACGTGACGTCGTTCTTCCGCGACATCGACGCGTGGGACTACCTCCGTACCGACGTCGTTCCGTCGGTCCTGGAGGCGGCCGGACCCGATGAGGTGCGGGTCTGGAGCGCGGGCTGTTCGTCCGGCGAGGAGGCGTACTCCCTCGCCATGACCTTCGCCGAGGCGATGGGGGTCGAGGCGTTCAGCGAACGGGTCAAGATCTATGCCACGGACATCGACGACAACGCCCTGGCCACGGCTCGCCGGGGAGTGTTCTCGGCCAGGTCGATGGAGGCGGTGCCCGAACCGCTGCAGCAGAAGTACTTCGAGCCCAACGGTCACGGTATGGCGTTCCGCCCTGACCTTCGACGCCGGGTGATCTTCGGCCGACTCGACCTGATCAGCGACGCCCCGATCTCCCGCCTGCACCTGCTGGCGTGCCGCAACACGTTGATGTACTTCAACGCGGAGGCGCAGAACCAGCTGATGAGGCGCCTGCACTTCGCCCTCCGCGACAGCGGCGTGCTGTTCCTCGGCAAGGCCGAGATGCTGATGACCAACGGTTCCCGTTTCGTCCCGATGAACATGCCATACCGGATCTTCCGGTGCCGTCCTGGAAGTCATGTCATGACCGGACCTCTCACGCCACTCGAGGTGACGCGGGGCCTTTCCAGCGAGGCTCTCCGCAGCCGTCAGCTCCGTGACCTGACCCTCGAGACCGACCCGACGGCACGGCTGGTCATCGACGTCTCCGGCTCCACTGTGCTGATCAACTCCCAGGCGCGGGTGATGTTCGGTCTGACCGAGCGGGACGAGGGTCGGCCGTTGCGTGACCTGGAGGTGTCCTACCGGCCCGCGGAGTTGCGGTCGCTCATCGAGCAGGCCCAGTCCGAGCGGCGCGTCGTCCGCAAGAACGCCGTCGAACGCTCGCTCGGGCCTCACGAGCTGCAGTACCTCGACGTGCGCGTCAATCCGATCGTGGCTCCCGACGGACAGGTGATCGGTAGCGCGGTGACGTTCGTGGACGCGACGGCCTTCGTGCGGCTCCAGCAGGAGGTCAAGACCTCGCGCGAGGAGCTTGAAACCGCCTACGAGGAGCTGCAGTCCACCAACGAAGAGCTCGAGACGACGAACGAGGAGCTGCAGTCCACCAACGAGGAGCTCGAGACGACGAACGAGGAACTGCAGTCCACCAACGAAGAACTCGAGACGACCAACGAGGAACTCCAGTCCACCAACGAAGAACTCGAGACGATGAACGAGGAGCTGCGGATCCGTTCGACGGAGTTGGACGAGGTAAACAGTTACCTCGGCGGTGTCCTCGCCAATGTCCCGGTCGGTGTGGTCGTGCTCGATGGCGACCTGCGCGTACGCACCTGGAACCTGGTCTGCGAGGAGCTTTGGGGCGTCCGCAGTGACGAGGTACTCGGCGAGTCGTTCTTCAGCCTCGACCTGGGCCTGCCGACGGGCGCGCTCCGCCATCCGGTTCGCGCCTGCCTCGACGGCTCCGCCCGCGAGCGCATCGAGCTGGAGGCCGTCAACCGCCGTGGCCAGCCGATCACGTGTGAGGTGACCTGCAGCCCACTCAGCGACCGGACCAGCGGGGTGATCCTCCTCCTGGCGGCGAGGTCGCGGTGAGCGACACGGATGCGCATGCCTGGCGTTCGCGGCTCTCCCAACGGATGTGGGAGATTCGTCGGCGGTTGCCGGATGACGTGGTTGTCCAGGAGGCGTCGGCGGATCTGGAGACCGCGCTGGAGGAGCTCAGCGCGGCCACGGAGCAGCTTGCCCAGCAGGCCAACGAACTCGCCGCGAAGCAGACCGAGCTCGCCGAGGAACGGGAGCGCTGGCAGCATCTGTTCGACGTCGCACCCGACGCCATGGTGGTGACGGACAGGGCAGGCATGATCCTCGAGCTCAACCGCCGGGCGAAGCAGCTCTTCGGGCTCGACCTGGCCGGCGCACGTTCCATGACGCTGGCGCTGCGGTTGGCCCCGCCTGTGCGGCACGCGTTCCAGCGGATGCTCCGGGACCCCACCGCTCAGCGCGCCGAACCGCTCACCGTCACTCTCGTGGGAGATCCGGCCGCGGCGTTCCGCGGCGAGTTGCGGTGTGCCGTCGTCGCCACCAACTGGCTGCTGTGGCTCCTGCACGACGTGTCTGCCGCAGAGCACGCCCGGGAGCTGCTCGTGTCCGCCAACGCGAAGGAGAAGGCGGCAGCGGAGCAGCTGCGGAGGGTCGACGCGATGCGTCGTGCGTTCCTGCTCGACGTGTCGCACGACCTGCAGGCGCCCATCGCGGCGATCGTCGGCCTCGCGGAACTCCTGCGTACCCAGGAACTCGACGCACAGGAACGCGACCGGGTGGTCGCGCAGCTCGAGACGTCAGCCCGCGACACAGGGGCGATGCTGCGGGACCTGCTCGACTACCAACGCATCGAGGACGCGGCAACGCCCGCCCAGCGCGGCGGGGTCGACGTGGGCGTGATCGTGAAGCGAGCGGCGAGCACGGTGGACGCGCAGAATCATCCCGTCCAACTCGACCTCTCCGCGGCCGTCGCCAACGTCGATGCCGCCATCATCGAACGCATCATCACCAACCTGGTCCGTAACGCCGTCCAGCACACGCCGTCCGGAACGACGATCTGGGTACGCTGCCGGCGGGAACCCGACGGAGTGCTGCTGGTGGTCGAGGACGACGGGCCGGGGATTCCGGTCGATCGCCGGTCGAGCGTGTTCGATCTGTTTCAGCGCGGCCAGCCACGCAACCATACGAGCGGTCTCGGTGTGGGTCTCGCACTCGTCCGGCGCTTCGCCCAGCTGCATGGTGGCTATGCGCGGGTCGAGGAGCGGCCGGGCGGTGGCGCCAGCTTCCATGTGCTGCTCAGCGGATGACGTCAGGACGAGGACAAGGGGGGTCCCGCGATGATCCACGTGCTCGTGGTCGAGGACGAACGCGCCCTGGCCGGTGCGCTGGAGGTCGCGATCGACGTCCAGCCCGACCTGGAGTGCGTCGGCGCCGTCGGGACGGTGGATGAGGCCATCCAGCTTGCGACCGAGAAGGTGCCGGACGTTGTTCTCATGGACATCCATCTCCCTGGCACCGACGGCATCGAGGGCACCTGGAAGATCAAGGCCATCCACCCGACGGCACGGGTGCTCATCCTCACCGCGGACGCCACCGTCGACCTCCTGACGGCCGCCGCGGCGGCGGGGGCGGCCGGATTCCTGGCGAAGGACAGTTCGTTCGCTGACATCCTGGCGGCGATTCGCACTCCCGTCGGCGAGAAGATCCTGGTCGAGGCCAGCACGCTGGCGGCGCTCGTGGAGGGGGACTCCTCCGGCGGGGGGCGGTCCGGCCAGCCGGTGGACAACTGGGCGGGACTCACGGCGCGCGAGCAGGAAGTCCTGGCGCTGATGGCGGAAGGTCTCGATCCGCGGGCGATCGCCGGGCGACTCGTCCTGAGCGTCCACACGGTACGTGGGCATGTCAAGAACGTCATGACCAAGGTCGGGGCACACAGCCAGCTGGAGACCGTCGTCGTGGCTACCCGGACCGGGCTGCTGGCCGCGCGGCGTCCGTCGTGACCGGCCGCCCATACGCTGATCAGATCCTCGACCCGAGCCGGACCCGACCCATTTTTCCGCCGGATCCGACCCATTTGAGGGGGGTCCATCGGACCACCTGAGGCTCGTGCGCCGAACCGTTGTCTCCTAGCGTCTACTGACTGGCTCCGACGACGCTAGGAACAACCGCCATGGAGCACCGAGGACAGGGACTGGCGCGTGCGTTCATCCAGCTCGCGGACACTCTCACCGCCGACTTCGACGAAACCACCTACCTGCGAGACTTCTGCCGCCGCCATGTCGACCTTCTCGACATCGATGCCGCGGAAGTCCTCCTCGGCGAGGACGCTGACAGCCTCCGGGTGACGGCCATGGCCGGTGCGTTCGGCGCCCGCGGGGAGCTACCCGCCTCCGACCGGTACGAAGGTCCCGCCCGGCAGGCTGTCAGGACCGGCGAACAGGCGTACGTCAGCGACCTGAGGACGGCGGGACGGCTCTGGCCGCGGTTCGTTCCGGCCGCGATCCGGCTCGGGTACGCGGCCGTCCACGCCTTCCCGATGCGGCTGCGCACGCAGGTCGTCGGCGCGGTCTGCGTCTACCGCGTGCGACCGGGCGCCCTTCCTTTGGACCAGGTGGCGATCGCGCAGGCACTCGCCGACGCCGCGACGATCGGGCTGGTCCAGCACCGCGTGCGCCAGCAACAGGACGTGCTCGTCGCTCAGCTGCAAGGCGCGCTTGACAGCCGCGTGATCATCGAGCAGGCGAAGGGGATACTGGCCGAACGGTGTGGCGTGCATGTCGACAAGGCGTTCGAACAGATGCGCGCGTTTGCCCGCCCGCGCCGCCTCAAGCTGTCCGCCGTCGCATTAGGCATCGTCCGCGGAGGCGGCGACGTCGCCGCACTCGCCGCGATGACCGCGCCCTCCCCGCCTTCCCGACGTGCAGCGGATCCTGTTGCGGGCAAGGGGAATACCGACGAGAACGTGACACTGAACGGCGCCGTGAACGGACGCGGGAGCGCCACCGGGAATCGCACCGGGAATCGAACCGGGAACGGGAGCGCCGCTGTGAACGGAGGGCGTCGCACCGAAAACGGATGCGTCAACGGGAACGACAGGGGCGGCCCACGGTCAGATGCCAGGCGTCTCCTTGCTCTTCCGGTGCCGTCCGGACTGAACGCAATCAGGTCCGGACCCGCGGGAGATTCGGCCGACCCGGAGCCATGAGAACGGCCCCCGCCTGAGCGAACCGCCTGGACGTGGAGGGCGCTTTCGGCAGGGGCCGCCCTGGGGGGTCGGGCGCCCGGGTGTTGGGTGTGCTTGGTCCAGGCACACCCAACACCTGGGCTGCCTCCGATGCCCGACCTGTGCATAACCTACTCATGCGTAGCCGGCCGCCGTGTTCGACTCCCACGGGGCAGTCGCATGCGTGGGCGCCGATTCGGCATGCCAGGGTCGCAGGGTGTGCACGGTCATGAGCGACGAGAGGCCTACGGCGTGCCGGAACGCAGGTCCCGTCGGCTGAGATGTTGGCGGTCCATGTCCTGGATCTCGTGGCCGGACGGCGTACGGCACCATCTGCCGGCAGTGGCCTGGCAGGACGGGCACGGTCGCGCGAGGATCCTCGCCAGGATGCCGAGGTCCTGATCCGTCAGCCGGGGGAATCTCGCGCGGACCAGGTCGTCGAAGATCCAGTCCACGATGCCCGAGTCGATGGGGTCACGCTCGCTCACGCGGGTCCTCCTCTGGTGAGGCGTCCCATGTCCGCTGCCGGTGGTGGGGCGTCTGCCTGCTGCCGGAGTGGCCGCGAAGGGCCGGGTCGGTGCCGCGAAAGGCCGGGTCGATGGCGTGGGGAGGCGGGTCGGGGGATGCCGGTGGTGTGGAGGGCCCGATCCTCGCCTCCGGCGAGGCGACCATCGCCAGGATCGGGCCGCTCGCAGCGCACTATAGCGCACTCGAGCGCATACCAGCGCATACGTGTGGGGAAGCGGTCCGACGTGCACAGACACGTAGCGTCGGGCGACATGCTGGGGCCCGATGACGAGATCGATCACGAAGGACGGCTAGCCCCATACCGGCAGTTGGCGGAGATCCTCAAGGCGAGGATCGCGCGGGGTGACTGGCAGCCAGGCCGGCCGATGGCGTCAGAAAGCCAGCTGATGCAGCAGTATGGTCTTGCACGGTCGACAGTCCGCAAGAGCGTGGCTCTCCTGGTGCAGGAGGGGATTGTCGAGGTCGAGCCTCGACGAGGCACCTACATCGCGGACTGAGCCACGGCCCTGGATCACCCGGTCTGGGGTGGGCGGAATGCTGGTGTCAGGGAGAAGTCGAGTGCCTGCTCGAATGCGTACGCCAGGCGGATGAGCGTCGGCTCGCTCCACGCCGTTCCGATGAATGCGAGCCCGACCGGCAGGCCGTCCGCCGCTCCGCAGGGCACGGTGATCACCGGGTAGCCGGCGACGGCGGGTACCTGCGTGCAGCTACCGGACACGTGGTCGCCGTTGACCAGGTCGATCTTCCACGCCGGTGGGTAGGTCGGCGCCACAAGGGCGTCGAGATCGTGAGTGCGGAGTGCGGCGTCGATTCCTTCGCTACGCCCGAGCCTGCGGCATGTCTCCAGCGCCTCGCGGTAGGCCGGATCGTCGAGGCCGCCGGTTCGCAAGGCGTCCTCGAAGCGGTCCTGGCCGAAGTGCGCGAACTCGACGTCGGCGTGCGCGTCGTTGAACGCCATCAGGTCGGCCAGCGTCCTCGGCACACGTAGACCGTCCGAGCCGGCGACCCCGCTGGCCCCGGCAACCCGGCTGCCCGCATCAGCCGCGCCCCGCCCGTCGGGAGCGCGGACGCCGCGGGTGGCGAGATAGGCCTCGATCCCCACCTTGAACTCGGTGGCGAGAACGGTCATCTCCGCCTCACTCATGGAGAGTTCGTCCAAGCTCGGGAGATTCGCCGGGTCGACGATGGTGGCGCCCTGCGCGGCGAGCACCCGGACGGCCTCCTCGGCGAGCGCGTCGGCGCGTGCGCTGTAGCCCCACAGTCCGTGTCGCGGCAGGCCGATCCGGGCGCCGCGCAGTCCGTCGGACCGGCAGTACGCCTGATAGTCGTCGTACGCCCGCCGCCCCGGCACCGGAGGATCGCCCGCGGGAGCACCGCTGCCAGGACCGCTGCCGTCGCCCCTGCCGCCCGGTCTCCCGGCCGATGCGAGGACGCTGAGCAGCAAGGCGGCGTCGCGGACCGTCCGCGCGATCGGCCCGGCCGTGTCCTGGCTGTGCGAGATCGGGACGATGCCGGTGCCGTCGACCAGCCCGACCGTCGGCTTGATGCCGACCACGCCACACAGGGCCGCGGGGCAGAGGATCGAGCCGTCGGTCTCCGTACCCACCGCCAACGGTGCGAGGCCCGCCGCCACGGCCGCACCGGATCCGGACGACGAACCGCCCGCCGACCGGTCGAGCGCGTGCGGGTTGACGCAGAGCCCGCCGACCGCGCTCCAACCCGACGATGACCCGCTCGAGCGGAAGTTGGCCCATTCCGAGAGGTTCGTCTTGCCGAGGACGACCATCCCGGCGTCCCGCAGCCGGCGTACCAGGGGCGCGTCAGCGGCCGGGCCGGCGCCGGCGAGCGCGAGCGACCCGGCAGTCGTGCCCATCGCGCCCGCCGTGTCGATGTTGTCCTTGACCAGGACGGATACGCCGTGCAGGGGACCACGACGCCGGCCGGCCGCGGCCTCGACGTCGAGCGCTGCTGCCTCCGTGACCGCGTCGTGGTTGGTACGGATGACCGAACGCAGGGTAGGCCCCGACCGGTCGACCCCCTCGATCCGGCGCAGGAGCGCCGCCACACCATCGGCCGCCGTCGCGGTGTGTCCATGAGTGGATCCGAGCGAGAGCGTGGGCCCGGGCGAGGGGGCTGAGACCGGCGGTTCAGGAGCCATCGGCCCATGGTGCCCTGTACGGCGGTCCAGTGCGAACAAACCGAGCGGGCGCCTCGCGGTGCCGTTGCAGCGTCCTTGTACCGTCGTACGATGCACGGCAATGACCAACGATGCACGGTGAATCTGCCGCGCATCGTGGGGAATGATCACGCATACGTGATCATTTTCAACCCACCGGCCCCGGCCGGGGTCGATGAATGACACCCGTGTGGTTCGTGCGTACCATGGCGGCGAACCGTTGCTCGACGAGGAGGGATGCCTGGGATGGACGCTGCGATGGATCCGATGCTCGGACCCGGGGCTTCTGCCACCAACCCGGCCCACACCTCCGGCGACGGCCTCTCCGACCGCGACCAGCAGATCCTGACCTTCGAGCGGCAGTGGTGGAAGTACGCAGGCGCCAAGGAGCAGGCGATCCGCGACCAGTTCGGCATGTCGGCGACCCGCTACTACCAGGTGCTCAACGCCCTCATCGACCGTGCCGACGCACTCGAGTTCGACCCGCTACTCGTCAAGCGCCTGCGCCGGCTGCGTTCCAGCCGACAGCGCGCCAGGGCGGCCCGCCGGCTCGGCGTCGAGGTCTGATCCAGGCGCGCAGAGCGAAGCCGTGACATCTCCGGGAGACCGTCTCGTCCCGCGTACACCTGCGGGTGAGGCCGGCCTCCACTGCCTGCTCGAACGACCGGGTGAGGCGCTGCTGGCGTTCGACTTCGACGGCGTACTCTCCCCGATCGTCGACGATCCCGACGCCGCCTACGCCCATCCCGCGGTAGTGCCGATGCTGTCCCGCCTCGCCGCCCGCATCCGCGCGGTCGCCATCGTGACCGGCCGGCCGGCGGAGGTCGTCGTACGTCTCGGTGGGTTCGCGGACGCGCCCGACCTGGGCGGTCTGCTCGTCGTCGGCCACTACGGTGCGGAGCGGTGGGATGCGACGACCGGCGAGATCACCGCACCGCCGGTGCCGGCGGGCGTCGCCGAGGTCCGCGAAGCGCTACCGGGCCTGCTCCGCGAGTGGGGTGCGCCGGAGGGTACGGCGATCGAGGACAAGGGCCGCGCCGTCGCCGTCCATATTCGACGTACGTCCGATCCGGGGGCGGCCACCGACCTGCTCACCGGCCGCCTCACCGAACTCGCCCAGGCGCACGGACTCACCGTGCAACCGGGACGGATGGTGCTGGAGCTGAAACCGCCGGGCATGGACAAGGGCGTCGCGCTGCGCGCGCTCGTGGCCGAGGTCGGCGCCTCCTGTGTGGCCTACTCCGGCGACGACCTGGGTGACCTTCCGGCATACGACGCCGTGGAGGAGTTGCGGGCCGAGGGAATCGCCGGGCTGTTGGTGTGCTCCGGATCCACCGAGGTGACAGCACTCGCCGGGCGGGCCGACGTGGTGGTCGACGGCCCGCCCGGCGTGGTGAGCTACTTCAACGCGCTCGCGGCGCGCCTCGGATAGCTGTTCTGTGTTCGTTCCTCCTTCTGTGGTGGCGTTTCCTGGACGCTGTGGTTGAGGTTCCTGGGCGTGGCTGCCGCGATCGAACGAACCGTCAGCGGCGACTGGCCGGTGCCGCTGGTTCGGCGTGCCGGACCTGCGTGCCCGCCTCCGGAGCGTCCGCCGTGTCCATCGGGTCGATCGAGTCGTCCGGATCCGCGTCGTCTTGTGGCTCGCCCGGACTCGGCGCTCGGGTCGGCATGGTCGAGGCAACGGCCGACGGCGCAGGTGCGGTCGCGGTGGTCGAGCCGGTCATCGCCGAGGGCGGCTTGACGGTGTACGACGCGCTGCCGTAGGTCGGGCCCCCTGCGTACGACGATCCTCCTGCGTAGGTCGACCCTCCTGCGTAGGTCGATCCTCCTGCGTACGTCGAGTCTCCCGCGTACGTCGAGTCGCCGGCGTACGGCGGCTCCGGAGTGGTCACGGTGCTCCTGCCAGGTGGGAGGCTCCGCGGGACGTGGACCTCGGTCCGGTCACCGAACCCCCTCGACGCCTCGTCCGCCTGCTCGCGACCCATCAGCGCCAACGGCGCCGATTGTCCGTTCGTCAGCGAGACGTCCACGTGTTCCGGTGTCGCGGGGCGCTGCGGCCGCCCGGTGCTGGTGTCGACGGC
This sequence comes from Actinopolymorpha sp. B11F2, assembly GCF_040195635.1. Classification (NCBI taxonomy): domain Bacteria; kingdom Bacillati; phylum Actinomycetota; class Actinomycetes; order Propionibacteriales; family Actinopolymorphaceae; genus Actinopolymorpha; species Actinopolymorpha sp. B11F2. Next base: position 78,519 of record NZ_JBEFTX010000024.1, on the reverse strand, counting down.
GTCGGTGACGATGACACCGGCGACCGGGACGTTCAGCCGACGCAGGACCTGCACCGCCCGGCGGGCGTCGGAGATGTGGGTGGCGCCGGCCCGTACGACCAGGATCGCGGCATCGGCGTGCGTCGACAGTGGTGAGATGTCACCGCTCGCGAGAACGCCCGGACCGTTGATCACGACGGCGTCGCTCACCCCGGCCGCCAGGTGCATCAGGCGGGCGAACGGCCGGCTGCGCAGGAGGGCGCGGCTGATCTCGGGTTCGGTCGGTTCCGACGTCACGACCCGGAGCCCGACCTGGCTGGACGACACGAGCTCCGCGTCGTCGACGCCGAGCAGCCGCTGGACGGTGTGCGCCGAGCTGCCCGGGAAGTGTCGGGCCAGTGGCGGATGCCGGAGCTGACCCTCGAGCAGCGTGACGTGGTAGTGCTGCTGGGCGAGCCCGAGTGACAGCAGCGCCGACACGAATGTCTTCCCGTCGTCCTGGAACGCGCTCGTCACCAGGAGCCGGCGGCCCGCCGGGTCGGTGAGCGGGGTCAGCGCGGCGATGGCGGTACGGATCGGCCGCGAGATGGCCCGCCGCTTGTTCGCCTTGCGGGCACCGTGCCGGAATCCGCTCCGCCCCACCCGCGGCAGCGTCGCGAGGATCGGCAGCCCGAGTTCGTTCTCGATCTGCTCGCAGCTGCGGAGCCGGTTGTCGAAGCGTCGGCGCAGGGAGATCAGGCCGACGCCGGCGAGCAGTCCGAGCAGACCGCCGATGGCCCAGTTGAGCAGCTGGTTGGGTGACGCGGGACTGGTCGGCACGGTCGCCTGGTCGAGTGGCTGGGCGTACAGCGTGCCCTTCCGGCCCGACAGCGCGCCGCCCGCGACCTTCCGGCGCAGTGCGTCGGCGGCGACATTCGCCATCGTCGCGGCGTCGCGCGGGGTCTTCGCCTCAGTGGTCAGGGTGATGATCGCGAGCCCAGGCTCGAAGCTCGCCTTGATGTGCCCCAGCACCAGGTCAGGGGGGAGCCGAGTCTCCTGTGCTGTCGTCAGCGCGATCTCGCTCGACTCGGCGAGCCGGGCGACGGACGCGACCATGGCCTGCGCGAGGGCGGGGTCGTAGTGGGACCCGACCCGTCTCGTAGCGTCCCCGTCGGCGCCACCTTCCGTCGTCCCGCCGGGTTCCCTCGACGCCGCTGAGCTCGGCGAGACCGACCCGGTCTCGCCCATCGTCGGGATGCCTTCGGCGTCGTACCCTGCGACCACCGAGGAGGCCTTCGCTTCGAAGGTCGGTGGGAGCTGGGTGGTGATGGCCTGCGCGCCGGCGATCCCGCCGCCGATGGACAGCGCCAGGATGCTGACGGGCCACCGGACGGCCCGCAGCGCGGCGCCCAGGCTGAGAGGTGCACTCACTATCTTTGCCCTTCCTTTTCTCGGGTTCGGCGAGCTGCCGGCGCCTGCGCGGTCGGCGATTGCGCGGTCGGCGCGCTGGAACGATGGACGCCGTACGTACGGGCTGGGACGACGTGGGTGTCAACCAGCGCTTGCCACGTGCGGCACATGGAGTCGGAAACCGTGCTCCAGCTGAAGAGTGGGGATCGGGTCTGCCCGGCCGCACCGAGTCGGCGGGCGAGAGCGTCGTCGTCGCGGATCTCGGCCAGGCGAGCGATCAGTGCGTCCGTGTCACCGGCGCGGAAGGTCAGCCCGGCAGGGCCGATCACGTGGGGTATCTCGCCCAGGTTGCTGCCGACGACCGGCACACCGCAGGACATCGCCTCGACCAGCACACGCCCGAACGGCTCCCTGACCGGCACCTCCGTCCACGGCACGAGGGTGCGGCGGACGGTCTCCGTCGACGGCATGGCGAGGACATCCATGCCGGCCATCAGGCGTGGCAGCTCGAAACGGTTCATCCTGGGCCGGAACGTGACCCGACCGGGCCGGCGAGCCGCGGCCGCTTCGACAGCTGGGGTCAGGCTGCCCCGGCCGATGACCACCAGGTCGCAGTCGAGCTTCTCCGCGGCCTCGATGAGAGCCGGGATTCCCTTGTGGCGTTCGAGCCAACCCACGTACCCGACTGTGAACGGATGTCCCGACGCGCGGGCTGCCCGCGCCTGCGGGTAGGGGCGGAACAACTCTGTGTCGACGCCCTGGGGCACGACCTGGCTCTCGCCCCGGTATCCCCGCTTGCGAAGAACCTTCTCGGCCGCCGGGGTGATGGGGAACGCGCAGTGCACCGAGGCGTACGTCCGGCGCTCGATCTGCGCGAACGGGAAGGGCAGGGTGTGCGGGACGTTCTGCGTGGCGTACAACGTGGCCGGCACATGCGGCCAGTACCTCCTGCGCATCCTGAGGATCTGGAACGTCGCCGGGTAGCCGGCTTCGCCGATGATGTGAAGGACGTCCGGCCGGAGGGTTCTGAGGACTCGTCCGGCGCCGGGGCGGAGCACCACCGCGCCCGGTTGGTCGCCCGCGGCAGCTCCGAGGAGCGTGGGGGCGTGGTGGAAGGCCAGATGCGGGTGTTTTCGGGCGAGGAGGTTCAGGTCACGCCGCGCCCGCGGAGACGACCTGGTCGCGAAGACGGTGAGTTCGACGTCGGGCCGCGTGACGAGCGTGGCGATGAGGTCGACCCAGGGTTCGGTCCGCCCACCGACGATGGCCATCACCACATGCATGTCGTCTCGCTTTTCTCGGGGTTCAGATCCGGCCGGTCGTCGCCTGCAGAGCGGGGGACGCTTCGGGTCGCGGCCGGGGCAGGTACTGGGCCGGTACGGCGGCGACCGCGAGGAAGGTGAGGGCCGGCAGCAGGCCGAGCTCCCAGTGCCCGCCGGCCGGTGTCGCGAGACCCCCGCCGATGGCGAAGCCACACGCGAGGGCGACGAACGCGAGCGGAAGACCGTTGCGGTCCCTGAACCCGGCACGGCCGGCGAGCGCCAGCGGCCACAGCAACGCGACCAGCCCGAGCAGGCCGAGGTTGGCGAGCAGCGTGGTCCAGAAGGAGGAGTAGACCGGGCCGGACGAGGACGCTGTGAACGTGGGAGTCGCGTCGTCGGTCGTACTGTGCCCGAACCCCGTGCCGATGATCGGACTCTCGCCGAAGGCGCGCAGGCCCACGGCGGACCCGGGACCGAGCGCGCCGGCCGACTGAGTGAGCTCGCCCGTCATCGTCGACATCCGTCCGGACAGCTCCGGGCTGACGACCGCGGCGCCGGCGGCGAGCAGGACGGTGGCGAGCGCGCAGACCGCCAGCCGGACGCGGAGTCGTGCGGACCCCCACAGCAGCAGGACCGCCAGCGCGACCACGGTCGACACCCACACCGCCTGGGTACCTGAGAGAACGACGTCCGCCGCGAACGCGACCAGCCCAGCGGCCGCACCGATGCGGCGCCATCCGGATGTGCGCGCCGCGACCACGGCGAGCACGACGAGCGCGAGGGCGGAGAGCGTCCCGCCGGCGCGGGCTGTGCCGATGCCAGCACCGGCTTCAGCCCCGGCTTCGGTGCCGGCGCCGGCCAGCGAGATCGCCGCGAGCGCGAGGGCACCGGCGACCGTGGTGATGGCCGCGGCCGCGCGCCTCCTCGGGGTGGTGAGCGTGTGGGTGGCGAGGAAGAAGTACGCCGGGATGATGCCGACCTGATAGACCGCGACCAGCACGTCGGCCGGCCGGTGGTCCTGTGCAAGGCCGTGGAGCGCACCGATCAGGACGACGATGACGAGCAGCAGCATCGGCTTGTCGGCCGGTGTCCGTACCTGCCGACCGCGGCGCGGCGCTCCGAGGATGCGCCGGGCGGTGAGAGCGGCCGTGCCCGCAGCGATGGCGCCGATGTGGGTGGCCGCCACCATCCAGGTCTCCCCCGCCGCGACCTGCGTACCGGTGATGACGGCGGCGAGCGCACCGCCGACCATCGCCGCCGGCAGCACCAGCCACGGCAGGGCGAGGAAGCAGAAGAAGCAGATCAGGCCGCTGACGATCGCGAGCCCAAGGGGATCAGGTACGAAGTAGAGGATCGCGGCCCCGGCCGGCCCGAGAATGGCACCGGCCAGCCCGGCCATGACCCAGAAGGTCGAGTTTTTCATTGCTGCTGGCCTTCGCGTGCAGAGCGCGGATGGTCCTGCTCACCGGTTGGTGGGCGTCGTCAGGTGGTGTCGGGTACGAGCGCCCCCGGCCGTTCCGGTGTCGGATCGGCCGACGACCTGGTGGCCCAGAAACGGTGGACTGGTGAGGAATCCGGCCCCCCACGCCAGATGCGTGATGAGGAGCGTGACCGGAAGCCAGAGTTTGCCTCCCGCAGAAAGGCCCCGGCCCGCGAATGCCGCGCCCAGGCAAGCGGTGATGAGGCAGAGGACGGGGATGGCGAGCCCACCGACGACGAGCGGTGGAGACATTGCTAGCAGGCCGACCGCGCACACCACGAGGCCGACGAGGCAGGTGATCGCTGCCAGCGGCGCGGCGACGGCCCGCCCCTTGAAGGCACCCGGGTAGCGCCGGCGAAGTGCGTGTTGCCACTGTCCGTTGAGATAGAACTGCTGGGCGAGAGTGCGTGGCGTGGGCTGCGGCCGGTAGGTCACGCGCATCTCCGGCGTGAACCAGACCGTGCCGCCGGCGTGGTGGACCTGGCCGTCCCGGGTGCGGTCGCCTCGCCGGAAGACGCCGAGATAGACGGTGTCCATCGGGCCGGTACGCCCGTTGGTGCGGCGGCTGCCGCGACTTCCATCGTTGCCGCGGTCGCCGCGGTCGCCGCGGTCGCCGCGGTCGCCGCGGTCGATGCCGAGGGGACTGGCCATGGCGCGGACAACGGCTTCGCCGAAGGCGGACTCGCGTCCGGCCGCCACCGCGGCCGACGATCCCTGCTGCTCGCCGTTCGAGGTACCTTCGAGGACCTCGACCGCGCGCCGGAGGTAGCCGGGGCCGAGCATGCCGCGCCCGTCGACGCGGACGATCACGTCGTAGGTCGCCTCGCGGATCGCACTGGCGAGTGCACCGGAGGCTCGGTCCTCGGGCGCTTCCACCAGTCTGACCCGAGGGTCGGTCGCGGCGATCGCGAGCGCGACCCGTTCGGTGCGGTCGCGTGCCGGGCCGAGGACAACGACGAGTTCGAGCGGGCCGGGGTAGTCCTGGCGCAGCACCTGGCGAACGGTCGCCTGCAGGTGGCGTTCGCCCGCACGGATGGCCATGACGACCGACACGCCCGGCCATGTCGCGGCACGGGAGTCCGGCTGACCTCGCGTGCGCTCCATTACTCGCATCCAGGTCCCCCGATATGCGTACGGATGCTCAATAGATCCCGGTGATGGTATCCACGGTCAATGTGACGAGTCCGAGGATATCGACGACTTCACCGTTTTGTGATGTAGGCGCGAGGAAACTAATGTGGATCAATATTTGGTGAGTTCGGCCAGTTGGTCGGCCAGCCAGCGACCTGGAGGATGCGCACCAGCGCGCATTGCCAGGCGGGAATTCCGCGCCTTGCGTTCCGCGGGACTCATGGAAAGCGCGACATGCAGCGCGTCCGCGGTCTCCTGGATATCGAACGGGTTGATGAGCAGGGAGTCCTCGCCGAGTTCGACGGCCGCACCGGCCTCACGTGAGAGCACAAGGGCGCAGCCGTCGTCGGAGACGATCGGTATTTCCTTCGCGACGAGATTCATGCCGTCCCGAAGCGGATTGACCACGGCGACGTGTGCCATTCGATAGGCAGCGAGCGAGCGGGCGTAATCATCGTCGACAGAAAGAATGAGCGGATCCCAGTCGGGACTTCCGAACTCGTCGATGATCTCCTTGCCGACCCGGTGTACGGCGGCGGAGTATTCCCGGTATTTGTCGAGATCATGCCGGCTCGGATAGGCCAATGCGACGTGGACGACCCGCCCCTGCCATTCCGGATGACGCCGGAGCAGGTCGCGGTAGGCGAGCAGCCCGCGGACGATGTTCTTGCTCAGTTCGGCGCGGTCCACGCGGACCAGCAGCTTCCGCCCACCGACCAGGCTCCGCAGGCCTGCCATCCGGTCGCGTACGTCCGGCTGGTCCGCTCGGGCGCGAAAACTCGCCGCGTCGACGCCGAGCGGGTTCACGCCGATCTTCGTCTGGCGTCCCGCGTGCTCGACCAGGCCGCGTCGCCGGTCGACGCTCGCCCCCAGCACGACCTCGCAGCAGGAGAGGAAAGCCTCGGCCCAACGGGCGGTCAGAAAGCTCGCGTAGTCGGCGGCGAGCACGCCTGTCAGCAGGACGACGGCAACGTCGTCGGGCAGCAACCGGAAGTAGTCCGGTGGCGCCCAAGGTGTGTGGGAGAAGTGGCCGATCGCGAGGTCTGGCCTGCGCTCGCGCAACAGGCCCGGCGTGAGGCTCAGGTGGTAGTCCTGCACGAGAACCCGCGTGCCGGGTCCCGCCTCCTCGGCGAGGGCGTCGGCGAACGCGGCGTTGTAGGCACCGTAGGCCGCCCACTGCTGCCGGAAGGCGGCGTCGAACACCGGCTGGTCGGCCATGTCGAAGAGCATGTGGTGGACGAACCACAAGGTGGAGTTGGCGATGCCGTTGTAGGCCTGCGCGAAGATGTGGGGATCGATGTCGAGCAGCCGGACCGGGACCGTCCCGGTTTCGTAGCCCGCAAGGTCGAGCCGGCCACGGGGTGCCGAGGCGGCGGCCGCGCGATCGGCCTCGGACATGGCCGCGCATACCCAGGTGGCGTCGACCTCTGATGGGACCGCGGCGAGTGCCGACGCCAGCCCGCCCGCGCCGCCCCGACAGGTGAGTGAACCGTCATCGGCGTGGATGAACGAGACGGGCCCCCGGTTGGAGGCGAGCAGCACGTTCGTGTTTCCTTCGCTCGCCATGCGACCAGAGCCTAGATGACCTGCTCCAGCGGGAGTCGCCGGACTCATGGCTCCCCCTGGAACCGGTCATCCTTGGGAGGGGTCATTCCGTGGAAGGGGTCACCCCCTGGAAGAGTTCACCCAGTGCCGTCCCCGGTCGGCCGTCGCCGCCCGCGCCCGGTCGAACGTCTGGCGTCGGGGTAGCCGCCGTCGGCGAGTCCGGCCAGGCGTTCGAACACGTTCGACGACGCGAAGTCGCGGGACCGCACCCACGACCATCCGCACGCGGCGAGGTACAGCGGAATCATCGGCAGCCCGAGGCACGCCGCGTACTGCCAGGTATGGCGTTCCTCGTGCGCGAGCAGCGCTGGTCGAGCGAGGAGATCGTCCCTGCTGAGCCGGGTCAGAATCACGTTGCCGACCGTGAACGCGACCGCCTGAGGGACGCCGAGGCGGTACGACGTGCCGAGCAGCAGCCCGCGCGGTCCGCGCGACAGCCGGGCGCGGCCGGCGACCGCGACGACGATGCCGAGTGGGGTGGAGAGGTTGACGGCGTTGGCCAACGGGACCACGGCCCGCAGCGCCCGTCCCACCGTCCAGGCTCGTCGACGCGCGCCCGCACGATCAGCTGCAGCGCCGGTCGCAGGCTTGCCGGTCGCGGACTCGTGCGTCCCGGGTTGGCCTGTCCCGGATCCACCGGATCGGCCGGGTGAGTCGTCTGCGTACTCCTCCACTCCTCGATCTTCTCGCGCATGGCGGACTGTCCGTCGTAGGATCCCTGCTCGTGTCCAGCCCCGGCCTACGGTTGCCTGCCCGGCACCAGATCCCGGCGGGACAGCCCACGGCGGCGCGACGACCCCGTCCACACGTCCTGCTGGGGCTGGTGCTGGTGTGCGAGATCGCGCTCTGCGGTGTCGCTGTCGCCGCCGCGGACGGGCTGCGGGCGGCACCACCCGCGCAGCCCTCGCGCGCGACCGTGGGCGAGCCGGTCGACACCGGTCGCTTCACCCTCACCGTGCGGCGGGCCTGGGCCGCCACCGAGGATCCGACCGGCATCCCGGAGTACGCCGACCCCGGTCGCTACCTCGTCGTGGAGGCCGATGTCGCGCTGACCGCGCCGGAAACGCTGCAGTTCGGCTCCGACATCGACCGCGCGGTCCGCATACGCCTCCCGAGCGGGTTCACGATCGACGGTGACTCACCGGACTCGCTGAAGTACCGCACCGGTGTGGTGCTGGCTCTCGACCGATCGGCCGCGCAGCTGCACACCGGACTGCCACGTCGGGTGCGGATCGTCTACGAACTGCCGGCGAGGCAGCCGTGGCCGGACCGGATCGAGGTCGACGTCTACCACCTGGAGTTCGCACCCGGGTTCATCGACGAGACGCCGCGTTGGCGGGTCGCCACGGAGGACCGGCTGGCAGGCCGGCTCCGGCTGCCGGTGGCGGAGCCAACGCGATGACGCTCCGCCGCCTGGGAGCCGCGGCCGCCTGCGTCCTGCTGCTGGCCGCGATCGTCGGCATGCACCGCCTTGTGCCGGACTCAACGCAACGGATGGGCCCGATCTCCACCCGCGGCGACGTCGGCGAACTGATCGACGCGGGCGGGTTGACCGTCACCGTGTCGAAGGTCCGCCTCACCCGTGTCCTCGCCGAGGAGGGGTTCAGCCCCGGTCCACCGGCCCGGACCGACGGGATCTGGGTGGTCCTCACCGCGACCCTGACCGATGACTGGCAGGCGACGGCGCACGCCGAGACCTTCCTCGAGGCGGCTGACGGTACGAAGTACTACGTGTCCGAGCGCGGCGACCTGTCGACCCGGTTGACCGAGGATCTCTCCACCGAGCCGGGCATTCCGCGGCGCGGCCGGATCGTCTTCGAGATCCCGCCTGGCCAGCTCGCGGGTTCGGTCGTACGGATCGGTCGGAACGAGACCATCAGTGGTGGCGGGCGTCTGTCACCCGAGGCGGTCGTCGACCTGGGGCTCGACGCCGAGGCGGCACGGACCCTGGTCGACGACGCGGCACCGAAACTGACCATCGGCCCGGTGGAGTACGGTCCATGAGCGCTGGAGCAGGGTGCGCGACCGACGGGGTACGGCGATGAGCGGGCGGGCGCCCCGGCGTAGCCAGGCGCCCTATCTGATCGCGTTGCTGGCGCTGGTGCCGCTCGCCGTCGGGGTGGAGTACCACCTCGAACGCGACGCGGTCCGCGGTCCGATGCACGAGGCCGTCACCGTCTCGGCGGACAAGTCCGTTGACTACGCGGGCGCCCGCTGGAAGCTCACCAGCACCGCGCCCGGGCCGCCCGCCGAGGACGTCGAGCTGCCGCGTAAGGCTGTCGTGCTGTACGCCGCCTTCTCGGTGACTCCGCGCGACGCCCGGGCCGCCAAGCGGATCGAGGCGTGTGACTTCTCGGCGACTGACGACGACGGCCGCGTGTGGGCGACGGCGCCGACGGATGTACCCGACTTCGCGGGCTCAGCCGACCTGCCCACCGGCTGCTACACACCGAAAGGTGACTTCGGTCAGATGCCTATCGGGGCGGGGAAGCGCCAGCAGGTCGTCACGGCATTCGTCGTACCCAAGGACGTCGTACCCCGGCTCCGCCTCCGGGTCGGCGTACGCGACGCCGCCCCCCGCTACCTCGAGTTCTCCCGTGATCATGTTCGTGATCATGAAAGTTCTGTCGACCTATGGCCCGCTTTCCATTCATGATCACGGAAGCGCGCCCCGATCATCGCGGCAGGGCACCCTCGGCGGCGAGGACGGCCGAAGGCTGAGGGCGGCCGAGCGTTGAGTGCGAAAGGGCTGAGAGGGCGAAGGGCTGAGAGGGCGAAGGGCTGCGAGGGCGAAAGGGCTGAGAGGGCGAAAGGGCTGAGAGGGCGAAAGGGCTGCGAGGGATCAGCGGCTTGCTGCTCGGCGGGAATGCTCCAGGCAGATCTCGAACGCGGCCGCGAGCAGCGCGATCCGCAGTACCTCGCGGAGTCCCAGTTCGGCGAAGTGCAAGGGTTCGAGCCATGGCCACCACCAGTCCCACGGGTGCGGCCCGACGAGATTCTTCACACCGATGAACGCCCAGCCGGTGAACACCTCGACACAGACGTACAGCAGGCAGAACGTCACGAAGAAGGCCGCCCCTGCGCCGAGGACGAACCGCAACCCGACGACGACCGGCGTCCACTTCTCCCGGATCTCTCGAGTGAACAGCTCCGACACCACCTGCGCCCGCGCGGGCAACCGCGCAAAGAGCGTCCCCGCGCCTTCGAGGCGGGTCCGGGCGATCACTTTGCCGTCGCGTTCCATCTCCTCGCCGAAGACGACCGCCGTAATGATGAGCCAGAGCAGTGGGAGCAGAACGCCGTCGGCCACGACGCCGCCGAACTGGTCGGTCAACGTTGCCCAGGTGGCCCCGATCCACTCGAACGGTGAGACCGGCAGCCAGCCGTCCAGCATCGAGAACACCGCACCGGCCGCGTCGCGGGTATCGACCCACACGACCCGGCTGGTCAACCAGTCGATCCCCTGCCCGATCACGATGGAGACCGAGATAACGGCGAAGAACATCCAGTTCGCCTCGAACAGCGCCACGCCGACGCCCAGCAGTCGGCCACCCCGACGGTTGTAGACGAACTCCAGAATCGCGCGGATGACCCAACTGCCGATCGCGACCGCGAGCGGGATCGGAGTGACGGTGGTGAGGACGCCGAGAACGCCGATCCCCCCGGTGATGTCCTGGTTGAGAACCTGCACCCCCACTCGCGTACCTCGTCGGTGAAGAGTCCCCAGGCGCCGTAGAAGATGAGGAACGGAAGAATCGCCTCGGCGATCTCGTCGACCATGCGGGACTTCGCCGGCTCCTGGGCCGGTAGTGCGCCTGCAACGCCCGTCGCATGACCGCGTCGCCGGCCGCCGAACGGGACGAGCCCTGGTCTCACTGCATGGAACATCATGATCGTCGAGCCGAGCAGGACGAGTACGCCGATCGACAGGCCGGCGAAACCCAGCCACTGGTTGCGGTGCGCGAGCCACGCCGATCCGCGCAGGACCAGGTCGTGTGCGAGGTAGCCCGCGACGAACCACACCAGCTTCGGCGCCCAGTAGCCGGCGAGCAGACCGGCCGCGCGGGCGGGCAACCGGAGGGCGTCAGGTGATGAGGGTCGCGGTCGTGCGAGGGTGGATTCCTGTCCTGGTGGCTCGGACAGACTCGGCGGCTGAGCCGGTGGGTGACGCGGTGGATCAGCGGGTGGGTGACTCGGTGGATCAGCGGGTGGGTGACTCGGTGGATCAGCGGGTGGGTGAACCAGTCGTGCGGGTCCCACGGGAGGTTGTGTCGGTGCGGGTGTGCTCCACGGCTGCATCGGTGGCGGCGCGGGCGTGGGCACCCGCCGGATCGTACTCGGCCGTCCTGTAAAGCGAGCTTGACACCCCGAGGCCGTGTAAAGCATGCTTGACAGCGTGCGGAACGACGTCAGGGCACTCCGCCTTGCCAAAGGGCTATCCCAGGGGGACCTGGGCGAGGTGCTCGAGGTTTCCAGGCAAACGGTCAACGCGATCGAGACCGGTCGCTACAGTCCTTCGCTGCCGTTGGCGATCCGGCTCGCCCGGTTCTTCGGGCGTACGGTCGAGGAGGTATTCCATGTCGACGACGAATGACCGCGGCCACAGCCACCCGGGCCGGCGAATCTCCAAGCCGGCTTTGATTCTGGGTCTGGTCCTGGGCATCGCGATGGGTGTCGCGGCGATCGTGAGTGACCGGCTCTGGCTGGGGCTGGCGATGATCGCCCTCATGGTTGTGCTCGTGCTGTTCCTGGTGTTCGGGTCGCGCCTGAGTGACACGGTCGCACTCCTTGGCGACGACACGCACGAGGAACGGCATGTGCAGATCCATCAACGCGCGGCCCTTCACACGTTGAACATTCTCGCCCTCGTGATCGTGGGCGGTGCGGTCGTCGACATCGCTCGTGGCGGTCACGGTGACCCTTGGGCGTTCCTGGGATTCGTCGCGGGCGTCACCTACGTCGTCTCGCTCCTGGTGCTCAACCGTCGCACCTGAGCGCCGAACCGGTCGCGGCGACCATCGTCGACGACTGCTACGTCCGGCGCCTCACCACCAATCAGCTTTGTATCTTGGGGGTTTGACGCATGCTGCCCGAAATCATGTCCGTACGCCGGCTGCTGGTCGCCGTGCTCGCGCCGCCCTTGATCGTCGCTGGTGCGTCTTCCCCAGGCGCTCCGGCTCCACCCGCAGAGGCCGCGGTTCCACCACCCGCAGAGGCCCCGGCTCTACCCGCGGGGGTCGCGGCACCTCCCGCAGAAGACGCGGCTCCTCCCGCGGAGGCGGCCGCAGCTTCCCATCCGGATAGTGCTTCCGGTCCAGGTGCCCCGGCCCGCACCGTCGCGGCTCACGTCCAAACGACCACGACCCGGCTGGAACGCCTTGCGGAGAAGGTGATCGAGACCGGTACGCCAGGGGTCGCCCTCGCCACCATCACCGGCGACGGTGCGACCACGGCCATCGCGCGCGGTGTGGCCGACCGTCGCACCAACCGGCTGGCCCGCCCCGACGACCGCTACCGCATCGGCAGCATCACCAAGACGATGACCGCCGTCGTCGTCCTCCAACTTGTGGCCGAAGGAAAGATCGGTCTGGACGCCCGGGTCGTCCGCTGGCTGCCGGGCCTGGGCCTCGACGAGCGGATCACCGTACGCCACCTGCTGCAGCACACCAGCGGGTTCCACACCGACACCATGCTGGCGTCCCCACCCTGGTCCTACGACCGCAACCGCTTCCACTACTTCAGCTACCGCGACCTGGTGAGGATCGCCCTCACCAACCCCGAGCCGCGCCGAACCCCTGGTACGCACCACGAGTACTCCAACACCAACTACGTCCTCGCCGGCATGCTGATCGAGTCGGTCACGGACCGGCCGGTGGGTGTCGAGTTCGCGCGCCGCATCATCGGGCCGCTTGGCATGAGAGACACGTCCTACCCGGTGGCGAACCCGGTGATCGCCGGCCGGCACCTGCGTGGGTACCTGCAGGACGGTACGGACAAGCCGCTGTACGACACGACGACGTACTCCATGAGTTGGTTGCGGACCGCCGGTGGCGTGGTGTCCACCACACGGGACGAACTGACGTTCCTGCGAGCGTTGTTCTCCGGGAAACTGCTGCCGAGGCCGCTCTTCGGCGAGATGAGGAGTGTCGGAGAGTTCGGCTACGGGCTCGGCATCTACCCCGTGCAGGTGCCGTGCGTGCCGGGCGGTGTCGCATGGGGCCACAACGGTCAGGTGTTCGGCTACTACAGCGCCGTTTTCACCACCCCGGACGGATCCCGCCAGGCCGCGGTCGGCGCCAACGCGTGGATCATGACGGAGGACGGGACGCTGAACCCCACCGCCGAGCAGGTCGCGGCCGCCGCGCTCTGCGACTAGACGCGTATGCCGGGGCCGCAGCCTCTGCATACTGTCTGTCGAGCCGGGCCGTTCGGCGCCCCGCGGCGAACCGCCAGGCGCAAATGACCACGCTGGGTAGGCCCACGGAACCCGACACATGCGTGGACGCATGGCAGGGGTCCTGACGCCTACTCAGCGTGGTCATTTGCGGCAGCTCACGGCCGCGAGACTGGCCGCCACCGTCCCCGATGGTGGACAACCGTCTCGAATACTGGACCTGCCGGACGATCTCGGAGACGGGTCAGTTACGCTCGCCGACAACAACTCAACAAGGAATCTCATCCAGAGGGGCAGAGGGACCGGCCCGACGAAGCCCCGGCAACCGGCCGACCGCCGACGCGTGTGTCTCGCGTGCATCAGAGGCCCCGCGGCGGACACGGTGCCAAGTCCGGCTCACGACGATCCGACCAGGAGATCCCTGGGCGCGGCTCGGACGCTTGAGGAAGATGAGGAAGGAAGGCCTCTCATGACGACCACGTACGCCGGCGCCGACACGACGGGCGCCGCGCACACCCCCCGCCCCGGTGCGTTCGGCAACGCCACGAGTCTGCGATGTCGCGAGTGTGGCGCGACCACCGAACTCGGCGCGCAGTACGCCTGTACCGAATGCTTCGGCCCCCTCGAGGTGGCCTACGACTACCCGCAGATCACCCGCGACGACCTCGCCGCGGGGCCGGCCAACATCTGGCGCTACCAGGCGCTCCTGCCGGTGCCCACCGACGTCGCGTCGTTCCCCAACACCGAACCCGGCCTCACCCCGCTCGTCCGCGCCGACCGCCTGGCCGCCGCCCTCGGTGTCAGGACCCTGTGGATCAAGAACGACGCGGCCAACCCGACCCACTCGTTCAAGGATCGCGTGGTGGCGGTCGCACTCAGCGCGGCCCGCGAGCTGGGCTTCCAGGTGCTGGCGTGCCCGTCGACCGGCAACCTCGCCAACGCCGTCGCCGCGGCCGCTGCCCGCGCCGGCATCCGCAGCGTCGTCATGGTCCCGCACAACCTCGAACAGCAGAAGATCCTCACGACTGCGGTCTACGGCGGCACCCTGGTCGCTGTCGAAGGCACCTACGACGACGTCAACCGGCTCGCCAGCGAGATCGCCGGTGAGGAAGAAAGCTGGGCGTTCGTCAACGTCAACGTCCGGCCCTACTACGCCGAGGGTTCCAAGACGCTGGGCTTCGAGATCGCCGAACAGCTCGGTTGGCGGCTGCCCCAGCAGGTCGTCGTCCCGATCGCGTCCGGTGCGCAGCTGGTGAAGGTCGACAAGGGACTGCGGGAGTTCGTCGACCTCGGGCTGATCGAGGATGCGCCGTACAAGATCTTCGGCGCGCAGGCGACCGGGTGCGCGCCGGTGTCGGCGGCGTTCAAGGCCGGCCACGACGTGGTGGCGCCGGTACGTCCGGACACCATCGCCAAGTCGCTCGCGATCGGCAACCCTGCCGACGGACCGTACGTGCTCGATGTCTGCCGACGCACGGGCGGGGTCGTCGAGGACGTCAGTGACGACGAGGTGGTCGAGGGCATCGCGCTGCTCGCGCGCACGGAGGGGATCTTCGGCGAGACCGCCGGCGGCGTCACCGTCGCGACGCTGAAGAAGCTGATCGACACCGGGCAACTCGACCCTGACGCGGAGACCGTCATCATCAACTCCGGCGACGGACTGAAAACCCTGGACGCCATCGCCGGCAAGGTGGGGCCCGCGGCAACCATCCGTCCGACGTACGACGCATTCACGAAGGCAGGGCTCGCATGAGCGTGAAGGTACGAGTTCCGACGATCCTGCGCACCTACACCGGCGGCGCTTCCGAGGTGGACGCGGACGGCGCCACGCTCGGCGAGGTGCTCGACTCCCTGGAGACGAAGTACCCCGGCATCCGCGCCCGGGTGCTCGACGACGCCGGGAAGCTGCGCCGGTTCGTCAACGTCTATGTCGGCGAGGAGGACGTGCGCTTCGCTTCCGGTCTGGAAACCCCCACACCGGAAGGCGTTCAGGTCTCGGTGATCCCCGCCGTCGCCGGCGGCTGAACGCACCGTCGCTGGCAGCAGAGCCCGCTCGCTGGCGGGGCCCCTGTCGTGGGGCGGCCCGAGTTCCGGTCACTGACTGCTGAGCCCGGTTCCCGGAGTCTCCGAAAGGAAGTCCACGTGCCTTCCCTGACGCTTCCGGACGCGGTGTTCGTCGTCCACGACCGTCGTGACGGCCTCCGTCAAGCTCACCTTGACGGAGGCCGTTTCACGTCCTCGGAGGTCGAGGTCAGTCTTCCGACCGTCACCGGCGGCCTTGCCGTCCAGGTGGCGTCCCCCCGCCGGGAACTTTCGTGGGTGGTCCTGCGCTGGTGTGAGCCACGCCCCGAGTCGACCCTCGTACTCGGTGATGCATGGGAGCGCTCGTACGGCGATCTGCAGTGGCGGGCGCTCCAACCAGACCGGTTGCTGCCGTGGTCGTGGTTGGGCCACGACCAGGCAACCGGTACGACGTCCGGCATGGGTGTGCGGGTTCGTCCGAACGCCTTCTGTTCCTGGACCGTCGACGCCGATGGCGTGTCCTGCTGGATCGACGTACGGAGCGGCGGATCGCCTGTGCTGCTGGATGATCGAGTTCTCGACGCGGCGACGGTCGTCACCGTCGAAGGGGATCCAGGCGAGTCGGCGTACGCGGTCCAGTGCCGGCTGACGGCAGCGATGTGTGGTGATCCCTTACCAGTAAGAGATCCCGTCGTCGGTTGCAACAACTGGTACTACGCGTACGGCCGCGACTTCGGCCCGGCACAGATCCTTCGCGACGCTGAGACGATCGTGGAGTACGCCGACGGCCATCCGGTCCGTCCCTACTGCGTGGTCGATGCCGGATGGAGCCCTGGCGGTGTGTGCCCCGGCGGTCCGTGGACCGCCGGTGTGGAAGGGTTGTTCGACGACATGGCGGGTTTCGCCGCCGACATCGCTTCGCGCGGTGCACGTCCGGGCATCTGGATGCGTCCGGCCGCGTTGTCATTCGTCGACGATCCCGGTCGGCTGCGCCCCGGACCGCGACCGGCTCGCGAGCAGCCGCTTGACCTCACCCTGCAAGCCAACCTTGACACGATCCGCGAGGACGTCAGTCGCCTTGTGGGCTGGGGATTCGAGCTCGTCAAGCATGACTTCTCGACCTTCGACGCGTTCGGACGCTTCGGTCCGGCGATGGGCGTGAGCCTGACCGACGGCGGCTGGCACTTCGCCGACCGCAGCCGTACGAACGCAGAGATTCTGCTCAGGCTCTATCGCGTCATCCGCGAAGCCGCTGGCGATGCCGTCGTGATCGGCTGCAACACGGTCGGCCAGCTGGCCGCCGGTCTGGTCGAGGTGCAACGCATCGGTGACGACACGTCGGGGCGCGCCTGGGAACGCACCAGGCGAATGGGCGTCAACTCCTTGGCGTTCCGGCTCGCCCAGCACGAGAGGTTCTTCGTCGCCGACGCCGACTGCGTACCCTGCACACCGGACACGCCGTGGGGCAGGAACCGCCAGTTCCTCGACCTGGTGGCACGTTCGGGCACGGCGTTGTTCGTGTCGGTCGACCCGGCGGCACGCACTCCGTCGACCGACGCGGACCTGCGCTCCGCGGTGCGCCTGGCACTCGACGGTGGAACTCCAGGCGGCGTCGAACCGCTCGACTGGTTGCGGGCAACGGACCCCCGACGCTGGCGTACGAACGAGGGACTGCATGTCTACGACTGGACCGAGGCCTGGGGCGCCAACCTGTTGGTCACCTGAGGCGTGCCCGCCGGGGAGAAACGGCGTCCTCGTACCGCGGCACTGACCGCGGGTCAGTCCGGTGTGCGGTCGATGTCCTCTGAATCCGTGCACACACACGATTTCTGCTATGCCCATGAACAGTTCGTGCCAGTGAGCGCATCGATGCAACCGCGACTGCGGAGCGCTACGAAACTGTCGATTCATTCACGATGCGTGGTCGTATCGTCCCGCTGCACAGTTCGGCTGCACAGTTCGGCTGTCCGATCATCTGTCAAAGCCCTGTGTGTCATGGCTGTTTCGTCAGGCGGGAAACGCCCCGCTGTTCAAGGGCCTGGACCGGTCTCGGACTCAATGAGATCGACTTTCCATCTCCCCAATGGCCTGGGGGTTGGGCTATGGTCGGGCGTGGTCGGCATGATCGTGCGTAAGTCGCTCGACCGATTAGCGGTGGGAAACGGAAACGCGCGGATCGATCGCAACGCCTCCTCATGGGGACGGGTGCGGTATGGACGACCCAGGCCCGCGCCGGGCGGGTCTGCACCCGAACGGCCTTGAGGAGAAGGTCATGACGCAGGGCACCGTGAAGTGGTTCAACGCCGAGAAGGGCTACGGCTTCATCGCCGTAGACGGCGGGAATGACGTGTTCGTTCACTGGTCGAAGATCGAGATGGACGGTTACAAGTCACTCGCTGATGGCCAGTCGGTCGAGTTCGAAGCCGTCGAGGGTCCGAAAGGACTCGAGGCGCACGGAGTTCGACCCCTCTGAAACCGGCTCGAAACCGAGCCCTCGCGGCCCGGTCGCATCACCTGATTGGGGCCCGGACGGGCTAACCGTCCGGGCCTCAACTCTTCTTCGGGATTCCGCAACTTTTCGGCGGCTGCCCGGCCCGGTGAGCTGTCCGGAAGTTTTCAGGGCTGTGGACAACCAAAGCCGGACGCAGCTATCGCGCCCTACTCTTGCGAGCGTCACGTCGACTCCAGCTTGGGCCTTGCAGGCTCCGGAGCCTTGAAGAGAAGGGCCTGACGATGGCCGATTCAGCCGAGGACCGGCTCGCCGAACTGCGCGGTGAGAAAGCCCCGAAGGAGCCGCCTGCCACCATGGCGCAGGGTGCGGCCAACGATTCGGCGATGCCCACGTCCCTGCCCGCCGAGCAGACCCCGCTCGACGCCCTGGCGGTGGTGGGCGGGCAGCAGCTCGGGTTCGGATGTCTTCTTGCCCTTGGCTTCATGCTCGTGTTCTTCATCGGACTGATCAGCATCCTCGTGCTGGTGTTCTCCGCGGTGGAGCGGGACATCGTCGCGGTCGTCGTAGGGCTGTTCTTCCTGGGCATGTCAGTGGGCGTGGCGGTGGCGCTGGCGAAGTGGATTCGGCGCTGCCGGACCTGGTTGCGGGGAACGGTGCTCGTGGCCCGGGGCCCGTTCGGCACAAGCAGGTGTGACCTGGCCACGTCGGCGGTGAGCGTCGACTCGGCGGCGGAGACCAGGACCGTGTCGACCCACGGCCCCCACGGCACGTCCTCCACGACGGTCAGGACCGGCCGCCGCATTCCCTTCCTCGTCCTTCGTGAGGCCACGACCGGAAAGGTCGTACGCCTGATGCTCCGCGGCAGAGGTGGCAGGCTGCTTCCTCCCGACCAGCTGCGCCTGGTGGCGGCCGCGATCTCGACCGGTCCGCGGCCACAGCCGTACGACCAGCAGGCCCAGCAGATCGCCGCCGGCCTGCGGGCGCTCGCCGACGACCCGTTCAGCGGCCACCTCTAGATGAGGGTTTTGTCTGGTAGTGCCGGGTCCGCACACGACATCCCGCATCCCGGCTGGCGGGGTTCTCGCCCCACCAAATCGCCCCGCATGCTCGGACGAAGACCGCAATGAACCGGCGTCAGGCCGGTGTCAAGCCAGCCCGACTCCAATCGCTGAAGATCATGTCCGCTGCAGGATCACGACCGGAAAGTCACGGCCGCTCATCGATCGATACGTCTCGTAGTCCGGGAGCATCGACACCATCGTGGCCCACAGTGGCGGTTGCTCCTCGGCCGTCGCAAGGCGGGCGCAGGCGGTAAAAACTGGTTCCAAGCCGATCTGTATGCGTACCTCGGGATGCTCGAGCAGGTTGAGATACCACGCGGGGTACCCAGGAAGCCCACTGTTCGACGGCACCAGGAGATAGCGATCGCTGTCCTCGCCGTAGTACAAGACCGTACGCCGCCACTTGCCCGACCTGCGACCGCGAGTCGTCAACAGCAATGCCGGCAGGCCCAGCTGGTCTCCAGTACGCCCAGTGTCGAGGTAGTGGCGGGTGTGCTGAGCTACCCAGTCCACCGGGCTGTCCTGAGCCTCCTCCGCCTCGGACACGACGTTCCACCTCTCCCCAGCCGATCACCGCACGCCATGAGCACCGATGCTAGCTCCCGTGTTCGACCCCACCGGCAGGCCAGCCGCTTGCACTCTCCCCTGTCGAGTGCTAAACACGTGCTTAGCACTCGAAGGTCGCGAGTGACAATCCGCTGCAGGGCGGTTCGGCGAGGCCCCTGGCATGGTGAGGGGCCGTCCGTCGCGGGCGTCGGGCCGGCCACACGACATCCACCCGACTGGGGGAGGATCCAGCTAGATGCCCAAGATCATCGCGTTCAACGAGGACGCGCGACGCGGTCTCGAGCGGGGAATGAACTCGCTTGCCGATGCCGTCAAGGTGACCCTTGGTCCCAAGGGTCGCAACGTCGTCCTCGAGAAGAAGTGGGGCGCGCCGACGATCACCAACGACGGCGTCTCCATTGCCAAGGAGATCGAGCTCGAAGACCCGTGGGAGAAGATCGGGGCCGAGCTCGTCAAGGAAGTTGCCAAGAAGACCGATGACGTGGCCGGCGACGGCACGACCACCGCGACCGTCCTGGCGCAGGCGCTGGTCCGCGAGGGCCTTCGCAACGTCGCTGCCGGTGCCAACCCGATGGGCCTCAAGCGTGGTATCGAGGCAGCCGTCGAGCGGGTGACCGAGCAGCTCGCGCAGGCCGCGAAGGACGTCGAGACCAAGGAGCAGATCGCGTCCGTCGCGGCTGTCTCCGCCGGTGGCGACACCAGCGTCGGCGAGATCATCGCCGAGGCGATGGACAAGGTCGGCAAGGAAGGCGTCATCACCGTCGAGGAGAGCAACACCTTCGGCCTCGAGCTCGAGCTCACCGAGGGTATGCGCTTCGACAAGGGTTACATCTCGGCCTACTTCGCCACCGACATGGAGCGGATGGAGGCGACGCTGGACGACCCGTACGTCCTGATCGCCAACTCCAAGATCTCCGCCGTCAAGGACCTGCTCCCAATCCTGGAGAAGGTCATGCAGTCGGGCAAGCCGCTGCTGATCATCGCCGAGGACGTCGAGGGCGAGGCCCTGGCCACGCTCGTCGTCAACAAGATGCGCGGCACGTTCAAGTCGGTTGCCGTCAAGGCACCCGGCTTCGGCGACCGGCGCAAGGCCATGCTCGGTGACATCGCCATCCTCACCGGTGGCCAGGTCATCTCCGAGGAGGTCGGTCTCAAGCTCGAGAACGCCAGCCTCGACCTGCTCGGCCGGGCCCGCAAGGTCACGGTCACCAAGGACGAGACGACCATCGTCGAGGGCGCGGGCGACTCCGACCAGATCGCTGGCCGGGTCAACCAGATCCGTGCCGAGATCGAGAACAGTGACTCCGACTACGACCGCGAGAAGCTGCAGGAGCGGCTGGCGAAGCTCGCCGGCGGCGTTGCGGTGATCAAGGTCGGCGCCGCCACCGAGGTGGAGCTGAAGGAGCGCAAGCACCGGATCGAGGACGCCGTTCGCGCGGCGAAGGCCTCGGTGGAGGAGGGCATCGTCGCCGGTGGCGGCGTGGCGCTCGTCCAGGCCGGGATCAAGGCGTTCGACAAGCTCGACCTCGAGGGTGACGAGCTCACCGGAGCCAACATCGTCAAGGTGGCGCTGGAGGCTCCGCTCAAGCAGATCGCGATCAACGCGGGCCTCGAAGGCGGTGTGGTCGCGGAGAAGGTGCGCGGTCTGCCTGCCGGCCAGGGCCTGAACGCCGCGACCGGTGAGTACGTCGACATGCTCAAGGCCGGCGTGCCCGACCCGGCGAAGGTCGTTCGTTCCGCGCTGCAGAACGCTTCGTCCATCGCCGCCCTCTTCCTCACCACGGAAGCGGTCATCGCGGACAAGCCGGAGAAGGAGAAGGCACCGGCGGGCGGCGGTATGCCCGACGGTGGCGGCATGGACTTCTGAGTCCCACGCCCACCTTCGTACGTACGCACGACCAAGAAGGGGCGGTCCCGGAGCAATCCGGGACCGCCCCATCTTGTTTCCTTACGACGAACGAATCGTGCCGGTCTGTGTTCGGCGCATCGCCCTGTGGACAAACCGGACACGGACGGTTGCGACGGAATCCGCGTTCGACAAAGGACGCTGGCCACAGGCGACCGCGGACCTCGACGACGGGTCCGCACGGGACGGCACCAGTTCGAAGTGGAGCATGAACCGATGAAGTTCCAAGTCAAATCTCTCAGTTCGACCGCTCGACATCTCGCGCTCGCTGTGGGGGCGATCTTCATCGTGGGTGCTGCGGCTGCGCTGATTGCCTATGTCGCGCGCTTCGGGCTGGACCTTTTGTCTGCCTACGCGGCGCTCGTTGTGGCTCTGGCAGCTGGCATGCTCGTAGTGGGCGGATCTAGCGATCCGCGGCGCTGGCGCCTACTCGGAATCATCGCCATGCTCTTATGCTTCCTCAGCTTCGCGCCACTAAGTGTCGCTGCACTCTTCTTTGCCGAGAGCCCTAATGCGTACGCGCTCCTGATTATCGTCGGGTTACTGCTCATTCCGGCGGCGCCGTTTGTGGTGATGGTCGGGCGGCCGCGTCCAGAGTCCTCGACGGGTATCCAGGCCGAAGGGCGTCAGCAGGCGTAGCCCACCGTGTGTGCAGCCGTACGGAATGATGAGGCGGCATGGACACCAGCCTCGATCGGGCCAAGGCGTTGCTGGCCGCGAATCCGCTCGTCGACGGGCACAACGACCTTCCGATCGCGATGCGCCTGCATGCGGCGTACGACTTCGACCGGCTCGACATCGGTCAACCGGCTCCCGCGTTGCACACCGACATCCCTCGGTTGCGCGAGGGCCGTGTCGGGGCGCAGTTCTGGTCGGTCTATGTGCCGAGCCGGCTGCAGGGCGACCACGCGGTCTCGGCGACGCTCGAACAGATCGACGCGGTGTACGCGATGATCCACCGGTACGCCGACACGTTCGGGCTCGCGACCACCGCCGACGAGGTGGCGAAGGTCTTCGCGTCTGGTCGGGTCGCGTCCCTGATGGGCATGGAGGGCGGGCATTCGATCGACTGTTCGCTCGGGACGCTCCGGGCGATGTACGCGCTCGGCGTGCGCTACCTGACCCTCACCCACAACGACAACGTGCCGTGGGCTGACGCAGCGACCGACGAGCCGGCCCAGTGCGGGCGCGGGCTCTCTCCGTTCGGCGAGGAGGTCGTCCGCGAGATGAACCGGCTCGGCATGCTCGTCGACCTCTCCCACGTCTCGGCAGACACGATGCGCGCGGCGCTCCGGGTGAGCGAGGCGCCGGTGATCTTCTCGCACTCGTCGACCCGCGCCGTCTGTGACGTCCCGCGCAACGTGCCCGACGACGTGCTCGCTGCGTTGCCCGGCAACGGCGGCGTGTGCATGGTGACGTTCGTGCCCGACTTCGTCGCGCCGGCCTGTGCGCAGTGGCGCGCCGAGGCCGCCGAGGCGGCGTGGGCACAAGGGGTGAATCCGCGCGACCTGCAGGCGTTCTTTCCCTTCGCGGACGAGTGGAAGAAGGCCCACCCCAAGCCAGATGCGACGCTGGCTGACGTGGTGGCGCACGTCGAGCACGCCCGCGAGGTCGCCGGCATCGACCACATCGGGGTCGGCGGCGACTACGACGGGACCGACACGTTGCCCCTCGGGTTGGAGGACGTGTCCGGCTATCCGCGCCTGTTCGCCGCGCTGCTCGACCGTGGTTGGTCCGAAGCGGACCTGGTGAAACTCGCCGGTGCCAACGCGCTCCGGGTGCTGCGCGATGCCGAGGAGGTCGCCGCCGACCTGCAGCAGCGCCGCGGCCCGTCCCTCGCCACCTACGCCGACCTCGACGGCGACGCGAACGCCGTGGCCGGACGGGCGGTGTAGCCGCTCTGCGCCGCGCCAGGAGTCAGGTCGTCGTGCGCTGGGTGAGGCTGAACCAGTTGCCCGAGTCGTCGCGGAACAGCGCCTCGATGCCGTAGAACTGCTCCTCCGGCGGGCGGACGAACTCCACGCCCTTGGCCGAGAGTTCCTCGTACTCCTTCTGTACGTCGTCGGTCTCGAGAACGCCGGCACCGAACGTGTTCGAGTTGATCAGGTCGCGGAGGACCTCGACCTTCTCGGCCGTCAGGTGCGGACCTTCCGTCAGCGGCATGAGGACGATCTCGAGGTCCGGCTGGCCCTTGGGCCCGACCGTGAGCCAGCGCATGTTGTCGCCGAACGCCGCGTCCGTGCGGACCTCGAAGCCGAGCTTGTTGACGTAGAAGTCGTACGCCGAGTCCTGGTCGAGAACGAAGATGCTGGCGTGCGAGAGTCGCTTGATCATGCTGGCTGGTCCCTTCGGAAACGCGGTGCGGTGCGTCCATCGACACTAGGCCGCCGCCAGGGCGGGTCGCATCTCCGATCTTGCGCGCCGCGCCAGCGCCTCAGGCGAGCCTCACCTGCGAAGCCGGTACCAGCGGCGGGCGGTGCCCGCACGGACTTCGGCGAGATCATCCGGCGCGACACCGGTGCCCAGCGCGGCGAGGAGATCCGCCATCGTCTCCGCGTACGTACGCCGCACCATGATCACCGGCCAGTTGCTCGCCAGCATCAGCCGCCGAGGGCCGAACTGTTCGAGGGCCCGGCCCACGTAGCGGCCCAACCGCTCCGGCTGCCAGGCCGGCCAGCGGGTGAGGACGTCGATCCCGACCGAGAGTTTGAGCGCGACGTTGGGGTGCGACGCGAGGCGCGCGATCCCGGACGCCCACGGCTCCCATCCACCGGTGTCGAGCGGCGGTCGGGCGAGGTGGTCGGCGACGATCCGCAGGTCGGGCACGGCCTCGGCGATCGTGCACACATGGTCGACGTGGCCGGACGTGACCGGCACGATGTCCCAGGCGAGATCGCGCCGGGCCAGCTCCCGCAGGACCTCGATGGTCCGCGGCTCGACCAGCCAGTCGGCGGGATCGCGTCCGACGAGGTACCGGATCCCGCGTACGACCGGATGGCCGGCGAGTTCGTCCAGGGTCTTCACCGCCGCTGCCGGATCCCGCAGGGGCAGCCAGCCGACCACCCCCAGGACGGAGGGCGTCTGGGCGGCGTACTCCAGCAGGTAACGGTTCTCCGCCGGCACGTCGAGTGACTCCACCAGGACTGTCCCGGCCACCCCGGTCCGCTCGAGTTCGACCGCCAGGTCCGCCGGTTCGAAGTCGCGGGCGAGGGTGGGTAGTCCGGTGTCGCGCCAGTGCTGGTGGTGTTCGGGCGTACGCCAGAAATGGTGGTGCGCGTCGATGCTGCCCGCCGCGCTGGGCGGCGACTCCGGACTGGGCGCGCTTCCCGTCGTCATCGGCCGAGCCGGCTCAGGAAAGGCCGGCGTAGTAGGCCTCGACCGCCTCGACATCGGTGGTCGCGTCGGGCTCCCGTCCCAGCTTGTCGTAGATCTTCCGCCGGGCGTGCATGTCGGCGATCAGCACCGCCCGCGCGTGGACGGCGACCTCCTCGGCGATCTCCACGGGTACGACGATCACGCCGTCGTCGTCGGCGCCCACGATGTCGCCCGGGCGGACCTGTACGCCGCCGCACGCGATCGTGGTCTGGACCTCGACGACCTCGATCCGACCCGGGATGATCGGCCGGCCGCGCGCCGCCGCGCACACCGGCGTCTGCTGGAGGGCGATCTCGGCGGTGTCCCGGCAGTAGCCGTCGGTCACGATGCCCACGGCTCCGTTTGCCTGCGCGGAGAACGCGTTCGCCGAACCCCAGAAGCCCACTTCACGCGCGCCGCCGCCGTCGGTGACGAGCACGTGGCCGGGCGCCAGGCCGGAGGGCGAGGCGGGTCGGCCCACCTCGTTGAACCAGACGCTGTGCGCGGCCACGATGTCCTCGGTGGAGTTGAGCTTCCACATGGGACGGTTCGCGGGTACGCAGCGGATGGTCGCCGCCTCGCCCCAGAATTTCATGCCGAGCCAGAGCGGACGGACGTCGCGGTCCATCAGGCCGATGTCGAAGTAGCCGACGCCGTCCATGGCGTCGCAGACGTCGACGACTCGGAGATGCTTGTAGAGCTTGGCGAGTTCGGACGCTTGAGTGTCGGCGGTCGGAGTGTCTGCTGTGCCCGTGGACATTGCGAATCCTTTCGGCGCGGCGGCGGTACTCCAGGTCCCTCAGCAGGTTAGGTCGGACCGCATATTGTCTACAAGAGTCAATAGTCGAAGTACGCCGGCCTCATGGGGACAATGCATGGCGCCATCCGGTCTCTCGGCGCTCGGTCTCTCGGCGCTCGGTCTCTCGGCGCTCGGTCTCTCGGCGCCCGGTGGTCAGGGCATCCCGTGGTCAGGCGGCGTGGGTGCCGGGCCAACCGGCGGTGAAGCAGAGGGGTACGAACCGCGGGGTCGGCGGCGTCCAGAGCGCACTGCCGTCGCGGTGGTCGCCGGGTGTACGCCGGGAGGAGACGGGCGCCGGCACCGCGACCAGCATGGGGCGCACACCGTGGCGGTATGCGGACGGACTACGACCCACCAGCGCGGTGAAACGGCGCGAGAACGTCCCCGCGCTCTGGTAGCCCACCGCAAGGCAGACCTCCAGGACGCTCAGGTCCGTACCGGCGAGCAGGGCCTTCGCCCGGTCGACGCGTAGCCGGGTCACAAACTGGTGCGGCGTCTCGCCGAACGTCCGCGCGAAGCTGCGGTGGAAGTGGAAGGGCGACATGCAGGCGACCGCCGCCGCGTCCTCGAGCCGCACGCTGGTGAGCGCGGACGTACGAAGGAACTCCCGGGCCAGGTCGAGCCAGCCGGACCGGTCGCCGGGCCGTGCAGCCATGGCTGGACGCTAGCAGCAGAAAGGGACGCAGCGCCGGAGTCGACCGTGCCGGTCAGTCGCGATCACCTGCGAGCGCGTCCTTGACGTCGGTCTTGCTGAAGTCGTCACCGACGAAGAGCAGAGGCTCGTTCAGGTCTGTGGCAAGGGCGTAGGACATGCAGTCGCCGAAGTTCAGCCGGGCAGAGTTTCCGCGTCCCTTGCCGAAGTCGCGATACGCGGCCCGCGCGATCTGAGCCTGCCGCTCGGTGAGGGGCTCGATCCCGATGTCGAAGTCGGCGAGCAAGGTGTCCAACTGTCTGCTGGCAACCGGATCTCCCGAGCCGTCGATCACGATCGCCGCCTCGAGGTATCCAGCTGCTGAAAGCCGTCGATGGGAGGCGCCCAGGATCGCACGGGCGCATTCCCGGGCGGCTGGTTCGTCCCGAAGGATGGCGACCAGCGCGGACGTCTCAATAATCAACGTGGCAAGCCCTTCTCGTCGTAGAGGAGCTCGCCATGGTCGATACTTCTCCAGTAGGGATCGAGACGTTCGCCGATCGCGCGGCCCATCGCCAGGAGGCGTTCGACCTCGGGTGAGTCCTCGCGCTGGCGGACGCGCGCGAGACGTTCGCGGAGTGCCTCGGTCACGGCTTGGGTCATGGATTCGCCAGTGGCCTCGGCCAGCTCGCGAGCCAGCCGGTGGGCTTCTTCGTTCTTGATGTTGAGACTCACGGGTGGCCGCTCCCCTTTCCCTCGACCCAGGCGGCACCGTTCTACCTAGAACGAGGTAGCAGTCTACCATGCGGAGATCCGTCGAGATCGAACGGACCGATGATCACAGCTCGCCGAGGGGGGCGACGTCGATCCCGGAGCGCTCGCAGACCCAGTGCGGGTCGGGCCCCAGCTCGGGATTGATCCGCAGCTCGTGCGGGGCCACCTCGTCGCACGCCTTGCACAGCGGCCACCGGCCTATCTCGTCGAGCAGCGCGTCCTGGACGTCCTGGGCGAGCTGGCCGGCCACGTAGTCGGCGCCCTCGGGCCACTCGGACACCCACCAGCGACGCTCGGACAGCGCCTGTTCCAGGATCGAAACGCCACGCGGGTCGGCGACGCCACGGGCTTGGAGATCATGGAGTACCCGGGCGCGGGCTTTGATCAGCGGGTCGTCGTCGGTCACACAGATGATCCTGGCAGGCTTTGCGCCATGACGGTTCGAGGAGCTGGCGACGACGCGGGCGCGGGTCGAGCCACGAGGACGCGGCCCCTGCTCGAAGTCATCGCTCTCGGACCCGCCGACGCGGTGGCCGCCGAGGCAGGCGGAGCCGATCGGATCGAGGTGGTCGCGGCGATCGAAGCCGACGGACTCTCGCCCGAGCCTTCACTGGTGGAGAAGATTCGCCGTCGTACATCGATCCCGATGCGGGTGATGCTGCGGCTGAGCGACGGCTTCACGACGACGCCAGCCGAACTCACGCGGTTGCGTACCCTCGTGACGGACTACACGCGTGCCGGCGCCGACGGATTCGTTCTCGGGTTCCTGACCCCCACGCTCGACGTCGACGTGGCCGCCACCATGGTGGTGGTCGACGAACTGGCCGGGAGGCCGTGGACCTTCCACCGTGCCGTCGACCATGCCTTGGACGTCGAGCAGGCCTGGCGGGCGATTCGCGAGCTCCCTGGGCTGACCGAGGTGCTCACGGCCGGATCGGCACGTGGCGCGGACCACGGCGTCGATGACCTGATCCGGCTGGCCCGTGCGGATGTCTTCGCGGCTCGCCACCTCATGGCTGGCGGAGGGTTACGCGCCGAGCATGTGCCGTGGCTCGCGCAGGCGGGCGTCCGGGCGTTCCATGTCGGAAGTGCCGTACGCCCGGACAGGTCGTGGAAGGCGTACGTCGATGCGGGCTACGTACGCGCCTGGCGCACCCTGGTGGACGACGAGGTGAGTCGGGCGGTCGACGTCTCGAACCCCGACTCGGGGACCGCGTGAGAGCGGACCGTCGTACGGTGCGGGAGCGGGCGTGACGCTACTCATCGACCCGCCGGTCTGGCCCGCGCGGGGGCGGAGCTGGTCGCATCTGGTGAGTGACGTGTCGTTCGAGGAGCTGCACGAGTTCGCCCGGCGGATGGGCGTGCCGGAGCGGGGATTCCACCGCGACCACTACGACATCCCCGAGGAACGCTACGACGAGATCGTGGCCGCGGGCGCGCACCCGGTCACGAGCCGCGAGCTGGTGGCCCGGCTCGTGGCCGCGGGACTGCGCCGCCGCAAGCACCCCTGATCTGTTCGCTGTGTGAGGGACGCTTTGCTCCAACGGGTTCGTGTGTGAGGGGCGCCCTGAACGGCGCGCGCCACCGGCAAATGACCACGCTGAGCACGCCTGCGGTAGCCGGGACAGGTCTCGACACCCGTTCCAGATTCCGAACGCATGGGCAGCGTGGTCATTTGCAGGTCGCCCCGGCGGGATCGGCCAGCTCGCAACGCTGCATGTGCTGTGCAGCCCGAAGAGAGGTGCGTCAGTCGAGCGCGCGGTAGTTCACTCCGAGCGCGTCGAGCCGCTCGAGGTGTGGGCGAAGCCGCTCGGCGACGAAGACGTCGTACTCATCGATCTCGCCGGAGCCGTCCCGCCACACCGCCTCCGCGAACGCACACAGCCGGGGAAAGAGCATGTACTCCGCGTGCTCGGTCGTCGGCACGTACTCCGTCCAGAGCTGGGCCTGGGCGCCTAGCACGTGCGCGGCCGCCTCCGCGTCGAGCTCGCCGGGGATCGGCCGGTAGGCGTACACCTTCGCGAGGGGTAGGTGGCCGCCGATCGCGAGCGGTTCGGAGTCGTGGTCCTCGCTCTGGTAGTAGTCGAAGTAGACGTACTGGCACGGCGCCATCACGACGTCCAACCCACCACGAGCTGCCTCGATGCCGCCGGCCTCGCTGCGCCATGACATGACGACCACATCGTCGGGCAGTCGCGCCGGTCCACCCCCTTCGAGCACCTCGTCCCAACCGACGAACCGCCGCCCCTGGGCTGCCAGGTAGTCGGCCATCTGGCCGGTGAACCAGGCCTGCAACGCGTCCTCGGGGCTCCGGGTGTCGCCCCCAGGGTCGCCACTGCCGTCGGCACTGTCGTCGGCGAGGCCCAGCTCGGCGATGCGTCGTTGCGCGGACTCGCTCGCCTTCCACTCCGTCTTCGGGCACTCGTCGCCGCCGCAGTGGACGTACGGACTGGGAAACAGCCGCAGCACCTCCGCGAGGACGTCGCGGCAGAAGTCCAGCGTCGAGTCCTCGAGGTTGATCACCTGCTCGCTGATGCCCCAGCGCTTCCACACCTCCGCCGGCTTGAAGCCGTTCCCCAGCTCCGGATAGGCGGCGATGGCGGCGAGCATGTGGCCGGGCATGTCGATCTCGGGGACGACGGTGATGAAGCGTTCGGCTGCGTACGCCACGATCTCGCGAACGTCCTCGGCGGTGTAGAAACCGCCGTGCGGTGTGCCGTCGAAGGTGTACTCGCTCTCCGGCCGGTGCGCGTGTCCGACGAGGGTCTCGGGACGCCACGCGCCGACCTCGGTGAGCCTGGGGTACTTCTCGACCGCGAGTCGCCAGCCCTGGTCCTCGGTGAGGTGCAGGTGCAGGACATTGAGCTTGTGGAGGGCGAGCAGGTCGATCAGCTCGAGGACGAACGCCTTCGGCATGAAGTGCCGGGCGACGTCGAGCATGGTGCCGCGCCAGCCGAACCGCGGCCGGTCGGTGATGCTGACGGCGGGGACCTCCCACGTGCGGTCGACGCGGGATGACGAGAAGGCGTCGGCCGGCAGCAGCTGCCGCAGCGACTGGACGCCGTAGAACACGCCGGCCGCATCGCCCCCGATGATCTCGATCCCGTCGGAGGTGACGGTGAGGGAGTACGCCTCGGGGCCGTGGCGCGCCGCGTCAACCGTCAGGGTGATTCCGGCTGCGGAGGCCGGGTCGCTCGGCGGCCCCCACGTGAATCCGGTGGCGGGTCCGAGCGCGCGGCGGAGCGCGTCCGCCGCCGGTCCCGACGCATCGTCGGCCCGAAGGGTGGTGGCGTTGGTCAGGGTGTAGGCGCCGTCGCGGCGCTCGAGGTGCTGAGGCTGAGGCAGGATCACGGGCCGCCAGCCTAGTGCCCGAATCTGCGCACCAACAGGTCGTTCAGGTCAATTCTGAGCAACCGAGGTCCCATAGGTGCTGATCCTCGACGCCTGGCCGATGATCAACCCGCCTAGCATGGTCGCCGCGGAGTGCGGAGTGCGGAGTGCGCCGTGGTGGACGGAGGGTCGCGATGCCGGCAGTGACACCGCGGGGCGGCAGGCGACGCGGGTGTCTCGCCCTTCTCGGGTTCATGATCGGTTTTCCGGTCACGATGGTCGCCTTGATCGGCCTCTACGTCGGCGTGGAGCAACGGCTGGCGGTCGACGATCCCGTCACCTGCGGCGACGATCCGATGCCTCGGAACGGATACGTCTGTCTGAACGGTGGCGACACCTACGACAACATCGTCAAGGAGCGGCACGAGGACTACGAGCGAAGCCCGTACATGATCGCGATCTCGGCAGGCGTTGTCCTGGTCGCCGCCCCCTGGCGGTGTGGTCCCTACGCGTCCTCAGGTCCACCGACTTCTGAACGCCACTCCACGGCCGGCACCGTTCGTTCGCTGCCGGTCAGCTCCGGAGCAGGAGGAGCTCGGCGCGGAGGTTGTGACGGGCTCGCGCCTCCCAGGTCGTACGCCCGAGCGGCGTGTGGAACAGCTCGTCGTACGCCAGCAACCGCTCGAGGACCTCCGCCCGACCGCGCCGGAACGCCTCGTCGTCGACGTGGGCGTACTCGGCCCGGACATCCGCGACGTACTCCGCGTACCGCTCCGGTCTCTCCGCCAACACGCCCAGGTCCGCGTCGGACAGGACGGCACCGTCGGCGTCGCCCGCGCCCGGGTCGTGGCTGGCGGTCAGCCGGACCAGCCGGGCCACCGCCGCGACGCGGGACGAGGGCACACCGCCCACGGGCAGCAGCTCAGCGGCCAGGCGTGCGGACTCCTCCTCGTTGTCGGCCCGGTGCGGGTCGTAGATCGCGTCGTGGAACCACGCGGCCAGGCGGACGGCGTCGGCATCGTCGGCGTACGCGGCGAGCCGGTCGATCCGGTCCAGCACCTCCGCCAGATGGCGCAGGTCGTGGTAGCGCCGGTGCGGCTCGGCGTACCGCCCCACCAGCCCGCGTCCCACCTCCGGTGCGTCGGGCACCAGGACCGACCACCGGGCGAGCAGCGCCTCTGCCGCCGGGTCTTGCTCGCTCATCACGTCATCCCTACCCTTGGGCGCGAACCGCTCACCCCACGAGGGGAAAGCGGGTGGCGGTGGCGCCGAGAGCGCGGCGTTCGGAAGTGGTGAGCGGCGTGCGGCCGGTGCCCTTGAGCACCCAGGTCAGGTCGTCCCACGGCGGGCGTTGCGCGGTGTCGCCGAGGAGCTGGTCGAGGACGCGGACGGTGAGCTCCAACGCTCCGGGACGAGGCTCGGGCTTGCCGGGCAGCTCCAGCAGCAGGTCGAGATGGTGCACGGTCGCCTCGACCGCGAGCGTTCCCAGGAAGTCGGTCACCGTGAACGCACGACCCTGACTGGCGACGACCTCCGAGCCGGGCAGTGCCGAGGCGGTGGTGAGCACGGCGGCCGCGGTCTGCTGCCACTGGCCGGCCAGCTGCTGCGGGTCTGCGTAGGCAGCCGTCGCCACGCGGACGAACCGCGCGTGCGCCCCGGCCACTCTCTCGTCGCGGTGGCTGGACCAGTCGCGCCAGTACGTCAGGTAGTCGGTGGTCGCTGCTTTCCTTGTCGGCGTACCGAACGCCACCAGGGCCCGCTGCGCGTCGAGCAGGAGATGGAAGAGCACATCGCCCACCGCCCAGCCGGCGCAACGACTCGGGCGCACGTAGTCGGTGTCCTCCAGCGAGCCGACGAGACGCGAGAGCTCGGAGTAGGCGTCGGTGAGCGCGGCCGTCGCGACGCGGTGATGCAGCTTGTCCATGGCGGCAACGCTAACGAGATCACGGGACCACCAGCGCGGCGGACCTGCGCGAAACGATCAGCCCGACAGTGGAGCGGGGAGCGGTTCGGCGTGGACGATCTGGAGGGAGGTGACCGCCCGGGTGAGGCAGACGTAGAGTCGGCGCAGGCCCGTCACCTCGTCGTGTTCGGCGGCGACGATCGCGGCTGGTTCGAGGACCACCACGTGGTCGAACTCGAGCCCCTTGACCAGCGACGCCGGTACGACGTCGAGGTGGGCGTCGACGTCGTCCGTGTCGCCCAGCACGGCGTAGGAGATTCCGGCGGCGTCGAGGGCGGAACGAACGGCACGGATGCGGGCGTCAGGCACCACGAGGCCGACGGAGCCGGGCCGGTCGAGTGCCGTCCGCACGCCGTCGAGCGCGGCCGGCAGCACTTTCGCGGCCTGGTTGATGACGAGATCGCCGCTGGTACGCCGGACCGACGACGGCGGCGCAAGGGTCGGAGCGATGTGCGGAAGGAGCCGGGCGGCGAACTCGATCACCGACGCCGGCACCCGGAAACCCTTCGTCAGTTCCTCGACGTGGGCGCCGGACTTGCCGAGATGCGTGAGCGCGTCGGTCCAGTCGCGGGTCGCCCACGGCGTCGTTGCCTGCGCGAGGTCGCCCAGCACGGTCGCCGAGCCGGTGCTGCAGCGCCGCCCGACCGCCCGCAGCTGCATCGGCGACAGGTCCTGCGCCTCGTCGAGGACGACGTGCCCCAGGCTCGGCGTGCGTTCGATCAGGTCGGCGGCTTCGTCGACGAGCACGGCGTCGGCGAGTGACCATCGGGCGGACCCGGCAGAGCGCGGCGGGGTCGGCCAGCGGAGGAGCACCTGCTCGGCCACGTCGAGCTGGCCGTCGGCGTGCTCGGCGAGGAACTCCGGTTCCGACAGCAGCCGGAACACCAGCTTGGCCGGGTCGACGGCCGGCCAGAGTTCGTCGGCGTACGCCTTGACCGGTCGGCTGCGCGCCACCGACGCCTGCACCCGATCGTCGGGGGAGTCGCCGTCGGCCTCCATGCGGAGCAGGATCGCGTGGGCAAGCCGTTGCGGCAGGATCGCGCGGCCGGCGCCGTAGCGGACACCACGGGCGCGGATGCCGGCGAGGATCTCGCTCACTTCGTACGCCGGAACGCGGAATCGTCGGGCGCCCCTGGGCACCACGAGGCCCTCGCTGGGTTCCTTCACATGGGACCACACGGCGCGGCGGAGGATCTCCGCCATCCGGGCGTCGCCCTTGAGGGTCGCGATGTGGGGTGGGTCGGTGCCGCGGATCTTCGTCCGGCCGACCAGCTCGGCCAGCGTGCTCTGCCGGGCGTCGATCTCGCCGAGGGCGGGCAGGACGTCGCCGATGTAGCGCAGGAACGAGTCGTTCGGTCCGACGACGAGGACGCCCTGCCGGCGCAGCTGGTCGCGGTGGGCGTAGAGCAGGAACGCGGCGCGGTGCAGGCCGACCGCCGTCTTGCCGGTGCCGGGTGCGCCCTGGACGCAGACCGTGCCGGAGAGGTCGGCCCGGACGATGTCGTCCTGCTCGGGCTGGATCGTCGCCACGATGTCGCGCATCGGGCCGACGCGGGGTCGTTCGATCTCGGCCTCGAGGATCCGGCTGCCGAGAGCCGTGCCGACGCCATCGGCGACATCCGTGGCGGGCGGGTCGGTGAGGTGCTCGTCCTCGTACGCCGTCAACGAGCCGTGCGCGAACCCGAACCGCCGGCGCAGCTCGACGCCGAGCGGATCCCGGCGGGTGGCGCGGTAGAAAGGTCGCGACACGCTCGCGCGCCAGTCGACCACCATCGGGTCGCCGTCCTCGTCGCTCACGTGCCGGCGACCGATGTAGAAGCGCTCGGCCAGGCCGGCCGTCGGTTCCTCGTCCACGGGACGTGCGTCGACGCCGTAGTCGAGACGGCCGAAGAAGAGCGGCGTGTTCGGGTCGTCGGCAAGCGCCTTCGCCCGGTGATAGAGGGTCGCCTTGAGGTACTCGGTGGAGACGGCGTTGCCGCCCTGCGCCTCGAGAGACTCGGTGCGCTCTCGCATCTGGCGTAACGCGGAGCGGGACTCGGCGAGGTGGCGGCGTTCGGCGGCGAGCGCGGGATCCGCGGACTCGTGGATGGGCGTGGGGTCGGAGGGTAGGCCGGCGGGTGCGGCCGCCGTATCCGGTGGCTGGGTCGCCTCGTGGGTGGGCATGGCGGGTCTCCGCTTCGATGACGTCCGAGTGTGTCGGTGTCCGGGCGCGACGCGACGGCCCAGCCGGACGTAGGGGTGTCGGTCGACGGAGCCGAAGGGGGTGATGGGCGGAAAGGGCCAGATACGTTAACACGCCGTTCCGAAGTTCTCGACCGATTTATGTGGTGCCCGGCGAGAGCCCGTCGACAATCCCATCGACAGCCGTGATCAATCTTCCGGAACGGATGAGCATCCAGCTGTCCGTTGGGTATTTCCGTTGGGCCGAATTTCCGTGCAGGGGCCCTGGATATTGCCAGGCGAATTCGTACGGGATGAAGGAATAACACACCTGTGCTTACGGAATGCCGGCCATGCGTAAAGGATGCCGAGGTGATGCTTGTGTGACGTTCGATTGCGTTCACCGCCGCTCTGCTCGGGTGAGAAAGCGCGGTTGGTGACGCGATGGATTACAGGAGAGGCGCATCCAACCGTGTTCGGATCACGTGCCGGCCGCCGGTCGAAATGGCGGAGCCGAAAACTGTCAGTCGTTGTCGCGGGAAGTGCGTGTGCGATTGTCGCGTCACCGGTATTCATGCTCGGGCCAGGGACAGCTGACGCACTCCCCGCTGTTTCCAGTGAAGACCTGGGAGACACCAAGGCGGTGACCTATCGCGGGCTCCGGCTCGACGTGCCGTCCAGCTGGGCCGTCCACGACCTGGAGGCCCGCCCGCGAACCTGCGTACGGTTCGACGTTCCGGCGCTCTATCTCGGCACTCCAGGTGCGGACCAGGACTGCCCACATCGCGCGGTCGGCCGGTCCGACGGGCTGCTCGTCGCGCCGGCCACGGGCGGCGAGCCCGACGGAACCCTGGCGGTCGGCGCCGCCCCGGCACCGGCTGGCACCGCGCCCACCGCGGGGAATGCACCGGCAGGTGCGGGCGCGGCATCCGTCGACACCACGCCGACTTCGACCGCGAGCGAGGAGACCACCCACGCACTCGCGGGCATCGGGCTGGCCGTGACCGCGGCCTACGGCGGAAGCCCGGAGGTGGTGACCGCGATCCTCGAGCGAGTCCAGTACACCGGGCCCGAACGGACGACACCCACCGGCGAGTCGGCAGACCTGTCGGCGACGTCCGGGCCCGCCGGGTCGTCACCGGCGCCGATGTTCTCCGACCCCACCCGCATCGGGTCCGGCGCCAACACTCCGCGCCATCTCGGTCGTGGCTTCGACACGTGCACCGCACCCTCTCTCACGACCATGAGGGCCTGGCTGGCGTCGCCGTACCGCACGGTCGGCATCTACATCGGCGGGGTCAACCGGGCATGCCCGGACGGCAACCTGTCGGCCTCCTGGGTGCGGTCGAGCGCCCGGCTCGGGTGGCAGATGCTGCCCATCTACGTCGGGCGCCAGGCGCCGTGTGCCTTTCAGGACGACCTCGGCCCGATCCGGCCCACCAACGTCGCCCAGCAGGGCGCCGCCGCCGCGGTGGACGCCACACGCCGGGCGCAACGGTTCGGACTGTACGGCGGAAGCACGATCTACTTCGACCTGGAGGCCTACGACACCGGCAACACCGGTTGCCGCCGGACCGTCATGCAGTTCCTCCACGCCTGGACCACGCAGTTGCACGACAGCGGCTACCTGTCCGGTGTCTACTCCAGCGCGGCGTCGGGGATCCGGGACCTCTCCGATGCGTACGGGTCGTCGTCGTTCGCGCGTCCGGACGCCATCTGGACCGCGCGCTGGGACGGTCGGGCGTCCGTGTGGGGTGAGCCGCACGTCCCTGACAGCCAGTGGGGTACGCACCAGCGGCTCAAGCAGTACCGCGGCGGGCACAACGAGACCTGGGGTGGTCGCCGGCTCAACATCGACAGCAACATGGTCGACGGGCCGCTCGGCTCTGTGAGGTACCAGTACGCGGTCACGTCCCGGATCGGGTTGCGGGCACGGTCCGGCCCTGGGACGTCGTACCCCATGGTGGGTGTCTGGGCTCCCGGTGCGAGCCTCGATCTCGTCTGCCAGGCCATCGGCACCGAGGTCGGGACGACGCGGGTCTGGGACAAGCTGTTGAACGGCAGTTACGTGAGCGACCTGCACGTCTCGACGGCGAGCCAACGCGGCATGTCGCCGCCGGTGCCCCTGTGCAGGTACCCGTATCCGGTGTCGACGAGCGTGCTGAGGGTCCGGTCCGGGGCCGGGACCTCGTACCCGGCGGTCGGGGTGATCCGGACCGGTGGTCTGGCGTACATCACCTGCCAACAGGCCGGGAGCCAGGTGGGACCCGGCGCGGTGTGGAACCAGCTGGACTCCGGCGGTTGGGTGGCGGATGCGTACGTCCTCACGCCCGGGCGGCCCGGCTACAGCCGACCCATCCCGCGCTGCGCCGCTCCGGACCCCCGCTGACTGCTCGGCCTTGGAGGAGGGCACCTGCGCCAACGTGGCTTTGGAGGAGAGGGCCTCTGCGCCAACGTGGCTTTGGATGAGGGGGCCCCCGCGCCAACGCGGCTTTGGAGGAGGGGGCCCCTGTCCGCTGCAGGGGTCCCCCCATCCAACACGCCTCGGCTACAGGCGCCTGACCTAGCTCGGTAGGTCGCCCGACAGTACGTCGTCGGCGTCGATGATGCGGTACGCATAACCCTGCTCTGCGAGGAACCGCTGCCGGTGCGCCGCGAAGTCCTGGTCCACCGTGTCGCGTGACACGACCGCGTAGAACCGCGCCGCCCGCTTGTCGTGCTTGGGCCGCAGCAACCGCCCGAGCCGCTGGGCCTCCTCCTGCCGCGATCCGAACGTCCCCGACACCTGGATCGCCACCGCGGCCTCCGGCAGGTCGACCGAGAAGTTCGCCACCTTGGAGACGACGAGGAGCGAGATCTCGCCGGTACGGAAGGACTCGAACAGCCGCTGCCTCTCGCGTACCGTCGTCTCGCCCTTGATGATCGGCGCGTCCAGCCGGGCGGCGAGGTCGTCGAGCTGGTCGATGTACTGCCCGATGACCAGCGTGGGCTCACCCCGGTGCTGCGCGGCGAGGCGTTCGACGACCCGCGCCTTGGTGTCCGTCGTGGACGCGAGCCGGTAGCGCTCGTCGACCTCGGCCGTCGCGTAGGTGAGGCGTTCGGCGTCGGTGAGCGTGACGCGTACCTCCACGCAGTCGGCCGGCGCGATCCAGCCCTGCGACTCGATGTCCTTCCACGGAGCGTCGTACCGCTTGGGTCCGATGAGACTGAACACGTCGCCCTCGCGGCCGTCCTCGCGGACCAGCGTGGCCGTCAACCCGAGCCTGCGCCGGGCCTGCAGGTCGGCCGTCATCCGGAAGATGGGTGCGGGCAGCAGGTGAACCTCGTCGTAGACGATGAGCCCCCAGTCGCGGGCGCCGAAGAGTTCGAGATGGGTGTATGCGCCCTTGCGGCGGGTCGTGACCACCTGGTACGTCGCGATGGTGACGGGCCGGATCTCCTTGCGGGAGCCGGAGTACTCGCCGATCTCGTCCTCGGTGAGGGTGGTACGGCGGACCAGCTCGTCCTTCCACTGCCGGGCCGCCACGGTGTTGGTGACGAGGATCAGCGTCGTCGCCTTCGCGTGCGCCATCGCGGCCGCTCCGACGAGCGTCTTGCCCGCGCCGCACGGGAGGACGACGACGCCGGAACCGCCGTGCCAGAACGCTTCGGCGGCGTGGGTTTGGTACGGACGAAGTGCCCATTCGTCCTCGGCCAGGTCGATGTCGTGCGCCTCGCCGTCGACGTAGCCGGCGAGGTCCTCGGCCGGCCAGCCGAGCTTGAGCAGGGCCTGCTTGACGTGCCCGCGCTCGGAGGGATGGACCGCCACCGTGTCGAGGTCGATCCGCTTGCCCAGCATGGGCTTGAGCTTCGCGCTGCGAAGGACCTCCTCGAGTACCGGCCGGTCGGTGGTGACGAGGACAAGGCCGTGGGTCGGATCATTGTCGAGGCGCAGCCGACCGTAGCGCGCCATCGTGTCGGCGACGTCGACGAGGAGGGCGTGGGGTACGGCGTACCTGCTGAAGCGGAGCAGCGTGTCGACCACCTGCTCGGCGTCGTGGCCGGCGGCGCGGGCGTTCCAGAGGCCGAGGGGTGTGAGGCGGTAGGTGTGGACGTGTTCCGGGGCGCGCTCGAGCTCGGCGAATGGCGCGATCGCCTTGCGGGCGTCGTCGGCTGCGGGATGCCCCACCTCGAGCAGCAGGGTCTTGTCGGACTGGACGATGAGCGGGCCGTCGTTCACGCGATCTCCGGGATCTCGTCGGGAACCTCCAGTGTCCAACCCCGGGCAACCCCGCAGTTGTTCCGCCTCGCCGCGTGGCACAGGCGGTGCCCGTGGTTCGCTGGGTCCAGGGGTTGGCTGCGGGTCCGGGTTGGTTGCGGTCCGGGTTGGCCGGGCTCGCCGGGGCACAGCTCATGATCATGAACCGAAACCGGACTATGAAGGGCGACGGGGCTATACCACCTGAGAACCTTCCTGATCACGATCATGATCACGGGCCAGTGGCGGCGCCAGGTCCGGCGGCGGACCTGCGGCGGGCACGGAACGCGGCGACGTTGGCCCGGGACGAGCAGCGTTCGGAGCAGTAGCGCCGCGACCGGTTGGGCGAGGTGTCGACGAAGACGTTCTGACAGCCCTTCGCCTGGCAGCACCCGAACCGGTCCGCGCCCAGGTCGCAGACCACGACCGCCATCCCCATCAACCCCTCTGCCGCCAGCGTTTCGGCCACGGACGACTCCCGCTCGGCCACGTGCAGGTGCCAGCTCTGCGCGTCGTGACCGGAGACGAACGGCGAGACGGGGTGCCGGGCGAGAAGTTCGTTGAGGAGGCGTACGACGTCTTCCGGGTGGTTCGAGTCTGCTTCGAACGCGGGCCGGAGCTGGCGCTGGAGCCGGCGGAGAGCGCGGACGTCGGTGCCGGTCACCCGGTCGGCCAACCAGGGTCGTTCGCCGAGGTGGGTACGCAGGTCGTCCTCGTCCTCGAGGGGCGCGTTGACGAGGTCCGCCGCCTGCTCGGCGTAACGGAGAAAGTCCACTTGTGCACCTTACCGCTCCTGCCTGGAGTGTAATTGCCATATTCGCACAGTGACCATTACACAACCATCCCATCCAGCCCGAGAGAAGGACCGACAAGGGAGGCATACGTGCCGCATGCGCAGCGGGCCGAGACATCCGAGACATCCGAAACAGCCGAGACATCGCAGGCACCGGCGGACTGGCATTCGTGGCAACGCACCTGGGACCTCCAGCAGGAGGCGTTCATGCCCGACCGCGAGGAGCGATTCGCCGCGCTCCTCGACGTCGTCGAGGCTGCCCGCGGACGACATCCCCGCGTGCTCGACCTCGCCTGCGGGACCGGCTCCCTCACCCGCCGGCTCCTCGCCCCCTTCCCCGATGCCACGAGCCTCGCACTCGACCTCGATCCCGCTCTGCTGCGGATCGCCCGCGGGACGTTCGCCGGAGACGACCGGGTGCGGGTGGTCCGCGCCGATCTTTCCTCGCCGGAGTGGCGGAACGCCGTCGGCGGGGACTTCGACGCGGTGCTCACCGCGACCGCCCTGCACTGGCTACCTGAGCATCGGTTGCGCTCCCTCTACGCCGAGGTGGCCGACGTCCTGCGCGCGGGCGGAGTCTTCTGCAACGCCGATCACATGGTCGACCCTGGCCTGCCTGGGCTCACCGAGAGGCTCACGGAGTTCGACGACGCCCGCCGCGAGAAGTCGTACGCCGCAGGTGCCGCACTGTCGTGGCCTGCGTGGTGGGACGCCGCCCGCGAAGCGCCCGAGTTGGCCGATGCGGTCGCCGAGCGGGACGCGCTCTTCAGCCGGCCGGACACGGATCACACGGAGTCGCTGCTCGGCCATCCGACGCACCTGGACTTCCTGCGTACGGCGGGATTCAGTGAAGTCGGCCTGGTCTGGCGCGGTCGAACCGACGCCGCCTTCGCCGCCGTCAAGTAGTCGTTGACACCCGGCACGCTGCCGTCAAGGAGCCCGTTGGCGCCGAGACCTTCGCCAGGCGCCACATAGCCAATGATCGCGCAGCACGCATCAACCCACGGCGGCAGGAGACCGCCGTGGGGCGGAGCGTTCTACGCGAGGATCGGCAGGCGTTCGGCGAGTACGGGAAAGGCGAAGCCCTCACCGCGGGCGTAGCGTTCCAACTCGTCGAGCGCCAATGCGCCCATCCGGTTGATCTCCCGGCCGAGCGACCCGGCGATGTGGGGTGTGAGCACGACGTTGGGCATCGCGAACAGCGGCGAGTCCGGCGGTAGTGGTTCCGGGTCGGTGACATCCAGCACGGCGTAGATCCGGCCGGTCGCGAGCTCGGCCGTGAGCGCCTCCGTGTCGACCAACCGGCCGCGTGCGGTGTTGATGAGCGTCGCACCCGAACGCATCATCGCCAGCCGTCGCGCGTCGAACATGGCCCGCGTCTCCGGGATGTCCGGCGCGTGGATGGTCACGACGTCGGAGCTGCGGACCAGTTCGTCGAGCCCGACCAGTCGGACGTCGAGCCACTCGGCCGTGGCGACGTCGATCGTCGGGTCGGCGAGGAGCACGCGCATGTCGAAGGGACGGAGCAGCTCGAGCACCCGGCGTCCGACATGGG
The DNA here is from genome assembly GCF_040195635.1 of Actinopolymorpha sp. B11F2. Taxonomy (NCBI): domain Bacteria; kingdom Bacillati; phylum Actinomycetota; class Actinomycetes; order Propionibacteriales; family Actinopolymorphaceae; genus Actinopolymorpha; species Actinopolymorpha sp. B11F2. Next base: position 37,675 of record NZ_JBEFTX010000024.1, on the reverse strand, counting down.
AGGCGCCGACGATGCCGACCGTCGTCCGGTAGTTGCCGAGGCCGGGATGGACCGCCGCCCAGTCCCGACGGGTCGCGTCGGCCCGGTACGCCGCCTGGATCGGCAACGCCCGCTTGCCGGCCAGCAGGATCATGGCCAACGTGTACTCCGCCACGGGAACGGCGTTGGCGGAGACGGCGGACGACACCGCGATGCCCCGCTGCCAGCAGGCGGGGGTGATCAGCGACTTGACCGATCCGGCGGAGTGGATGACCGCCTCGAGCGCGGGGGTTGCGGCCATGACGTCGGCGTCGAGCGGCGGGCATCCCCAACACGTGAGGAGCACCTCTGCGGTGTGGAGTGCCGCGCGGGCCTCGTCGGTCGTGAAGTCGTCGATGATCTGGTCGACGTCGACCTCGGCCAGGTCGCGGAGTCGCTGCCGGAGCCGGTCGTCGAACAGTCGCGGTGGGTGGGCGGGCGACATCGCGAGAACGACGGAGGGACGGCGGACGGCAGGCATGCCTCGCAGAGTAGCGGACAGACTCTGCAAGCGCTTTCCCACCCTGATGAAGATGATCAACGGCGATGGATCGCGCATCACCGAGGCGATGCGCGACGTGGGGAGGGTGCCCTTCATCCAATGGCACCTTGGATGAGTGCGCCCCTGTGGCGAACCTACTTGGGGGGGGGGGTCATCCGGAGCCAGATCAGGACGTACGCAGATCGCGGGTGCTCTCGCGAATGACGACCTCACCGCGTACGCGCACGAGCCGGTCCTTCGTCGGCGCCTCGAGCTCGAGGGCCAGCTCTCCCGCGCGTACTCCCATCTCTTCCAGCGGCAGCCGGACAGTCGTCAACGGCGGCACCAGGTCACGCAGGGTCTCGATGTCGTCGAATCCGGCGATCGACAGGTCGCGTGGAACGTCGACCCCCAGCTCGCGGCAGGCGGCCATGGCGCCCACCGCCATCACGTCGTTGACGCCGAAGACGCAGGTGATGTCGAGCCCCCGGGACAGGAGTTCCCGTCCGGCCTCGTAGCCGCCGTCGCGGGTGAAGGGCCCCTCGATCAGCGCCTCGGGCGCCAGCTCGATGCCCTTCTCGGCCAGGCCGGCCCGGAAACCCGCGAGCCGGTCGCGGGCGGTGAGGATCGCCCGCGGCCCAGCGAGGACGCCGAACCGTCGGTGCCCGAGTTCTGCGAGCCGGACGGCCAGCTCCCTCGCCCCCGCGCGGTTCTCCGGGAGCACGGTGTCGGCCGGCAGCCGGTGCTGGCTGACGCAGGCGATCCGCCCGCCGGTACGCCGGAACGCGGTGACCTCCTTCGCCAGCCGGTCCGTCTGCTCCTTGTCGGCCATCCGGGATCCCGCCAGGATCACCGCCCGGGCGCGCTGGGCACGCAACATCGCGACGTACTGCACCTCACGGTTCGGGTTGCGGGAGGTCGTGCCGAGGGTGACGATCAGCCCACGCTCGTCGGCGACCCGCATGACGCCGGAGGCGATGGCGGAGAAGTACGGGTCGGCGATGTCGTGGACGACGAGACCCACGGTCGAGCTCGTCCCCCGCGCCACGGCCTGGGCGTGCAGATTGGGGGTGTAACCGAGCTCGTCAGCGGCTTGGAGCACGACGGTACGCAGGTCCTCGTTGACCCGGCGGGTGCTGCCGTTGAGGACCCGTGACGCCGTGGCGAGCGAGACTCCGGCACGCCGCGCGACGTCGCCGAGGGTGACGACCGTGGGAATGCTCATCAGGTTCTCCGCCCCGGCACTCGACGCGATGGGTTCTGAGCACCAGCATGCCGGATCGCGGGCAACGATGGACGCCGAGCCGCCTGATGGCCGCCGTTCGCCATGGCGCGTGCTCCGAAACGTTCGAATGAAAGTTACGACTCTGCGAACCACCGCCGTAAACCCTTGTTGCGGCGTGGTCCCGCCACTAGTGTGCTCGGCACTCCACGGCCGAACGGGGTCTGTGGAGCTTCCGGCGCGGACGCCACGCGCCCACCCCTCGAAGCCGCCGGCATGGCTCACCAGGAGGCAGGATGACCCAGCACCGCAGGTACGCAGGGTTCGACCGTCGCGAGCTGCTTCGCCGCGCCGCGTTCCTCGCCGCAGCCGCTGGAGGCGGCACGGTGTTCGGCGCCTGCGCGACCGGCGGCGGTGGTGGCACGACCGGACCCACGAAGAAGCCGGGTGGCAAGGTCGACGCCAACAACCCGTTCGGTGTCGACCCCAAGGCACCTCTCGACGTCGTGATCTTCAAGGGTGGCTTCAGCGACGAGTACGCGAAGTACCACGAGGCGATGTACAAGAAGCGCTACCCCGAGTCCGAGGTCAAGCACCTCGGCACCCAGGACATCACCCCGCAGCTGCAGCCGCGGTTTGTCAACGGCACCCCGCCCGACGTCTTCGACAACTCCGGCGCGCAGGACCTCGACACCGCCACCCTCGTCAACCAGGGCCAGCTGCTCGACATCACCCCGCTCCTCGACGCCCCCTCGTGGGACATCCCCGGCAAGAAGGTCGGCGAGACCCTCATCGAAGGCGCGCTCGACCCGCTGCTCTTCGAGGACAAGCCGTACGGAATTCCGTACGCCCTCAACATCAACGGGCTCTGGCACGACGGCAAGCTGTTCGAGGAGAACGGCTGGGAGACGCCGGAGACCTGGGACGACCTGATGGCGCTCGGCGAGAAGACCAAGGCCGAGGGCATACCGCTGTGGACCTATCAGGGGCAGTACCCCGGCTACATGGTGTCGGTCTTCAACCCGATGGTGCAGAAGCACGGCGGCAACGAGGTGATGAAGAACATCGACAACCTCGAGGACGGTGCATGGCAGCAGGACGCGGTCTTGGCGGTCGCCGAGGCGTTCTTCGAGCTGAAGTCCAAGGGCTACATCATGCCGGGCACGGCTGGGCTCAGCCACATCCAGAGCCAGGCCGCGTGGGCGCAGCACAAGGCCGCGATCATTCCCTGCGGCTCATGGCTGAAGAGCGAGCTGGGCTCCCAGCTTCCGGGCGACTTCGAGATGACGATCGCGCCGACGCCGTCGCTGGACTCCAGCGACAAGCTGCCGTTCGACGCGGTGCCGTACAGCCCGGGTGAGAGCTTCCTGGTGCCGTCGAAGGCGAAGAACACCGCCGGCGGCCTGGAGTTCCTCCGCATCATGTTGTCGGCGGAGGGTGCGCAGAAGTTCGCCGAGCTGACCTACACCCTCACCATCGTCGACGGCGCGCACGACAGCCAGGATCTCGACAGCACGCTCGAGTCCTCGCTCGAACTCGTCAAGGCCGCCCAGGCAGTCGAACGCATCGAGTCGCCGAAGTACGGCACGTGGTATCGCCCCCTGCAGGAGGAGATCGAGGCCGCCATGGGCGTACTCCTCACCGGCAAGCTCGATGCCAGAGGATTCCTGGAGCGGGTGCAGAAGAAGGCCGATGCGGTGAAGAAGGACCCGAAGATCAAGAAGTTCACGCGCTGACGACACCGAACGCGCAGAGAGCGGGAGCGACGCAACGATGCGAAAAGGTCGCGTGCCTTTCATCCTCGCCTTCCTCACGCCGCCCCTCGCCCTCTACGTGGTCTTCGTCCTGTCGCCGTTCGTGCAGGGCATCCAGATCTCGTTCACGAACTGGACAGGGTTCACACCGACGTTCGACTACATCGGTTTCGCGAACTACATCGCACTGCTGCAGGACGCCGCCTGGTGGCACGCGGTGGGCAACAACCTGAAGTTGCTCGTCGTCATCCCGATCGCGACCCTTGCACCCGCTCTGATCTTCGCGTCCCTGCTCACCCGCGGCGGCGGAGGCGGAACTCGGGAGGGTCTGTTCGGCGCGAAGATCTACCGCGTCGTCTACTTCTTCCCGCAGGTTCTGCCGGTCGTCATCGTGGCGATCATGTTCCAGTTCATCTACAGCACCGATGGCGGACTGCTGCAGAAGGCGCTGGAAGCCGTTCGCATCAACATGCTGGACGTGATCCCCAACGGCCCGCTCGGCAACCCCGGCGTCATCCTGTGGGCCATCGCCTTCGTGGCGGTCTGGGCGTCCATCGGGTTCTACATGGTGTTGTTCATCGCGGGAATGCAGCAGATCCCGCGGGAACTCTTCGAGGCGGCGGCGATCGACGGTGCCGGCCGCGTCCGCCTCTTCACCCAGGTCACGCTTCCACTCCTGTGGGGGCACGTGCAGGTCGCACTCGTCTACATCTGCATCAACACCCTCGACATGTTCGCCCTGCTGTCGGTGCTGGCCCGCAACGGTCGGGTCGCCGACTACGGCGCGGACGTCATGGCCACCCAGCTCTACCGCACGGCGTTCGAGTTGAACTCGCAGTTCGGGTACGCCTCGGCGATGGCGACGATGCTGCTCGTCTTCTCGCTTCTCCTTGCGGTGTTGACGTTCCGGGTGACCAGGCGCGAACGCCTCGAGTACTGACCTGTCTGCCCCAGATCCAGGAAGGAGAGTCGCGATGGGCTTCATGCCACCGGCAGCGCCGGGTACGACCCAGGCCGGCGAGGTCGAGCAACGCCTGGCCCCGTCACCGGCACCGCGCCAGCGATTCACCGGCGCGGCGGTCCTGGGCGAGGCGATCCCGCAGATCTTCGTGATCAGCTGGGCCCTGATGGTCATCCTGCCGATGGTGTGGGTGCTGCTGTCGTCGTTCAAGAACAACCGGGAGATCTTCGCGAGCCCCTTCGCGCTGCCGCGTGAGTGGCAGTTCTCGACGTACGCCGACGCCTGGGCGACCGCCAACATCGGAACGTTCTTCATCAACACGATCATCGTCGTGTCGTGCGGTGTGTTGCTGACGCTGCTGTTGTCGTCGATGGCCGCGTACGTCCTTGCCCGTTATGAGTTTCCGGGGAGCCGGCTGGTCTACTACCTCTTCCTGGTGGGCATGACGTTTCCGTTGTTCCTGGCGATCGTGCCGCTCGTGAAGGTCACCCAGAACCTCGGTCTCCAGCAGAGCTTTCTCGGCCTGATCATCGTGTACGTCGCGTTCTCGCTGCCGTTCTCGATCTTCTTCCTCACCGCGTTCTTCGCCTCGTTGCCGAAGGAACTGGCGGAGTCGGCGTTCATCGACGGTGCCGGGCATTTCCGGACGTTCTTCCAGATCATGCTCCCCATGGCGAAGCCGGGGCTGATCAGCATCGGGGTCTTCAACTTCCTCGGGCAGTGGAACCAGTACCTCCTGCCCCTGGTGCTGAACCCGTCGAAGGACGAGCAGAACAGCAACTTCCTCCTGACGCAGGGGCTTGCCGATCTCGCACTGCGTACCCGCTATGAATCCAGTGCCACGTCGGTGGCGGAGATGTTCGCCGGCCTGGTGATCGCCATGATCCCGGTCCTCGCGGTCTACATCGTCTTCCAGCGCCGGGTCGAAGAAGGCCTGACCGCCGGAGCCCTGAAGTAGCGCCGGAGCCCTGAAGTAGCGCCGGAGCCCTGAAGTAGCGCCGGAGCCCTGAAGTACCGCCGGAGCCCTGAAGTAGCGCCGGAGCCCTGAAGTAGCGCCGGAGCCCTGAAGTAGCGCCGACCCGGGAGGTAGGACGGGTCGAGGCCCTGGGCTGCCCGCGCGCTCTGTCCCGTGATCATGATCGTGATCATGAAGGATCTGTGTACGTATAGACCGCTTCTCCTTCATGATCATGGAAGCGTGGCAGCCGCGATGTCCGAGGCTGGACTTGCCCGAATCTGTCGCTCTCAGATACGCTGGAAAGCGTTTTCCCTGGGAGATTCCGGGGTTTCCTGCCGGGCACCTGGCGCAAGGAGCCGGCCCGATGGGAGCTGCGGGTTACGCGTTCCCCGCGAAGACGCGAGTTCGGAGTGTTCGCGGGGGTGGGGACCGGAGGGCGGAGGAACGCATGGCCGTACGCGAGATCGGCATCGTCATGAATGGCGTCACCGGGCGGATGGGCTACAACCAGCACCTGGTGCGGTCGATCCTGGCGATTCGCGCACAGGGCGGCGTGGAGATGGCCGACGGCACCCGGGTCGTCCCGGATCCCATCCTGGTCGGGCGTTCGGAGCAGAAGCTGCGTGACATTGCCGACCGGCACGACCTCACCCGCTGGACGACCGATCTCGACACCGCGCTCAGCGACTCGTCGGCGTTGATCTACTTCGACGCCCAGGCCACCCGGCTGCGCGAGAAGTCCGTTCTGGCGGCGATCGCGGCCGGCAAGCACATCTACTGCGAGAAGCCGATCGCGGACTCCCTCCTCGGCTCCCTCGAACTCGCCCGCGCCGCCCGCGATGCCGGCGCCCGCAACGGTGTCGTGATGGACAAGGTGTTCCTTCCCGGTCTGCGCAAACTACGCCGGCTCGTCGACAGCGGTTTCTTCGGCCGGATCCTCTCGATCCGCGGCGAGTTCGGCTACTGGGTGTTCGAGGGCGACTGGCAGCCGGCGCAGCGGCCGAGCTGGAACTACCGCGCCGAAGAGGGCGGCGGCATCACCCTCGACATGTTCTGCCACTGGAACTACGTCCTCGAAGACATCGCCGGCCCGGTCAAGGCGGTCACGGCCCGTTCGGTAACCCACATTCCCCGCCGTTGGGACGAGCAGGGCAAGCCGTACGACGGAACCGCCGACGATGCCGCCTACGCGATCTTCGAGCTGGAGGGCGGGGTCGTCGCGCAGCTCAACTCGTCGTGGTGCGTACGCGTCTACCGCGACGAACTCGTGGAGTTCCAGGTCGACGGCACCGAGGGCAGCGCCGTCGCCGGATTGCGCAACTGCCGGATCCAGCACCGTGCCACGACCCCGAAGGCGGTGTGGAACCCGGACCTGCCGGCCACGGAGCAGTTCCGGGACCAGTGGCAGATCGTTCCCGACAACGCCGAGTTCGACAACGGCTTCAAGTCCGAATGGGAACAGTTCCTGCGGCACTGCTTCGACGACACACCGTTCGCCTATGACTTCCTGGCCGCCGCGCGCGGCGTGCAGCTCGCCGAGCTCGGCCGCCGGTCCTCCGACGAGGGTCGCCGAATCGAGCTACCAGAGGTGGGCCTGTGACCTCGGCACCCTCCGGCACGGCGTCGGTCGTCCTGCCCCGGGCGGACGGGTCGCTCGAGACCTATCGCCTCGCCGAGCCGCGTAACTGGCAGCGTCCGGAGCGTCCCTTCTCCAGCCGGATCGCGTACGCCGCCGCCCATGTCGTCGCTGATCCGCTGGCCGACAACGCACCCGGCGCGCCGGCCCGACTCGACTGGGAGGCGACGCTTGCGTACCGCCGGCACCTGTGGTCCTACGGTCTTGGCGTCGCGGACGCGATGGACACCGCCCAGCGGGGCATGGGTCTCACCTGGGACACCGCCGCCGAGCTGATCCGGCGCAGTGCCGGCGAGGCCACCGCCCAGGGCGGCCTGCTCGCGTGCGGCGTAGGAACCGACCAGCTGCCGTGGCCGCCACCTGCCGAGGTCGGCCTCGACACCGTGATCGGTGCGTACGAAGAACAACTCGCGGTGGTCGAGGGCGCCGGTGCCCACCCGATCCTGATGGCCAGCCGGCACCTCGCGGCGACGGCGCGGGGCGTTGAGGACTACGCGAAGGTCTATGCACGACTGCTCGGCCAGACGACGACGCCGGCGATCCTGCACTGGCTGGGGCCGATGTTCGATCCGGCGCTCGAGGGTTACTGGGGCGCGGTCGACGTCGACGAGGCCACCGACGCGTTCGTCGCGATCGTGCGTGAGCACGCCGCCCGAATAGATGGTGTCAAGGTCTCCTTGCTGGATGAGAATCACGAAGTACGGCTGCGATCCGCGCTGCCCGGGGGCGTACATCTCTACACCGGCGACGACTTCAACTATCCGGCGTTGATCAGGTCCGGATCCGATGCCCTGTTGGGGATCTTCGACGCCATCGCACCTGCGGCGGCCACGGCGCTGGCGGCTCTGGACCGCGGTGATGCCGAAGCCTATGACGAGGCGTTCGCGGGGACGGTGCCCCTGTCGCGGCACCTGTTCAGTGCGCCGACGTACTACTACAAGACCGGAATCTGCTTCCTGGCCTGGCTTTCCGGGCATCAGACGGGGTTCTCGATGGTCGGTGGGATGCAGAGTGCGCGCAGCGTTCTCCATCTGGTGAAGGCGTTCCGGCTCGCGGACCAGGCCGGTCTTCTGCCGGATCCGGACCTGGCGTGCGTGCGGATGCGGGAGTTCCTCACGGTGCACGGAGTCGGCTCGTGAGTGCCACGCCGACGCCGGCAGAACGCACCGCCGATCCGCGACTCGCGCGGCTCTCGCTCAACCAGAAGACCACGAACCGTTGGAGTGTGGCCGAAGCGGTCGACGGTTGCGTACGCGCCGGGATCCCGGCGATCGGTCTGTGGCGCGAGCCGGTGCAGGACATGGGGCTCGACCACGCCGCCAAGCTCGTTCGGGATGCCGGGCTTCGGGTGTCGTCGCTGTGCCGTGGCGGTTTCCTCACCGCAGCGGACCCGGTGGAGCGTCAACGTGCTCTTGACGACAACCGGCGGGCGATCGACGAGGCGGCGACGCTCGGCGCACCGTGTGTGGTCCTGGTCGTCGGCGGGTTACCGGAGGGCTCGCGGGACCTGCCGGGCGCCCGGGCGCGGGTGGCCGATGCCGTTGCGGAGTTGGCTCCGTACGCCGGTGAGCATGGCGTACGCCTGGCACTGGAGCCGCTGCATCCGATGTACTGCGCGGACCGTGCCGTGCTGTCGACGCTCGGACAGGCACTCGACCTCGCCGAGAAGTTCCCGCTCGACCGGGTGGGCGTGGTCGTCGACACGTTCCACGTCTGGTGGGATCCGACCGTCTGGGCGCAGATCAGCCGGGCGCGGCTGCGGATCGCGTCGTTCCAGGTCTGCGACTTCAACCTGCCGATCCCGTCCGACGCGTTGCTGGCGCGCGGCATGATGGGCGACGGCGTGATCGAACACCGGCCGTTCCGGGTCGCGGTCGACGAGGCGGGCTACACCGGCGACATCGAGGTGGAGATCTTCAACGCCGACATCTGGGCGGCCGATCCCGACGAGGTGGTCGCGACGATGGTCCAGCGCTACATCGACCTCGTACTCTGAGCGACCCCCGGCCGATCCCATGATCATGAAGGAAATGAGGGCTATGCGCCCGCAAAACCTTCGTGATCACGATCATGATCACGGGGTACACACGGAGCGGGAGAGGTTGTTACCAGGCCCCCTCAGGTGGCTTTGAGGACGCCGAGCAGCCGGGTCACCTCGCGGGCCACGGCCGCGCGCCCGGGTGCGAGGTACTTCCGGGTGTCGACGACGCTCGGGTTCGCCGCGAGGTAGTCCCGTACCGCCGCCGTGAACGCCTGGTTCAGCGCCGTTGCGATGTTCACCTTCGTCATCCCGGCCTCGACGGCGTGGGTGAGGTCGGCCTCGGGTACGCCGGACGAGCCGTGCAGCACGAGCGGCACTGGTACGACCCGGCGGTGCGCGGTGATCAGGTCGAAGTCGAGTGAGGCGGTCTTCTCCAGCATCGCGTGGGACGTGCCGACGGCGATCGCCAGCGCGTCGACGCCCGTCGCCTCGACGTACGCCGCCGCCTCGTCCGGGTCGGTCCGGGCCCCGGGCGCGTGCACGCCGTCCTTGCCGCCGACCTCACCCAGCTCCGCCTCCACGAAGACATCCCGCGCACGGCAACGTGCCGCGACCTCGCGGGTGGCGGCCACATTGTCGTCGTAGGAAAGGACCGACGCGTCGAACATCACCGAACCGAAGCCCAGCGTCACCGCCTCCCGCACCAGCTCCGGATCGGTCGCGTGGTCGAGGTGGACGGCGACCGGGACGGAGGCCTCCCTTGCCACCGCGAGCGTCGCGAGGGCGAGGGGTTCGAGTCCGCGGTGGTACTTCACGGCGTTCTCGCTGATCTGCAGGATCACCGGAGCGCCCGCGTGTTCGGCACCGGCGACGAGGGCCTCGGCGTGTTCGAGCTGGATGACGTTGAACGCACCGACGCCGCGGCCGGTCTCGGCGGCCTTGCGGACGATCTCACCGGTGGGTGTCAGCGGCATGTGCGGTTTCTCCTTCGCAAAGTCCGTGCCAGGCTCTTCAGCGGGCAGCGCCCGGTTCGCCGGTCACCCAGCAACCGCGCCGCATCACAGCGACGACCGCGAGGTCCGCGTCGAGGACGACCAGATCCGCCAGCAGTCCCGCCTCGAGGGCGCCCCGGTCGGCGAGCCCGAACACTCGCGCCGGAGTCGTCGCCGCGACCCGCGCGGCCTGTTCCAGCGACAGCCCGACGTCGTGGACGGCGAAGCGGAACGCCCCACCCATCGTCAGCGTGCTTCCCGCGATCGAGTCGCCGCCGGCCAAGCGTGCCACGCCCGCCTTGACCTCGACGGACTGCTCACCGAGACCGTAGACGCCGTCGCCCATCCCGGCGGCCGCCATCGCGTCGGTGACGAGAGACACCCGCTCGACGCCCGCGGACCGCACGGCGAGTCCGATGGCGGCCGGGTGCAGATGGATGCCGTCGGCGATGAGCTCGACCGTCACCCGGGAGTCCTCGAGCAGGGCGCCGACCGGCCCGGGCGTGCGGTGGTGCAGCGGTGGCATGCCGTTGAACAGGTGCGTACCGACTGTCGCCCCGCGGTCGACGGCTGCGAGGACGGTGGCGTAGTCGGCGTCGCTGTGCCCGACGGCGGCGACCGCGCCCGCGTCGACGATCTGGCGTACGGCGTCGAGCCCGCCGGGGAGCTCCGGCGCCACCGTCACCATGGTCACGCCCCCGCGACCGAGCCGCAGCAGGTGGGCGACCTCCTCGCGCGCGGGTGAACGCAGGACCGCCGGATTGTGCGCACCCCGGCGGACGGTGCTGAGCCACGGCCCTTCGAGGTGGATGCCGGAGAGGAGGTCGTCGCTCACGAGGTCCGCCAGCGCGGCGACCTGGCGGTGAAGCTCGTCCGCGGTCGTGGAGATGAGACTCGCGAACGTCGTGGTCGTGCCGTGCGCGCGGTGGAAGCCGACGACCGTCGCCGTGTCCTCCGGAGTCGCCGAGAGGTACGACGCACCTCCGCCGCCGTGGACGTGGGTGTCGACGAACCCGGGTACGACGATCCGGCCGGACAGGTCCAGGTCCACCGCCGTCGGCGCGACCCCGGAGCCCACTGACGTCAGGCGGTCACCTGTCACCTCGACCCAGCCGGGATCGAGGACACCGGCGGGAGTCACGACCCGCGCGTTGGCCAGCACCGTCACGGCGTCGCATCCTTTCCTGGGGCTCCCACGTCTCCCGCGTCGCTGTCGGGACCCGCATTGTCCCCGGTGAGCCGCCAGGCGAGCAGCGCGGCTCCCAGGCACCCGGCCTGGTCCCCGAGTGCCGCCCTGGCGATCCGGGGCCGGCGCTGGAACGTCAACCGCTTGTCGAGTTGCGCCTCCAGCGGCGCGAGGAGAAGGTCCTCCGCCTCGGCGAGTCCGCCACCCACGACGACGACCTCCGGTCCCAGCAGGGTGACGCCCGTGTGCAGGACCGTGACAAGCGCCGAGACCGCCTCGTCCCAGACCGCGCGGGCCACCGGGTCTCCACTGCGTACGGCCGCCGCCACCCCGGCGGCGCCCGCCACCTCGACTCCTGCGCGGGCTGTGTACCGGCGGGCGACCGCCGCCGCGGAGGCCACCCGTTCCAGGCAGCCACGGCCGCCGCAGCCGCAGGGGTCGCCGTCGGGTTCGACGACGATGTGCCCGATCTCGCCGGCATACCCACCCGCGACGATCGGTCGGCCGTCGACGATGCAGCTGGCGGCGATGCCCGTCCCGAGCGCGACGAAGAGGACGTCGCGCGAGCCGGCCCCGGCTCCGAGGACGCTCTCGGCGAGCCCGCCGGCGCGTACGTCATGACCCAGTGCCACCGGCAACCCCAGGCGCTCCCGCAGCAACGTCGCCAGCGGGGCGTCACGCCAGCCGACGTTGGCCGCGACCACGGCGACACCGGCGGCTTCGTCGACGATCCCGGGAACGACGAGTCCGGCCGCGGACGGAGCCGCGAGCCCCGCTCCGTGGGCTTCACCCGACAGTGTTTCGAACGCCGTACCGATCTGGTCGACGACCGCGTCCGGACCCGCTTCGACCGGGGTCGGAAACGACCGGCGGAACCGGACGGTACGCCGGGAGTCGACCAGCGCGCCCTTCATCGTCGTACCCCCGACATCGAGGGCGACCACGCACCTGGTCACGAAATGCCGGCTCCGCTGGCAGGGGACAGGACGACGGAGAAGCTGAGGTTGCGAGGGCGGTCGGGGTCGAGCGACTTGGCGGCGCCGATCTCGACCGCGAGCCGCTGGATCCGGATCAGCTCGGCAACCGGGTCGCTCTGGGCTTCGGACACGACGAGCGCGCCGAGTTTGCGGATCTCCTCCACGAGGCCAGTCGGGGGAGCGCCGAGGAACCACACGACCGACGACGTGTCGGTGATGCTGATCGGCCCGTGCCGGTACTCCATGGCGGGGTAGGCCTCGGTCCACGACAGCGACGCCTCGCGCATCTTCAGCGCCGCCTCGTTGGCGAGGCCGATGGTCCAACCGGTGCCGAGGAAGGTGAACTGCCGGCGTTCGACGGCGCCGGCTGGGAGCGGGGCCGCGACGGTGGTCTCCGCGTCGGCGATCGCCCCCTCGAGGGCGATGCCGAGGTGCGCGCGCAGCAGGGTCAGCGCCGACGTCGCGAAGCGGGTCTGCACGACGGCGTGTTCCTCGGCGAAGTTCAGGACGACGGTCTCGTCGGCGAGATCCACCATCGGCGCCACTGGATCAGCGGTGAGGGCGACGGTGGGGACGCTCCCGCGGAGCCTCGTCAACTGGCTCAGGACCTCGGTCGTTGTGCCCGAGCGGGAGAGCGCGACCACCCGGTCGTAGCGGCGTCCCTGCGGGAACTCGGTGGCGGCGTACGCATCGGTCTCGCCGTGGCCGGCGGCCTCGCGCAGGGCGGCGTACGACTGACCGATGAACAACGAGGTGCCGCACCCGAGAATCGCGACCCGCTCGCCGGGACGGGGGAGCATGGTCCCGGTTTTGTCGGCGAGCATGACGGCCTGTCGCCAGCAGTCGGGCTGGCTGGCGATCTCGTCGGTCACAAACGGCATGAGCACCCCAAAGCTCGAGTTTTTTGGCTCGCCCGAGCATAGGGCATCAGCTCGCTCGTTTGTGCATGTTAGGAACGATAAGCGATCAGTGTTGTGCAGATTTGTCGCGGAGTGTAGATGATCCCGCGTCGGTGACACTGTCAGTGGCGATCAACTGCCAGTATTTGCTGGACGAAAGAATCGACACGAGATTCGAAACGGGGGCCTGACGTGTCGACGCCTGGGCGCCGGGGATGTGCCGCTTCGTGGGGAAACCCACGCGTTTGTGCCGTCGTTCCGAAACTATCTGCAGCTTCCTGCGCGCCTCCGGGCGCGTCTACGCACCTTATGATCGGTTGCCCGGCAATACGCGCAGTTTCAGGCATGGGGCGGTGACCATGAACCGTTACGAACGGTTGAATGCGATTCTTGAACTGGTCGCCGAACGCAGCCAGATCGACGTCGAAACTCTCGCGGAGGAACTCGACGTCTCGACGGCGACTATTCGCCGCGACCTCGATCATCTGGCGCAGCAACAGTTCCTCACCCGCACCCGTGGCGGTGCGGTCGCGCACAGCGTCGCCTACGACCTGCCGCTGCGCTACAAGACCGCGCGCCTCGCCAGCGAGAAACAACGCATCGGCAAGGCCGCCGCAGACCTCGTGACCGCCGGCATGGTGATCGGGATCAACGGTGGTACGACCGCGACCGAGGTGGCCCGCGCCATCGCCACCCGCAGCGACCTGCGCTCGCCCAACGGCGGTCGCCGCGCCGTCACGATCGTCACCAACGCCGTCAACATCGCCAACGAGCTCACCGTCCGGCCGCACGTCAAGATCGTCGTGACCGGAGGAGTCGCCCGGCCGCAGTCCTACGAACTCGCCGGGCCACTCGCGACCCACATCCTCGAAGGCGTCAGCCTCGACATGGCGATCCTCGGCGCGGACGGGATCAGCCCGGAGCACGGCGCGAGCGCCCATCACGAGGGCGAGGCCATGATCAACCAGCTGATGGCGGCCCGCTCCCGCCAGGTCGTGGTCGTCGCCGACAGCTCCAAGATCGGTGCGCAGGCGTTCGCCAGGATCCGGCGTACGGAGGAAATCGATCTGCTGATCACCGACTTCGGCGGACCGGAGGAGTCGATCCGGCTGTTCGAGGAAGCCGGCGTCAAGGTGATGCGGGTCTGACGGATGCCGGTCTGACGGTCCTGCCAGGCTTGCCCCAGGACCGCGGCTGGCCCCTCGGTGACCGGCAACCGCTTGTGCGAATGTGACGCGGATGTGAACGGCACTCTTCGTACTTGTCACGTCCGCCGGACATGCCGCCAATGGTTCGGCCGACACAGGAATCCGCCGCAATACCTCGTTGTCAGATGGGCGGCTCCCGCGTACGGTCGGGCGTACACGGGAAAGGAGGTGGTCCAGCGCATGCATAGCTCTGGGACTCGTGAGGTGGCTGTCCGCTAGCCGCCGTTCCATTTGAGGACCGACTGCCGACTACCGGCCCGTCCCGATGGCACCGTGTTCATACCCGCACCCTGGTGGGCGGGTTCCCTCATGTCAGGGGACCCGGAACAACGAGTGCCGGACGGCGGCCGGCGAAACCAAGGCAGCCACCCGACCCGCGGGCGCTGGAACTAGTCCCCCCAGCACACAAAGCCCGCGGGTCGCCTCATGCCCGGATCCTTTGTGCGCATGGGGTTCCGAGATCCGGGTCGTACGCAGATCTCACGGGGCCAGGCGCTCGATCCGCCAGCCGCCGCCGGAACTCTCCCGCCGGTACCGCACCCGATCATGCAGCCGGCCCTGGCGTCCCTGCCAGAACTCGTAGGACTCGGGCCGAATGCGGTGGCCGCCCCAGAAGTCCGGCAGGGGAATCTCTGTTCCTTCCGGCCAGCGCGCCTCGAGGTCGGCGTACTCCCGGTCGAGGGTCGCCCGATCAGGGACCACGCTGGACTGCCGGCTCGCCCACGCTCCGAGCTGGCTGTCGCGCGGCCGGGACGCGAAGTAGCGGGCGGACTCGTCCCGGCTGACGATGCTGGTCGTACCGCTGACCCGCACCTGCCGCTGCATGGCGTGCCACGGGAAGACGAGCGCGGCGCGCGGGTTGGTCGTGAGGTCGGCGGCCTTGGCCGACTCGAGGTTGGTGTAGAAGGCGAAGCCGCGTTCGTCGAGACCCTTGAGCAGGACGGTCCGCGCGGACGGGATGCCGTCGGCGGTCGCGGTCGCGAGCACCATGGCGTTGGGTTCGGCGATGTCGGCTTCGACCGCGTCGGCGAGCCACTGCTGGAACTGTACGAGCGGGTCGGACGCCAGGTCGGCTTCGTTCAGCGGCCGGTCGGCGTAGCGGCGGCGCATCGCGGCCAGTGGCGACTCACGGCCTGATCCCTGTTCCACGAGCCACGACCCTAGCGCGAGCGCTCGCCGATGATCACGAAACGTCGCCGAGGCCATCACCTCCTCGGGCTCGATCCACACGTTCGGCGCGGAGATCACCTCGCCGAGGTCACGGACCGGGCTCCTTTCGTGATCACGCACCCGGATGGTGGCGGACGGGGCGGGGCACCGGGAGCGATGGAGCCGCCTGAGACAATGAACGCTCGTTTCTTCCGTTCCGAGAGGTGGCTCGTGACCGACGCAGTTGATCGCATCGTGATCCCCGCTGACCTGAAGCCGGCTGATGGCCGGTTCGGCTCGGGACCGTCGAAGGTCCGTCCCGAGGCGGTGGAAGCCCTGTCCGCGGCGGCGACCTCCCTGCTCGGCACGTCCCACCGCCAGGCGCCGGTCAAGCAGCTCGTCCGCCGGATCCGCGAAGGGGTCGGCGCGCTGTTCGGGCTGCCCGACGGCTACGAGGTCGTGCTCGGCAACGGCGGGACGACCGCGTTCTGGGACATCGCGGCGCACAACCTGTTGCGCTCGCGAACCCAGCTGCTCTCCCATGGCGAGTTCGGGTCGAAGTTCGCGGCCGTGGTGTCGGGCGCACCGTTCCTCGACACCCCCACGATCGTCAAGACCGAGCCGGGGACACTGCCGACGCCCTACGCCGAAGAGGGTGTCGACGCGTACGCCTGGCCGCACAACGAGACGTCGACGGGCGTGATGTCGCCCGTCCACCGGGTCGATGGCGCCGCTGATGACGCCTTGCTGCTCATCGACGCGACGTCGGGGGCGGGGGGCCTGCCGGTCGACATCGCCGCGACGGACGCGTACTACTTCGCGCCGCAGAAGTGCTTCGCCGCCGACGGCGGACTCTGGGTCGCCGTCCTGTCGCCGCGGGCGCTGGCCAGGGTCGACGAGATCGCCGCCTCCAGCCGCTACGTCCCGACATTCCTGGACCTGCCGACGGCGATCGACAACTCCCGCAAGGACCAGACGTACAACACGCCCGCCGTGGCGACGCTGATCCTCTTCGCCGAGCAGCTGGACTGGTTGCTGGCGCTCGGCGGGCTGGAGGGCGCGGTCGGTCGTACGTCCGACTCGTCGAGCCGGCTCTACACCTGGGCGGAGAAGTCGGAGTACGCGACGCCGTTCGTCGCCGACCCCGATGCCCGCTCGCTCGTGGTGGGGACCGTCGACTTCGATGCGGCAGTCGACGCCGCGGCGATCGCGAAGGTCCTCCGCGCCAACGGCATCGTCGACGTCGAGCCCTACCGCAAGCTCGGCCGCAACCAGCTGCGGGTGGGGATGTTCCCGGCGGTGGACCCGGCCGATGTGGAGGCGTTGACGGTCTGCATCGACCACGTGGT
The DNA here is from genome assembly GCF_040195635.1 of Actinopolymorpha sp. B11F2. NCBI lineage: Bacteria > Bacillati > Actinomycetota > Actinomycetes > Propionibacteriales > Actinopolymorphaceae > Actinopolymorpha > Actinopolymorpha sp. B11F2. The sequence continues at coordinate 20,904 of NZ_JBEFTX010000024.1, read as the reverse complement.
CGAACGCCTCGGCTGAGCTCGACGGGCGGAGGCCTACCGGCTCAACCGGGCGCTCGCCGGGTGAGCGTCGGTGCTGGGGCAGGTGCTCCCTGTGTGCCGCCCGCGCCGGCGTCGAGTTCGCCTCGGTGGTTGTCATTCAGACGACGATCTGGTTGTCCGGCAACCTGGGCGGCGGCGGTCTCGGGTGTCCCGGCCACGAGGCCGGCAGTGACCACGACGATGGCGGCGGCAAGGGAGAGGCGGCGACGAGGGTGCCGGTTCGTGCGGATCCGCCACGCCCGGCTCCGTCGATGCTTGGGGGATCCTGCCTGGTGGCGACGCATTGTTACCCTCCCCGCCCCCGGCAAGCGCCGGAAGGCACACCACCGCGCAAGGCGAGAGGTGTTGCTGATGCCGATCTGTTCCCTATGTCAGGTATGACTAAGAGTAGTTAATCACGTACGAAACGTAAACGATCGCCCGATCGCCCTCGGGGCTTTCCCCCCGTCAGGAACCGCGTCGTCCGGCGACAAACCGTGAACGCACCAGATCCGGGTCCTGCTGTCGCCTTCAGCGTGAGGTCAGGAGTCGGACGGTGAAGGCGTCGGCTGTCGGCGCGGTCTCGATGTGGTCGCACATCCGCCGGGCGAGCCACAGTCCGTGGCCGGGAGCCATCCGCCGGTCCTCGAGCGGCACATAGCCCGCGAGCGGGTCGTCGAATCCGCCACCGTGGTCGACGACCGTGCTGAGGAGTTGGTCCTGTGCGGCCCAGAGGCGTACCTCGACCGGGGGTCGGCCGTGCACGAGGGCGTTGCTCGCGACCTCGCTGAGGGCGTGGACGAAACCCTCGACCTGTCGCTCCGGGAACGTCGTACGCGCCAGGCCGGTCCCGTAGGCGACGCGGCGCAGCTCGGCCAGGTCGGTGAGGTCGTCGGTGAAGAAGCTGGGAGTGGTCTGTTCCAGCACATGTGGACCGATCGACGGCAGCTGCCGGAGGAACTCCGCTGGTTCGACGTAGTGCGGGTTGGCGGTGCGTTCCCGATCGGGCGTGACGACATGGGGATGGGTGAGCCTCGCGAGCTGGAGTACCCCTTCGGGTTGGCGTTCGGTGTGGTAGAGGCACACGTTCCACAGCGGATAGTTCGCGAGTGCCACGTTGGCGACCGCCTCCAAGGTGCTCCACCAGGCCCACTCCCTCGGTGTCGCGCCGAAGTTGATCTCGCCCATCAGCCGGATCTGCCGGGCACCGGACCGGAGCTCTCGGCGGAGCACGGCCGCCGACTGGGCGATCGCCTCGGCTGGGCGGCCGGCAGTGCCGACGCGGGGGACGACCTGGAGGCGTGGGTGGTCGCCGAGCCTCTCGGTCAGCAGCCTGTTGTGGTGCGTACGGCAGGCAAGGATGACGGACTCGTCGTGGTCGAGAGCCTCGGACAGGAAGGGCAACGCCACCGGCAGCAGTTCGTCGTCGGAGCTGTAGAAGAGGATGTCGTGGACATATCCCCCTGATCCTGGCTTCACCATCACGCCGCTCCGCTCAGTTCGAAATGTTCGATCTCGTCGATACCGAGCACGCGCAGGAACCACTCGGTGTCACCGGTCGGTGCCCTGAGCATGACCCGCCCGCCCGCGTCCCGAAAATCGGCGGTGCCCTCCACCAAGGCGCGGGCGGCCGCGACTCCCATGAAGTTCACCGAACTCAGGTTGACCACCAGGCGCTCTGGTGCACTGGCGGAAACGACCTTCAGCAGGAGGGTCAGCAACGTGTCGTTGGTGACGTCGAGTTCGCCGGCGACGACCATTCGGTCGGCATCCATCCCGGTGATCAGATGCGCTGCGCGGATCTCACCCGCGTGCAGTTTGACGGCAATCTCCAAGACGGACGCATCCAGAATGTTCGCGCGATATTGACACAACGCCGAGAACGGATAATGGCGACAATGATCGTCGAGCATATTCTCGAGATCTGCTTGGGCGCCGTCGAGGAAGTCGCCGACCAAGGGAGGGTCGACGGATATTCGGGCGGCACGATAACCCTCAGCCAATGCCTGTTCGATGATCTCCCGCGTTCGACCGGGACGACCGAGATCCTGCGGTGACTCAATGCTCAGCTGGCCGTCGTCGAGCGCGGCGGACACGTCGATCCCCTGCTCTGTCAGGGTTTCGGCGATGTCCGGCGGAAGGGACACCTCGACCTGGCCGTAGATGACCTTCTCGCCCTGGACGAGACCATGGCGGATCCAGGCGACCAGGAGGGTCTTCCGCTCTGGCTCTGTCCTGTGCAGGAGCAGGAGATGGCCATCCCAGCCGAGAGCGCCCTGCGGTTCGTCATCCAGCACCACGGCAACCACGCAAATGGAAAGCGAGTGCCTGTTATTGCTCAGGCGACGTACTCACTCTACCCGCGGCGATCGTCAGGTGTTCCGAGTGAGTTGTACCCTCGCGACTTTTATGGGGTCGGGGCGGGCCTGGTACCGGGGGTGCCCACAAGGGGTCACTCGGCGGGATCGTCGTCGCGGAAGAGCCGCCTCGGCGTCGGTGGTTTCCGGTAGTCGTCCCGCCAACTCGGCCGGCGTGACGCCGCCTCGGCTTGATCCTCCCCCCACGGGGTATCGGGGCGCTGCGGTTCGGCCCAGGGAGGTGGGCCGGCGTCCGATGGTCCGTCGTCGCGGGGCCGTCCACCCTGCGGCGGTCCCTGTTCCCAGGGCAGGGCACTGGACTGCCGCCACGGCAGGCTCGGCTCGGGCGCGGGATCCCAACCGGGAGGTGAGGCCTGGGCGGCGGGCTGTCCGGAGGGATCCGGGCCGTTGTCCCAGCTCATGTCGTTGTCGGGCCGCGGCGGACTGTGCCAGCCACCGTCCTCCCACGCCGGCGGCGCGGGGATGCTGTCTCGCGCGTATGCCGCAGTCGGCTGGTCGACGTAGGCCGGTGGCTGGTCCTGTTGGCCCGCCGACGCGTCCTGGTAGCGCGACGGGTCCTGGTAAGGCGAAGCGTCCTGGTAGCGCGAGGGGTCCTGATAGGGCGACGCGTCCTGGTATCCGGGGGAGTCGCTCTGGAACGGCGGCGGGTCCGCGTACGCCGGCGGCGTGTCCTGGTAACCCGGTGGCGGGTCGTTGTAGGCCGGTGACTGTCCGCCGTAGGGCGTCGGCGGGTCAGCGTAGGCCGGCGGCTGGTCCTGGTAGCCCGGGACCGGGGGCGAATCGGCGTAGGCGGGTTGGTCGCGGAAGCCGCCCGGCGGGTCGGAGTACGCGGGTGCGTTGTCGCCATAGGCCGGGGAATCGCCATAGGGAGGGCGATCGCCGTAGGCGGGGGGTTCGCTGTACGCCGGCATGTCGCGGTAGCCGGGCGGCGGGTCGTTGTACGCCGGCGGTTGGTCGGAGTAGTCCGCGGGCTGGTCCGCGTACGCCGGCATGTCGCGATAGCCGGGAGGCTGATCCGGATAGTCGTGCAGATCGTTGCCCTGCTGCCCTCCCGTGGACCAGGACGGGTCCGGCTCGGGACCGGCAACAGCGCCGGCAACGGCGCCACCCCCCGCCTGGTCCGGCGGCCAGGGTGCCGCGGCCGGCGGCCCGTCACCCTGATCGCCCCAGCGGCCGGGTCTGTCGTCAGGCGCCTCCCATGACGGAACCGGCTCCCGGTCGTCGTCGCGCCACGGCGGGCCGTCAGCCTCGTCGCGCCACGCGGGCGCGCGGTCGTCGTCGGGCCAGCGCCTGGGCACGCCGTCGTCATCAGCCGCCCACGGTGCCTCCCGCGGGTCGTCGGCGTAGCGGAGCCGGTCCGCTCGAGCGACGTCGTCGAATTCGTCGAGGTCGTGGCTCACCGGGGCCTGGCGATCCCGCACGCCACCCGGGGCGACGGGCCGCCGCCGCGCACGCGGGAAAGCCACGATGCCGGCCAGGAGCGCGGCCCCGAGCACGAGTGCGGGGATCCACCACGGGATCCCTCCCAGCAAACCCTTCACACCGGACCCACTACCCGCCTCGGTGCCTTCGCCCGCGCCTTCGTCGCCAGCATTTTCGCCGGCGGGGTCCTTGGACGCTGTGGCGCTCGGCTTCGGGGGCGGCGGCGCCGTCGACGACACCGTGTAGACGGCCGATCCCGAGCCCTCGCTGCCGGCGAAGAACTGCTTTCCGTCGGGGCTGACCGCGATCGACTCGCCCTGCTTCTGCCGCGGGAGCCCGACCGTGCGGGTGACCTTGCCGCTGGGGAGTTCGATCACGTACGCCTTGTCGTACGTACGAAGGACCGCACCGGAGCCGTCCGGCAGAAAGGCACCGTCGGTCACCACCGGTGGCGCGTCGCCGACCTTGGTGAGGGTGCCGGTCTCACCGGGGACCGGTTCTTCCGGCGCGGCGTAGATGCCCCCACCGTCGGGTGACTTGGTGACGACGTAGATCTGTCCGGTCTCTGGATGGACGAGGATGGCCTCGGCGTCATGCGGACCGTCTTCGTAGGCGAAGGGGTACCTGCTCCACTGTTCGCTCGTGTCGCCGAGCTCCTCCGGTTCGCGGAAGCGGTACAGCGTGATGGTCTCCCGCGCGCTGTCGTTGTCGCCGATGTCCCCCACCCAGATGCGTCCCTCCGGCCCGGTGGAGATCGCCTCCCAGTCCTCGGGTGTCACCTCGCCGAGGGTGACCGTGGCGACGACGGCGCCGGAGCTGTCGAGGCCGAAGACCATCGCTTCGCCGCCGGAGTCGTTCATCGTGTAGAAGAGGTCGGGGTGCTTCGTACCGACCGTGAGGCCGCTCGACTCCGTGATCCGCTCATCGCCGATGGTGAACGCTTCCTTCGGCGCCGGCGGATCCTCGGCGAGTGCCGGAGTGCCGAAGAGCACCGACGCTCCGACCAGCCCCGCCACGAGGGCGGCAGCTGCCGTTGGACGATGTTGACGCTGGCCTGTCAGCTTCGAGATCACGACCGCAGCACCTCCGCGGGGTCGGGCTCCAGGGACCGCGCAAGCGCGGGTGACACCCCCCACGCGGAGCCGATGCGCCGGTGGTCGCTGACCATCTCGGCGGAGGCGTCCGCGCCGGTAGCGAACCCGCGGAGCAGGTTGCGCGGCATGTGCTCCGAATCGACGAACTCCATCACATCGACCCCGCAACCCACAAGCCGTGGCTTCGCTACGTGAAGACCCTCGGTGAGCACATCGGTCAGCTTCTCACGAAGAATGCCGCTTCGGGCGGGAGGGGACAGGCCGGAGGCGGGCGACCGTCCCAGCCTGCGGGTCCCGCGAAGCGGGATCTCCCGTCCTCGGGCGTCTCCTACCGGCGTGGGATCGGCCGACGTTCCGGCTGCTGGCGGTCCACCGACAGCGCAGTTGGTGGCCCCCGACCGCTACCCGGGGCCGCCGAGTGGGATCGCCGCGTCCCGTGCATCTGGACGCCGAGCCGGTCGTCGCCCGGCTGCGCCGCCATCTAACCCGGTGGCAGGCGTACGACCGCGTCGATGTCGTCCGGCGCGACCGTGTCGAGAGCGAGGCGGTTGGTCCGCCGCTCCCCACAGACCACGCAGCGATGCACCAGCGCCCAGCCCTTGCCGCGTGGTCTGGTCAGCCCGACCGGCTCCATCGGGCCACCGCACCGACTGGCCCGGTCGCCCGGGTGGACGTCGACATGACACGACCACAGGCAGTACGGGCAGTGGTTGCGGAAGCTTCCGTTGGTGCAGGCGGGTACCGGAGCGGCGCAGAACAGGCAGGTGAACGCGGAGTTTCTGGACGCGCGCTGATTCGGCGTACCTGCCTCCTCGAGTCCGTCCCGCGAATGGCGGGGAGTGGATGACTCGAGGGCGCAGGGTTCCGTTCGTTCTCACCCTGGCGGCAGTGCGCGCCAGGGCTCCCGGGCTGGACCGGTCAGGGACCTGTTCACCGCCTCGCGCTTCCGCGAGCGGCGATTACTTCCGGTTCCGGCGTCACCGTCGGCCGTTCTGGTCGACGGATCAGGACCACGACCGGGTTTGCCCCGCGGCGGGCCGGGTGCTCGGTATCGCGCCTGGCGGCTGGCCGCGGGGAGTGTCCCGGCCACTGTCAGCCAGGCGAGTTCCAGTTTCGAGTGCCCAACTGCCACCGGTCGGTGTGGGTCCGGTCGCACCGGCGTCGGCGTCGTCCCCTGTCAGGCGAGTACGACGAGCGCGCGGAGGTGCGAGCTTGTCACCAGGCGGATCCCCCCTTCGGTGCTGCGGTGGAGTTGCTCCCTCTGCCGGAACCGTAGAGGTCGGGTTCCGTCGAGCGCGTCCGGTTTTCGCCGCGGGACGGGCCAGTGGAGGTGGGTGGGCGGGAGATTACGCTGAGGTCCGTTCGACGGGGCTCCGCCGCACAGAAAGCTGGACGATGACCGCTCTGACCCGGGTCATGGACGCTGTTCTCGCGGTCGGCTTCGCAGGACTACTGTGGGTGCTCGCAAGCTTCCCGATCGTGACGCTCGGCCCGGCGACGGCGGGTCTCTGCAGCGTCATGAACGAATGGGACGAACACGGCCCGCCCCCGGTCTGGTCGACGTACTGGGGAGGATTCCGGCGGCACCTCCGGCAGAGCCTGTGGCTGGGTTTCCTCGCGACCGTGGTCGGCACGTTGCTGTCGATCGACCTGCTCTACGGCCTGCGCGCCGAGGACGCACCCTTGCGCGCCGTGGTGCTGGGTGCGGCGGTGCTCGGCATCCTGGCGCTTGGTGGCACGTTGGTCTTCGCGTTCCCCGTGATGGTCCGGTACCCCGCACCGTGGCGCCGGGTCGTCCGCAACAGTGCGCTGTTCGCGGCCGCGTACCCCCTCTCGACTCTCCTCTGCATCGGTTCCGTCGTGCTCGGCGCTCTGGCCGTGACGGTCATACCCGCTCTGCTGCCGGTCGTGGCCGGAGTCTGCGGGTGGCTCGTCACCCGGCTTGCTCGGCGGGTCTTCGACCGGTTCCTCGCCCGGCAGCAGGCTCGCGCCGAAGCAGTGGCTCCGGGACAACACGCTGGCACCCACGCGCCTAGCGGTGAGGGGTGAAGGGACGCATCCAGCAGTCATCCGATGTGTCGGTGACCGACACGCGGAAGCCCTCGCTCGCCGGACTGGTTCCTGCCCACCCGCGCGAGGTCGCTTTCGGTATCGCCGCCGCGTTCGGCATGGGTGTCATCCTCGCCTGCCAGTCCCGGATCAACGGCGAGCTCGGGCAGCGGTTGGACGACGGCGTACTCGCCGCGTTGTGGTCGTTCGGCTCCGGCTGGGTCGTCCTGCTGATCCTGATGGCCCTGCTCCCGGGCGTCCGGCGCGGCGTGCGTCAGCTCCTGTCGACCGTCCGGCTACCGAGCCTCCGCGGCCACTCGGCGCTCGACCGCGACGCCGGTACTTCTTCGCGCCCCGCGTACCGGCTCCGGTGGTGGCAGTGCCTCGGCGGCGTCTGCGGTGCGTACCTCGTCGTCGTCCAGTCGACGACGGTCGGGCTCGTCGGTGTCGCGGTCTTCACGGTGGCCGTCGTGGCCGGGCAGGCTGCGACCAGCCTCGTCGTCGACCGGCTCGGCCTGGGTCCTGCGGGTCGTACCCCGGTGACCCGCAACCGGGTCCTCGGTGCTTCTCTCGCCCTGGGCGCTGTCGCCCTCGCGGTGTCGGACGAGGTGCGAACGCCCGCCCTGCTCGTCCTCGCCGTCGCGCCCGCGCTCGCCGGCGTCGGCACCGCCTGGCAGCAGGCCGTCAACGGCCGCGTCAGTGCAACCGCCACGGTCGACGGGAACGGCGTGACCGGCGCACTCGTCGCCGCCTTGATCAACTTCACAGTGGGTACGGCGGCACTGGGGATCGCGGCCGGGGTCGACATCATCCTGCGCGGGCTTCCGTCCGAATGGCCGGCCGCACCGCAGCTCTACCTCGGCGGACTGTGCGGGGTCGCGTTCATCACCGGGGCCGCCTTCATCGTGCGCTTCACGGGGGTGCTGCTCCTCGGCCTCGGAGCCGTCGCCGGGCAGTTGGTTGGCGCGCTCGTCCTCGACGGTCTGATTCCCGCAGGCGACGCACACCTCACCACCGTCACCCTCATCGGCACGTTGCTCACCCTCGTCGCCGTGATGATCGCCGCCCTACCGACCCGCTCCGCGCGCCCATGACGGGAGGGCGCTGTCGGCGCGCCTTCCACCACGTACGATCCGAAGGGATCATGGCCTTGCCGCAGCGGTGGCAGGCCTCCTACCCGGCATGGACGGAACTGACGAGCGGTCACCGGGAGGTCAGGGCTCGTGAGTGACGGGGATCGGTGACGCTGGTGAAACGCCTCCTGGTCGCCGCGTTGAACGGCGGACGCAACGCCTACGTCGGTGTTCCGCAGGCGCCTGACGAGCTGGCGGCCGACGCCGCGAGCGTCGTCGCGGCCGGCGCGACCGAGGTGCACATCCACCCGCGCCGACCCAGCGGGTGCGAGTCGCTCGATCCCGACGACGTCGCCGCCGCGGTGGAGGCCGTCACGGCCGCGGTGCCGGGAATACCGGTGAGCGTCACGACGGGCGCCTGGATCGAGGCCGATCCCCGCCGCCGGTTGGCGTTGGTCTCCCACTGGCGGGTCTTTCCTACCTACGCCTCGGTCAATGCCCACGAGGACGGCGCCCTCGAGGTCGCGCAGCTGCTGAGGGAACGCGGGGTCGGCGTGGAGGTCGGCCTGATGACACCCACCGCCGCCGAGCTCTTCATCCGGAGTCCCCTGGCCAAGCTCGCGACCAGGGTGCTGATCGAGCCGGTCGACCGGCCGACCGACCTCGCGGTGGACGACGCGGGGAAGATCCTGCGGCTGCTGGACCGGTACAGCGTCGACCTGCCTCGTATCCTGCACGGCGACGGCGTGAACACGTGGCCGGTACTCCGCCGGGCCCGTCAACTCGGACTGGGGATGCGGATCGGGTTCGAGGACACCCTCGACCTCCCCGACGGCTCGGCCGCTCCCCACAACGTGGCCCTGCTCCAGGCTGCGCTCGCCGTCCGCTGACCATCGATCTTCATGGCCCCGTCACGCCTCGTGCCGTCACGTCTCGTCGCGCCCGGCAGGCATCGTCGCGCCCGGCAGGCATAGTCGCGCCCGGCAGGCATGGTCAGCTGGCGGCCCTGGTGTCGTGGGGAGCGGCGGCGATCTGCGTACCGTCCGCGACGTTCTGGCACAGGTCGGCGAGGGAGAGGCCGACCGCCTCGGCGAGCGCGACGACGGTGAAGAACGCGGGTGTGGGGACGCGGCCACGTTCGATCTTGCGGACGGTCTCGACCGACACACCGGCCAGCGCGGCGACCTCGACCATGCTCCGCTGGCCTCGGGCGGCGCGCAGTGCGGTGCCGAGGGCCAGGCCGCGCTGGCGGTCGATCGGCCCCAATGGTGGTCGTACCATGCCCGTGATACTAATACCGGTATAACTATTGGAGGAAGTGTCCGCGGGTGAGGACAGTCGGGAGATCCGGTGTCTTGGCCGCGACACGCGTACGTACGAAACAGCGATGCCAAGGAGCACGACGACTGTGGTCGAGATCAAGACCGCGACCGAGATCGCGACGATGCGCGAGGCCGGCAGAGTGGTGGCTCGCGCCCTCGCCGCCTGCCGCGAGGCCGCGCAGGTGGGCACCTCCCTGCTCGAGCTCGATGAGGTGGCTCGCACTGTCCTGGAGGAGGCCGGTGCCCGGTCGTCATTCCTCAACTACCGGCCGCGGTTCGCGCCGACGCCGTTCCCTGGGGTGATCTGTGCGTCGGTCAACGATGTCGTGGTCCACGGCATCCCCGACAACTACCGCCTCCGCGACGGCGACCTGCTCAGCGTGGACTTTGGCGCCGAACTCGACGGTTTCCACGGCGATGCGGCGATCAGCCTCGCCGTCGGCACCGGCACTCCCGCCGACGAGACACTGATCGCGACCGCCCAGGAAGCCCTCGCCGCCGGTATCGCGGCCGCCCTCCCTGGCAACCGGCTCGGCGACATCGGCCATGCGATCGGCACGATCGGCCGCCGGGCGGGCTACGGGATGCCGCGCGACTTCGGGGGACACGGCATCGGCCGTCGCATGCACGAGGATCCGTCCGTGCCGAACGACGGAAAACCCGGACGTGGTTTCCGGCTCAACCCGGGGCTCGTGCTCGCGCTGGAGCCGATGTTCATGGCCGGGGGTCAGGACGAGTACCGGATCGGCCCCGACGGATGGGCCCTGTCCACCATCGACGGTAGCCAGGCCGCACATGTCGAACACAGCGTCGCCATCACCGAGGACGGGCCGCTGGTGCTCACCGAGCTTTGATTCCGGTGGCCCACCTCAGCTGACGTCCACGTCGACGGTGTGCCAACCGGTCGCGCCGTCGGGCGCGGGCGGGGCGACCTGTGCGGTCTGCGTCTCGCCGGCCGCGTCCGTCGCGCGGACCTGCAGCTGATGCCGGCCTGGCGCGGCGTCCCAGGTCCAGGTCCACTGTCGCCAGGAGTCGTTCGTCGGCTCGCCCGCCAGCCGCGCCCGCTCCCAGCGGCCCTCGTCGACCCGGACCTCGACCTTCGAGATCCCGCGGTGCTGTGCCCACGCCACACCGGCGACGACGACGTCGCCCGCCTGGGCCGTGGCGCCAGGGCGTGGCACGTCGATCCGTGAGGCCGTCTTGATCGGGGCCTGCGCGGACCAGCCACGGTCGGTCCAGTACGCACGGAACTCGTCGAACCGGGTCACCTCGATGTCGACGACCCACTTCGTCGCCGACACGAAGCCGTAGAGGCCGGGCACCACCATTCGTACCGGGAACCCATGCTCGAACGGCAGCGCGGCGCCATTCATCGCGAACGCCAGCAGTGAGTCGCGGCCGTCGGTGAGTGCCCCGAGCGGTGTGCCGCAGGTCCAGCCGTCCTCCGAGGTCGACTTCACCGCGTCCGCGCGTGGACTGACGCCCACGTCGGCGAGGATGTCGGCCAGCGGTACGCCGGTCCACATGGCGTTGCCCGCCAGGTCGCCCCCCACCTCGTTGCTGACGCAGGTCAGGGTGACGTACCTGTGCACGATCCGGCGCCGCAGAAGGTCGCGGAAGGTGAGGTCGAGCGGGCGGTCAACCATGCCGTGGATGCGCAGCCGCCAGTTCGCCGGCTCGATGACGGGAACGCTCAGGGCGGTGTCGATCCGGTAGAAGGTGTCGTTGGCCGTCCGCCACGGCGTGAGGCCGCTCACTCGCAGGTCGGCACCGGCTGGTGTCGTCGCTGGCGGGATCTTCGGCAGCGGCAGGGCCGTCCGCGCGTCCTCGGCAGCCACCCGGTTGCTGGCGACGCCGCCTACCCCGCGTCCGATGGCCGTGGCGGCCACTGATCCCAGGACGACGAGGCCGCCGGTACGTAACAGATCGCGCCGAGCCTGGCGTGCGTACTCGGGTGTCGTCCCGCTTGCCGACGTGGTGACGGTGCCCTCAGGGGGTGCGCCCGCCGGAGGCGCCGTGGAGTCTGGCGGGGGTGAGGCTGCGCTGTCTGGTGGTGGGGCGGTGGTCGCCGGGGCGAAGCGGTGGGCTGTCCGGGCGTACACCTTCAACAACCAGCCCAGGACGGCGACCGCGACCAGTCCGGCGACGACAGACGGGAGCAGGGTCGCTGGTGAGAAGCCCGGCCGGGTCGCACTGGCCAGAATGCCCAGCAGTGCAAGGGCGCCGAGCAGCGCGACTCCCTTTGACCGCGAGCGCGTGGCGAGGATCCCTGCCCAGGCGGCCAGACCGGCGAGTACGGCGACGATGCCGGCGATCAGGACCGGCTTGTCCGCCGTGCCGAGAAGCTCGATACCGAACTCCCGGACCGGCGTGGGGATCACGTCGATGAACGTCGCACCGACGGCGACCACAGGTGTCTCGGGGATGCCGAGGGCGCCGGAGACCAACTCGGCGGCTGCGAGTCCGGCCATCGCCGCGAGGACGCCCGCGAGCGCGCCACGGGAGCGAGGTGTCGGCGTCTGCACGTCTGCATCATCGCTCGCGCGTCACAAGAAGCGGTACGCCCGGACGCCAGTCGTCACAGATCCGTCATGACCACGCGGCCGTTCTGTCCCTTTGCGGCCGGTGGGGTAGGTCCAGGGATGCTGGGAGCGTGCGGGTCTCAGCGGTTGCTCAACGCCGCGATGACGACGATCACGATCAGCAGAACCAGCACCCCGGGAATGATGAGCCGCCGGTACTTGGGATGCACGCGAAGGAGGCTACTCCGCGGCCCCACCGGGCCGTCCGAGTGGCCATGCCCGCAGGGATTCGTACCGCGGTCGTTCTCCCGCGCCGGCGTCGGGGTGGGAACGGACGAGATCGATCCGGGTGGCCAGCCAGGGCGGACCCGCATAGGTCGACCACCATCGCACCTGGTCGCCGGCGTCGATGGGTTCACGCAGCCTCGCCAGCGTGACGTGCGGGCGGAACCTGCCCTCCGCGACGTCGATGCCGGCGCGCCGCGCGGCCGCCGAGACCGACCCGGCGAGCTGTCGCAGGCGTTCGACGTCACCGTTGATGCCGGCCCACAGCACCCGTGCCTTTCGCACCGAGCCGAACGCGCCGCCCCCCTCGACCGCGAGGCGCATCGGTTCGTACCGAGCCGACGCGCGGGCGAGCCGACGCTCCAACTCCGGTAGGACGCCGGCATCGACCTCCCCCAGGAACGCGAGGGTCAGATGCCACTGGGCGCGGATCGTCCATCGCAGTCTCGTGTCCGCACCTGCCAGGGCACGGGCATGGTCCATGGCGACGCCGAGATCGTCGAGGACGGGCTCGGGCAGGACCACGGCGACGAACAGTCTCATGCCGACACTGCCTACTGGGTGGCCAGGGCGAGCCGCCTCCGCAAGGCCGCCACCGCCCCCTGATTCCCGGCGAGCGTGAGCACCTCGTCCACGCCATCGGTGGCGAACACGGGGTCGGCCGGTGTGGCGACGTCATGAGCCGACTCCGCGTTGTACTCCACCCTGTGCGGGTAGCCGTCGGCCAGGTGGCTTACGACGTCTTCGACCGTCCAGGCCGGGCACGACGGAACCGGCGCGGCAAGTCCCTTGTCCGCCACGTCGAGGAGTCGTGTGGCGTCGGCTTCGAGTGCCGCGAGATAGCGGGCTGGTTGCATGTCGACACCTTCTCACCAGGCGTCGACACGTCGCCCGGTTTCGGGTCGTGGTCCCGGGTGCTGCCGTCCAGTCGCATCCGACCCTCGGCTGCGGCGGGTGGCTGGTGCGGGACCGGCCGGGGTGCCGACCGGACGCCTGTGTCCCGGTCGGTCCCTTCGCGAGTCGGCGGGAGGGAGATCGACCAGGTGGTCGCCCCGGCATCTGCTGCCCGGACCTGTGCGGGGATCTCCGGCGTCGTGACGTTCGGTGTGGGAACGTCTGGCCCTGAGGCGTCCGGGACCCCGGTCTCCGGTGACGCGGTCTCCGGTGACGCGGTCTCCGGTGACGCGGTCTCCGGTGACGCGGTCTCCGGTGACGCGGTCTCGGCTGACGCGGTCTCCGTTGACGGGACGTCCGCCGACCGTGGGCCCACTGACGTGACCGCGGTCGGGGTATCGGCGGCGTGCGGCGTAGGGATGCGTACCGGCTCACTCGCCGACGGTCGCGCGGCAGTCACCACCTCGATGTACGGGCGGGGCCGCAGGTGCGGACGGAGCTTCATCCGCTGCCAGCGGAGTACGACGTAGCCGGCGAGCAGTGTGCCGAGCAGGCTCGCGACCCCGCCACCGATCAGCGTCCACCGGGCACCCAGGACCTCACCGAGCCATCCGAGGACGGGTGACCCGAGCGGCTTGCTGCCGATGAAGACCATGCCGTAGAGCGCGAGCACCCGGCCCCGCATCTCCGGCGCCACGGTCAGCTGCATCATCGCGTTGGTCGCGGTGATCAGGGTGAGTTGGACGAAGCCGAGCAGGGGCATGGACACCGCGAAACTGGTGTACGTCGGAAGTAGGCCGGCGATGATCTCCATCGCCCCGAAGATCACCGCCGAGTAGATGACGAGCCGCATCCGCGGGCTTCCCCGCCGGGCCGCGCCCAGCGCCCCGATGACGGCGCCGATGGCCATCGCCGAGCCGAGGATGCCGTACTCGCCCGCACCCTTGCCGAAGGTCTCGGTCGCCATCAGGGCACTGGTCAGCTGGAAGTTGAGCCCGAAGCAGCCGACGAAGAAGACGACCGCGAGGACGAGAACGAGGTCCGGACGGTTTCGTACGTACCGCAGGCCGTCGACCAGCATCCCCGGCTTCCGTGGTACCGGTGTGGGACTGTGCAGCTCGCCCGCCCGCATCTTGGCCAATGCGAAGATCGTCGCGCCGTAGCTGAGCGCGTTGAGCAGGATGACCCAGCCGGTACCGACGAACATGATCAGCAGACCAGCCATCGCCGGGCCGATGACCCGGGCGGCGTTGAACGATGCCGAGTTGAGCCCGACAGCGTTGGGCAGGTCGTCCTTGCCGACCATCTCGACCACGAACGCCTGCCGGGCCGGATGGTCGATCGCCCCCGCGACGCCGAACAGGAACGACAGCAGGTAGACGTGCCAGACCTGGACGACGCCGGTCAGGTCGAGAACGGCGAGCGCGGCAGCGGCGAGCGCCATGCCGAGCTGGGTGCACTGGAGCACCTTGCGTTTGGCGAACCGGTCGGCGATCAGTCCACCGAACGGGGCGAGGAGAAGGAACGGAAGGAACTGCAACCCGGTCGTGATGCCCAGGGCGACACCGCTGCCCGCGGTCAGCTGCAGGACGAGCCAGTCCTGGGCGACACGCTGCAGCCAAGTGCCGACGTTGGCGACGAGTGACCCTGCTGCGAAGTAGCGATAGTTGCGGTTCCGTAGTGAGCGGAACATCGCTCTCACGACGCAGCCAGCCTCTCCAAGATCGGCGCCGCCGAGCGCAGGATCTCTTTTTCTTCAGGGGACAGTTCGTGTAACCGGCGGGCGAGCCAGGCGTCGCGGCGTTTGCGGTCTTCGGCGAGGATGCGGCGTCCTTCGTCGGCCAGGCGTACGAGCACTTGACGGCGATCGGTGGGGTGCGGCTCGCGCACCACCAGTCCCAGCTCCTCGAGTGAGGTCACAGTGCGTGTCGTCGACGGGGGACGCACCTTCTCGAATCCGGCGATCTCGCCGATCGTCAACACACCATGACGATTCAGCGTCGCCATGACACCGAGTTGGTTGGCCGAGAGCTGGTGATCTGCCGCCCGCTGGTTGCGGAGGCGACGGGACAGCCGCATCACGGATATTCGGAGCGCACTTGCGAGGCCCGCCTCAGATCGGACGGGCATGGTTGATGACGGCATACCGTTAGCGTACCTCATTACCCTTGCTAACGACCAACGAACGCCATCTCCTCGCGCCTCCCCGTGATCATGATCGTGATCATGAAAGCTTGGCGTACGCATAGCCCCGTTTCGCTTCATGGTCCGGTTTGGCTTCACGAATTCAGTGCCAGAAGCCGGCATGGTGGAACTGAGCGGGTCGTGGCACGGTCAGGCCACGCGCAGTCGCCACTCGCCAGTAGCCGCCCGCCGCGCCGCCCTTCGCGCCCGCCGCGCCGCCCTTGCTGCCCGTCGCCCTTGGCGCCCGCCGCGCCGCCCTTCCGGCACGCCGCGTCGCCCCTGCTGCCCGTCGCCCTTGGCGCCCGCCGCTCTCGGCGCCCGCCGCTCTCGGCGTACGCCGTCGTTGCCGTACCCCGTCCTCTCCGCGCGGACATCGCTGCGGGGTTGCGGGATCGTGGCGTCGCCGCACGGTCCAACCTCGAACCACGTTCGCCCCGCGTTGGCACTGCCCCGCGTTGGCACTGCCCCGCGTTGGCACTGCCCCGCGTTGGCACTGCCCCGCGTTGGCACTGCCCCGCGTTGGCACTGTCGCGCGTTGGCACTGTCGCGCGTTGGCACTGCCCCGCGCTGTTGGCGTCGCCGCACGGTGATACTCCGCACGGTGTCATTGGCGCAGGGACCAGCTTCATGATCACCAGACGGCGAGATCATCCAGCCAGAGATCATGAAGCAAAACCGGATCATGAAGCGAAACGGGGCTATGCGTACGCCGAGCTTTCATGATCACGATCATGATCACGGAGTGCGGCGCAGGCACGATCGGGGCTCGGAGGGCCTCGGCTCGGTCGACGGGTCGCCGTTCGTGCGGTGGGCGTCCGGTGATCAGCGCTCGGTCAGGAAAGGCCGAGGAGTTGTCGGATCGGGTCGATCGCGAAGTACACCACGAACAACGCAGCCACGATCCACAGCAACGGATGGATGTCGCGGGCCTTCCCGCGCGCCGTGCGGAGGATGACGTACGTCACGAATCCGGCGCCGATTCCCACACTGATCGAATAGGTGAACGGCATCAACACGATGGTGAGGAATGCCGGAATGGCGATGTCCAACTGGTTCCAGGAGATCTCGGTGACCCGCACCATCATCAGGAACCCGACGACCACCAGCGCCGGCGTCGCCGCCTCGTAGGGGATGACCTCGACAAGCGGCGCGAGCACCGTGGCCAGCAGGAAGCACACGCCCGTGACGATGCTCGCAAGCCCGGTGCGGGCACCTTCGCCGACGCCGGCAGCGGACTCGATGTACGACGTGTTGGACGACACGCCGGCCGCACCGCCCGCCGCGGCGGCGATGGAGTCGACGGCGAGAATGCGCTGGCTCTGTGGCGGCGTGCCCTTGGCGTCCAGGAGCCCAGCCTCGGCGCCGATTGCCGTCATCGTGCCCATCGTGTCGAAGAAGTCGGCAAGCATCAGCGTGAAGACGAGCAGGAGTGCGGCGACGATCCCCACCCGCTCGAACGAACCCAGCAGGCTGAACGAGCCCAGCAACGAGAAGTCCGGCACCTGGAACCAGGTCTCCGGCAGGCGCGGGACGTTCAGGCCCCAGCCCGTCGGGTTGGTCTCGTAACCCGGCCCGGCCGGACCGACCTTGGCGATCGCCTCGATCACGATGGCGAGGATGGTGGCGCCGATGATGCCGAAGAGGATCGCGCCCTTGACCTTCCGCATGACGAGCACCATGGTCGCGATCAGCCCGACGACGAAGACGAGCACCGGCCAGCCGTCGAGGAATCCGTCCACCCCGAACTGCACCGGCACCGGTGGGTTGGCGGTTCGGCGTACGAAGCCGGCGTCCACGAAGCCGATCAGGGCGATGAAGAGACCGATGCCGACGCTGATGGCGGTCTTCAGCTCCCGGGGTACGGCGTTGAAGACGGCCTTGCGGAACCCGGTGAGGACGAGGACCAGGATGATCAGGCCCTCCAGGACGATGAGACCCATCGCGTCGGCCCAGGTCATCTGGCTCGCGATCCCGAACGCCACGAACGCGTTCAGGCCGAGCCCGGTGGCCAGCGCGAGTGGGTAGTTGGCCACGGCGCCCATGAGGATCGTGACGACGCCGGCGACCAGGGCGGTCGCGGCCGCGACCATCACGATGTTCGGTTGGTCGCCTCCGCCGAGGAACTGCCCGTCGGCGTCCTGCGCGGTGCCGATGATCAGGGGGTTGAGGGCGATGATGTACGCCATCGCGAAGAACGTCACGATCCCCCCGCGCACCTCGCGGCCCACCGTCGAACCGCGCGCGGAGATCTTGAAGTAGCCGTCGAGCATCCGGGTGCTGCGCCCCCGGGCCACGGTCCGCGTGTCCGAACCGACCATCGCGGGTTCCTTCCTCGAGTCTCGATGGGCGCCGAGGCCGCGCCATGCCCGGGCTGCGGGGCTGCCCGCAGCCCGGCCGCGCGCCCGGCGTGTCGGATCATGCCACGGATGACGGACAGGTTCACCGTCGCAACGTTTCTGGCGAACAGGAGGAGCGCGAGAGCGGCGAAGTCCTCCGGCAGGAGGACCGATACCGGCAATGTGCGCGTTACGCTCGGAACCGTGAACCGGGACGTGGATCGCCAGGAACGGATGATCCGGAACGCCCGGCATCACCGCTCTCTGTTGGAGCAGGCCGACATCGAGCCGGTCGATGTCGACGGCGTCCGCGCGGTCATCGTGGGGACGGTTGCCTGGGCGGTGGGTCTGCTCGCCCTCCTGCCCTTCACCGACCGGCTACGGGAGGCGGGCGCCGACTGGTGGCTCTGGACCTGCCTCACCGGCGTGATCCTCGGTCTACTCGGCGTCGGCTACTGCGTCTACCGCAGGGCAAGGCTGCGGCGAGCGGGTGCCAACGGTCAGCCGCGGTCGAGATCGAGGTCGGTGTCGTCGTAGGTCAGCGTGTCGAGCACGTGCTCCGGACTTTCAGCCGGTGTCAGCGCGGCAGCAGCGGCCGGCGGCACCGCCTCGGAGTGGGCGCCACACCCGTGGTCGAAGGCGACGACCTCGCCGTCGCTCGGTGAGAACTCGTTGGCGCAGACGCCGAACGCCTTGCCGAGCGGACCAGCGAGGCGTACGAGGAAGCCGCACGTCGCACACTGGGCGGGTGCGGCCTGCGCGATCGGGTTGCTCGGCCCGGGCGTACCTTCGTACCACCGTTCGGCCGCGTCGTCGCGACCCTCGAGGGAGAGGACACGGATCCGGCCCAACCCCAGCTCGTCGCTGATCCTCCGCAGTGCCTCTGCCTCCGGCGTCTCGTCGGCGCCGGTGTAGCCAGGGGCGAGGCGTGGGTCGTCGGGCGCGGTCGGGAGCAGGTCACCGGGTCCGAGGTCGCCGGCTTCGATCCGTTCGGTCCAGGGCACCCAGGCGGGAGCCAGCACGGCGTCGGGCCCGGGGAGCAGGACAACCTCGTCGACGGTGACGGTCCGGCTGCGGGGTGCCCGCGTCACGGTCACCGCCCAGCGCCAGCCGATGTAGCCGGGGTTGCCGCATGCGAAGTAATGGGTGACGACCCGCTCGTCGTCGGCATCACAGCCGAGGTAGGCGCCGAGTGTCTCGGTGTCCGCCACTTCCGCTGCAGCTGCGCGCGCCTCGTCCACGGCTGCCGCACAGACGGCATCGGTGCGCGTCGGGCGGCTGGTGCGCCGCGTGGTTGCCCTCACAAGTGCCGATTCTCCCACGTGGGCGCCCGGCGTCGCGCCGGGCCCGCCGGCCGTCGTATGGCATGTCGTGCAGGTGTTTCGATCGGGCGTTAATGGCGTTGGCCCGGGCAGCATGGCGTTGGCCCGGGCAGCGGAGAGGGCGAGACGCCGGTACGCGGGCCCAGGCAGGATATGAGGGTGGAGCCTGACGACCGCCAGCGACGCCCAGGGGGCGATCCCGTCGGCGGCGACGTCCGCCCGGGCCGCCCGCTCGGGCCGCCTGGGCGCAGGGCGGCGGCACGGCGGAATGCGGTTAGAGGTCCACTTCTGTCCGGCGGGTCGACTGCCAACGACCCGACGCGGCAGGTTGTCCACGCGGACGCGCCGACGGTACGCAGACCCCGACCCGGCAGAGGCGATCCCGACGCGCCCACCGAGCGGCGGTCAAGGCGGTCCGCGGCAGGAGGGTCGGATGCGCCTGCCCAGCGCCGGACGAGCCGGCTCTCGGCGGGTGACCCCGACGCGCCGACCGAGCGGCATCCTGGGAGCCGGGGCGGTGGGGATCCGGACGCGCCGACCGAGTACCGCGCACGCTCCCGGCCAGACGACCCCACTGTCGTCCGGACGGCTGTCGGACCCACCGGCTGGTTCGCGCAGGCCGGCCACTCCGTCGCCACCGGCACCAGCGGCGTCGGCCGGGTGGTGTCCCGCGGCGCGAGCGCCGTCGTCGGGGGCGTACGCAGGGTGACCCACGCGCAAGGCATGGGCGAGTCCGGGCTCGCCAAGTTGATCGAGCTCAACTCCGTCCACGCCGGCGGCGACGCGGCCATGGCGATCGGCCTCGCCGGCACACTCTTCTTCGCCGTACCCGTCGGCGAGGCCAGGGGCCGGGTCGCGCTCTACCTCCTTGTCACGATGGCACCGTTCGTCCTGATCGCCCCGCTCATCGGTCCGTTCCTCGACCGGTTCCGTCGCGGACGGCGCTGGGCGCTCGGGTCGACGATGGCGATCCGGGCGTTCTTCTGCTGGGTGATGGCCGGTGGGGTGGCGACGGGGGAGCTGTGGCTCTATCCCCTCGTCTTCGGCTGTCTGGTCGCCTCGAAAGCCCACAATGTCAGCCGGGCGGCGGCCGTCCCCCGCCTGCTGCCACCCGACGTCGCGTTGGTGACCGCCAACTCCCGGATCTCCCTCGGCGGCGCGATCTTCGCCGGGATCGCGGCCGCGGGTGCGGGCGGTCTTGCGTTCTTCGGGCCCGCGTGGCCGTTACGGCTGGCGTTCCTGATCTTCACCGTGGGCACGCTGATGGCGATCCTGCTGCCACCACGGGTCGACTCGGCCGCGGGTGAGGGTCACCTGCGGTTCGCTGAGATCGGCCGGATGCTGCGCAGCCGTAGGGTCCCCACCGTCGTGGTCCTGGCGTTGCGGGCGAACGCCGCGTTCCGTGCGTTCACCGGTTTCTTGTTGATCTTCATGGCGTTCCTGCTCCGCGAGTTCCCGCTGGTGGGGTATCCGGTGACCCTGCAGGTGGCGGTGATCGCCGGTGCGGCGGGGGCGGGAAACCTCTGTGGCACGGCGCTGGGCGCGCTGGCCAGGGCGCGGCGGTCCGAGATCGTCATCCGCGTGCTGTTGGCGACCGCTGCGCTCGCGGCCTGCCTCACAGCGATCTTGTACGGGCTGGCCACCGTCGCGGTCCTGGCGTTCGTGGCGGGCTTCGCCCAACAGGTGGGCAAGCTCTCACTCGACGCGTTGATCCAGAGCGAGGTGCCCGAACACGTGCGGACGAGCGTGTTCGCCCGGTCGGAGACGTTGCTCCAGCTGTCCTGGGTAGTCGGCGGCGGTCTGGGAATCGTCCTTCCGCTCATTCCCGGGCTGGGGCTGGGGTTGTGTGCGTTCGGGCTCGCCGTCGGTCTGGTCGTGGTGTGGGGTCCGGCACCCAAGCGGGAACCTGAACGGGTGCCGCAGCCCGCCGAACCACCCGCCCGCTGATCACCGCCGGGCCCTTCCCCGCCCGAGTTGTTGGAGGTTGGTCGGCATAGAAGCCGAC
>NZ_JBEFTX010000023.1:0-121722 GCF_040195635.1 Actinopolymorpha sp. B11F2 | reverse complement strand
GTGGGTGGGTGGGCCGGTCGCGGTCCATGCCGGCGTCGCGGGAGGGCCACCGTGGATGAGCCGGTACGTACGCCAGCCGAGAGCGGGTACGCCGTCGGCGCGGAAGACCAGCGTGCCCCGGTCCCGCACGGACGGCACGTCCGCTCCGGCGTCGTCGACCAGCCTTCCCGGCGGGCACCCGACGACCCGGGCGAGTTCGGAGCGGTCGAAGCCGAGCGTGTTCACGACGACGACCGGCGTACTTTCGCCTTCTCCTGAAGGCTTTTCGGCGGGGCCGGTGTCGATCCGGGTCATGAGCGCGTCGAGGGCGGTGTCGCGGCACGCGGTCGCCAGGTCGTACGCCTCCCGCCAGCCCGCGAGCAGGTCGATGTAGACCTGGTCCGACTCCGACCCGGTGATGGCGTCCTGGTGCGCGCCGTACGCGAGCTGCCGCCACACCTTGTCCAGCGCGGCATCGGGATAGCGGCCGAGGCCGAGCAGCGCCGCCAGGGTCGCGAGCTTCTCCGCGTCGATGACGGCGATCTCCGCCGCGCGCTGGGCCTGCTTGGTGTCGATGTACGACACGTCCTTGCCGGTGTAGATCGGGTTCATGTCCCGCGTCTGCGGACTCGGCCGCCGGCCCGTCGCGTACATCTCGGTGCGTACGGCGTCGAGGAAGTCGCGCGGCGTCCCGCAGACGAACCGCGGCCAGACGTACCTCGCGTTCCACGAGCGGTGGATCGCGGTCACCCACTTGTTCGGCGGGGCGTAGTCGGTGCCGACCGGCAGCATCAGGTGCCGGGTCGCCGCGACCGGCTTGAGGATCCGGTACATCGCGTAGACGGCGAGCTCGGCATCGGCGAGGGTGGCCGCCGAGTTCATCCACCATCCGGCGGAGTAGTGGTTCGGCATGTAGTGGGTGAGCACGCCGCGACCGCTCGGCGAGATCCACTCGAACTCCGACGGAAACTGCATCGCCGACGCGTCGGCGCGGGCCATGCCGAAGTTCTTCTGGACCGGCCCCCACTGGTGGTACGGCCCACGGGCCCACGCGCTGCCGGTCAGGCCGGCGTCGGCGAGGTACCCCGGCAGCTGGGGGTCGTGGCCGAAGACGTCGAGCTGCCAGGCCGTCGTCGGGTCGCCGCGCAGGATGTCACGCTGGTAGCCGATGCCGTAGACGATGTTGCGGATCGTCGTCTCCGCACAGCTGAGGTTCGTACTCGGCTCCGTGTACGTACCACCGACAAGTTCGACGCGGCCCTCCGCGAGAAGCTTCCGCAGGTCGGCCCTACGTTCGGGCTGCGTGTCGAGATAGGGCTTCAGATAGTCGATCTCGGCGAGAACGAACGTGTAGTCCGGGTCGCGGAGCGCCAGGTCGATGTGGGCGTCGACGAGTGCGAACCCGTTTCGCTCCCACGGTCGGGGCGGCGAAGCGTCACCCGGCAACCCGCCCACGGGCATCTCGGCGGAGCTGCTCGGCGAGTTCCACCAGACCGGGTCATAGTGGAAATGCGAGACCAGGTACATCGTGTAGCCGGGCTTCTCGACCGTGACCGTGGTGTCGAGGCTGGTGTCGCCGACCGTGACCGTCACCGGGACGGTGTTGCCAGGTGGCACATCCGGAAGGTCCAGCCCGACTTCGACAACCACCACGCCCACGCCCGCCGGGACCATGGCCGTGCCGGTGACGCCATCGCCCCTGACGCTCAACCGGATCGGCTCCACGAGCGTGCGGCTGAGCGTCACGCGAAGGACCTGGCGTGGCGCGTCCGGCGTACCGACGAACAGATCCGTGGACTCGGCCGCGGCGAGCTGGAACGGCACGGGCACCCCTCCGACGCTGCTGTCGCACTCGCCCGAATCGCGCTGATCGGGTCACGTTCACCCGCGAGGTCGAGGCGGTAGCAGCTCGAAGTTACTGCATTCTCACGCAGCGTCCGGGCGGTTTACGCTCTGTCCGCCTTGTCCAGCAGGTCCGGGATCTCCTGGCGCGCGAACCACATCAACTCGTGGGCGCCCGCCTCGTCGACGATGAACGAGGCGTCCTCCTCACCTGCGTCAGCCTCGACCACGGCGTCCACCGCCGCGCGTACGGCATCCATCGCCTCGCGGTCGTCGACGTGGACAGCTTCGATCGCCTCCAGAGGCAGTGCCGCGTTGATCGTCACCGCCGCGCGCCCTTCCGCCGGATTGGCGGACACCATGCCGTCAGGCGCCTCCGCCGCCACCACCGTCCGGCGCCGTGGCGCGTCGGGATCGAGCCGCAGCTGGTGCAGGGAACCGCGCGCGGCAGCGGCCATCGCCGCGTACTCCAGCTCCTCCTGATCGCCTTCGGCGTACCACTCCCGCAGCGTCGGCGTCACCGCGTAGGCAAGCGTGGGTGGCCCGAAACCGCCCTGCGCCACCGTGTCGGCCAGCTGGGTGAGGGTCATCCCGAGGTACACGCGCATCCTGTCGTCCTTCGTGCGGTCCGGTGCCTGCTCTCCGCCGGCA
Source organism: Actinopolymorpha sp. B11F2 (assembly GCF_040195635.1). Lineage (NCBI taxonomy): Bacteria > Bacillati > Actinomycetota > Actinomycetes > Propionibacteriales > Actinopolymorphaceae > Actinopolymorpha > Actinopolymorpha sp. B11F2. The sequence goes on along the minus strand of NZ_JBEFTX010000023.1, from coordinate 119,250 downwards.
TCCCTCTGACGCGGGACGCTGGTCTCTCGCATCCCGCACCCAGGACGCTATCGCTCGTCGCGCCGCCGACTCGCCGCGCCGCCGGATCGACCACCCCGGCCCTTGCCATTGCCGCTGTTGCCACCACGCTTGCCACCGTTGGACGCGCCGCCCCGCTCGCCCTCGCTGGACTTACTGACCGGGCCGCCACTCTTGCGGCCGCCGTTACGCCCGGAAGTACGTTCGTCCGGAGAACGCCGGACCGTGGCCTGTCCAAGCCGAGCTCGGCGCATCCCGCGCACCGTCGCACGGCTGGTACGCATCGACGTCTCCAGGACCTCCAGTCGGCGATGCTCGTCCATCGGGTTGGTGCCGAGTGCCACCAGGTCCTCTGCCGACGGCGCGATGATCGTGACCTGAGTGCCCTCCGCCCGCAGCTGCTCGACCTCGCGGTTGAGCTGGCGGGTCAGCGCCCGGCGCCAGTGCTGCAGCATCCACAGCGACGGCCCCATCGAGTTCGGCGACGCCAGCCAGGCCAGCGGGGCGACGACGTAGACCTCGTCGAGCCGATGACCCGCGATCAGGTCGGCGGAAGCGATCGAGGTGGTACCGCCGTCGACATAGACCCGGCCGTCGATCTCGACCGGTGCGAACCAGCCCGGGATGGCGCACGAGGCGGCGACCGCCTGCGCCGGCACGATCAGGCCGTCGCCCTCCGGCCGGCCCAGCGCGACCCGCCCGCCCGCGTCATAGTCCATCGCCACCGTCTGCAGACGCGGATGCTTCGGCCAGTCCGGGAGGATCTGCTCGATCAGTTCGGCGAGGGCCTGGACCGAACCCCGGCCGCGGGGAACCAGACCCGCCAGGACGACCGGAGCGCTCAGCAACCGCCGATCGCGTACGACGGCGGCGAGGAGCCGCGCCGACCCCACGCCGGGCCACGGAGCGGGCGGGCGGCCGCCCAGCGCGTAGTCGAACTCCACCTCCGCGAGCGGGCTCCCGTCGAGCACCTCGCCGCGCTGGTGGGCACGCTGCTCGTGCGGTGAGACACCGGCCGCGAGCAGCGCGGCCACCACAGACCCCGCGGACGTACCGAGAAGAGCATCGACCTTCGTCGCGTCGAGGCCGGTTTCCTCCTCGAGGGCACAAAGCGCGCCAATCATCCAGGCCGCACCCAGGACACCACCCGCGCCGAGTACCAGTCCGCGTCGCGGGCTACTCATGGCGTCCTCCTCACCGTCGGCTCAGAGTCCTCCTGCCTCTCAGTGTGCCGTGCCTTTGCGACGCTGTGCCGGACGTTTGCCCGCCCGGGACTTCTTGGGGGCCTGTTCCGCCGCATCAACCAACTCAGTAAGGGCATCCGGGATGCACTGCGCAAGGACGTCGAGGTCGGACATGGCGACACGATCCGCGTTGAGGCCAAAGTAGACTGCCCCGTTGTACGACGTGAGTCCGATAGCGAGGGCCTGTCCCTTGGCGAGCGGAACGACCGGATAGGTCGAGACCATCGTGGCCCCGCCCACGTAGAGCGGGGTCTGGGGCCCCGGAACGTTCGTGACCACCAGGTTGAAGATCCGCCGGGACAGCGAGCTCGCGACCCGGGCGCCCAGCGCGTGCAGCGTCGGCGGGGCGAAGCCGGCCATCCCGGCAAGGGTCCGCGCGCGCACCGCCCGGCCGGTCTCCTGATGCGCCCTCATGGCGTAGGACACCTGGTGCAGGCGCATGGTCGGGCTACCCTCGCCGACCGGCAGGTCGACAAGGTACTCGGCGACCCGGTTCGGCCCCTCACCAGTGAGCACGCTGACGGGAACGAGCGCGCGCACCGACATGTTGGCGGCCACCCTCACCCCTCGGGTGAAGAGCCAGGCGCGCAGGGCCCCGGCGACGGTCGCGAGGATCGCGTCGTTGACGTCCCCGCCGAGGCGTGCCCGGATGCCGCGGTAGTCGTCCAGCCGGGTCTCCACCGTGGCGAATCTGCGCTGGGCACCGATCGGCACGTTCAACGGACTCCCCGGCGCGGGACTGGCCGCCGTCCGCATGGCGGCCGCCACACTGCCGACCGCTCCGCCGACGGTCCGGGCGACCCAGCCGCCGGCAACGGGCAGGTCCGACACGGCGCGGCGGGCCGACTCGACGAGATTCCCCGGCCGGTGAACGGCGTCGACCACCGCTCCCGCGAGCAGCTCCAGCGCTGACGGCTCCATGGCGGGCACCCAGCCGTCAGCGGGACCGTCCGGCGCCCCGGGCGAGACGTCCAGCACCACCTGCCCGATGTCGACCGCGGACACCCCGTCGATCACCGCCTGGTGGGTCTTGGACAAGAGCGCGAACCGGCCGTCCTCGAGACCCTCGACGAAGTACATCTCCCACAGCGGACGGGACCGGTCCAGTGGCCGGCTCATGATCCGTGCGACCAGCTCCCGAAGCTGCTGCGGGGTCCCTGGCCGCGGCACCGCGGACGGGCGTACGTGGTAGGTGAGGTCGAAGTCCTCGTCGTCCACCCAGACCGGATTGGCGAAGTTCCCCGGCACCGACTTGAGACGCTGCCGGTAGCGGGGAACGTAGGCCAGTCGCTCCCGCACCACGGCGAGCAGGCGGTCGACGTCGAACCCGCCCTCCGGCGGTTCGAACAGCTCCACACTGCCCACATGCATCGGCGTCGTCGGCTCCTCCAGATAGAGGAACGACATGTCCAACGCACTCAGCCGGTCCGGCATCCCGCGTACCTCCCTGGAGGGGCTCTAACACAGTCCGCGTACGGTGAGTCGCCCGAGGTGTCCCGAATTTCGTACCGTACCTGTCGGAGGACTCGACTTATGCCCGCCCGCGCCCGACTGATGCCTGCTCTCGTCGCCGGAGTCCTCGTCGTGTTCGGCTTGGTCGGCGGGTGTGCCGGCGGGTCTGACGGAACCGGATCATCAGACAGTACGCCGCCGCCGGTCAAGCGGCTCACCGTCAAGATCGCCGACGGTGAGGTGTCGCCCAACGCCGCCCGGGTGGAGGTGGCCGACGGCACACCGATCGAGATCACGGTCACCAGCGACGTCGCGGACCGGCTGCACGTGCACGGATACGACGAGGAGGTCGCGGTCGAGCCGGACAAGCCGGGCACCCTGGAGTTCGTCGCCGACGAGGCCGGCCGGTTCGAGATCGAGCTGCACGACGCCGACCGGCTCGTCTACCAGCTCGTCGTCCTCCCGTGACGCCCATGCTCAGCAGCACTGTCGGAGGCAGCGTCGGCGTCGGTCAGGGCGTCGGTCAGGGCGGCACGATCCTGGCGCACGGGATCGGCGGACGCGGCGACCTTCCCGTACCTTTCTCGCTCGCGCTGACCGGCGCGGCGGCCGCCCTCGTCGTGTCGTTCGTCATCCTGGCCTGGTCGTGGCCGGCGCCACGCTTCGACAACCGCGAAACGGGACGGGTGTTGCCTCTTGCCCTGACGCGGGTGGTCGACGCCGGCGTCTTCCGATCGGCGCTCCGAGTGCTCGGCCTACTGGCGACTGCGTACGTCGGTGTCGCGGCCATCTTCGGGCCCGACCTGCTGGTCAACCCCACGTTCGGCGTTGTCTACGTCCTGCTCTGGGTCGGGCTTGTCCCGCTGTCGGTGGTGTTCGGCCCGGTGTGGAGGTACCTCAACCCCCTGCGGCCCCTCCATCTGCTGCTCGCGCGGCTGCTCCGGGTTCCGCCGGTCGAGGGCCTGATTCCCCTGCCGGCCCGGCTGGGCGCCTGGCCGGCAGCCGTCGGCCTGTTCGCGTTCGTGTGGCTCGAACTGGTCGCTCCCGACGCCACCTCCCTCGCCGTGGTCCGGATGTGGGTCACCGCGTACGTCGTCCTGTCACTGCTCCTCGCCCTCGTGTACGGGGCGCGGTGGTTCGACCGGGGCGATCCGTTCGAGGCGTACTCGACGTTGTTCGGTCATCTCTCGCCCTTCGCCCGACGCCCCTCGGACGGACGGCTGGTGCTTCGCAATCCCCTCGCGCACCTCGCCGGGTTGGGTAGCGGACCCGGATCGGTCGCGGTGGTGGCCATCCTGTTGGGTTCCACGGCGTACGACGGTTTCTCACAGAGCACGACATGGATCGGGTTCGTTCAGGGTTCGGGGATTCCGGAGGTACTCGCGGGCACGGGCGCGCTGGCGGGGTCCATCCTCGTGGCCGCCGGGTCCTTCTGGCTGGCGACCGTGCTTGCCGGGGGCCTGGCGGGAGGCGGAGCGAGCGAACGTACGTCGTCGGCGCCATGGCTGCGGTCCGACCTGCCCGGAGCGTTCGCCGGTTCGGTCGTACCGATCGTGCTCGGCTACCTGATCGCCCACTACTTCACGCTGCTGGTCCTCGAAGGGCAGCAGACATTCATCTATCTGTCGGATCCGCTGGCGAACGGCGCAAACCTGCTTGGCCTTACCGGACGCGACGTCGACCCGTCGATCGCCAACAACCCTCAGCTGGTGGCAGGGGTGAAGGTCGGCGCCGTCGTCGTCGGCCACGTTCTCGGTGTGATCGCCGCCCACGACCGAGCGGTCGCGCTCTTTCCCCGACGGACGGCCCTGCTGGGACAGATCCCCCTGCTGGTCGTGATGGTCTGCTACACGCTGGCCGGGTTGACCCTTCTCTTCGCCACCTAGCTGGCGGGACCCTAGGCCTTCTTCCGCCTGCGCTGACGGGGCAGCGTGATTCCCATGAGGTCGGCCGCGAAGTTCCGCAGCGGCAACCGGGCGGGCGATTTGGGCGCCACCTCGGCCAACGACCTGCCCTGGGCGATCGCGGTGTCGAACGAGAACCGGTCGTAGGGCACGCAGACCACCGCGTCCACACCGGCGTACCTCCGCAACGCGTCCCTGATCTGGCCCTCGGCGTCACCACCGACCGGTCCCTTGCGGACGCTGTTGACCACGACCCTGACCGCCACGCCAGGCACCGCCTCGCGGAGTTCCTCCAGCCCACGGATCAGTCGCTGCAACCCGATCGGGTCGGCCGCACCGACGGCGATGACGGTGGTGGCGCGTTCGATCGTCGTGAGCGTCGCGCCGTTACGGCGCGGCGCCGCGGTGTCGAAGGAGATCTCCTCGTCCTGCTCCAGGCAGAACCCGCAGTCGACGACGGTCGCGGCGGCCAGTTGCCGAGCCAGGTCCCAGACCTGCTCGAGCGCCGAGGTCCGGAGCTCGGGCCACCGGTCGGCCCGCTGGATCCCGGTGAGCACCCGAAGCCGGGGCAGCACTTCCCGGGCGTGCCGGGCGAGGCCCGCCAGGTCGAGTGAGCCGCTGTTGGCCGACCGGCATGCCGCCGCCAGGCCGGGCGCCTCGTCGAGCAGTCCCAGTGCCTGTGCGACCACACCGCCGTAGACATCTGCGTCGGCGAGCAACGTCGGTACGCCGAACGTCGAGAGCTCGGTCGCCAGCGTCAGCGCCACCGTCGTACGCCCCGGCGCTCCCGCCGGTCCCCACACGGCGAGCAACTGGCCGGTACCCGTGCCCGTCTCCGGAGTGACTCCGACGTCCTGCATCGGCGGCAGTGACGGCATCGCACCCCACGGGTTGGAGACCGCAAAGTCCGGCTCCGGTGCGCGGCCATGGGCGTGCGCGATCTCCACCGACTCGGCGACCGCGCCCGCAAGGACGTCGGCGGGCGCGTCAGCAGGGACCACCTTGGCGATGCCGATCCGGTGCAGACGTTCCTCGCCCTCGGTGTCCCCTGGCGACACCACACCGACGACGGCTACACCGCCCGCGATCAGCCGAGCGACTGCCTCGCGGTCGAGTCGGCGCAGGTCGGCTGAGAGCAGGACCGCTCTGGCCTGGCCCGACTGCGCAGTGGCGAGAAGGTCGGGCAGGTCGACGCACCGGCGTACGACGTCAAGACCGAGCGAGCTCCGCTCCAGCGCGGAGACCAGGTCGGACTCCCATCGCGCACCGGTGACGGCTGTCAGGACTGGGAGGGACACGATCCCACCTCGGCTCTCACGATCTCACTTCGGCTCTGGGGCTACATGTTTGACGACAACCGCCTTCGCGTTGGCCGCGTGCGCCACCAGATCCTCGAGGGACATCCCACCGCTTTCCTTGTCGCGAGCCAACCGGATGGTCGCGCTCGACTCACCACCGCTGATGCCATCGCCCTCGGGGATGTTGACCACGATGATGTCCGTCGCGCCGACCACGGCCGCCTTGGGTGGGAACGCGTCGTCCTCGGAGGCGACGAAGTAGACGTCGACCCGATCGCCCGCGCGCAAGGACTTCGGCAGCAGACTCGGCAGCACGGGGATGGGCGCATCCTCCAGCTGACGGTCAGGGTCGTCCGTCCAGGAGTCACGAGGAAGGAACTCCTCCCCGCCGACAGACCGGAGCATCCGCGCGCCCTCCGGGATCTCCTCCCGGGCCGACACGTAGCGGTCCGCGTCCTCCTGGCTGGTGAACTGCACCTTCTTCGCGACGAGGGCGTCCTTCGTGAGTGGCATGGCCGGCTCGAGCCTGACGTCTTCCCTCAACGCCCAGATCTCGACCGTCTGGTCGGCAGCTGCGACGACCCTTGCTCCCAACACCATCGAGACGAGCACCAGCAGGATGCCGAGGAACAACTTGGGATCGAGCCAGCGAGGTCGCGATTGCCGAGTGGCCTTGGGGGACGGCACATCCGACAAGGTCTTCCTCCGGATTCGCAGGGTCGTGGTGGTTTCGTGGCCTAAAGGCGTCGAGACACAGTACGACACCATGCGTGACAGGTGCGCGGTCCGGCCACATCGGGCCGCCGAGCCCGCCAAAAGCCTTCACGGAGCGTTCTGCTAGATATACGTTCCGCGTTCACGTCGCTGGAGACGTAGCCGCGACCCGCCCCAGGGTCCTGTGGACAACCGAACGCAACCACAAGCAAACGCGTGGCAGACTGGCTACGCGCCACGTTCGGAAGGAGCTCCCCTTGCCCGTCACGCCGAGGTTCTTGCAGTTGGCCGATGTTGCGGACGTTCTCAACATCTCAGCCGCGCAAGCCTATGCCTTGGTCCGCAGCGGCGAGCTCCCCGCGATCAAGATCGGCGGCCGCGGCCAGTGGAGGGTGGAGGCCGCCGCGCTCGAGAAGTACATCGAGCGCATGTACTCCGAAACCCGGGACTTCATCTCCGCCCACCCCTACGGCAAGGCGGACGAGTTCTAGGGCCTGCCTCCCGAGCCTGCGCGGTTCAGCCGCCCAGCGCGCCACGCCCGCGGACGAGAGCATCCGCGCGAATGGACCCTCACGACCGGCGTACGAACGAGACGCCGGCGAACGGCACGGTCCGGATGCCCCGAATGTCCCTCGTCCGCCGGATCTCCGCCTGGCCGTGCTCGGCCATCTCGAAGAAGTCCGCACCCACCCGGTCGATCGTCCCGGTGACCGCCGTCGCGTCGCGGAGCGCCACCAACACCGCCGCCCGGTCGCGGGCGATCCCGCGGAGCGCGTAGCCCAGCGTGAGCCTCGCCGCGACCTTGCCTTCGCTGCCGGGCGCGGCGGTGAGACCGCCGAGCCCGGTCAGGCCGGTGATGGCGTCCAGCGGGATCAGGGCTTCGAGACGGTGCTCTTCGGCGACCAGGAGCCAGTCGGCGCCGACACCGGCAACCGTCCCCGCGATCTTGACACCGCCCAGGGTGAAGACGGTGACGGGATGCCCGAACGTCGGTCGCAACCGGTCGACCAGCCGGAAGCGCGCGACCTCGCGCCTGGTCCGGTCGGCCAGCTCCGAGGTGAGCTCAGCGGCCTCGAGCTCCGCCATCTGAGCATCCAGATCTTCGAAAAGACTCTCCCAGCGCACCGGCCAACCGTACTGGTCCACGCCGACCCGTCAGACGACCCCAAGCATCCAGTCACCGGCAAATAGATTCAAACGAAGGCAAGCGCATGCGTAATGTCGACTTTGGTCGCTTCCAGCTGTTACGCAAGTCTTCGCGGAGCTGAAATGGGGACTGGGTTTGAACCATCCACGCTGGTTCCTGCGTCCAACCAACCATGGGACACACGCAGTCGATCCGGCATCTTTGCTGGTCAGAGCGCATTTCCAGGACGTCGGCACCGACAGCGTCGCACGTCGTACGACCGCAGCCAGGTTGACAGCGCCGCTAACAGCAGAGTATGAAAGCAAACGCAAGCAAACGAAGGATCTGGAGGCGAAGCCATGAGGATCGTCCGTCGAGTGCTCTCCCCGGTCGGGGTGCTCCTTGCATTCGTCGGCGGCGGATGGGCGCTTCGCTGGCTGACAGCCGGTAGCTGGACCGCGGTCCAGGGCCCCAATCCGACCTTCGACGCGCTTCTCGTCCTCCTCGTCGCCGTGCTCGCGTGGGCCTGCTTCGCCTGGCTCGCACTCGGCACTCTGCTGATGGCCCTCTCGGTGATTCCTGGAGCACTCGGAGCAGCTTGCGGCTCACTCGCGGAGCGACTCACGCCCGCCGTCTACCGTCGGGCCGCCCGGGTCGCGCTCGGCCTCTCGGTCGCCGCAGGACCGATCCTCGGGGCACTTCCAGCCAACGCGGCAACGGTCGACCAGCCGACGCAGGCGGCCGCGGCGGCGCAACTCCTCCCCGGTCTCGACCGGCCGGGCACGTTCGGCGGTCAGGTCGAACAGCAACTCCCGAGCGGCGCCCAGCTCCCAGGCCTTGACCGGCCGGGCGGTATGGACCGGCCAGGCGGTGGCGACGTCCTCGACCAACTCCCGATGCCGGACCGGCCGGTCTCCGACCAGGGTGCCGGGCAGTCCGGGCTGCCCAATCCGGATCGCCCCATCTCCCGGGATCCGGTGACCCGCCCCGCTGTCCGTCATGTCGACGACCAGCACCAGGTCGTCGTCAAGCGCGGCGACAACCTCTGGAACATCGCCAAGGCGAGCCTTCCCGACGGTGCCAGCAGCGCCGAGATCAACCGCGAATGGCACCGGTGGTACGAAGCCAACCGCCAGGTCATCGGGGACAACCCCGACCTGATCCTGCCGGGCCAGATCCTCACACCACCGCAGCGATGACCATGCCGTACGCATCAAACCAGCACCTCGATCACCAGCAGCAGACACAGCTCAGTAGGACATCTCGAACCGGGGGAATCCACCGATGACTGCCACCCAGACCATGCCGCGGCCAAGGACCCAGCACGACGTCCACCGGCTTCCCCGCCGGATCCCCGCGCCCGCTACCGAGCCGCCCTACGACGACGAGGGTGGCTTCGACACCGACGGCCAGCTCACCGACGGCGCACTCGCACTGGACATCTCCGCCAGCACGATGGTTGCCGAACCGGCCGTCGAGGAGCTCAGCGTCGCCCGCCACCTCCGCGTCGTGAAGGGGCCTGGCTCGAAGCGCCCGTCCGAGGACCCGTTCTTCGCACCACAGCCGACACCACGTGGCGCGCTCCCCGACCCGAAGTCGTGGTGCGGTCGGTTCGTTCAGGCCCTGATCGAGGTGCTCACCGGCGACCGTCCGTCCGCGCAGCTGCTGCGCTGGACCAACGAACGTGTCTACGCCGACGTCGTGGCGCGAGTACGCGCACTCGGCGGGGCACCGGTCACCGTCCGCGGCGGCCGTGGTCGGGTCCTCGTCCGGTCGGTCCACATCTGCGAGCCGCGCGACGGCGTGGCTGAGGCGGCCATCCACGTCAAGCACGGCGGACGTTCGCGAGCGGTCGCGGTCCGGGTCGAAGGACTCGACGGCCGCTGGCGGTGCACCGCACTGCGGCTCGGCTGACGTTCCGGTCGGCGGGCCCACCTGCGAGGGGGACGTACGAAGGCACCCTCGACTCCGGTCGAGAGGTGCCCTTCGTACGTATGAGCCCGTCAGCCGTCCATCCGGGCGCGGGCCTTGGGGTCGCCATGGCAGCGCTTGTACTTGCGCCCAGAACCACACGGACATGCCGCGTTGCGGGGAGTCCCCGAGTAGTCGGCGTGGGCACCGGGCGCGGCACCGGAGCGGGCAGCGGACTCGTTGCGGCGTACGACCCCGCCCTCTCCGTCGACCGTGGGTGCGCTGTAGGACAGGCGCGTCGGCCGCGCCGGCGCCGCGAGCCCACGGGCGACCACGCGCTGCGTGCGGGCTGACGGATCTGCGCTGTCGGTCGGTCCGGCCGACGGCTGGGCTCCGGCCGCGACTACCGGCTCCTCCGCGGTCGGCTCGGCCACCTGCACCTCGAGGTTGAACAGATAGCCGACCGACTCCTCCTTGATGGCATCCATCATCGCCATGAAGAGTTCGTAGCCCTCCCGTTGGTACTCCACCAGCGGGTCGCGCTGGGCCATCGCCCGCAGGCCGATTCCCTCACGGAGGTAGTCCATCTCGTAGAGGTGCTCGCGCCACTTGCGGTCGAGCACGGAGAGGATGACCCGCCGTTCGACCTCACGGAGCACCTCCGGCCCCAGCTCGGCCTCCCTGCGGGCGTACGCCTGGTGGGCGTCATCGCGGAGCCGGACGAGGAGGAAGTCGCGGCTGATGTTCTGCCGTCCGCCGGCCTCGGCCTCCAGCCGGGAGATTCCGAAGCTCACCGGGAAGATCTGCTTGAGGTCGGTCCAGAGCTGGTCCAGGTCCCACTCGTCCGGGTAGCCCTCGGTGGCGGCGGCGACGTACGCCTCGAGCGTGTCGTCGATCATCGGCTCGACCTGCTCGTGGACGTCCTCCCCCTCGAGGACCCGGCGGCGCTCGTCGTAGATGATGTGGCGCTGCCGGTTGAGTACGTCGTCGTATTTCAGGACGTCCTTGCGGATCTCGAAGTTCATCGCCTCGACCTGCGCCTGCGCCGACGCGATCGCTCCGGTGACCCGCTTGTTCTCGATCGGCATGTCGTCGGGGATGTTGAGCGTGTTGAGGACCCAGTCGACCCAGTCGGACTTGAACCGCTTCATCAGGTCGTCCTGCAGGGAGAGGTAGAACCGGCTCTCCCCCGGGTCACCCTGGCGCCCGGACCGGCCGCGCAGCTGGTTGTCGATCCGCCGGGACTCGTGCCGCTCGGTGCCGAGGACGTAGAGGCCGCCGAGGGCGGTCACCTCGTCGTGCTCGGCGGCTGCCGCCTTCCGGAAGCGTTCGAGAGTCGCCGGCCAGGCGGCTTCGTACTCCTCGCGGTTCTCGCTCGGGTCGAGCCCCATCGCGCGCAGCTCGGTGTCGGCCAGGAACTCGGCATTGCCGCCCAGCATGATGTCGGTCCCGCGACCGGCCATGTTGGTAGCGACGGTGACGGCGCCCCTGCGGCCCGCCTGGGCGATGATCGCTGCCTCCCGCGCGTGGTTCTTCGCGTTGAGCACCTCGTGGGGTACGCCGACGCGGACGAGCAGCGAGGACAGCAGTTCGGACTGCTCGACACTCGTCGTACCGACCAGCACCGGCTGACCTTTGGCATGGCGCTGGGCCAGATCCTCGACGACCGCGGCGAACTTCGCCTCCGTCGTGCGGTAGATCAGGTCCGGCTGGTCGGCACGGACCATCGGGCGGTTGGTGGGGATCTGCGTGACGCCAAGCTTGTAGATCTTGTCGAACTCCGCCGCCTCCGTCATCGCCGTACCCGTCATGCCGGCGAGCTTGTCGTAGAGGCGGAAGAAGTTCTGGATCGTGATCGTGGCGAAGGTCTGGTTCTCGTCCTTGATCGGGACGCCTTCCTTGGCCTCGATCGCCTGGTGCAGGCCCTCGTTGTAGCGGCGGCCCGCAAGGATCCGACCGGTGTGCTCGTCGACGATGAGCACCTCGCCGTCGACGACGACGTAGTCCTTGTCGAGCCGGAACAGCTCCTTGGCGCGGATCGCGTTGTTGAGGAACTGGACGAGCGGGGTGTGGACCGCTTCGTAGAGGTTCTCGATGCCGAAGTAGTCCTCGACCTTGTCGATACCACTCTCCAGCACGCCGACTGTGCGCTTCTTGATGTCGACCTCGTAGTCGACCTCCGGTCGCATCGAGGCGACGACCTTCGCGAAATCCCCGTGCATCCGCGAAGACCCCTCGGCGGCCGGGCCGGAGATGATCAGCGGCGTGCGGGCCTCGTCGATGAGGATCGAGTCCACCTCGTCCACGATGGCGAAGTGATGACCCCGCTGGACGCACTCCTCCAGGGACCAGGCCATGTTGTCGCGGAGGTAGTCGAAGCCGAACTCGTTGTTGGTGCCGTAGGTGATGTCGCAGGCGTACGCCTCGCGGCGCTCCGCCGGGGTCATGTGGGAGAGGATCACGCCGACCGAGAGTCCGAGGAAACGGTGGATCCGCCCCATCCAGTCGCCTTGGTACTTCGCGAGATAGTCGTTGACCGTGATGATGTGGACGCCCTCGCCGGTCAGGGCGTTGAGGTAGGCCGCCAGTGTCGAGACCAGCGTCTTGCCCTCACCGGTCTTCATCTCGGCGATGTGGCCCCGGTGCAGCGCGCCACCGCCCATGACCTGGACGTCGAAGTGCCGCTGGCGCACAGTCCGCTTCGCGGCCTCACGCACCGTGGCATAGGCCTCCGGCTCGATGTCATCCAGCGTCTCGCCCCCGGCCAGGCGGGCCCTGAACTCAGCGGTCATCTCCCGGAGCTTGGCGTCCGACATCGCCACGAAGTCCTCTTCGATGGCGTTGACCTCTTTGGCGACCTGGTGCAGCTTCTTGAGGGTTCGGCCCTCGCCGGCGCGCAGGATCTTGTCGAGCAGGACAGGCACGGACTCTCGGCTCCTCGTCGTAGCGGTTGCGACAACGCTGGTCAGTGGCTCGGCAGGCAGAGGGTGTCAACTCCTCCTGCCCGCCTCCGGCCATCGTAGGCGACATCTGCCACACCGTGTTTGCGCCGTCCTCGACCTTTTGCGGGGCATCCGACCCGTCCGCTCGCCCCGGAGGGCGCCCTTTGCCCCGCTTCTGACTCGCCTGCCCGGACCGGCCCGAGGAGGTGAGGGGGGTACACCCGGCCGGCGGCGTACGAACCGGGACAGGCACCCTGGGGGGATGGATTCCGTACGCCTATCCGCCGGACCCGTGGTGCTGAGGCGCCACCGCGACGACGACATCGACGGAGTGCTGGACCAGTGCGACGACCCGACGTCCCAGCGCTGGACGACGGTTCCCGTCCCCTATACGCGGGAGCACGCCGAGCAGTTCGTCCGAGAGCGGATCCCCACCGGCTGGAGTCGCGGCGACTACCTCGCGCTGGCGATCGCCGACGCCTCGACCGACGAGTACCTCGGCACGATCAACTTCGTCGTGGACGGTACGGGTGCCGGCGAGATCGGCTTCGGTCTGCGGGCCTCGGCTCGGGGCAGGGGCGCGATGGCGCCGGCGGTGCGGGCCGCCTGCGGGTGGGCGTTCGCATCCGACGGTCTCGGCCTCGGCGTGATCCACTGGCAGGCACACGTCGGCAACTGGCCCTCCCGCAAGGTCGCCTGGCGAACCGGATTCCGGCTCGAGGGCGCCGTCCGCGGCTTCTGCGTCTCCCGCGGCCAACGCTACGACGGCTGGATCGGCTCGCTGCGCGCCCAGGACCCCCGCGAGCCTGCCACGCCGTGGTACGACGTGCCGGTCCTCCGCTCCGACGCCTGCGTACTCCGGCCCTTCCGTACCTCCGACGCCGACGCCGTCGTGGAAGGCTGCGCCGACCCGGTGACCCAGCACTGGCTTGGCGGCTTGCCGACGCCGTACACCGCGGGCGAGGCCCTCGGCTACATCCAGAGCCGGGAGGAGGAGCACGCCATGGGCCGCGGGATCTACTGGGCCCTGGCCGACCCGGTCTCCGACCAGTGCATCGGTTCGTTCGGGCTGATGGGTGTCGACCACTCGACGGGGACCGCAGAGATCGGCTACTGGGTGCATCCGAAATCGCGTGGCCGTGGGGTCGCGACGGCGGCCACCCGGCTGGTGGTCCGGCATGCGGCCATCGCCACCGAGGACGGCGGGATGGGCCTGCGCCGGCTGACCCTGCGGGCCGCCGCCACCAACGTCGCCTCGGCGAAGGTGGCCGAGCGGGCGGGCTTCGTCGCGTCAGGGCGGGCGCGGGCGGCCGAACGGCTTGGCGACGGAACGTATGAGGACCTGATCGCCTTCGACCTTCTCACCAGCGAGCTGCCCGCTGACGCGGTGGCGTGACCGGGCGCGCACTGCGTGCGGGAGGCTGAAGGTTCGACGGACATGCGAAGGGCGGCTGCCTCCCACGCCGGACAGCCGCCCCGCTTCCCGGTGACCTTCGCCGCGGCCGTGTAAGCGCAGGGGTGGGCGCGAGCGACGTGGCCTCGCCGGGAGCCTGACCGAGCATGCCACCTTTGTCCCCGCGCTGAAAACCGGGTCCCCCAAATTCGTGCCGCATTTTCGTTCCGTATAACGAGGTTCTCATCTGGTGAGCAGGCCGACGCGGCTCACGTGACTGCCATCGCCCACTCGAGCGCGACCGGGAGGTGGGCCAGCGACGTGATCTCCGCGTGCGGGGTGATGCCGCGCGGCGCCGTCTCCCCGCAGCGGTTGAGCCAGACGCCACGCCAGCCAGCACATTGGGCGCCCACTACGTCGCTGTGCAGCGAGTCACCGACCATGACGGGGGCCGTCGTGAGATCCCCCGCAGCGGCCGCGGCGATGTCATAGAGCCGCCGATCGGGCTTGCTCACGCCGTGGTCCTGGGCGAGCACGACAGCCTCAAACCTTCCGGCCAGTCCGCAGCGCTCGGGGTCGCCGTTGCCGTTGGTGAGAAGCCCGAGTCGGTACGACGACGCGGCCAGCACATCGAGTGCGGGAACCACGTCGGGATAGAGCTCGATGTCGTCGAACCTGTGCCGCATGAACAGCTCGTACAGGTCCCGGGCAAGGTCAGGATCTGGCGGCCCGCAGCGCCGGACGGTCCGGTCGAACGCCTCCCATCGGATCTCGTCCATCGTCCAACCCACGTGGCGATGTTCCGTCGCGACCGCATCACGCTCCGCAATCAGGGTTTCCACAGTGAGTCGATCGGTCGCCGCTCCGGGCCGCCGGGTTCGCAACTCACGCAACGCAATCGCCAGCGCATGCCGCATCACGGATGTGAAGTCCCACAGGGTCTGGTCGCCATCGAAGAAGACGAAGGGCTTGCGCGTCATGGTGAGACGGCCCTGTCCGGACGGTGGGAAGCGGTCATCACGAACCTGGTCATGCCAGGACTGCCTTCTGCAGCGGCCGGGCGAGATCGCCACGGTCGACCACGTCGATGCCCGCGAGACCGAGCCACTCCGCCATGCTGGCGAGCTCTGCCGCGAGCTCCTCCGCGGTCTCCGGCGGTGCATGCTCCTCGGCGAACGCGGACTGCACGCGAAGGACCCGCGCGGCCCGGTCCGCCTTGAGATCGACCCGCGCGACGAACCGGTCGCCGAGCAGGAACGGCAGAACGTAGTAGCCGAAGACCCGCTTGGGCGCCGGCACATAGATCTCGATCCGGTAGTGGAATCCGAAGAGGTTCTCCGCGCGGTCACGCTCGAACACCACCGAGTCGAACGGACCGACCAGCGCCCGGGCACGGACGCGGCGCGGGATCCTGGCCTCGGTGTGGAGGTAGGCCTGGCGGTTCCAGCCGTCGATGCGTACGGGAGTCAGCTCACCGGCGTCGACGAGCTGCGTCACCGCGGTGGCCGTCTCCCGCGCGGTGAGCCGGAAGTAGTCCCGCAGGCATCGCTGGGTGGCCACGCCGTAGGCCCGGGCCGCGATCCGCACCAGCTCCCGGTGCGCCTCCTCGTCGCTCGGCGTGGGCGCGGCCGTGATCGCCGGCGGCAAGACCCGCTCGGGCAGGTCGTAGACCCGCTCGAAGGCGCCGTTGCGGCCGGCCGAGGTGACCTGGCCGGTGTAGAAGAGCCACTCGAGGGCGACCTTGACCGCACTCCAGTTCCACCCCCAGTTGTCCCGTGGCCCAGGAGGTGCGTCGTGCTCGATCTCGCGGGCTGTCAACGGACCCTTGTCAGCGACCTCGGCAAGCACCCAGTCGACGAAGCCGGGCTTCTCCTCCCCCATCCGCCGCATGTTTCCCCATGCCTCTTCGGCGGCACGGGCCATCCGGAAGCGCAGCGCCGGCTGCGTCTGCACCGGAACGAACGACGCGACATGCGCCCAGTACTCGAAAAGTCGCCGCGGCGCCCTGCCGGCCGCGCGGTCGAGCAGGGTCGTGGGATAGGGCCCGAGCCGGCTGTAGAGCGGGAGGTAATGCGCCCGGCTGAGGACGTTGACGGAGTCGATCTGCAGGAGCCCGACATGACGCAGCACGCGGTCGAGGGCCCGGACGTCGAGGCGGCCCGTCGGTCGCGGATCGGCGAACCCCTGGGCGGCGAGGGCGATGCGCCGGGCTCTGGCGGCGGTGAGCGTCTCCACGACCAGACATGGTGGCACGAACCACCGACAGCCACTCCTGTCGTCCGTCGGTCGTCGGGGTCGCGGGTGGCGGTTCAGTCCGGTCGTACCGACGACTGGCCGATCAGGCGGCGGCGCTCCTGGCGACCATCCGGATCGCACCGGCAACGTCGTCGATCGGGCTGTCCTTGTCCACCTGCCCGTCGGCGCCGAGGCGGATCAGCTGGTCGAGCGGTTGATTCCCGCCGGTGGCGAGGACGACGATGCGGGTGGACGGTGCCAACGCCTTGATCCTGCGGCGGGTGTCTACGCTGTCCCACGGCGGCATGCAGGGGTCGAGGAGGACGACGTCCGGCCGGCTCTCGGCGACCAGTCGGATGGCGGCCAGGCCGTCACGGGCCTCACCGACGACGTCGATGTCCTGCTCCTGGTCCAGCAGCAGGCGAAGACCCCTGCTGGAGAGCTCGTGATTGTCGACGACGGCGACCCGCAGGGGGCCTGGGTCGCATGGGGTTGTACGCAATGGCGAGGTCTTGACCACCTGCGAATAATTGCACGACCGCCAGACCCAGGCAGCGGTTTTCCGCAGGTCGGGCAAGAATTCCGCACTTCGGGCGAGTGGCCCCGCCGGGGGGCCGGCGGTCGGCGTACATCCGACCCCGGTCAGGGCGTACCGAACTCATGATCATGAAGATTCCGACGGCCACAGGTCCGCAGAATCTTCATGATCACGAACATGATCACGGGGTGACGGGCAACTCGGCCTCCGCACACTCCAGCCGGATCACGCCGTAGTCGTAGCCGCGCCTACGGTAGACCACACTCGGCCGTTGGGTGGCGGCGTCGATGAACAGGTAGAAATCGTGGCCGACCAGTTCCATCTCGTACAACGCCTGATCCAGCGTCATCGGCCGCGCCTGGTGGATCTTCTCGCGGACGACGAGGGGTCCGTCACCCTGAACCTCGATGCCGGCGACCGTCTCGACCTCGGTGTCGGTCTCGACGTCGGTGTCCGTCAGGACAGCCGGGCCAGCCCAGACATCGGCCTCTGGCGCGGTCGCGGCGATCGTGGAGGTCCTGGCGCCCGGACTCGACTCACCTCCGCCCGTCGCGCCGCTCTCCTCCCTGCCCGAGCCGCGCAGGCCGTTCAGCGGACGTCCGGAAGTCGATGGCGGGTCCAGGCCCGCCGTGGCCTGCGCCACGGAGATCGGGGTACGGGACCCGTGATGCACCCGGCGACGGTCGGCTGCCTTGCGCAATCGGGCGATCAGCTTGTCGAGCGCGAGATCCAGCGCGGTGAACCGGTCCGCGGCCGCTGCTTCTGCCCGCACCAGCGGGCCGCGTGAATAGACAGTGAGCTCGACGCGTTCAGAGCTCGAGGCGGACCGGGTGTGTTCCTTCGAGACCTCGACCTCGATGCGGATCACCCGCGACGTGAAGCGCTCCAGGCGCTTGATCTTGTCCTCGACATGCCGGCGAAAGCGGTCAGTCACCGCACAGTGACGACCTTGAACCACGACGTCCACGCGAACCTCCCCACTAGCAAACGCACTTGAGGTTGTGGCGCTCGTACCGAGGGCCGCTCTCACCTCCCTCGCTCCAGCCGGGAACGATCGTTCGAAATGGCCGTGTATACGTCCATACCCCACTTGGGTGCGACGTATAACGCCTGATTGCCCGAAAGCGTCGATGTGCCGCCTGGGCCGGAGTGGCACCCGCCCGGCCGACCTGGTCTTCGTCCCCACATCCGCCTGCCGAGGGTTTCGCGGTGGCTGATGCGCTTCGTACCACTACTCCCCTTCTCCCGGTCCGGAAGGTATCGGACCTCCCGTCGGGGCAGGGCTTACTTCTAAGCCGCACCGTGATCGGTCGACAAGAAGTCGCCTTACGTGGGCCGTTTCGCCTGCGGCTGGCATCGGCTTGCCAGACGCCGACGCGAAAGTCGACGCGACGTCCGGCGCAACCACGGACCCGGGCGGGTGCCATGTCGAAACGCTAACTCCCGCGCGACGATCCTGAAACCCGGGAAGCGCGTTGATCAGGACGGACGCATCGGCCCGCGGCGTTGGGTGGCCGCCACCACCGCCGCCGAGCGCACCTTCGCACCCGCCCGGCGGAGGGCGTTCGCGGCTTCGACGAGCGTGGTACCTGTGGTCACCACGTCGTCTACCAGGATCACGCACCGACCTGCCACCACTGATCGGAAGCGCTGCTTGACCTCGAACGCGCCGGCGAGGTTGGCCCGCCGCGAAGCTGCGTCGAGTCGACCCTGGTCGGCGACGGTACGCACCACCTCGAGGGCCCTGCAGACGCGCGGACCGCGACCGTAGAGACCCGACAGCCATCCCGGCCCCGTCGCCCGTCGGACGATCCGCAGGAGGGGGTCATGGCCCCTCGTACGTACCGCGGCCCGTCCGGACGGCACGGGCACGATCAGGACCGGCAACGATGTCGGCACAGGTGCAGGCAGCGCGGCAGCGGCGGAGAGGGCACCCGCCAGCGCGGCACCGAGCGGTGCGGCCAGGCTGGTCCGCCCACGTTCCTTGTGCGCGAGCAGAGCGGACCGGGCGACTCCGTCGTACGCCGACACCGCCCACACCGGCGGCAGCCCGGTGGGCGCCGGATCGGGTGCGGTCGGGAACGCCGGCCGGACGAGGAGCCGTTGACACGCAGGGCAGAGCGCGCGTCCCGGTCGGGTGCATCCCACACACCTGCTGCCGAGGAAGAGGTCGGCCGCGTCGTCACGGACCAGCCCGGCCACGAGAGCGCCCAGACCGGCGGCGCGCGTCACGCCGTCCACTCTCATCCCGGGTACGCCGGACACGTCGCGACCCCCTGGTCCGTCCACAGGTAGTTCTTGTCCTCCAGATGCAGGTGCCCGTCCTCGCCGCCGAGCAGGAGCGGCTGGTCGGGCGCTGCCGCCAGCGTGCGGGAGGCCGGGCCGGAGCTGTGCTCGACGACCTCCGATCCGTCCACGGAAACGAGTGCGGGCCGCGAAGCCGACTCCTCGTCGGAGCCGATGACAGCCACCTGGTCGAAGTCGGACCAGGCGAGGTCACTCATGGAGGTCATCGCCACCGGAACCTCACGCAGGCCGCGGATCGCGATGGAGTCACCGCGTTCGATCCGCCCCATCAGCAGGCGGGTGACGCCGTCCTGCTCGACGAGCGTCGCGACCCGCGCTCCTTCGCGGGACACTTTCAGTGCCAGGACGTTGCGGCCCGTCAGGCCGGGCGCCACCACGGTGGAGACTTCGTCGTGGTCATCGACCACGACGATGGACGACCGGCCCGCACGCCGGTCGACCAGCCAGAGCCGTCCGGTCCGGTCCCAGGACGGTTCGGCGATGTCGGTTCCACGTAGGACGGTCCGGGTGCCGGCGGCCGACCCGTGAACGCTGGCGCGCCGCCCGTCGGCCGACACGGTGGCGAGCCAGTCCGATCCGCTGCTCGCGTCGGGGTCGAGCGGCTGGCCGGCGGTCCGTTCGCCGAAGATGCCCACCGCGATCGACCTCGCGCGCACCGGCCCGTTCCCCAGCTGTCCCGCGACCGGGACCTGTCGGTCGGGCCCGAGCATGACAACCCGGCCGTCAGCCAGCGCATAGGCGCCGCGTGCCGAGCCGGCGACACCCGGGTCGTACGCCGACCAGGTGGTCGCGTCGCCCCGCGAGCCGGCGTTCTCGGCGCCGAGGGGTACGTGGTCGACGGTGACCCGGACCTGCCGTACGCCCGACACCTGGCCCAGCGTCCAGGAGAGCTGGGCGAGGAGGAACCGCCGTTGCGGGTCGTACAGCTCGAGGACCTTGCGGTCGAGGTCGACCGTCGCCACGCCGTCGTCGACGGTGACGGCCGGCGCGGCCAGCCTCGTGTCGTCGGGCAGTGCCGACCGGACGGCGGGTCGCAGCCACGGGGACGGCCCACCCAGCAGGGCGTTGACGAGAAGCGTCTCGAGGTGACCTCGCAGGGGGACATAGACCGGGTCAGGGACGAGGATCTCGAAGTCGGGGTCGAAGAAGAACAGGTTGTACCGCTCGTACTCCCGGTCGAAGTTGAAGATCGACATGACGAACGCGTCGGGAGGCTGGCCGATCCGCCATTCGCCGTCGACCTTCGTCATCTTCAGGTCGAGCTCGATCTTCTCGCCCGGCCTCGCCTGCGCCCACGCGCCGTTGGCGCTGACCTCGGCCAGCTTGGGTACGTCGAGGGCGATCTTGCCCGGGGCGGCTTCGGAGATGGGGACGGCCGCGCTGTCGTAGACGAGAACGCCCCTCGGCTGCCACCGCTCGCTGACGGCGGGAGCGAGGTATTCGCGGGCGACCGGCTGCCCGGACTGGTAGCTCGCCATCGAGTCCAGGAATCCGCGCGCCACCTGTTGGGCGCTGTCGCCGGGCTCGGGACCGGTCACGAGGACGGGCAGGGAGGTCTCGCCGGGCTCGCTGGTCCCCATCGACTCGTACTTCACCGGGCCACTGGACGGGATGCGCGCACATGCGCCGAAGGCGACGACGAGGACAAGGCCGGCAAGGACCGCGGCCGGCACGGTGGCGGCGTACCGCCTTGTCGTGTGCTTCGGGCTCGTGGAGGGTGAGGTCATCGGGCACTCCCGGCGATGCCCGGGGCGGGAACCTTGGTGGGTTGAATCGGTGCCGCATGCGCGTCATCGGGGACAAGCGGGATCGGTGACCTCTGCGGTGGCTCCAGCGCCTTGCGCGACAGCGTCAGCCGGAAGTTCGCCCCCTTGCCGGGCTCGCCCCACGCCTGCAACCAGCCGCCGTGCAGCAGGACGTCCTCCAGGGCGATCGCAAGACCGAGCCCGGTCCCGCCGGTCGTGCGGGCTCTCGCCGGATCGGCCCGCCAGAACCGGTCGAACACCATGGCCGACTCCCCCGGCTTCAGTCCGATGCCGTGGTCGCGGACCGACACCGCGCACGTGGAGTCCCCGTTCGCCACCTGGACCACGATGTCGCGTCCGTCGCCGTACTCCACCGCGTTGTTGACGAGGTTGCGGAGTACGCGTTCGATCCGGCGCGAGTCGATCTCGGCGACCACCGGCGTGTCCGGGAGCCGGACGTCGATGCGGCTGCCCTTGCGGGCGGCGATCGGCTTGGCACCCTCGACGACCCGCCGGGTCAGGTCGCGCAGGTCGGCGTCTTCGAGTTCGAGGGCAGCGGCCCGGGCGTCGAAGCGGCTGATCTCGAGCAGGTCGCCCAGCAGCGCCTCGAACCGGTCGAGCTCGGCCTGCAGCAGTTCGGCGGAGCGGGCCACACCCGGCTGGAACGCGTCCCGGGCCTCGTGGAGCACGTCGGCTGCCATCCTGACCGTCGTGATCGGAGTACGCAGCTCGTGCGAGACGTCGGAGACGAACCGACGCTGGACGCGGGACAGCTCCTCGAGCTGGCGGATCTGACGTTGCAGGTTGGTCGCCATCTGGTTGAACGACGTCGCCAGCCTGGCCAGGTCGTCCTCACCGCGCACCGCCATGCGTTGGTCGAGCAGGCCGGCGGCCAGCCGTTCGGCCACCTGGCGGGCGAGCCGGACGGGTGTGACCACCTGCCGGGTGACGAACCACGCCACACAACCGAGCAGGACGACGATGAGGATGCCGACCGCCACGAGCGAACGGCTGAGCAGGACGAGCGTCGCTTCCTGCTGCTGCAGGTCGAACAGGTAGTAGATGTTGAGCGTGGCACCGCTGCGCGGCTCGTGAATGGCGGATCCCACGGCGAGCCCGGGTGTGTTGTCGCCACTGGCCCGGCGGATGACGGTGTAGCGATAGGCGACCTGGCCGGCCTGGACGCCCTCCCGCAGGTCGTCGGGGACGCTCGTCGTGAGGACGGTCGCCCGGGTCGATCGCGCCACCGTCTGGGAGCCGCCGACCGCGGGCAGGACGTCGAGCACCACGTCGTAGAGCCCGCCGGATGCGCCTCGCAGGGCGATGTCCTGCGCCAGCTGGGTCGTGAGCTCACTCGGGTCGCCGGCCGGCTCGGCATCGTCGATGACGGACTGGGCGGTACGGAATCCGGCTGACGCCTCACCCACCGACGCCGCGACCTTGGCCTCGAGCACGCCGTCCGCGACCTGCCGCAGCAGGATCCAGCCGACGAACAGGGTCACGACAGCGGACAGCACGAGCGTCCCGGTCACCACCCGCAGATGCAGTGAACGGCGCCAGAGATCGGCGGACCGGCGGGTCGCACGGACCGCCGGCCCCATGGCCGTACTCAGGATCTGCATGGAATCCGCACCAGCACTTCAGGGGGACGGGCGAAGGGACGGATGCGGCCGCCGCCGCGATGATCGACGTGAGCTGTCTGCCCAGACTCTACGTTGTCACGCAAGGTAGACAGTCACGTCCGAGGAGTGAACATGGGTCCCGCGTAGCTGTCGCTTCCCTGGCTACGAAGGACCGGCCTTGTAGCCGACCCCGCGCACGGTGACGACGATGTCCGGATGCTCGGGGTCCTTCTCGATCTTGCTTCGCAGCCGCTGGACGTGGACATTGACCAGCCGGGTGTCGGCGGCATGCCGGTAGCCCCAGACCTGTTCGAGAAGCTCCTCCCGGCCGAAGACCTGCCACGGCTTGCGCGCGAGGCAGACGAGAAGGTCGAACTCGAGGGGCGTGAGCGCGAGCGCGACCCCCTCGCGCTTGACCGAGTGGCCGGGCACGTCGATCACCAGATCGCCGATCGTCAGCGTCTCCGGTGTGGCCTGGTCGACCCGCCGTAGCCGGGCCCGAATCCGGGCGACCAACTCCTTGGGCTTGAACGGCTTCATGATGTAGTCGTCTGCACCCGACTCGAGGCCCAGCACCACATCAATCGTGTCGGTCTTCGCCGTGAGCATCACGATGGGGACGTCCGACTCGGCCCGGATCTCCCGGCAGACCTCGATGCCGTCCTTGCCAGGCAACATCAGGTCAAGCAGCACGACATCGGGCTTGGTCTCGCGGACCTTGCCCAAGGCGGCTTCCCCGGACTCGCAGAAAACCGGGTCGAGCCCCTCGCCACGGAGGACGATTCCCAGCATCTCGGCGAGGGCCATGTCGTCGTCGACGACCAGAATGCGACCTTTCATGAACCCATCGTCCCACCGAGCGTGGCACGATGGCTCGGCACGACCCGCAGATGCCGAGGCTGGTTCCGGCGCCCGGGCGGTGTACAAGCCCCGGCAAGCCGCGAGGACCCGCCCCGTACAGTGCACGTTCTGAGCAGTTATGGGCACGTCTGGGACGCGTCCTGACCACGCTCGGGACGGGTATCGAGCACGTCCGGGACGTGTGCTGAGCACGTTCGTCCACGATGGGATCCGTTCCCCACCACACGTGAGGTGCGCGAGATGACAGCAGCAGGGACTCCACCCGGCCCGCCGGCGGGTGGCAGTGAATGGGGCCCGCACAACAGTCCTCCGCAGGGTTCCCCCCAGGCTCCTCCGCCGGGTGCGCCGCCCGGTCCAGCGCCGGCGCCCGGCGCGCCCCACGGATTCCCTCCCGGCCCGCCACCGGCCGGTCCACCCGCCCAGCCCGGCTGGGGCGCACCAGCCGGCCCTCCGGCGGGCTGGGGACCACCGCCGCCGTGGGGCTCTGGCTCCACTCCCTGGGGAAAGCCACAGGCACCCAAACCGGGCGTCGTACCCCTCCGCCCGTTGGGATTCGGCGAGCTGCTCGACGGAGCGTTCACCACCGTCCAGCGCTATCCGAAGATCATGCTCGGGATGTCCACCGCGATCATGGCGGTGGTCGGCGTCGCCAGCGTCGCGGCGTTCTTCCTCGGCTTCGGCGACCTGATGTCGATGGGCGACGACGAACTCCTCGACGTGAGCGACAGCGTCTGGATCCAGGTCGGTGCCAGCATGTTCGGCCTGATGCTGGCGACGTGGATCGCCAGCATGGTGCTCACCGGCATGATCACCGCCACCGTGGCCCGCGGCGTCCTGGGCCGACCCATCACCGTCGGCGAAGCGTGGACGACCGCCCGGACCCACTTGCTCCGGCTGCTCGGGCTGACCCTCGTCCTCGGCTTCGGCTGGACCATCGCGATCGGCGTGCTGGTCGGCATCGTCGTCGCCGCCACCTTCATCCATGTGGCACTCGCCGTCCTGCTGGGCATCGTCGTGACGCTCGGCGGCATCTTCGCCATGGTCGTCGTCGGCACCCGGCTCGCGGTGGCCGCGGCCGCGCTCGTGCTCGAGTCCCGCCCTGCCCACCCCGGCATGCCGGACGGCCACCAGGAGAAGCTGGGCGTCTTCGCGTCGATCGTTCGTTCGTGGAACCTCATCAAGGGCCGTACGTTCAGGACGTTCGGCGTGCTGTTCGTCGCGAACCTGGTCGTCAGCGTCATCGCGTCGATCCTGCAGACGGCGTTGATGTTCGCGGGGAGCGGCGCCGCCGTCGGGTTCGGCGAAGAGAGCACGACCGGCATCATCGTGGCCGGTCTGCTGTTCGGCATCGGCTACCTCGCCTCGATGGTGCTCCAGGTCGCGTTCCTGTCCGCGGTCACCGTCCTCGTGTACGTCGATGCGAGGATGCGGAGCGAAGGCCTCGACATCGAGCTGGCCCAGGCGGCGGCGACACCGACCGGAGCGGCTTCGCCCTGGGCGACCGCGTGATGCCGCAGGTGCTGGGCGGGATCGTGGACAGGTCCCTCGCCGCGCCGGATCCGCCGATCGACATCGGGCGGGACGACGCGGCCCGAGCGGCCCGGGAGGAGCTCGGCAAGAGCATCTACCACCGCGACGAGCCGGGCGTGGTCTCCCGGGTTCTCGGCTGGCTGTTCGAGCACGCCGCCCAACTCCTCGGCTACCTCGCCGAGATGTCGCCCGGCGGCTCCTGGGGACTCCTCGCGTTGGTGGCGCTCGTCGTGCTCGCGGTGATCATCATCCGGTGGCGGATCGGCGCCGTCGCGCGGTCGGCGAGCGTGTCCGCGGGCACCGTCTTCGCCGGGCGCGTACGCTCCGCCGCCGAGCACCGCGCGGTGGCCGACGCCGCTGCCGGAAGGGGCGACTACGCCGCCGCCTGCCGTGAACGCTTCCGGGCACTGGTCCGCGAGCTCGAGGAACGCACGATCCTCGACCCGCGCCCCGGCCGCACCGCCGACGAGGTCGCACGCGAGGTCTCCGTGCTCGCCCCTGAGGCCGCGGGTGCCCTAGGTGCCGCGGCCCAGGTCTTCGACGAGGTGTCCTACGGCGACCGGAGGGCCGCGGCCGAGGACGATGCGGCGATCCGGGAAGCCGACGACATCACCCGCCGGATCCGGGGGCGCGGCGCCCTCGCCGGCAGGGCAGGAGTGCGATGACTCCGACGGTCGACGCGACCGCGAGCGCGACGGTCGACGGCAGCGCGAGCTCGACGGTCGACGGCAGGGCTAGCGTGACGGTCGACGGCAGCGTGAGCTCGACGGGCGACCGCACGCCGAGCGCGTCGACCGAGCACACCGCGAGCGCACCCGCTGACCCGGCTCGGAGTCGGTCGATCGATCCGACCCGCGGTGACGTCTGGCGGCGACTGCGCGGGCCACTCGCCATCGCGGCGGTCCTCGTCATCGTCGGCGGCCTGATGGCCGTCCTGCAGGGCCGCTCCACCGGAGGTCCGCTCGATCCGGAGTCCGCGCGCAGGTCGGGCGCGCGCGCACTCGCCGTCCTGCTCGCCGACCGGGGGGTCGAGGTGCGGCGGGTGCGTACCCTCGACGCCGCCCTGGCGGCCGCCGCCGGCGACACGACCGTCCTGGTGACCCAGTCGGACCTGCTTGTGCCGTCCCAGCTACGCCGGCTGGCCCGCGCCGAGACACGCCACCTCGTCCTCGCCGAACCCGGCGAGGAGGTTCTCTCGGCGCTGGCCCCGAAGGCCCTGACCGCGGGATCCGCGATTCCGCGGACGCGTGAACCCGGCTGCGACCTCCCGGCGGCGCGTCGTGCCGGCAGCGTCCGGGTCGACGGACCGATGTACCGCGCCCCGGAGGCGGAGGGCGCCACGACCTGCTACGGCGATGTCACCAGAGGTGCCATCGTCCGGCTCACCGGCGTCCGTCCTCGCGGTGAACGCACGGTCGACATCGTCGGGACGTCGGTGTCGTTCACCAACGGCCAGCTCGACGAGGAGGGCAACGCCGCCCTCGCGCTCAACCTGCTCGGCCGGCACCGCACGCTGGTGTGGTACATCCCCTCGCTCAGCGACGTACCCCTCGCGGACCGACCCGAGGCGGGTGCGGCACCGGACGTACTCCGGATGCTGCCCATCGAGCTGCAGTTCGGCGTCGCGCAGGTCGCGGTGGGGGTCGCGCTGCTGATGGTGGCGTACGCCCGCCGGCTCGGCCCTGTCGTCGCCGAACCACTCCCGGTCGTCGTCCGCGCATCCGAGGCGGTGGAGGGTCGCGCCCGCCTCTACCATCGTGCGCGGGCCCGGGACGTCGCGGCCGCCGCGCTGCGGGGTGCGACGCGGAACCGACTGGCGGCCCGGCTGGGGTTGTCGCCAGGAACCGCGCCAGACGTGGTGGCCGCCGCGGTCGCCGCCCGTACCGGTCAGCCGCCCGCCCAGGTCGCTTCGCTCCTGGCCGGGCTCGGCGGTCCGGAACCCCACGACGATCCCAGCCTCGTCCGACTCGCTGACGCCCTCGACACCCTGGAGCAGGAGGTACGCCGATCGTGACCGACCAGGCGGCTGCGCCCAGCCAACCGGCTGTGACCGGTGAAGGAACAGTGACCCGTGAGGAAGGGGTGACCCGTGAGGAAGCGGTGACCAGACCCTCCACACCCACCGCGGAGTCCGCGCGGAACGCCCTCGTCGCCCTGCGCACCGAGGTCGGCAAGGCCGTCGTGGGGCAGGACTCCGCGGTCACGGGCCTGCTCATCGCGTTGCTCTGTCGCGGACACGTCCTGCTCGAAGGCGTACCCGGCGTCGCCAAGACACTCATGGTGCGCGCCCTCGCGGCGGCGCTGCGACTGGACACGAAACGGGTGCAGTTCACGCCCGACCTGATGCCCGGGGACGTGATCGGATCGCTGGTCTACGACACGCGTTCGGCAGAGTTCGAGTTCCGCAAGGGACCGGTGTTCACTCACCTGCTGCTCGCCGACGAGATCAACCGGACGCCCCCCAAGACGCAGGCGGCCCTGCTGGAGGCGATGGAGGAGCGGCAGGTCTCGGTAGACGGCACGGCCCACCCCCTGCCCGACCCGTTCGTGGTGGCCGCGACGCAGAACCCGATCGAGTACGAAGGGACCTATCCCCTGCCGGAGGCGCAGCTCGACCGGTTCCTGCTCAAGCTGTCGCTGACTCTGCCGTCCCGTACCGAAGAGGTCGAGGTCCTCGGTCGCCACGCCGCCGGCTTCGACCCGCGCGACCTCGACGCGGCAGGAGTCCGACCCGTCGCCGGCCCGGCAGAGCTTGCCGCCGCTCGCCAGGCCGTGGCACAGGTCCAGATCCATCCCGAGGTCCTCGGCTACGTCGTCGACATCTGCCGGGCGAGCCGGGAGTCCCCGTCGCTGCGCCTCGGCGTTTCACCCCGTGGCGCGACGGCGCTGATGCGAGCCGCGCGTGCCTGGGCGTGGCTGTCCGGACGCACCTACGTCACGCCGGACGACGTCAAGGCCCTCGCCCTTCCGGCGCTGCGGCATCGCGTGGAGCTTCGGCCGGAAGCCGAGCTCGAGGGTGTCTCCGCCGATGCGGTCCTGAACGGCATCCTGGCCAGCGTTCCCGTGCCCCGGTAGGGCTTCCGCGATGGCACTCACGGCCCGAACCGCGCTGCTTGCCGTGGCGGGCGCGCTGGTGGTGGCGTTCGTCGAACCCTCGCGACTCGGCATCGTCGCGGTCACGGCAGCCGTCCTGGCGCTGGCACTCGTCGACCTGGCGCTGGCGGGTTCCGTACGCCGGTTGACGTTCGTCCGTGAGGGTGCGACGTCAGTGCGGTTGGGCGACGAAGTGGCGGTGTCGCTCCTGGTCTCCCATCCGGGCGGGCGACGGGTACGCGGCGTCCTCCGGGACGCGTGGCCGCCGTCAGCCGGTGCGGTGACCCAGCGGCACGTGCTTGACCTGCCGGCCCGGGAACGGCGCCGCGTGACCACCCGGCTGCGACCGACCCGGCGAGGCGACCGTCATGCGTACCGCGTCACCGTGCGGGCCTTCGGGCCGCTCGGCCTGGCGGCACGCCAGGGCTCTCACGTCGTGCCGTGGAGCGTCCGCGCGCTGCCGGCGTTCGAGTCGCGCAAGCACCTGCCGTCGCGGCTGGCCCGGCTGCGTGAGCTTGACGGGCGGGCGAGCGTGCTCGTGCGCGGGCAGGGCACGGAGTTCGACTCGCTGCGTGACTATGTCGTGGGCGACGACGTCCGCTCGATCGACTGGCGGGCCACGGCACGGCGGCAGGGAGTCGTCGTCCGCACGTGGCGGCCCGAACGCGACCGGCACGTCCTCGTCGTCCTCGACACCGGGCGGACGTCGGCCGGGCGGGTCGGCGACGCTCCCCGGCTCGACCATGCGATGGACGCCGCGCTGTTGCTCGCAGCACTGGCCACAAAGGCGGGTGACCGCGTGGACCTGCTGGCGTACGACCGGCGGGTCCGGGTCGACGTCACGCGCGCCGGACCGCAGGATGTGCTGCCGAGGTTCAGCGCGGCAATGGCGACCGTCGACAGCGAGCTCGTCGAGACCGACCACCGCGGACTCGCGACCGCCATCGCCCTCCGCGCCACCCAGCGGTCCTTCGTTGTCCTGCTGACCGGACTGGACGCCGCGGTCATCGACGAAGGTCTGCTTCCGGTGCTGGGACCGCTGACACGCCGCCACCTCGTCAGCCTGGCGGCCGTGTCCGATCCGCAGGTCGAAGCGATGCGTCAGGGCCGCGGGGACGCCGTCGCGGTCTACGCGGCGGCAGCCGCCGAACAGGCTCGTGCCGAACGCCGCCAGGTGACGGCTCGGCTCGAACGCCTCGGGCTGGTGGTCGTCGACGAGCCTCCCGACCTGATCGCGCCCGCGTTGGCCGATACCTATCTTGCCTTGAAGAAGGCCGGTCGCCTCTAGGAGGTGTACGGCCGGGGTCAGCTTGCTTACCTCGACATGCATCCCGGCCTCGACGGGACGCACCAGGGCAGAGGACTAGGACACAGCCAACGTGTCTTCGGTCACCACCAGGGCTCGATGCAGACCTCGCAACGCGCGCCGGCGCGATAGACGACGTGCGCACGCAGTGCATTGTTGCCGTTCGCCGCGGAGGCTGACGCGGGCTCGTTCCGGATCAATACCACATCGGCAAGGGCTGGTAATCGGTATACGTCTCACAGAGCTCCTCCCCGCGATCCCGGCTGAGGAAATAGACGCCAGCCGGGCGCCGCCCGTGAGGGCCGGTCTCATAGTCGATGCGCAGGATGTCGTAGGCCCCGTCCTTCTTGATGCGGAGGGCCCCCTCGTACAGCTCCTTGAGCGTGGGCGCCCCCTCGATGAACGGGCCCTTCCTGGCCACCTCGTCGAGTGCCACTACGCCGGCGATCTCGTCGCCCACGACAGTGAGCCTCCAGGCGCCTCGGGGTTTCTCACCGCACTTGCCGTCGTACAACCGCAGGGTGAAGGAATAGTCCTCGATCTCGTCCCACGTCGCCGCGACGCAACCGCTCACCAGTAACGCGACGAGGGCTGATACGCCGCCCGCAGTGACTGCCACCCTGCACCTGGTCATCGCAGTTCTTCCGTTCCACATGCGGCCTCGCCCATCCCCACGTCGGCGGGATCCGCCCAGCACCCGCCACACAGTCCGGCGGCGAAGTACAGACCGGGATCGCCACGTCGATCACGCTCCGGGGCCGTCGCCACTCGGCCCGACGACCGTGATCTGTTCGACTCTTCTGCTGCTGCCCGCGCCGACCCGTCGATGGGGAATGACGGGCGTGAGCATCGGCTACTGCCGTGGTGACGGCTGGGTCCTCCAAGTCACCTCAGAGTTCCGCATAGGCCCCTCCCAGACACGCCGCACAGGCCCAGCAACCCCTGTGTGACACGCGTGGCCCAAAAGTACGAGCAAGGGGAAGGTTGCGCGTCGGCTTGGGCAAAAGTGGTCGTTCCCCGTCCGGGCGGGCGATCGACCGACGGTCTCAGCGTCCGGGTGGGCCGGCGGCGATTCGGCGGCGCGTCGTGTCGAACGACTCTGCCGGGGACGACGGACCGTCGATCGCCCAGGTCGCGCCGGCCTTCTCGAGCGCGGCCACGTCGGAGTCCGGCCCGAGCGCGGTCACGATGTCGTAGCCGGGACGTGAGTCCAGCTCGGCAGCCAACCCGACCACCATCTCCGGGGTGAGCGCACCCAACTCGGCGTGGATGGGAAAGATGCCGTCCCATCGGCGGGCTCGCCGCACCCCCGCACGTGGTGGCAGCATCGCCGCCACCCAGATCGGTGGCCTCGGTCGCTGGACGGTGCCCGGGACGAGCTTCGCGTGCACGTGGAAGTGCGCGCCGTCGTGGTCGACGCGTTCGCCGCGCAGGAGGAGGTCGATGAGCTCCAGCCCTTCGTCGAGCATCGCGGCATGGACCTTCCGGTCCGACGGCTCACCGAAGGCAGTGAACTCCTCGG
Source organism: Actinopolymorpha sp. B11F2 (assembly GCF_040195635.1). Taxonomy (NCBI): domain Bacteria; kingdom Bacillati; phylum Actinomycetota; class Actinomycetes; order Propionibacteriales; family Actinopolymorphaceae; genus Actinopolymorpha; species Actinopolymorpha sp. B11F2. The sequence goes on along the minus strand of NZ_JBEFTX010000023.1, from coordinate 88,489 downwards.
CCACGGGGACGCCGAGCCCGACGCCCAGGATCGCCCGGCCACCACTCAGGTGGTCGAGCGTCGTGACCTCCTTGGCCAGCTTCCACGGGCGTCGTCGCGGCACCGGCGTCACCAACGGGCCGATCTTGACCCGCGTGGTGCGGGCGGCGATCGCCCCGAGGAGGACCCACGGATCGTGCACCGGTGGACCGGTGGCGGCGTCGAACTGCAGGTGGTCCCACACGAAGAAGCCGTCCCAGCCGGACTCCTCCGCCGTGGCGGCGAGGTCGACGATGCCTGCGGGATCGCCGAAATTAGGCATGCTCACTCCGTACCGCATGGCGGATGTCTACCAGTCCGCGCCGACACTCGCGTTCGTACGAGGGCCACTCGCTGTCCAGATGCTGCCGAGACCTCACCAGGGGATTGCGATCGAACGCAGTTGATGTTCGTATGAACGCATGGAGAGTTCGGACCGGCAGGGTGTGATCCTGGCTGAACTGCGCGCCCGCGACCGGGTCACCGTCCCCGAGATCGCGCGGCTTGTTGGCTGCTCCGAGATGACGGTGCGCCGCGACCTCGACGCCCTGGCCCGCGACGGCCTGGTACGCAGAGTCCGGGGTGCCGCCGTCAGCGCGCTGACCGGCGAGGAGACGCCCTTCCCGGTACGCAGCCGGGCCGGGGTCGAGCCCAAGCGCCGGATCGGCCGCGCGGCCGCGAACCTCCTCCGCGACGGCGAGACCGTCGTCATCGACGGCGGCACGACCGCGCTCGAGGTGGCACAGGCATGCAGGGACCGCCGGCTCACCGTCGTACCCCTCTCGATGCACACCGCGAACGCGCTGACCGGTGCGGCGGGGATCCGGCTCGTGCTGCCCGGAGGTGACCTGCGACCGACCGAGCTCGCGTTCGTCGGGCCACTCACCGAGCACGCGATGGACCTGCTCCGCTTCGACGCCGTGGTACTCGGCTGCTGCGGCATCACCGCCCGCGACGGTCTCACCGGCCACGACCTCGCCGAGTCGACGGTCAAACGGGCGGCGATCCGCGCCGCCAAGCGGGTCATCGTGGTCGCCGACGCCAGCAAGTGGGGCGCGACGGCGTTCAGCCGTATCTGCGCACCAGACCAGATAGATGTCATCGTGACCGACCCCGAGGCCCCGGCGGAACAGGTCGCCGCCTTTCGTACGTCCGGAACGGAGATCGTCAGTGCCTGACGCACCCGAGGCGAGCCCAGACACCCCACAGCGGACCCCTGGCGCGGAGACGCCCGGCCGGCCCGTCCGGGCCCGGACGGCAACATCGATCGTGTTCGCGCTGCACGCCGTGGTGTTCGGGTCCTGGACGCCACACATCCCGCTGGTCAAGGACCGGATCGGCCTCAACGACGGCACCCTCGGACTGGCCCTGCTCGGCGGGCCGATCGGCTCGGTACTCGCGATGCTGGCGATCGGAACGTTCATCGCTCGGGCGGGCAGCCGGCGATCGATGATCGTGACGATGATCGGCTACGGTGCCGTCGCACCGCTGGTCGGGCTCGCGGACTCCTGGCTCGGCCTGTTCCTCGCGCTCGGCCTGCTCGGGGCGATGCAGAGCGGGCTCGACATCTCCATGAACGCCCAGGCGGTCGCGATCGAGAAGGCGTACGGACGGCCGGTCATGTCGAGCTTCCATGCCTGGTGGAGCTTTGGCGCGTTCGCCGGCACCGGACTCGGCATCCTGGCCGTGAGCATCGGGCTCGGCCTGGCCACCCAGCTCGCCCTCATCGGAGCGGCGGTGGCCGTTGCCGCACCGCTGCTGGCCCGGCCACTGATCCGCGACGACCGGGCGGCCGACGACCACCGCATCGTCCTGCCCTGGGGCAACCGTTGGCTCCTGCTGCTCGGCGCCATCATGTTCGCGGCACTGCTGTGCGAGGGTGCCGCCGGCGACTGGGCGGCGGTCTACCTGCGGGACGCGCTCGACGCACCCGCAGCTGTGGCGGGACTCGGCTACGCGGCGTTCGCGCTCGCGATGCTGTTGGGGCGGGCGATGGGTGACCGGTGGGTTGCCGCGTACGGCGGCGGCCCGGTCGTCGCGGTCCTCGCCGCCGCCGGGGCGCTCGCACTGGCCGCGGCTCTGCTCATCGGCCATCCCCTCGCCGCACTCGCCGGGCTCGCCGTCTACGGTCTCGGGATCGCCTGCGTCGTGCCCGTCTGCTTCAGCGCCGCTGCCGCCAGCTCCGGCAGCCACGCAGGACACTCGATCGCCGCCGTCGCGACCGCCGGGTGGGCGGGATTCCTGGTCGGACCGCCCGCGATCGGCACCCTCGCCCACGTCACGTCACTGCCGCTCGCACTCGGCCTGCTGCCGATCCTCTGTGCCGCGGTCATGGTCGGTGCCCTGCGAATGCGTCGCCATGCGCCCGCTCCGGAACCGTCGACGGCGGTCTGATCCCGAATCCGTACGTGCGTGAGGACCTGGCCAGAAGCAGCCGAGGACGCATGAAGACCACGCGCAGAAGCCGGCGTCACGGCGGGGTGAGGCTCAGGCCGCCGTGGGAAGGACGTCCTCCCGGTCGGCGGCGGAGACGTCGCCGCTCTCGCCGGACCGGACCGCGCGCCCACCGAGCACCACGACGTACGCGATGAACGCCAGCTCAGCGGCGACACCGATCCCCACCCGGGCCCAGGTCGGCAGCCCGGACGGCGTGACGAACGCCTCGATCACCCCGGACACCAGCAGGACGACCGCCAGCCCCAGCGCCATGCCGACGGTCGCGCGGCCGGTCTCCGCGAGGGCGACGAGGCGGGTACGCGGACCCGGGTGGACGACCGTCCACCCGAGGCGCATCCCGGCCCCTGCCGCCACGAGCACCGCGGTGATCTCCAGCAGACCGTGCGGAGTGATCAGGCCGAAGAAGACATCCCCCCGATCATTGGCCCACATGAGCCCGCCGGCGATGCCGACGTTGGAGGCGTTCTGCCAGAGGATGTTGATCACGGGCACGCCGAGGAACACACCGAGGGCAAGGCAACCTGCCGCGATCCAGGCGTTGTTGGTCCAGACGCCGAACGCGAACTCCGCGGCCGGCGCGGAGCTGTAGTAGTCGGCGAAGTCGTGTTCGACCAGCTGCCTGACCGCCTCCGGCGGCGCCAGCGCGGCCTGGACGTCGGGATGTCCCGCCACCCACCAGCCGATCCCCCAGCTCACCGCGAAGAACACCACGGCGGTCGGCACCCACCAGGGGGCACTGCGGTAGACGGCCGCCGGAAACACCACGAGGAAGAATCGCGCCACCTCCCGCCACGCCGGCGTGTGCGCGCCCGTCACGGCGCTACGGGCGCGGGCGACCAACGTGGACAGCCGACCCACCAGCACGGCATCCGGCGCACTGGAGCGTACGACGGACAGATGGGTCGCCACCCGCTGGTACAGCATCACCAGCTCGTCGGCCTCGGCGCCACTCAGCCGGCCACGGCGCGCCACCAGTGTCTCGAGGCGTTCCCAGGCGGGCTGGTTGGCGGCGACGTACGCGTCCAGATCCACGCTGGCACACTAATGGAGCCCCAGTTCAAGCGCAGGACGACGACGGAGAGGACCGCAGTGAGCGAACTCGTAACTGGCGAGGCGGTCGTCCTCGAGCTTGCCATCGCCCGGCCGGCGACCCGCGCGATCGCACTGGGCATTGACCTGCTCCTGGAGACGATCGCGTTCCTGGTGCTGCTGGTCCCGATCGCCTTCGTCGTCGGTGACGACGCCAGTGAGTCGCTGATCGCAGGCCTCGCCGTCGCGTGCTCGGTCATGACGTTCGTGGGCTACAACACGGCGATGGAGACACTGACCCGGGGCAAGACGGTGGGCAAGTACGCACTCGGGCTGCGGGTCGTCCGTGACGACGGCGGACCTGTGCACTTTCGGCAGGCCTTCGTCCGGGCCCTGTGCGGGGTGTTCGTCGACTTCCTGGTGACTTCTGGTTGTGTCGGCTTCCTCACCGCGATGCTGAACGCCCGCGGGAAGCGGGTCGGCGACATGCTGGCCGGCACGGTCGTGGTCAGGGAACGCGGCCCGCGGGCGCCGAACCCGCTGCCGCCGGTTCCGGCAGAGCTCGCAGCCTGGGCGGCCCGGGCGGAGCTGTCGCGGGTGCCGGACCAGCTGGCGCTGTCGGCACGGAACTACCTGGGCCGCTACTACGACCTCGCGCCGCCGGCCAGGGATGCACTCGGCGCCCGGCTTGCTTCAGCGGTCGCGGAGTACGTCTCGCCGTCGCCGCCTCCAGGCGTACCCGCCTGGGCCTACCTTGCTGCCATCCTCGGCGAACGTCGCAACCGCGCCTTCGCCCGCCAACAACCGCAACAGACTTCCCAGCCGCAACAGACTTCCCAGCCGCACGAGTACCAGCCACACCAGACTTCCCAGGAGCTCTGGCTGCAGCTCACCGGCGAGTCCAGCCAAGCTCCGGGGCCGCAGGGCAGGCCGTCCGCCGGGCACCCCGGGTCGGGTGACCACACCGGCATCCCAGCGAACGACCCCCCCGAGCGAGGTTTCGCACCGCCGAGCTGAGCCGGCTACCAAAGAAGGACCTGCTGGAGGTCCGTCGGTATAGCGACCGACCAACCTCCAACAGGTCACTGTCTACTGGGTCATCTCCCAGCCGGACGGCTCAGTAGCGGTAGTGGTCCGGCTTGTACGGACCCGCGACGTCGACGCCGATGTAGGCCGCCTGCTCCTTGGTGAGCTCGGTGAGCTTCACACCGAGCGCGTCGAGGTGCAGCCGCGCGACCTTCTCGTCGAGATGCTTCGGGAGTACGTACACACCGATCGGGTAGTCGTCGGTCTTCGTGAACAGCTCGATCTGGGCGATCACCTGGTTGGTGAAGCTGTTCGACATCACGAAGCTCGGGTGCCCGGTCGCGTTGCCGAGGTTCAGCAGTCGTCCCTCGGAGAGCACCAGGATCGAGTGGCCGTCGGCGAACTTCCACTCGTGCACCTGCGGCTTGATCTCGATCTTCTCGATGCCCGGGATCTTCGCCAGGCCAGCCATGTCGATCTCGTTGTCGAAGTGGCCGATGTTGCCGACGATCGCCTGGTGCTTCATCCGGCTCATGTGCTCAGCCGTGATGATGTTGAAGTTCCCCGTGGTGGTGATGAAGATGTCGGCGGTCTCGACGACGTCCTCGAGCGTGGTGACCTGGTAGCCGTCCATCGCCGCCTGCAGCGCGCAGATCGGGTCGATCTCGGTGACGATCACCCGGGCGCCCTGTCCACGAAGGGACTCCGCGGCTCCCTTGCCGACGTCGCCGTACCCGCAGATGACCGCGACCTTGCCGCCCATGAGCACGTCGGTGCCGCGGTTGATGCCGTCGATCAGCGAGTGGCGGATGCCGTACTTGTTGTCGAACTTGCTCTTCGTCACCGAGTCGTTGACGTTGATCGCGGGGAACGCCAGCGTGCCGGCCTTCGCCATCTCGTACAGCCGGTGGACACCCGTCGTGGTCTCCTCGGTGACGCCCTTGATGCGGGCCGCGAGCGCGGTCCACTTCCCGGAGCTCTTCGCGATGGAGTCCTTCAGCAGCTGGAGAACGATCGCGAACTCCTCCGACTCCGCGGTCGAGGGGTCGGGCACCGCGCCGTTCTTCTCGTACTCCGCGCCCTTGTGCACAAGGAGAGTCGCGTCACCGCCGTCGTCGAGGATCATGTTGGGACCCTCGCCTCCCGGCCAGTCGAGCGCCTGCTCGGTGCACCACCAGTACTCCTCGAGCGTCTCGCCCTTCCAGGCGAAGACCGGTACGCCGGCCGGTGCGTCGACCGTGCCGTTGGGCCCGACGACGACCGCCGCCGCGGCGTGGTCCTGGGTGGAGAAGATGTTGCAGCTCACCCAGCGCACCTCGGCACCAAGCGCGACGAGCGTCTCGATGAGAACCGCGGTCTGGACCGTCATGTGCAACGAGCCCATGATCTTCGCGCCCGCGAGCGGCTGACTCGGGCCGAACTCGGCGCGGAGCGCCATCAGGCCGGGCATCTCGTGCTCAGCCAGCCGGATCTCGTTGCGGCCGAACTCGGCGAGGCCGAGGTCCTTCACCTTGAAATCGAACGTCATGGGCTTTTTGCCCTCCATATGAATCTGTGTCCTTCATGCCGGGTGTGTGGCCGCTTCGGTGGTGTTGTGCCGCGGCCAGGTCCGTCAGCGACTCTATGGCCGACACTGCCCGTGCGACAGCGAAGACACGACTTCTTGACGCAATGATGTCAGAATTACGCTCATGCGAATCACGGATGCGGCCAAGGCGCTCGGCATGTCCCCCCGGATGCTCCGCTACCGCGAACAGCTGGGCCTCGTCCCTCCCGGTCGTACGCCTGAACGAAACACCCGACGTGACGGCAGCCCGACCGTCCGGCACCGGAAGTACGCCGAGGAGGACCTCGCCACGATCAGGTTCGCCGTCCAGCTCGAGGAGGCCTACGACATCAGTCCGGTCGCGCTCGCGTTCGCGCTGCGGGCGATGGCAGAGCCCGCGACCGGTGCCGCCGTCCGCGAGCTCGGTGAACGTCTCGGCCGGGTCCCCACGCCCGCGGAACGTGCCGTCGACATCGACCGCGAACGCGCGCTGCGCTGGCTCGGCAGAAGCGGCGTACTCCCCCCGCCGCGGCGGATCAGGGGTCGATAGCGGTGGGATCGGACCGCCTCCACCCGCTCCGCACCACCGTCCCGTCGTAGGACCGGCCGAGGAGGGTCAACAGCACGACGAGCGCGGCGCCACAGCTGATCGCCGCGTCGGCGACGTTGAAGATCGGGAAGAACCCGGCGTCCGGCCGCAGCAGCGAGACGAAGTCGACCACGTGTCCACGCAGGGGTCCCGGCGCACGGAAGAGCCGGTCGACGAGGTTGCCCGACGCGCCCGCGAGGGCCAGCCCGAGCGCGACCGCCCAGAGCGCCGACCGCACCTTCGGTGCGATCCACCCGAGGGCCACGACGACAACGACGGCGAAGAGCGCGAACACGACCGTCAGGCCCGACGCCATCGAGAACGCCGCACCGGGGTTACGGATCACCTGGAGGTAGGCGAGCCCACCCAGGACGCGGAGCGGTTCCCGGCCCTCCAGGTGGGAGACGGCCAGGACCTTCGTCACGATGTCGAGGCCGAGAACGCCGCCGGCTACCAGACAGAAGACGCCGAGCCGCCGCCGCGCCGTCAGGTTCGCCGGCTCTCCTTCGACCGGTGCCGGCGTCCCGTCACCTGCCATCGGCCGTGGACGCGGCTCGGTCGAGGTCGGGTTCGAGATAGATCACCGTGCTGATCGGGACCTCGGCGCGGATGCGTTCCTCCGCGGCATCGATGGCGGCCGCGACCTGGTGGGCAGAGTCGCTCGCGGCAACCGCGATCTTCGCCGCGACCAGCAGCTGCTCGGGGCCGAGGTGCAGGGTCTTCATGTGGATGATGCGTTCGACGAGCGGTTCGGCCGCGATGGCGCGTTCGATCGCCTGCTCCTGCTCACTCGTCGCGGACTCCCCGATGAGCAGGCTCTTCATCTCGACGGCGAGGACGACGGCGACGCACACCAGCAGCAGACCGATCGCGACCGAGCCGATCCCGTCCCACACGCCGTTGTGGGTGATCAGAGTGAGGCTCACGCCGATCAGCGCGAGGACAAGGCCGAGAAGTGCCGCGAGGTCCTCGAGCAGGATGACCGGAAGCTCCGGGCTCCGCGCCCTCCGGATGAACGCGACCCACGACGCACCGTTGCGGACCTTGTTGGCCTCCACGATGGCCGTACGGAACGAGAAGCTCTCCAGGACGATGGCCACCACGAGGACGGTGACGGGTACCCACTGCCAGTGCTCGAAGGCGTGCGGCTCCTGGATCTTGTGCCAGCCTTCGTATAACGCGAACAGCCCACCCACACTGAAGAGCACGATCGCGACGATGAACGCATAGATGTAGCGCTCACGGCCGTAGCCGAACGGATGCAGCGGCGTCGCGTCCCGCTCAGAGCGCTTCTTGCCGACCAGCAGGAGCACCTGGTTGGACGCGTCGGCGACCGAGTGGATCGACTCGGCAAGCATCGACGAGGACCGCGTGAGCAGGAACGCCAGGAACTTCGTCACCGCGATCCCGAGGTTGGCCAGCAAGGCCGCGACGATGGCCTTGGTGCCCCCTTCTGCGCTCATATGCCCTTCCCTCTCGGTCGCACCGTCAAGCGGATGTGCAGCAGACATGCCGGGCCGCCAGCGCCCTCCTCCATCCGTCGGACGTCTGACGGCGCCCCTATCCTGCCGTGGTGGACCACATCGGCGTGCACCCGGCCCGACTTCCACTCGAGGACCAGATCCATCTCCTCCGCGAGACGCTCGGATCGAATCCGGTCTTGGTCGACGTGCTCCACCGGGCAGCCGAGCTCGCCTTGCCGGGGTGGTATCTCACCGCTGGATGCCTCGTTCAGACCGTCTGGAACGCCATGACCGGACGCGCACCGACGGCGGGCATCAAGGACTACGACCTGTTCTACTTCGACGACAGCGACCTGTCGTGGGCTGCCGAGGACGCGGTGATTCGGAGCGGCGCTGACGCCTTTGCAGGTATCGACGCCCAGGTGGAGATCCGCAACGAGGCGCGGGTGCACCTGTGGTACTCGCAGCGGTTCGGGATTCCCTGTCCCACGTACGCCTCGACCGAGGAGGCGATCGACTCGTTCCCGGTGAGCACCTGCTGTGTGGGCGTACGTCTCGACCCGGACACCGAAAGGTGGCGGACATATGCGCCGCATGGCTTGTCCGATGTTTTCGGGCTGGTGCTCCGCCCGAACATGAGCGGGGTCGCGCCGCGGGAGGTCTACCTGTCGAAGACGGCGCGATGGCTCCACGAATGGCCCGAGCTGCGCGTGATCCCGTGGCCGGATTCGCCGTAGCAAGAACCTGATGACACTTCGAAAGCCCTTCCGGTCACCCGACGTGCAATTCACGTTGCTTTCCGCAATAGCTGTGCAGGCCTTCGGATTATCGCCCGTTCTCTCCATCCTCACGGCGATTTCGCTCATTATTCACCGACCACCACGGTGTGCAATCAGACCACCACGGCGGTTGGACCAATGCCCGGCCGAACTCGTGACAAGGTCCCGCCCTCCACCCGTTATCCGCCATTTTGAACGGATCGCGACTGCCCCGTCGCGCTGGTCCGGGTCGTGACCTACCACGCCATCGGGTGGGCCTGGCTCAGCCTGCTCTTCCCGTCGATGGGCGTGATGTTCGCCCTGGCCGGTTCGCTGATGGCGCGGTCGCTCGACCGTCCGGCGGTCAGCGTCGTAGGCGGGCGGATGCGCCGGCTGCTGCTGCCGTTCTGGCTGTTCGGTGCACTGGTCGTGGGCGCGATGCTGCTGCACGGCTGGGGCCCGGGCCGAGAGGAGGACGGTCTCGCGTGGTGGTCGCGGCTGCTGTTCTGGATCGTGCCCCTCGCCGACCCGCCCGCCAACGCGTGGGCGTTCCAGGTGACCGGACCGCTGTGGTGCGTGCGTACGTACGTCTGGTTCGTCCTGCTCTCCCCCGTGCTGCTGCCGACGTTCCGGCAGCTGCCCTGGGCGTCGGTGCTGGGCTTTCTCTGCCTGGCGGTCGTCGCGCAGGCCGGGTCGTCGTTCGTGCCGGAGACCTTGGAGACCGTGGCGACCAACCTCACCGAACTCGCGACGTTCGGTGCCTGCTGGCTGCTCGGCTTCGCCCACCGTGACAGCCTGGTCGACCGGGTCGGGCACCTCGTCAGCTGGCGGCCCGTGGCCGCGGCGGTGAACCTGTTCAACGCCCGCGCCGTGACGGTCTACCTCTGGCACGAGGTCGCGCTGGTCGCCAGTGTTCTCGTCATCGACGCGATGTGGGACGTTCCGCTGTTCGAAGAGGTGTTGCCCCTCGACTCGGTGTGGTTCTCCTTCGCGGTGGCCTGGCCCCTGATCGCGGTGGCGATCGTCGCCGTCGGGTGGGTCGAGGACCTCGCCGCCCGGCGCCGGCGCCGCCTCTGGCCGACGCGGGATCTCACCCCTCTCGGGTGACGGACGGCTGTGCGGTGGAGGTCGACGCACGCGCCGAGCCCCACCGCACGCCGGCTCCCGTCAGGCCGCCCGGGTGAATCCGGGCAGGGTTGCGGGCGAGACGGTCACGACGACCCCACGGTCCGCGTTGGCCCGGAGGGCTTTGGCGACCACGGGACCTGGCTCGCCGTACACCTCGACTCTGACGGGGCGGCTGAGTTCGCCCGCTCGAGCGAGCATTGGCTCGACCAGCTGAAGGTGCCGGTCAGCCGATGCGGCGTCCTTGTGTATCTGGACCAGGGAGACCTCGTTCCGCTCGGGATCGAGGTAGGTGTGATGCGCGAGCATGGTCGGTTCGTTGGCGCGTACGAACTCGGTGTACTCCGCGGTCAGTGCCCGGAAGTCGTCCTGCCGCCGCGGATCGACCTCGTGGGTGGTGACGAAGATGAACGGTGTCGTCATCGTGGATCCTTCCTGTTCTCGGTGATTGAGGGGTTCGTGGCGACCTCTATCCCGGCGCGGGACAGTCCTTCGCGGACGTCGTCGAGACGTGCCAGCTCGTCGGCGGCGTACACCCCGGGCGGGGCGGTCGCCAGGCGTTCGAGGAGCAGTGCGGCGACCGTCGCCGTGGCGTCGACCTCGCGCCGGCCGGTCGCCCACGCGCGTGTGCTGGTCGCCTCGGAGACCACGACCGTCCACCGGTCCCGCTGCGCAAGCAGGGTCGCTGCCGGGCCGCTGAGCCGGTCGAGGTACGCGGCAGCGCCCGGCGCGATGCCGGCGACCGCGAGGAGGGCGGTGGCCCAGGCGGGGTCGAAACCCAGCCAGGTCGACACCGGTCGGTCCAGGCTCGTGGCGAGCTGGTCCTGCTCCCCGAACCCGGCACGAAGCAGCGTGCGGCGGCCGAGTCCTGGAACGTCGAACCGGCGGGCGGTTCGATAGACCCGCTGCGTGGTCCCGCCGGACGTGACCTGACGACCGCTGACGCTCCAGACCCAGGCGCGCGCCGCGTCCCCGTGTGGTTCTCCGATGCCGGCGATGATGCCGATGTGGAGAGGGCCCTCGCCCGACGCGGCGACTGCCAGCAGGTTCGTCAGCCCAGGTGCCAGGCCGATGCCGGCAGCGATGGGGCGCACGGGCGCCAGCCGCGACAACTCGCCGAGATAGTCGCACTCGGCGCTGATGTCCATGAACGCCGCACCGCCCTCCGTGCTCGCGAGAGCCAGCTGCGAGTCCTCGACTCCGGTCGCGTTGACCACGACATCGTGGGCCGCCGCCATCCTGCGCACACCGGCCAGGTCCGTCATGCTCAGTCGGAGGTGATCGTGCGCGGGGACGCCGGACAACCGGGTGCCATCGCGGCCGACAGCCGTGACCACGTGCCCGAGGGTGGCTGCCTCGACCGCAAGACGTCGACCCACAGCACCGTACGCACCGAGCACCGCCGCTTTCATCGGTCCACCCCACGTGCGGCCCGCTTCGCGGGTGGGCGGAAGAGGGCGTCGATGGTTCGCCACACCACCTGGTCGGCGCCGGCCTGGGTGAGGCGTCCGGATCGCACCTCCTCGGCCGCGCCGTGGAGCACGGCGTAGTAGCAGGTGACCAGCCAGTCCGCCGGCAGGTCCTTGCGGAAGGCGCCAGTGCGGCGGCCCCGGCGCACCAGGCCACGCACACGTTCCATCGACTCGGCGTGGTGCCGCTTGACGGTGTCGAGCCCAAGTTCCTCCTCTGCGGCCTGCAGGACCAGCCGAGACTCGTCGACGATCCGCCACGAGGCGAGGACCAGCCGCTCGAGCGCGTCAAACGGCTCGCCGTCGAGGTCGAGACCCGAAAGGCTCCCCTCCGCCCGAGTCATCGCCCGGGCGAACGCCGCCTCGATGACCTCGCCACGCGAGGAGAAGTGGCCGTACAGCGTCACGCGGCCGACGCCGGCCTCCGCGGCTATCGCCGCCATGCTGGCTCGGGGGTTGACGCTGAGGCAGCGCATCGCGGCGTCCAGGATCGCCTCCCGGTTCCGCTCGGCGTCGGCGCGCCGCGGTCGCTGGATCTCCGACATCCCAGTTCCTTATCTCGAACAGCTTCTGTACGAGATACACGTTAGCAACTCAAACAGCAAGCGTCCAACTTAGGAGTAGTTCCGTGTCCCGTGCCACCCGTCCATCTGTGGGACGCGGGAAACCGCTGGGTGACGGAAGTGGGCTCGGGTCGATCGTGGCGGCCTCGGCCGCGGCTGGCCTGGCCGTCCTGGGTACGTTGGTGATCCTGGTAGCAGGCCCGGCCCGTGTGCGCGGCCGCTCATGCGCTGGACCCGTGTGCGAGGCCGCTCGTGCACTGAGGGCGACAGAGCTCAGCGAAGTCCGGAGGTGGCGCGGAACACCGTGCCCTCCCCCGCCAGGGAGACGACGCCCTCCCGTGCACCGGCGTACGCGGAATGACCGCGGGTCAACCCCACCTTGCCCAGCTCGCTACGCGCGACGACGTTCCCCTCGACGCACAGCAGGATCTGCGGTCCCTCCGGGGCGAGAGTGATCTCCGTCCCGCCCGCCACCTCGAGCCTCGCCAGCCGGAACTGTGGTGCGGGTGTGTCGAAGTCGCCGTCCGCGTCGACCGTGAGGATCCGCGTCGAGCCCGGTGTGAAGTCGAGGACGCGGAGCAGCTCGGGCAGGTCGACGTGCTTGGTCGTCAGACCGCCCCGGAGCACATTGTCGGAATTGGCGAGGAGCTCGACACCGACGCCTTCGAGGTAGGCGTGCAGGTTGCCGGGTGGCAGGTAGGCAGCCTCCCCCGGTGCAAGGTGGACGTGGTCGAGCAGGATGGCGGCCACCACGCCCGGATCACCCGGATACCGTTCGGCCAGCCGCACCACCAACCGGGCGGTCTCGAGCTCGTCCTGCCTGACCCGGCAGGCGTCGAGGACCGCTGCCACCACCGCGCGCTGTTGGTCGGCCGGCGCGGTCATCAGCAGCGTGAACACCGCCCGCAGACCCTCACCGTCGGGTTGCTCCCGCAGCACGGCCAGCAGCGGGTCCAGCGCCGCGACACCGAGCGCGTCCGCGACCGCGAGCGTCTCGGCCGGCGGCCGGAATCCCATCAGGGCCTCGATCGGAGTCAGTGCACAGATCATCTCCGGCTTGGCCGAGGGATCCTTGTAGTTGCGGTGCGGCGCGTCCAGGGGAATGCCGTCGGCGTTCTCGCGTTCGTAGCCATCCTTCGCCTGCACCGGATCGGGATGGGCCTGCAGCGACAGCGGGTCTCCGGCGGCCAGCACCTTCATCAGGAACGGCAGGCTGGGCCCGAACTCCGCCAGGCACGCCGCCCCCAGCTCCCCGGCAGGGTCGGCGGCGATCAGCTCCAGGAGAGACGTCGACGTGCCCCTGATGCGCGACGGCGCGGCGGGATGAGCACCCATCCACAGCTCCGCCTGCGGCTTGCCGGACGGCTCCACGCCGAGAAGTTCCGGGATAGCGGTGTGCGAACCCCAGGCGTACGGCTGGATCGGGTTGTCGAGAAGCTGCATGGTGTCCTTAGTTCAGGTCACGGTGCCGGCATGTAGCGGCCAAGGCCGACCGCGAGGTAGACCGCGGCATAGGTCCCGAGCGCCTGAAGGGCGGCGTAGCGGGCGACCTCCGGGCCCTCGGTCCAGCTGAGCGTACGGGTGTGAATGCCATGCGACTCCGCGGTGGCGAGGAGCCGGCCCCGGGCTTCACGGATGGTCGGTTGCTCCGCCCCGTCGTCGAGAACGAAGAGCGCGGAGCGAAGCGTCGGAGCCTCGGCGTCCGCGAACGGATCGGCGAACACGTCGCGCGGTGCCGAACCCTCCAGCACCGGCATGAGGTGGTCGGCGTCGGCGGCCAGCGTGGGCCGGTTGGACGCACGACGCAGGGTCTCCGCCACCCGGCGACCCGCTCGGGCGGCCAGCACGGAGCCGCCCCAGACGAGCGGGAGCGCGTCGGCGAGGACCAGCGCGAGGTCCTTCGCCGGGTTGGCGGCGAGGTCGGCGTAGGGCGAGCAGCGCGACGCGACGTCGTCGAGCGCCAGCGCGACGGACTCGGCCGCGACCTCCGGGCCGAGCTCGAGCACGTGCAGAAGCTGCAGGACGACGACAGCCAGCGCCAGCGGGTCACCGGTCTGCGCGGGGATCAGGGTGGTGTCGCGTCCCTGCCCCGCCTCGGCCAGCGGCGACTCCTGAGGGGCCGCGAGCAGGACGGAACTTCCGCGACGTACCGCGTCATGAACCGCCGACGCGGTCTCCGGGTCACCGCCGGTGGGGGCAAGGACGACCACGAGGTCCAGGGCGCCCACCCACCCGGGCAGACCCGGTCCGGGCCATGCGACGAACGGCACCGGACACCAGGGCTCGAGGACGGCACGGAGCAGTCGAGCGTCAGCACCGGCCGCGACGACCGCCCGCGGCCTCCCCTGTCCCACGAGGTCGCAGGCGACCTCCTTGGCGGCGTCGGCCTCGCGGCGTACGCGGGCGCCCGCCTCGGCGAGGTGACGCAGCACCTCGTCGGCGTGCGCGAGCGCCTCCGCGTCGTCGAGGCGGGAGTCGTCGAAGGTGTCCGTACTCACAGCGTTTCAGTCCTTGCTCTGGCCGTTGCCGGATCCGTCCGTCTCACTCCCGGCGTCGGCGCTGGTGTCGGTGTTGGCGGCCGCGGTCTCAGCGGTGCCGGCACCGGCGTCCGCGCCGCCAGCCTCCGCCGCGTCACCAGCCTCCGCCGCGTCGCCTGAGGTCCCGCCAGGTTTGCGCGCCTCGTCGACCAGGAGGACCGGGATGTCGTCACGGACGGGATAGGCCAACGCACAGTCGGCGTTGGTGCACACGAGCTCACCGGCCGGATCGTCGACCTCCAGCGGTGACTTGCACGCGGGGCACGCGAGGATCTCCAACAGTGCGGCGTCGAGGTTCACCGTCGTTCGTCCCTTCGGGAATACGGATGCGGCCGGCGTCCGTGGGGTGGAGCGCCTAGGACGTGCCGGACGAGATGAGGCCGAGAACCTCGTCGCGGACACGTTCCATGGTGGGTTTGTCGACAGCCTCGGCATTGAGCCGGAGCACGGGCTCGGTATTGGACGGGCGCAGGTTGAACCACCAGTCGGCGTCGCCGACCGTGAGACCGTCGAGCTCGTCGATGGTGGTGCCTTCGCGTCCGGCGTACGCCTTCCTGACCCGGGCCAGGGTGCCGGCCTGGTCCTCCACGCGGCTGTTGATCTCACCGGAGGCGGCGTACCGGTCGTACGCCGCCATCAGGTGCGACAGGGGTGCGTCCTGCGCGCTCAGTGCCGCGAGCACGTGCAGCGCGGCGAGCATGCCGGAGTCGGCCCGCCAGAAGTCGCGGAAGTAGAAGTGCGCCGAGTGCTCCCCGCCGAAGATCGCCCCGGTCTTGGCCATGGTGGCCTTGATGAACGAATGACCCACGCGGTCCCGAACCGGCACGCCGCCACGTTCGCGGACGATCTCCGGCACCGCGCGCGAGGTGATGAGGTTGTGGATGATCGTGGCGCCAGGCTCACGAACGAGCTCCCGGGTGGCGATCAGCGCGGTGATCGCCGACGGCGGCACCGACTCGGCGCGCTCGTCGATGACCCAGCAACGGTCGGCATCCCCGTCGAACGCCAGCCCCACGTCGGCGCCGACCTCCCGGACCTTTGCCTGCAGGTCGCGGAGGTTCGCGGGCTCGATCGGGTTGGCTTCATGGTTCGGGAACGTGCCGTCGAGCTCGAAGTAGAGAGGAACGAGCTCCAGGTCGAGGTCGGCGAACACCGCCGGAACCGTCAGCCCGGCCATGCCGTTGCCCGCGTCGACGACGACGGTGAGCCGGCGACCGCCGGTGACGTCGACCAGGCTCAGCAGGTGCGCCGCGTACGCCGCCAGCACGTCCTGCCGGGTGACGGTGCCCTGGTGCGGCGGGGCACCCTGCGGTCCGCCCTGCTCGGCGAGCGCCTGGATCTCGGCCAGGCCGGTGTCCTGGCCAACCGGGGCGGCGCCGGACCGGCACAGCTTGATTCCGCCGTACTCCGGTGGGTTGTGGCTCGCCGTGAACATCGCCCCGGGCGCGTCGAGGTGTCCGCTCGCGAAGTACAGCTCGTCGGTGGAGGCGAGACCGATGTCGACGACGTCGGTCCCGCGGCTCGTCACGCCCTCGGCGAAAGCCGTCGCCAGCTCAGGCGAGGACGCCCGCATGTCGTAACCGACGACGACCGTCGCGGGATGGTCGAGCACCTCGACGAACGCCGCACCCACCGCGCGGGCGACGCCCGCGTCAAGCTGGTCGGGAACCACGCCGCGGACGTCGTACGCCTTGAAGATCGTTGCGAGATCGGGCACAGCGCCACCCTATCGGCGGGGCACCGCCAGAACCGGTCAGCGGTCAGGATTGCGCAACACGCGAAGATGACCGCGCCTGCCGACTTCGGTGGCCGGCTCTGAGCCGCCCTCGCGGGGGCGTGCCGCCTCGCGAACGGCGTTGGCGAGCGCTTCGAGATCATCGGCGGACGGGCGCAGCGACTCAGGGTCCGGGGCGAGCCGGATGACCTCCCAGCCGCGGGGCACCGTGAGCCGCTCGGAGTGCTGGGAGCACAGGTCGTAGCAGTGCGGCTCGGCATAGGTCGCCAGGGGGCCGAGCACCGCGGTGGAGTCGGCGTAGACGTAGGTCAGCGTCGTCACCGCAGGGCGCGCACACGCCGACCGAGAACACTTCCGCAGTGAGCCCACGAAGTCGGATGGTAGCGGGCCGCACCCCCGCAGGTCCCCCCGAACACGCATGATCGTGCGGGACGACCCGGATCAGCCAGGTCACCGGCTCGGCGCAGCGGCCGTTTCGCCCGGATTCAGCCATCCCGCCGTCACCTTTCCATGATCACGATGCGCGGTGAATCTGCCGCGTGTCGCGGGGAAGGCCTTCCTGCGACGGAACACGGCACGCCCAGGAACGGCGACTGCCCGGATCCAGGCTCTAAGCTCGGAGGGTGTTCGGACCGCAGCACGAAGCCGGGTCGCCCGAGGGTTCGCCCGGCTACCCCTTGCCACCCGCCGAGACGCGGGTCTCACGTCCCGGTCACGGTGCCGGCCTACCTGACCACCCCACGCGTCGCCGCGACCGACACGGCCGCGGGATGCGCGGTCCGCTCGCCATCCGAGGGCCCCTGGCGCCTGCCGGAGTCCCGGTGACGCGGAGCCGCGCCGAACGCTTTGACGAACTGGTCCTCGATGCCGTCGAGGCGCTCGAACGCCGGTTCGCCGACGAGCTCGACGGCGTGGAGTTCGCCGTCGAGGAGGTCCCCGACCCGCGCCGGACCGCGGGGGACGATGTACCACTCGGGTCCGCGCACACGTCCACCACCGGGGAACCGCACCGTGTCGTGGTCTACCGCCGGCCGATCGAGCTCCGCGCGGCCGGTACGTCCGACCTGTCCTCACTTGTCCACGATGTCGTGGTGGAGCAGGTCGCCGAACTTCTCGGCCTGAGCCCGGACGAGGTCGACCCGGCCTACGGCGAGGACTGAGGCGGCTTCCCTACTGGAAGAGCGCGTCCGGAGTCGGCCCCGTGCCGACACCCGTACCGAGATCGGCGCGGGTCACCGGACGGATGGCTGTGGTCTCTCCTGACGCGAGGGGCCACACCGACATCATCGGACCGTCGCCCGCCGTCTCCACGAGGAACCTCGCGCCGTACAGCGGGCCGCCGTCCTCGGGCTGTACGACGAGGACGTAGCGGTCCACCTTCTTCGACGGGGTGAGTGTGACAGCGATCGTGCTGCCCGGCTTCACGACCAGCTTTTGCGAGCCGAGCGACCGGCCATCGGCGTCGGAGAGCTCGGCACTCGCCCGGACCGCCCGGCTTCCCGGCGTCGACAGCACAAGCGTCGCCGTATGGTCCGGACCGCCGAGCGTGACCGGGACGACCGCCGGGCCGGACAGTGAGCGGGACGCCGCGGTGTAGGCGACGTCGCGGACCCCGGTGCGCGGTCCGAGCTGACTACGCATCGTGGCGGTGATGGGTACGTCGGAGGTGAGGCGGATCGCGGCGGCCTGCCGCTGGGTCGCGCTGTCCAGGCGTACCTCCGCCACCGTGCCGGGCTTGACGTCGACACGACCGAGTTCAGCGGGTTGGAAGCTGCCTTCGGCGGCGAGCACCGACAGGTCGACGCTCGCGGTCGAGTCGCCGGGAGCGACGATGCTGAGGACCCGTTCGCCTCGGCCGGGCGCGACGCCGGGGATCACCACGTCCCGCCCGGGTCGCGCCGCCGTGGGAACCCAGTCGACGCCGACCGGAGTCTCACCTTCGAGCGCGTCATCGCGAAGTGCGGCGACAACACGGCCGCGGGTGCTGACCACGGCCACCGCGAGGCGTTTGCTGGTCGGGGCGAGCTGGTCGAGTTCGACGACCGCTTGGCTGCGGGCTTTGACGGCGAGGCTGTGGATGCTGTCGGCGTCGACAGGACCGTTCTCGTCATAGAGCCGCAGCTCGACCTGGGCGTCGGCGTTGTCGGTGTTGGTGAGGTAGACCCGGCCGTGCCGGCCGAGCTGGCTGCTCGTGCCCACGAACCAGAACTCCGACCCCGGACTTGTGCACGCGGACTCCGCCAGACCACGCAGTGGGCCCTCGCCGGTCCGCGTGATCTGGCCGGCGGTGGTGCCTGGAGCGATCGAACCCTGTGCGGACACGACGACCGGGGGTTCCTTGGGCTTGCGTACGGCATACGTCACGAGACGTTCGCGCCGGTCACCGGACGCCAACGGCGTGCGGGTGCCGAGAGGCGTGAGGTCGAGTCGGGGCTTCGCATTGCCGCGGGCGATCCGCAGCCCGGCATCGAGCAGCGATCCCTGTCCCGACGCCGCGACCGCCGCGACATCGGTCGATGTCGAATCCTTGGCGAAGCTCGATTCAGGGCAGATGAACGTCGCGCGCTCGAGCGGCAACCGGGTAGCCTGCAGGGCGGTTGTCGCCGGGCCCTGTCCGCTGGGCAGGAGGTTGGCCGCCAGTACGAGCGCGGCGAGGACGCCGATGACGAGACCGAGACGGATCACGACGCGGTTCACGGGCGTACCCCCTCACGAGGTCGCCTCGGACGCCCAGCCGGATTGGTCGGGTCGCGCGGGTCGGTCGGGTTCGCCGGCTCGCCCGGGCGGTCGCCCGCCTGCCTGGCTGCCCTCGCGGGGGTATCGGCCCGCCCCTGGACGAGCGATCGCCGTCCGGACCGGCCGCCGCCCCGGGCGTCACCTCGTCCCCGACCTCCGCCGCGCCGGCCGGACCCGGCATCGGCGCCGGGATAACCCGCGCGGGCGCGGGTGGGCAGGGCGAAGATCAGGAACAGCAGGATGAGCGCACCTTGCACGACCAGCAGCTCACCCTGCATCGCGGCCACGTGCGACAGCCTCAGCAACCCGCGCTCAGCGGGGAGCTCGAACGCCTGGGCCCAGCCGTCGTACCGGGCGGGGCGCAGGGGTTGCCCGTCGAGGTCGGCCTGCCAGCCCGGGTCGGCGGCTTCCGCGAGGACGAGCAGCCGCCCTGACGGACCGGCCGGGACCGAAAGAGTTCCCCGGCGGTCGTCGTGTCTCAGGATCTGTCCGAGGTCGTCGGTCGCTGCGGCGTTCCCGTCCCCGGCTCCCGCCCCGTCCCCGGCGACGACACGAGCGGCGCCGGCCGGGAGGTCGACCTGCCACGCTGCGGCACCACGGGGCGCGCTCGCCCTGGACAGTCCCGGGGTCGTGTCGAGCCGTTCGACCGAGCGCGTGTCCGCCGGCGGCGGGAGATAGACGTACCCGACCCCGTAGCCGGCAAGACGCGCCGCGGCCGAGTCATGCTGGGCGTCGCTCAGCAGGTCTCCCACGATGGCGTCGAGACCCGCGAGGGTCGTCGTGCTCGCGCCGACCTCGCCATCTCCGAGTCGGGAGACAGAGTTGCGGAGCGTGGCGTAGGAGACCGTTCCGCCGTCGGCCTGGATGACGAGCGTGCGCGGGTGGGTCGGCGAGTGCATCGCGTTCCGGATGTACGGAGGTACGGCGGAAGCTGGGGCCCGGTCCAGCGGCCCGTCGGCACCACGGATCAGCCACCAGCCGGCGGCGACGACCGGGGTGGTGAACGCCACGACTGCGAGCAGCCCCGCGACCGGCTGGCGCCAGCTGAAGCTGTGCTGGCTGAAGACCCTTGTGGCCCCGTCGGCCGCCTGCCCGATCGCGAGAATCCAGCCGAGAGCGATCAGTGCCGCCGCGAGACCCGGCCAGGAGGGCACCGGGGTGGAGATCCACTCGGCCTGCAGAACCAGGCGGCTCTGTACCAGCCCGACGGCGAGGCTGACGAGACTCAGCAACCAGGCCGCGAGGACGCCACGGCTCTGGTCGCGGCGGAGGATGGCGGTGAGAGCCACGAGGAGGAGCAGGGCGTAGATCCACGTCGGTGCGGCGTTCGGACCGCCGGGGCTGCCGAACAGCAGCGACATCGGAGCGAGCTGGCTGTCCGCGAGGCCGGGGGAGGCGATCCCTGCCTCGCCCAGCAGCGACCGCGGGTTGTCGGCCAGGGTGGGCAGCCATGGGAGGAGCGCCACCGGCGGGACGGCCAGCGCGAGTGCCACCCGGCGGCGGGAACCGCTGTGGCGAAGCCACGGGCCGATCGAGACGGCCAGGCCGAAGAGGAGGGCGACCCCGTAGGCCGCGGGGACGAACGCCACCATGACGGCGAGCAGCAGACCGGCCGCCCAGGCGGAGTTCCAGGAACCCACCATGGTGCGACGGGCGCCGACCATCCGGAGCACGGCGATGCCGAGGAGTGGCGTGACGACGATGGCGACGCAGGTACCGAGCCGGCCGCCGGCGATCGCGCCCGTCACGGCAGGGAGCAGGGCGTAGGTCCCGGCCATCCACAGCCGGAGTGGCTGGGAGCCCACCACCGACCGGGCGAAGAGGAAACACGTGAGGCCGGCGAGCGGCACCGCGCCGAGAATCAGGACGTCGACGGCCAGCCACACCTTCCCGGCCAGGACCGTGGAGAGGGTCGCCACCACGGCGAGGTAGGGCGGAGCGGCCCGGTCGCTGCCCAGATCGACCGGATGCCACGACTCGACGTAGCGCTGCCACAGGTCGACGACACTGGCCGGAGCCGGCAACAGCGCCGCACCGCCGAGTGACCCGCCACCCAGGAGGTCGCGCGCCGACGCGACGGCGAGGATCACCAGCCCGAGCAACAGGAGCACCGGGGGTCGGGTGAAGAGCCAGCGCAGGACGCCCGGAGTTTCCTCGCTGAGGTCCTCCGCCTCCTCCGCGACCGGCCCCGACTCGACCGGCCGGCGGACCCGCTTCGCCGAGCCCGCGTGGGTGCCGGTCCGCACGCTCACGAGGGCGAGCAGAGCGTCGAACGCATGTTGGAGCCCGATCCACGGCGGCGGCATCAACCGGCGGATCACCCGGTGCGACACCCGCCGGAACTTCGCGCGGCGGCGACGACCGACGATGATCAGGTCCGGCCGCGAGAACACACCGACCGCAGCCATGAACTCGTCGTACGCCGCGTCCGGCCACTTCGCGATCAGCAGAGCGAGGACGCGCGACACCGCCCCGACGGCGAGCCGGAGCGCGACGAACGGGACCAGCCACAACGCGGAGTTGACGAGGAGCGTGTGCATCGCGTTGCGTCGGTCGACCCGGCGCGGGCGCCCGGAGACCGCGGGCGTCCGGCGGATTCCGCGGAAGCTCGCTTCGGCGTGGAAGACGAGGGCTTCGGGACAGACCATGACCCGGTGACCCGCGCGAACGGCGCGCCACCCGAAGTCGACGTCGTCGCGGTAGAGGCCGAACCGCTGGTCGAATCCGCCCAGCCGCTCGAAGACGTCGCGACGGACGAGCATGCCGGCGGTGCTGACCGCGAGGACGTCGCGGACGGTGTCGTGCTGGCCCTGGTCGTACTCGCCGAACTCCAACCCTGTCTCGCGATTGCCGCTGCCGGCGATGGTGACGCCGAACTCGATCAGCCGACGGCCGTTCGGCCATTCGCGGAGCTTCGGCCCGAGAACGGCGGCCGAGGGCACCTCCGCCGCAAGCCGCAGCAGTGCCGACAGGGCTTCCGGAGCGGGTGCGCAGTCATCGTGGAGCAACCACAACCACTCACCGGGCTGAGCCGGCGGAAGTATGCGTACAGCCTGGGCGACGGCGACGCCGAAACCGGTGCGGGCCGGAGCGTCGATGACGACACTGTGCCCGAAGGTCTCTGCGAGAAGCTCCCGCGAACCGTCGCGGCTTCCGGTGTCGACGGCGACCACGCGATCGGGCCTGCGGCGCTGGTCACGAAGCCCGGTGACCAGCTCGCCCAGCCACTGCGTTCCGTTGTGCGCGACGACTACGGCGGTGACGATCGCAGGCACGGGCGCCTGATGGCCGGGATACGCGCTCATACGGGACGCTGAACCTCGTCGGGGCTGGGGGCCGATGCAAGGCCACACACTACGCGACGGTCACGACATATGGAGCCCGACCGTGGCAGTCCCGGCGATCGCCGCAAGGCTCGCACCACCAGTCGTGTCGAACTCGACGAGAGTGTCGGGCGAGGCAGGGCGGCGGTGCGGCTCGGGCCCGGATCCGACCCGCAGGTCAGATCCGGGCCCGAGTCAGCGCGAACGATCCGGCTGCTGTCCAGGTGAGGCCGGACAGCGGCCCAGGTCTCTGCTCGTGCGCCCTACCCGGCGCGTTTCTTCATCCGCCGACGTTCTCGCTCCGAGAGCCCACCCCAGATGCCGAAGCGTTCGTCATGCTCCAACGCGTAGGTCAGGCAGTCGGCACGCACGTCACACACCATGCACACCTTCTTGGCCTCGCGGGTGGAGCCACCCTTCTCCGGAAAGAACGCCTCTGGATCCGTCTGCGCACACAGGGCGCGTTCCTGCCAGCTGAGCTCTTCCTCGGCGCTGCCGTGCAGCAGGCTCGGCTCTGCCACGGTCCTCGCCTCCTCGATCCACGTGTCCGTGGATTCAATCCCCGTTGACTGCTTCTCTGCTCGGATATCCATCCAGCCGGCCGACCGCACGGTCTCCCACCGGACTCCCGAACTCTGCTCGTGTCCCACGCTTCAGGTGCTACCCCGGAAGGGTGCGAATGACACTGATGAAATTACATGCCGGAAATACCGTGAAGTCAACTCGTTGTCTGCTATACGCGACCCACGCAAATCCAGCGTGTCTGTGACGTACCAGGCCGGCTGGTTCGAAGTAGGGACTTTCGGCCCGGTCGGGCGAACCTCGCGTCGAGGGATACGGATGCTCCGCGCTCACCTCGGCGGCTGCGACCACCAGCCCTGCTGCCCAGCTTCACCCTGGGGTCGATCACGATCGGATGAGTCACCGTCGGTCTGCCCTGGGGTACGGCCGGAGCTCTCGCCTCCGCCCTGCTCGGGCGCCTCGTCACGACCGGCGTCCTGGCCCGTCGAACCGCGGGCCAGCATCCCGGAACCGTTGGCGTCCGATCCGCCGTGGTCCACCCCTTCGCCCGCCGCGCCCGTGGCCGGGCTGTCGGGACGGAGGAATGCGGTCTGGTCGACACCCTCAGTCCGGCCGCCCTGGTCACCCTGGGCGTACTGCTGACCGTAGGAGTTGAAGTCCTGGTGGGCGTATCCCGGGTAGGGCTGTTCCGTCGCCGGTGCGGAGTACGGCTGTCCGGGGGTCTGGTAGCTCTGGGCGCCGAAAGTACCGTACTGGCCGTAGGCCTGCTGCTGTTCCTGACCGTAGCCCTGCTGCTGTTCCTGACCGTAGCTCTGCTGACCCTGCTGGTCCTGCCCGAAGCCCTGGTGCTGTTCCTGACCGTAGGCCTGCTGCGCCTGCTGGTCCGGCGCGTAGCCCTGCTGGTCCTGGTGGTAACCGGCGTAGGGGTTGTACTGCTGCTGGCCATAACCCGGCTGTCCGTACGCCTGCTGCTGCGGGTCCTGACCGTAGCCCTGCTGCACCTGCTGGTCCGGCGCGTAGCCCTGCTGGTCCTGACCGTAGCCCTGCTGCGCGTAGTCCTGGCCCGCGTACTGCTGCTGCGGATACTGCGGGGTCGCCTGACCCTGGTCGCCTCCGGCGTACTGCTCCGTGCCGGCCTGCTGGCCAAACGCCTGGCCGGCGGAGACGTACCCCGCGGAGTCGTGGCCACCCTGCTGGCCAGGTGCCTGCCCGGCGGAGACGTACCCCGCGGACTCCTGGCCACCCTGCTGGCCGAATGCCTGCCCGGCAGACACATGGGCCGCGGGGTCCTGAGCCGCGTCCTGGCCAGGCGACGGGTACTGCGCCTGCGGGTATCCCTGCTGGGCGTAGTCCTGCTGGCCGAAAGGCTGCTGACCGGGCTGACCCTGCTGGCCGGCCTGGGCGACGGCCGCATAGTCGTGCGGGCCCGCCTGCTGACCCTGGGGACCTTGCTGGCCGTAGCCGGCGGCGCCGTACCCCTGCGGTGGGGCGCCGTAGGGCTGACCCGCGTACTGGCCGAACTGACCCGGCTGCCCCTGCGGCTGCCCGTGGAACACCGGCTTGGCGGCCGGTGCCGGGAGCGCCTTGAACGACGAGATGACGAACAGCAGTGCCCCACCCAGCACCGCGAGATAGGCGACCTGCTGCCCGAAACGCGACCACTTGCCGAACGGTCCGGCGGATTCGTTGATGGAGCTGTCGACGCCGAGCGCCGAGGCCCACATCACCACGCCGAGGAGGCCCATGACGATGAGCGTCACCAGCACGATCAGGGTGAGGACGCGCGCGTTGGGGGTCGGTTCGCCGACGTGGGTGACGAGGACGACCGCGAGGACGAGCATCCCGACGAGGACCGGCGAGACGAAGCGATCCTGGAAGCTGAACGCCTTCAGCGTGAACTCGCCGTCGCCGACCAGAAGCAGGACGGCCACGACGCCCAGAACCACACCGGCGCCTACAAGCACCCACGCGAACAGCTCGCGTTGGGGCTTGGTTGTCTCCGAAACCACGGTGCTACCCCCTCATGGTGGTGATGTCGCACGGAAGCCTTCCACATCGGACACGTTCCCGCAGCCATGCCCCCCGCCACGGCTCCGGCCAGGAGGTGTGGGTCGAAGGGACGATCTGGCGGCTGCCGGCGAGTTGGCGGGAGGGGGCACACTGGTCTGCGTGCGGATCACCGTTCTGGCCGGCGGCATCGGAGCTGCGCGCTTCCTCCGCGGTCTCATCGCCCAGGCACCCGAAGCCGAGATCACCGTCATCGGCAACACCGGCGACGATCTCACTCTCTACGGTCTGCGGGTCTCGCCCGACCTCGACACCGTGATGTACACCCTCGGCGGCGGCAACGACGAGGCGAAGGGCTGGGGCCGCGCCGACGAGTCCTGGAACGCGCTCGCCGAGATCCAGGCGTACGACGCCACGCCGTCGTGGTTCGGCCTGGGTGACCGCGACATCGGCACCCACCTGGTGCGGACCGCCCTCCTGGACGAGGGCCGGACGCTCTCGGAGGCCACGGCGGCGCTCACGGCGCGCTGGAACCTTCCGGTCCGGCTCGTGCCGATGACCGACCAGCGGGTCGAGACCCACGTGGTCGTCGAGGATCCCGACCAACCGGACGGGCGGCGGCGGCTGCACTTCCAGGAGTACTGGGTACGCCACCACGCCGAGCTGCCGGTCGTCGATGTGTGGTTCGACGGGATCGAGACGTCGGAGCCGGCACCCGGGGTCCTCGACGCCATCGGTTCGGCCGACCTGCTGCTGCTGCCGCCGTCGAACCCGGTCGTGAGCATCGGGCCCATCCTCGCCGTGCCGGGTGTTCGGGATGCTGTCCTCGCCGCTCCGGCGCCGGTAGTCGGGTTGTCGCCGATCGTGGGCGGTGCGCCGGTACGCGGGATGGCCGACAAGCTGCTGCCGGCGATCGGCGTCGACACCTCCGCGGCGGGCGTCGCCATGCACTTCGGTGGCCGGCGTTCGGGCGGCCTCCTCGACGGGTGGCTGGTCGACGAACGCGACGCCGATGCGGTCCCCCGGATCGAGCAGGCCGGGATCGCCGCCCGCGCGCTCCCGCTGCTGATGACCGACGTGCCGGCCGCCGCAGCGATGGCGCGGGCCACGCTCGACCTCGCCGAAGAGGTACGCCGGTGAGCTCCGGCGCCGGCGCGCACCAGGGCGAGGTGGTGATCCGGCCGGTCCTCGGGATGCCAGAGGTCGAGGCTGGTGCGGATCTGGCCGGGCTCATCGCCGCCCACACGGTCGACCTGCGCGACCACGACATCGTGGTGGTGTCGAGCAAGATCGTGAGCAAGGCCGAGGACCGGACCATCGCGGCGGCCGACGGCGCGGCAGTCGATCCGCTGCAGGTCGCGGCGATGCGGGCCGACGCCATCCGCGCCGAGACCGTGCGGGTCGTCGCCGAACGCGGAGCGATGCGGATCGTCGAGACCCGGCACGGGTTCGTCATGGCGGCCGCCGGCGTCGACGCGTCCAACGTCGCGGCCGGGAGCGTGCTCCTCCTGCCCGTCGACCCGGACGGCTCGGCGCGTGCCCTGCGTACCGCGCTGTCCGAACGCCTCGGCGTCACGGTCGGGGTGCTCATCACCGACACGTTCGGGCGCCCGTGGCGGTTGGGTCAGACCGACCTCGCGATCGGCGCCGCCGGCGTCCGCGTCATCGACAGCCACCGCGGCCGGCACGACGCCCATGGCAACGAACTCGCCGTCACCGCACCCGCGCACGGCGACGAGCTGGCCGGTGCCGCCGAGCTCGTGAAGGGCAAGATCGCGCAGGTGCCGGTGGCGATCATCCGCGGGCTCGCTGCGCTGGTGACGGAGGAGGACGGGCCGGGGGTGCGGGCTCTCGTGCGTACGGCCGAGGAGGACATGTTCCGGCTCGGCACCCGGGAGGCCGGCCGGGAGGCTGTGCGTTCCCGCCCGCGCGACGGGCTCGATGACGGGCTCGCAGTGGGAATCGCAGACAGGCTCGCAGACGGGCGCCCGGCCAGGCTCACAGACGGGCTCACAGACGGGCTCACAGGCGGGCTCGCAGACGCGCTCCCAGACAGGCTCGCCGACGCACCGGTCGACGTCGATGCCGTACGCCAGGCGGTCGCCGTGCTCCGTGTCCCCACCGGGCGGGGCGCTTCCCGTACGCGTGCCTGGGGGCTGGCGGAGGTCGACGACGCGGAGGTCCGCAAACCCCTGCTCGACGCGGTCGGCCTACCGACGTCGGTGGCGTACGTCGCCGTGGTGTACGTCCGTACGCACGAATCGGCCGGTCGTACCGCGGCCCTCCTCGCACTGGGCGGGATCCGCGAGCGGCTGGCACTGGCGTGTGCGGTCGAGGGAGTGGGTTCGGCCTGGATCCCCGCCGAGCGGTTCGGTTCGTCGCTCGTCCGGTCGATCCTTCCCGCCGACGTTGAGACCGTCGGCATGCTCGCCATCGGCGCCGCACTTCCATAGGGGGAGGGAACGCGGCCTGTTCTCACGTGGGCACGCCGCGCCCTCCCGCGGGCCCGCCGCGCCGGCCCATGATCATGAAGGAAGTCGTCTATACGCCGCAAAACTGATCATGATCACGATCATGATCACGTGGTCAGAGGGTGCGGTAGTCGCGGAGGGCGAAGCGAGGGCCGCGCCGCGGAAGCATGATTCCGGCGAGTTCGATCAACCGGGTGACCCGGTAGCGGTGACCAGGCCAGCGGGCGAGGACCGTCAGCATGGTCTCGTCGTCGTACGGCCGGCCGGCCAGCGCCCACCCTACGGCCTTGGCCAGGTGGAAGTCGCCGACCGACACCGCGTCGGGACACCCGTGCGCCCGCTGAAGCACCTCCGCGACGGTCCACGGTCCGACGCCCGGGATGGTGCGGAACGCGCGTTCGACCTCTGCGGGCGGGAGATCCAGGGTCCGCTCGAGCGTTTCCGCGAGCAGGGCGCACCGGACGAGGGTCCGCATGCGGTGTGGCCCCACACCGGCGCGGTGCCACTCCCACGACGGTAAGGCCGCCAAGGTCGCCGCGTCGGGCGGCACCCGGAGAGTGACCGGTGCCGGGCCTGGCCCGGGCGCAGGCTCGCCGAACCTCCACACCAGCTCCCGCCAGGACCGCCACGCCTCCTTCGACGTGACCTTCTGCTCGAGGACCGCAGGCATGAGCGCCTCGAAAACCCGCCCGGTGCGGCACACCCGCCATCCGGCGAAGCGTTTCGCCAGTGTCGCGACCAGCGGAAGGCCGGGCTCGAACCCGCTCGGGTCGTCCTCCGCGCCGACCAGCGCCGGCAGTCGGTCGAGGACCCAGGTCGCGCCGGGTCCCCATGCCCGCGCCTCGACCGCGGCGCGCCCCGGGTCCGCCGCGATGCGGACCGAGGCCGGCCCGTCCGGTGTCCGGGTGCCGCGCCACACCGCCCCGTCGGGCGTACACCGGTGCACCGGGTCGCCGGACCCCCGCCGCAACCCGGCGAGCGTCAGCGCTGGATCGACCGGCTGGTCGGTGATCAGGGTGCGTACACGTTCAGTGGTTCGTTCCGGCACGCGGTCAGTGTCCCCGATCCCCTCCGCCGCGCTGCCCCCGATGCCCTCCGCCGCGCCGCTCCTGATCGGCGGCCCGCCCGTGATCATGATCGTGATCGTGAAGGTTTGTCGGCGTATCTGGCGCTATTCCTTCATGGTCATGGTGACGGAGCCCGATCGGCCGACTCATGATCATGGTGACGGAGCCCCCATTGGCCGACTCATGGTCATGGTGTCCGAGCCCGATACCGATGCCAGTGGCTCAGCCCGCGGATGGGTGGTCCGGAGCCCCGCTCACGCACACCTTCCGTACACTCTGGAGCTTCGGTCGCGTGGGTCGGCCGGCACGAGGCGGAGGACGAGAAAACGTGGCAAAACGCAAGCCAGGCAGCCGACGCGAACGCATCGAGCAGATGCGGCGCGAGCAGCAGCGTGCCGAACGCCGCCGTACGGCGATCATCATCTCGGCCTGCGTACTTGTCGGCCTCGTCATCATCGGAGCGGCCGCGTTCGTGCCGGTCAAGAACTGGGTCACCAACCCCGCCCGCAAGCCGATGTCGGACTTCGGGGTGGCCGCGGCCCAGGCCAGTCTCAGCAAGGTCTCCAGCGACAGTGGCGCCGGCGTGTCCGACCACGTGCCCAACGGCCAGAAGGTGCCGTACAAGACGGTCCCGCCGTCGTCGGGTCCGCACTGGGAGCAGCCGGCGACGTTCGAGCGGAAGTTCTACTCCGCCGAGGACCGCCCGCCGCTGGAGATGCTGGTCCACAACCTCGAGCACGGCTACACGGTCGTGTGGTACGACGAAACCATCGCCAAGGACGCCGAGCAACTCGGCCAACTCAAGGACATCGCGCGCCGGTTCGAGTCGCGCCAGCCGGACAACTCCAAGAAGCTGATCGTGGCGCCGTGGAAGGTCGGCGAGGGTAAGTTCCCGGCCGGCAAGCATCTCGCGCTCACCCACTGGTCGAAGAACAACGGCCACCGCCAGTACGCCGCCAAGGTCAGCGGCGCGGCGATCGAGGCGTTCATGAAGAAGTTCCCGGCGGCCGACTCACCCGAGCCCAACGCGATCTAGCCGGACCGGGCGGCGTGGGTCCGCCGGCCTCAGGCGTACCTTTCCGGTGGGTCCGCCGGCCTCAGGCGTACCTGTTCCCGTGGGCATCGTGGACCCGCGCCACCAGGTCCTTCACCCGTTCGGCGGAACTCTTCGGGCAGACCATGGTGACGTCGCGGGTGTGCACGATGATCGTGTCCCGCAGGCCGACGGTGGCCACGAGGTGCTCGGGGTCGTCGCTCACGACGATGTTGCCCTCCGAGTCGACCAGGACGGTGACGGTGTTGGCGGCGTTGTGGGCGCTGTCGTTCTCCAGGGTCCGCGCCAGGGTCGGCCATGACCCGACGTCGAGCCAGTCGACCGCCATCGGTACGACGACGACCTTCGCGGCGCCGTCACCGCGCGCGGCCGGCTCCATCACCGCGTAGTCGATGCTGATCTTCGGCAGGTCGACGTAGACCTCCTTGAGGACAACCGAACGGTCGGGACTGTCCCAGGCGTCGGCGATCCGCCGGACACCCGTAGCGGACTGGGGAAGGAACCGCTGCAGCTCCCCCAGCAGGGTGTCGGCACGCCAGACGAACATCCCCGAGTTCCAGAGGTGTCGGCCGGTCGCGAGGTAGGCGCTCGCGGTCGCCAGGTCGGGCTTCTCGGTGAAAGCGGTCACGCCGAAGACCCGGGGCCTCCCGTGCTCGTCCCGGGGAGCGGCGACGGGCGCGGCGCGTTCGATGTAACCGAGGCCCGTGTGCGGGGCCGACGGCGGGATGCCGAACGTCGCAAGGACGGCGTGATCGCGCTCGACCGCCTCGAACGCGGTCTCCAACGCCTCCCGGAACGCCGGCATCGGCTCGATCACGTGGTCGGAGTTGACGAACGCCAGAACCGCATCAGGATCCCGCCGGGCGAGGACCGCACAGGCGAACCCGATCGCGTTGGCGGTGTCGCGGCCCAGCGGCTCGCCGAGATAGTTCTCCTCCGGAAGCTCCGGCAGGTGCTCGACGATCGCCTCGCGGTGGGCCGCGCCGGCGCAGACGAAGATCCGTTCGACGGGTACCAGGCCGAGGAGCCGTTCATAGGCCAGGCGGAGCAGGCTCCTGCCGCCGCCGACACTCAACAGCTGCTTCGGACGGGTTCCGCGCGACAGGGGCCACAGGCGGGTGCCCGTTCCCCCGGCGATGATGACGGCGTGCCGCATGTGACGGCAGCCTACGGCGCCCGATCGCGGCGCGGGTCCAGACCCGCGGATCAGTGCGCGAGCTCTGATCCCGCGCCAAACCTGGAGCGGGGAACCCGGCTACCCGGCGGACGGGTGGCCGCGGGCGGCTCGCCGCGGACTGGCTCGCCGCGGACTGGCCCACGGACTGGCCCGCCACGGTGCACCGTGCCACCTCGCCTAAGCTCCGGACCTGTGGAGACCCGCTCGAGCCGCACGAATCCCCAGCGCCCCACCACCCCGGCCCGGCTGCTGGCCGCGGCTCTGGCGACCGACCCGGCACGGCCGTTCCTGACGTTCTACGACGACGCCACCGGCGAACGCGTCGAACTCTCCCTCACCACGCTGGACAACTGGGTCGCCAAGACCGCCAACTTCTGCCAGGACGGGCTCGGCACCGAGCCTGGCGAACGGGTCGCGCTCCTGCTTCCCCCGCACTGGCAGGGCGCCGTGTGGATGCTGGCCGCCTGGTCCGCCGGGCTCGTCGTCGACCTCGCCAGCACCGCCGGTGTCAGCGGCCCTGGCGCTACCGAGCCTGCGAGCGTCGCCGAGACCGCGTACGCCCCCACGATTGCGAGCGCCGCCGAGATCGTCGTCACGAGCCCCGAATGGTTGGCCGCGGCCGTGGCGGCGGGTGGGCGGGATACGGTCGCTCTCGCCCTGCGGCCGCTCGGCGGTCCCTTCACCGACCCGCTCCCGGCGGGAGTGTGGGACTACGGCGCGGAGGTGGCGAGCTACGCCGACGAGTTCCATCCGTACGTCCCGGTCGATCCCGACGCGCCGTCCACGGTCGTCGGCGACCCCGGAACGCCGGTGTCCGGCGCAGCGTTGGTCGCCGCCGCGCAGGCGCGCGCCGACGACCTGGAGCTGCAGCCGGGCTCCCGCCTGCTGACCGACACGAACCCGGCGGACCCCACTGGTTACCTCGACGCCCTGCTGGCTCCCCTTGCCCGGAAGGCTTCGGTGGTCCTCGTCCGGAACCTCGACCGAAACCTTCTCGACCGGCGTACGCACGACGAGAAGGTCACCCACACCCACCTGGTCCCGACCGGCCCATAGGCCGCAAGCCAGCACAGCTGGCCGCCCGAATCCGCCACGGATCTCTATGACCCGAACGCGAAGTACGCCGAACGTAGGCCGAGCACCGACCGGACCCGGTCCTCTCCCCGGATCTCCTGCGTACCGCTGCTGCCGATGATCAACAGCCGGCTGACCCGGCCTCCCCACCGGCCGCCCCCTGACCTCTTGGCGACCCGGATCTCCACGATCGTGCCGATGGACGGATAGCGATTTCGCAGGGACCGGGCGCTCACCGTGTCGGTCCAGGTGCGGTAGGGATTGGCGGTCGCCGCGCTGTCCCAGCCGTCCTGCGCGGCGCGCAGATACGGCAGGCCACCGTCCGCGGTCCAGCCCCCGTTGGACGAACCGAACTCGGTGAAGGCGGCCTCGTTCGCATAGCGCAGCGTCATCCCGCGCGTCGCCTTGATCGCCTCGTTGGTGCCGGCGAACTCGTACTCCCGGATGACGTTCCAGGTCGCGCCGTAGCCCACCATGCCTGGATAGACCTGCGACGCCGAGGTGTCGTAGACGTCGTAGTAGCTCGACGACCGGTTGGAGGAGGAGCGGACCGCGTACGAACGGGCCGCGATCGTCTGTGCCCGCAACGCCGCGCGGGGCCAGCTGGCCGGCGACTCGGCGGGTACGACGGAGCGGAGGTAGTCCTCGTAGGGCACGACGTTCACCGGGCGTACCCGCCCACTCCGCAGGACCACCCGCACGAAGCCGCGGTAGCCCCGGCGGATCCTGGTGCCGTCGCCGAGTTGCCGTTCGACCTGCACCTTGCCGTCCGTCGCGACGAACGACGCCCGTCCGCTCGCCGAGAGGCGGCCCGACCCCACGTAGGCGTGCCACCGTCCGCAGGTGTACGCATCGACCGCCATGTCGCGGCGGTACACGGCGCGGACCCGCCAGGTACTCACCCGGCAGCCGAGGTAGGAGACCGGCAGGCGGACCGGCCGGGTCTGGCCGCTCTCGTTGGTCCACCACAGGGTGAGTCCCGGTTCGGGGCGGACCCGGAACGCCCCGAGGTCGTGGCTGAGCAGGACCCTGATCTGAGCGGGCGTACTCCGGGCGACGAGCTTCGTCCCCGGGTAGTAGAAGCGGAGGATCTCGGGGTAGGTGCGCCCTGCCTTCGCCGCCGCGAACGCGCCCCACTGCGACATGCCGCGCCCGTGCCCCCAGCCGTGTCCGGTGACGCGGAACACGCCGTCCTCAGGGCGTACGCCCTGGGCGAGCGCTGCCGGCCCCAGGGTCCCGGTCGACGCCTCCGCGGCGTTCACCGGCCCGATCAGGGCACCGGCCACCGTCGCCAGGGCGGCCAGCGCCACCGCCGGCGGCCGTGTCCACCGCGCTCGTCCCAGCCGTCGCGCTAGTCCCAGCCGCCGCGCTCGTCCCGGGCGTCGCGAGCGACGTCGCGGCTGCTCCGATCCGGGGACAGCCTCGTCGGTGACGGTCAGCAGGCGTCTGTTCATGCGTCTCCCCCGGTGGCGTGGCTTGGTTCGTCCCAGCCAGGCCACGGTGTCCGTCCGACATCTGACGACACACCGCGTATGGGAGACATCTCAGTGACCTGCGTGCAGGCTGATGATCATGGTGCGACTCGCGGCGGTGGGCCTGGTCCACGAGGCGAACACGTTCGCGCCGTCGCGGGTCGACCTCGTGGACTTCGCCGCGGACGGGATCCTGCGCGGTCCCGAGATCGTCGACCGGCACGGTGATGCCGACACGACCATGGCGGGATTCCTCGCCGCCGGGTCCGCGCCCGGTGTCGAAGTCGTTCCGCTGGTCTTCACCACCACCACGCCGGGCGGTCCGATCACACCGGAGGCCCTCGAGACCCTCGCGGACGAGATCCTCACCACGCTTGCCGAGACCGGACCCTGGGACGGCGTCCTCGCCGCGCTCCATGGTGCCGCCGTCGCAGAGCACCGCGACGACGCGGACGGCTACCTCCTCCGGCAGGTCCGGGTGGCGGTAGGACCCGACACGGTGGTCGGAGCCGCACTCGACCTGCACGCCAACCTGAGCGCCGCGGTCTGTGCGTACGCCGACATCGTGACCACCCACCGCACGAACCCGCACGTGGACGCCCGACTGCGGGCCGAGGAGCTCGCGGCCCTCGTCGTACGCACCGCGAGGGACGAGATCCGCCCCAGCCAGGCGCTGGTCCAGGTGCCCGCGGCTCTTGGCATCCTCGCGCAGAACACCGGCGAGCCGCCGATGCGCGAGATCCTCGCCGGGCTCGACGAGGTGCTCGCATCGCCGGGTGTCCTGACCGCCTCCGTCGCCCAGGGCTATCCGTATGCCGACGTTCCCCACATGGGCATGGCCACCCTGGTCGTCACCGACGGCGATCCGAGCGCTGCCCGCTCCTGGGCCGCCGCCCTGGCGCGGCAGGTGTGGTCGCGGCGGCACGAGTTCAGCGGCCGGTCGGCACGGCTCGCCGAGGCGCTCCACCGGGCGGCGACGGCGACGAAAGGGCCGGTCCTCTTACTGGACATCGGCGACAACATCGGCGCCGGCGCTCCGGGGGACTCGGTGGTGATCGTCGCGGCCGCCCGGCAGGTCGGTCTCACCGGTCTGCTCGCGATCCTCGTCGACGCCGACGGGGTGACCCGCTGCCACCGGGCGGGCACGGGCGGGCGGGTCGAACTGCTCGTCGGCGCGCGGACCGATCCGCGCGTGGGCCCACCGCTCGCCGTCGGTGGGGTCGTCCGTAGGTTGCACTCCGGACGGTACGAGGACCCTGGGCCGACCCATGCCGGGCATCGGCACTACGACGCCGGGCCGACCGCGGTCGTCGAGGTCGACGGTGGGCCGACGCTGGTGCTGACCACCCGGCCGACGCCGCCGACCAGCCTGGTGCAGCTCACCTGCCTCGGCCTGGATCCCACGGGCTACCGCGCCATCGTGGCGAAGGGTGTGCACGCGCCGCTCGCGGCGTACGCGCCCCTCGCCACCGAGATCATCGCGGTCGACACCCCCGGCGTGACGAGCGTTGACCTGCGGCGGTTGTCCTACCGGCGGCGGCGCTATCCCCTGTGGCCGTTCGAGCAGGACGTCACGTTCGGTTGAGTGGCTCCCACGGCAGGTCTGCCGGCATCAGTGGTCGCGGCGCGTGTGGGCGAACTCTTCGTACGCCCGCAGTGCCGTGGGATCGGCGAGGGCACCGGCGCTCGCCGCCTCCTCGGGCGGCCGGCCCTCCAGGATCCGCTTCACCGGGACCTCGAGCTTCTTGCCCGACAGGGTGCGGGGTACGGCGGCAACGCGGACGATCTGGTCCGGAACGTGCCGCGGGGACAGGTTCCGGCGCAGCTCCGTGGCCAGCTTCGCCCGCAACGCGTCGTCGAGCTGGGCGCCTTCGGCGAGGACGACGAACAGCAACAGCTCCTCCGTACCAGCTGCCGGGTCGTCCAGGTGGATGACCAGACTGTCGACGATCTCCGGCAGCGCCTCGACGGCCGAGTAGAACTCCGCCGTGCCCATCCGGACCCCGCCCCGGTTGAGGGTCGCGTCGGACCGCCCGGTGATGACGCAGGTACCGCGCTCGGTGATCTCGATCCAGTCGCCGTGGCGCCACACGCCGGGGAAGTCCGCGAAGTACGCCGCGCGGTAACGGGAACCGTCGGTGTCGCCCCAGAAGCCGACGGGCATCGACGGCATCGGGCGTTCGATCACGAGCTCGCCGAGTTGCCCGACGACCTGGTTGCCGGCCGGGTCGTACGCCGCCACCGCCGCGCCCAGGCACGGGCACGCCAGCTCACCGGCATAGACGGGTAGCAGCGGCGAGCCGCCGATGAACCCCGTGCACAGGTCCGTACCGCCGGAGAACGACTGCAGCAGCAGGTCGGGGTTGACGTTCTCGTAGACGTAGGTGAAGCCGTCCGCCGGCAGTGGCGCGCCGGTCGAGCCCAGGCCGCGGATCCGCGACAGGTCGGCGATGTCCGCGGGACGCAACCCGGCCTTGCGGCAGCTCATCAGGAACGGCGCGCTCGTCCCGAAGAACGTGATCCCGCACTCGTCGGCCAACCGCCAGAGGTAGCCGAGGTCGGGATGCGCGGGATTGCCGTCGACGAGCACCACCGTCGCTCCGACGAGCAGGCCCGAGACCAGGGCGTTCCACATCATCCACCCGGTCGTCGAGAACCAGAAGAACCGGTCGCCTGGTCCGAGGTCGAAGTGCAGCGCCAGCGTTTTCGCATGTTCGAGCAGGATCCCGCCGTGCCCGTGGACGATCGGCTTCGGCAGTCCGGTCGTCCCCGACGAGTAGAGAACGTAGAGCGGGTGGTCGAACGGCACCGGCTCGAACGCCAACTCCGGCGTCTCCCCGGCCGCGACTCCGCCACTACCTCGACCCAGCAGGTCGTCCCACGCCAGGACGTCGGGGATCGCGGCGGCCCGCTCCGCCGAGAGGTACGGCACGATCACGACGTGCCGCAGCCCCGGCAGCGCGGCCCGGATCGCGGCCACCTCGGCGGTCCGGTCGATCTCCTTCGCGCCGTAGACGTAGCCGTCGACCGCGACCAGCACCGTCGGCTCGATCTGGCTCCACCGGTCGACGACGCTCCGCGTACCGAACTCCGGCGCGCACGAGGAGAACACCGCACCCAGGCTCGCGGTGGCGAGCAGCAGCACGAGCGCTTCGGGGATGTTCGGGAGGTACGCGGCAACCCGGTCACCGCGGCCGACGCCGAGGCGCTGCAGGCCGGCGCGGGCCCTGCCGACAGAGGCCCGCAACTCTGCGGCGGTGAGCGCGACCGGCTCCCGCGTCTGTGACCGCGCCACCACGACCGGGCCGGTCTCCGGCAGGTCGGCGAGCATGCGTTCGGCGTAGTTCAGTCCTACGCCGGGAAACCACTCCGCCCCCGGCATGGCGTCGCTCGCGAGCACGGACGTGACGCGGGAATCGGACGACACACCGAAGTAGTCCCAGATGCTGCCCCAGAACCCAGGGAGGTCGTCGACCGACCAGCGCCACAGGGCGTGGTAGTCGTCGAAGGCCAGGCCGCGTTCGCGTTCCAGCCAGGCGAGGTAGTGGCCGACCCGGCTCCGCTCACGAGCATCGGCCGGCGGTTTCCAGCAGATCGTGCCCGGCTCCGTCATCCCTCGCCGACTCCCTCCGTCTCGCAGGCGTGGCGCCCTCAGTCCCGACGTGCCTCCGGATGGTGATGCAGCCAACCTTCCCACGCGGCCGCGACGATCGCGCCGCGATCATGTGCCGCCGACCAGCCGAGGACGTCGCGGATCCGGTCGGCCGAGGCGATCGAGGCCGCCGGATCGCCGGGACGCCGGTCGAGCACCTCGGGCGCGAGGTCGGAGTAACCGGACACGTCCAGGATCGCCTCGACGATCTCCCGGGTCGAGGACCCTCGACCGGTGCCGACGTTCAGTGTGAGCCGGGCCTCGCGGCCGTCCTGCAGGTGCCGGGCCGCGGCGACGTGGGCGGAGGCGATGTCCGCGACGTGGATGTAGTCGCGGATCGTCGTACCGTCGGGCGTCGGATAGTCGTCGCCGTAGATCTGCGGCGGCTTCCCCTCGGTCAGGCGGCTGAACACGATCGGGATGAGGTTGAACGCACCCGTGTCGGCGAGTGCCGGTCGTGCGGAGCCCGCGGCGTTGAAGTAGCGCAGGTTGGCGTAGCGCAGCCCGGTCGCGCGGGCGGTCGACGCGACGAGCCACTCGCTGACGAGCTTCGTTTCGCCGTACGGATTCTCGGGGTGGCAGGCGAGGTCCTCGGTGAGCACGTCGACGTCCTGGTTGCCGTAGACCGCGGCACTCGAGGAGAAGACCAGCGCGTCGACGCCGACGTCTGTCATGGCGCGCAGGACGGACTCGAGCCCGCCGAGGTTCTCGCGGTAGTACAGCAGCGGCTTCTCGACCGACTCGCCCGGCTGTTTTCGGGCCGCGACGTGGACGACGCCTTCGATTTCGTACTCCCTGAGCAGCTTCGCCACCAGGCTGCTCGCCTGGACACTGCCACGGACCAGCGGGACGTCCTCCAGGCCGCTGATCCGCTCGGGGATGCCGGCGGACAGGTCGTCGAGGACGACCACCTGCTCCCCGGCCTCGTGCAGGGCATGGACGACATGGGCGCCGATGAAGCCGGCGCCTCCGGTGACAAGCCAGGTCATGGCGCACAGCCTAGGGCTTTCACACAAAGCGTCACGGAGAGTCAGCGACACCCGCGGTACGCCTGGCAACTTGCCCTGGGCCTACCCGGTATGCATACTCAGTAGGTATGGCGATCCGCCACGGTCTACGTGCCGACCGCTGCGTTCCCGGCGTGGTTGCCCGATCGCCGGTGTACTCGTCGCGGCAGGGGCCGCCGTCGTCGTCCTCGTCGGTGGCCGCCAGCGGTCGGGTGGCGAGTGGCCGGTCACCGCCGGGACCCTGGCCCTCGTCGCGGGCGCGATCATGCTTACCCCGACCGTCATGGGTGCCGTTGGCCGGATCGGTGGTCACCTGCCCCTCTCCATGCGTATGGCCACCCGCGACGCGGCCCGCCACCGCGGGCGTACCGTTCCCGCCGTCGCCGCGATCATGGGGGCCGTCGCGGGAGTCACCGCTCTCGCGATCGGATCGTCCAGCGACTATGCCGAGTCGCGGCGGGAATACGTGCCGTTGGCGCCGGTGGGCACGATGACGGTGGATCTGGACAGGTGGTCCACGCAGGATCCCAGGGCCGCGGCCGACGCGATCATCGACGAGATCCGCCACCAGTTCCCCGGCCGTACTCCCGTGGTCCAGAAGGAGGTGCCGGCGTGGGATTGGGGCAACGTCCGCCAGTCCCGCACTGGTGTGGTCATGGTCCGGAACTGCACGAACGCCAACCCCCTGGAATGCGCGTACTTTCTCGCCGGCGGCGAAGGCATGACGGGATCGGCGGCACAGTTCGAGGGTTTGCTGGTGGCAGATCCGGACGAGGTTGCCGCATTCACCACCCGGCCCCTCACTGCCGAGCAACGGGCGGTGCTCGACCGCGGCGGTGTCCTCGTTCCTGACAGGGAGCCGATCGGGGACGCCGGCACGGTCCGGGTCGTGACCGGCGTGGCGAAGGACGGCGACGACATGACGACTCTTTCCGACCCCCAGGAGCACCGCGTGCCGGCGGGTGTACTTCCAGGGACGGTCGACGCCACGACCTACACCTACCTCGCGACCGCCGTCATGACCCCACAGACCGCCGAGAAGCTCGGACTGCAGCCGACGATCGGCAGTGTCGTGACCCCGCCAGGCGGGCCCGCCATCGATCGCGAGCAGGAGGCCAGGTTCGCCGAGTACGCCAGGGGCCTGGCCCCCGACGCGTCCGTGTACGTCGAACGAGGGTTCGTCGAAACCTTCACCGTCCAGTTCCTCGTCCTGGCACTCGTCGGCGGCTTGATCGTGGTCGTCGGCACCGCCACCGCCACCGCTCTCGCCCTCGACGACGCGCGGCCCGATCTCGCCACGCTGGCCGCTGTCGGCGCCTCGCCAGGGACCCGCCGGCGTACGGCAATGGGCCAGGCTTCGGTGATCGGGCTGCTGGGCGCACTGTTCGGACTCGCGGTCGGGATCGTGCCCGGCGTCGCGGTGTCGTATCCGCTCACCGCCGCCGTCGGCGGGCACGTCCTCGACATCCCGTGGACGCTGCTGGGACTCGTCGCGGTCGGCGTACCGCTGCTCGCGGTAGCCGGAGCCGGGATCTTCACCCGGTCCCGGCTACCGATGGTGCAACGCGTCGACTAGTGCAGCAGGCGCCTCCGCCGTACCTGCGAACGCGTACGGCGGAGGCGGCGTCAGCCGGTGGTGCTCATCGGGCCGCGGAAGGATGCGCTGTCATTGCCGCTTCCTTGGCCCCACGTCGGACGGAGAGGCGGCGGCCGGCGCCTCCGCTCACCCGGGCGTACCCGGGCGCGCGATGGCGCCCGCCCCGGCTCCGTGCGGGTCTCCCCCACACGCGGGACATGGGGGACAGCCAGGCGTTCGCCCACACTGCTTCCGGACAGGTCCATTCCCGTCCGCAGTACAGACATCTGGCGCCCTCGACCTGCCGTCGTCCCCCCACGCGCCGGAACTTCGACCAACTCTGGTCGGGCCGGTGCAACAGCAGGAGATACCGGGCTTGGGCATCCAGGAGTGCTCTCGACCATTGCACCCAGCCGTAGCCGGGGACGAAGACTGGCGTCTCTCGTGTGGTCGAAGGCACGGTCGCCGACGCCGTCAGAGACGTCGCCATCGACATCGACCTTCCTTTCGTGGCCTTGCCTCTATGTGTCGGTTCGACCCGCCCGGCTCGGGCCTTCACCCCTTAACGATCAGCTACGCGTACACGTGACGGTACTGAGTGTTATTAGATCATCTCCTTACTCGGCAGCGGAACGCGGCCGCGCCGCCGCGCGCCACTTCCCGTCGTACTGACGAGTTCGGACACTCCCGATGCGGCGCGCAGCCAACACCGCTACGGTCGGGGGGCCGAAAATGGGGGATCCGCCTTCTAAGATGAGCCGCTTCAACCAGTCAGGGGTGATGGCGCTGCCGACCGCGTTCCTCGTCGGACCCGTCGTGTCTGCCGAGCCAGGGGAACCGCCCGTGGCCGGGCAGTTACACGCGCTCGGCTACACCGTGGTCGACGCGAGCACGGTCGACGATCTCGCCGCCGCCATCACGACGGCGACGGCCGGGCCGGTGGCCCTGGTCGACCGGCGCTACATCGGCCACCTACACGCTCTCCGCCGGGCGGTCTGCGACACCAGGAGCGACGTCAGGGCAGGGCCCGGGACGCTCACCGCCACGACGGTTGCCCGAGCGCGGCTGGTGTCGGTCCTCACCCGGATGCTGGCCGGCGCCGACGCCGGACCGCCCGGGCGGCAGGAGACGCCCAGCAGTGCTTCCACCAACAGTGCTCCCGCCAGCAGTGGTCCCACCAGCAGTGCTTCTACCGGCCCTGTTCCAGGCACCCGCATCGACGTCGGCGAGGTGACCGAGGCCCTCGCCGCCGACACCGACGTCGCCCGCACCGACCCGGCGCCGCTCGTCGCCGGGCTCGCCGACACCCAGGCCGACCGCGACGCCCTCTTCGCCCGGGTCGCCGCCGTCGACGAGGAACCGATCCGGCTGCGTGGTGCGGTGAAGGCCGACGACACCGCGTTCACGACCTTCTTCGTACGCAGCTACTCGGGCTATGTGGCCCGCTGGTTCGCCCGCCTCGGGTTCACCCCCAACCAGGTCACGATCATGTCCCTCGCCGTCGCGCTAGGAGCCGCGGGCTTCTGCGCCACCGGCTCGCGTACCGGCCTCGTCGTGGGTGCGGTGTTGTTCCACCTGTCGTTCGCCCTCGACTGCATCGACGGCGACCTGGCCCGCTACACCGTGCGGTTCAGCACGATCGGGAGCCGGCTCGACCTCAGCGCGGACCGGGTGAAGGAGTACGTCCTGTTCGCCGGCCTGGCGATCGGCGCCGCGCCCGCCGACAGTGCGATCTGGTGGCTCGCCGCGGCCGCGATGGCGGTCCAGACGGTCCGGCACCAGATGCACTTCGCGTACGACGAGGTCACGGCAGGACCCGAGGCGGCTCCCTCGCTGACCGACCAGGTGCGCTCCCGACTCCGTGGCGGCAGGTGGAAGGTCTGGCTCCGGCGGGCCATCGTCCTGCCCCAGGGCGAGCGCTCGGCGCTGATCTGCCTGCTGGTGGCCTTCACGACACCGCGTGCCGTCTTCGTCGTCCTGCTGGTCGTCGGGTCCCTCGCTGCCACCTACGCCTTCCTGGGCCGGTTCCTGCGGAGCCTGCGTCGGCTACACCGGCCGTGGTCGAAGCCGGCCGGGCAGGCTCTGGGCGCGATGGTCGACGTCGGTCCGATCGGCTGGGCGGTCCACCACGCCCTGCCGGGCCGTTCGCTTCCTGCCCCACTCACGACGCTGATCGCGCTGGCGGCGTTGACGTTCTCGCTCACGGTGATCCCCGTCGTGGGTGCGTCCTGGCTGATCGTCGGCGTGCTGTGGTACGTCCTGCTCGTGGGCTTCGCGAGCCAGCAACCGCTCAACGGCTGGGCCGACTGGGTGCTGCCGCCGTCTTTCCGCGCCGCAGAGTACGCCCTCGCCATCACGGTCACCACGCTCGTCGTGCCCAGCGCCCTGCCGGTGGCCTTCTGCTACGTCGCCGCCTGCGCCTTCCACCACTACGACGCGGTCTACCGCCTCCGCGAGTCCGGTGCGGTCCCGCGGAAGTGGTTCCTCATCGCCACCGGCGGCCATGACGGCCGGATGGTCCTGCTCGCCCTCCTCGCGACGGGTGGCGCCACCGTGCTGCACGTCGGCCTCGTCGTCGTGACCGCGGCACTCGCCGCGATCGTCGTCGGCGAGAGTGTGACGGCGACCCTCGCCGACGTCCGTGCCGAACGCACGCCTCCCGCCGTTGATGCGCTCGGCGCAGCGGCGAGCCAGAGCGGTGGGATCCGATGATCGGCCTCGTCCTCGCGGCCGGCACCGGCCGCCGCCTGCACCCCTACACCGAGGACCTGCCGAAGACGCTCGTCCCCCTGGGCGCTCCCGCCGACCCGTCGGATCCCGACGAAGCGCTCACGCCGCTCGACGTCATCCTCGGCAACTTCGCCAAGGTCGGCGTGACCGACGTCGCCGTGGTGGTCGGCCACGCTGCCGAGGCGGTCCGCGAGCGGAAGCGGACCCTCGAGCGTCGCTACGGCGTGAGCCTCGAGCTCCTCCACAACGAGCACGCGCTTCGGTGGAACAACTGCTACTCGTTGTGGTGCGCCCGACAGTGGCTCAGCGGCCAGGACGTCCTGATGGCCAACGGAGACACCGTGCACCCGGTCTCCGTCGAGCACGTGCTGATCGACGGCATGGCCGACTCCTCGCTGCTGCTTGCCGTCGACACCACGAAGGATCTCGGGGCCGAGGAGATGAAGGTCACCGTCCCCGACAAGCGCAGCGTCACCCGCATCACCAAGCTGATGGACCCGGCGGAGGCCTACGGCGAGTACATCGGGGTGGCCCTCCTCCGCGCCGAGGTCGGCCCCGCGCTGACGGGGGCGCTCGAGGCGACGTGGCGGCGCGACCCGAGCCTGTACTACGAGGACGGGTTCCAGGAGTTCATCGACCGGGGTGACTTCACGATCGACGTCGCGCCGATCGGCGACGTGCCGTGGGTCGAGATCGACGACACCGCCGACCTTGCCCGCGCCACGAGTGTCGTCGCCGCGATCAGGGAGGCCCAGCGATGATCAGGGGCCCCATGCGTACAGTGAGGCATCCAGCGACGAGCACGGGGACACATCCAGCGACGAGCACGGGGATGACGGAGCCAGAGTGCCGCTGCTAGCGCGGATGATCACCACGCCGGTGGTGATCGACGTACGCCGTGGTGCCATCGCCGACCTCGGTGAGCTCCTCGCCGACCAGCGGATCTCCACCGCCGGGCGGGTCGCGGTCGCGGTCGGTCCGCGCTCAGGTGCCCGGATCGCCGAGGACCTTCGCACCCACCTGGTCGAGGCCGACTTCTACACCGTCGACGGCGGCACGGTCGACGCGGCCCTCGACCTCGCGACCCGGGCCCGCACCCCGTCCTACGACGCGATCGTCGGCATTGGCGGCGGTCGGATGATCGACGTGACGAAGTACGCCGCCGCCCGGCTCGGCCTGCCGATGGTCGCCGTCGCCACCAACCTCGCCCATGACGGGATCGCCTCGCCGGTGAGCACCCTCGACAACGACGCGGGCCGCGGCTCCTACGGTGTGCCGGCGCCGATCGCGGTGGTGGTCGACCTCGACGTCGTACGCCAGGCACCGGTGCGTTCGGTGCGCGCCGGCGTCGGTGAAGTGGCGTCCAACCTGTCCGCGATCGCCGACTGGGAGCTTTCCCATGAGCTGCGCGGCGAGCCGATCGACGGCCTGGCGGTGACGCTGGCCCGCACCGCGGCCGAGGCGGTCGTCCACCATCCGGGCACGATCGCCGACGACGACTTCCTCCGGGTGCTCGCCGAGGGCCTCGTCCTGTCCGGACTGGCGATGGTCGTCGCCGGCACGTCGCGCCCGAGCAGTGGCGCCTGCCACGAGATCTCCCACGCGATCGACCTGCTCTATCCCGACCGGGCGTGCTACCACGGCGAGCAGGTAGGTGTCGGTGCGGCGTTCGCGTCGACGCTGTGGGAGGATCCCGCGAGCCGCGCCAGGGGTGCCCTGATCGCGGAGTGTCTCGCCCGCCACGATCTACCGGTCGGACCGGACGAGCTGGGCTTCTCGCTGGAGGAGTTCGCCGCTGCCGTGGTGCGGGCACCCGATACCCGCCCCGGTCGTTTCACCATCCTGGAGCACCGCGACCTCGACAAGGACGCGGTGATGGCAGCCGTCCACGACTACGCCGCCGCCGAACCCGCCCAGCCGGAATGAGGAGAGCAGAAGCGACTCATGACTTCCCTGCCGTCCATCGCTGAGCTGCGGACCAAGACCCAGCCGCCCGGCCTGCTCGAGAGGCGCAGTGGCGAGCACTGGGCCGGTCGGCTGTACATGCGCAGGATCTCGCCGTACGCCACCCGGGTTCTCGCCGCCTGGGGGTTGGCCCCCAACCAGGTCACCGGGTTGATGATCGTCGCCGGCATTGCGGCCGGATTTGCCGTACTGCTGCCCGGCCTTCCCGGCGCGCTCCTCGCCGCTGTGCTCGTCCAGCTCTACCTCCTGCTCGACTGCAGCGACGGCGAGCTCGCCCGGTGGACCGGCAAGACCAGCGTCACCGGCAAGTACCTCGACCGGGTGGGCCACTACCTCTGTGAGGCCGCCCTGCTCGTCGGCCTCGGCTTCCGGGCGGCCGAGCTGGAGGCGAACGGCTACGCCGTGCTGGGCCTGGCGGCCGCTCTCGGCGCCGTGCTGATCAAGTCCGAGACGGACCTGGTCGACATC
This sequence comes from Actinopolymorpha sp. B11F2, assembly GCF_040195635.1. Lineage (NCBI taxonomy): Bacteria > Bacillati > Actinomycetota > Actinomycetes > Propionibacteriales > Actinopolymorphaceae > Actinopolymorpha > Actinopolymorpha sp. B11F2. Next base: position 43,873 of record NZ_JBEFTX010000023.1, on the reverse strand, counting down.
GCGCGGGTGCAGTCCGGCCTGCCTGCGGTGACCGAGGACGCTGCCGAGCCGCGCAGCCCACGGCTGGCGAGCCTGCGACGGGTCGCGCTGGTGCTGAAGTTCTACCGGATCATCCTGGCCATCGAGCTGTCCCTGATCATCGTGCTGGCGGCCGTCGTCGACGCGCTCACCGACAGCCTCGTCGCCACCCAGGTGCTCACCGTGACGGTCGCCGTCGTCGCCGCCGTCCAGGTGGTGCTGCACCTGGTCAGCGTGCTGGTCTCGAGGCGACTCGGATGAGCCCACCGCGGCTTGCCTGCGTGTTCCTCACGATGGGTGACCGCCCCGACGAACTCCAGCGCGCGATCCACAGCGTGCAGGACCAGATCGGCGACCCGATCGAGATCATCGTCGTCGCCAACGGCGTCGAGGCGCCGAAGGTACCGGGCGGTGTCCAGGTGGTCGAGCTCCCGACCAACGCCGGTATCCCGGGCGGTCGCAACGCCGGCGTGCAGGCGGCCAACGCCGACGTCCTCATGTTCGTCGACGACGACGGTTGGCTCCCGGCCCCGGACACGGCCGAGCGGTTGCGCGAGCTCTTCACCAACGATCCCAGGCTGGGCATCGTGTCGTTCTGCATCACCGACCCCGAGAGCGGTGTGATCGCCCGCCGGCACGTCCCGCGGATCCGGGTCGGCGATCCCCTCGCGCCGTCGGAGGTCACGACGTTCCTCGGCGGCGCGTCCGCGATCCACCGGCGGGTCTTCGACGAGGTGGGTGTCTTCCCGGCGGCGTTCTTCTACGCCCATGAGGAGACCGACTTCGCCTGGCGGGCGCTCGATGCCGGCTGGCGGATCCGCTACGACACGCACTGCGTCCTCGCCCATCCGGCGACCTCGCCGACCCGGCATCCGACGTACTTCCGGTTCAATGCCCGCAACCGCGTGTGGTTGGCCAAACGCAACCTTCCGCTCCCGGTCGCGGTGGTCTACCTGGCGACCTGGATTCTCCTCACCTTCGGTCGTACGCGTAGTCTCACTGGGCTGAGGGCCTGGTGCGGTGGTCTGGTCGAAGGTGTCCGGCAGCCGTGCGGCCGTCGCAAACCGATCGCCTGGCGTACCGTCTGGCGAATGACCCGTCTAGGAAGGCCACCTCTGGTATGACGCTGGTCCCACCTCCGGAGTCTCCGGTCGCACTGGCCGAAAGCTACGGCTTGAAGGCGAGTTCGGCACGGCCGCCGCTGTTGACCTACGTCAAGCAGCTCTGGGAGCGCCGGCACTTCATCCGGGTCTACGCCACGTCCCGGTCAGTCACGAAATACTCCCAGTCGATGCTGGGCGGACTCTGGCACGTGCTGACGCCGCTGTTCAACGCCGGCGTCTACCTGCTGATTTTCGGGCTCGTGCTGCGGGTGGACCGCGGCATCCCCAACTATCTGGCCTTCCTGGTCACCGGAGTCTTCGTGATGAACTACAGCACGAGCTCGGTGACCTCCGGCGCCCGCTCGATCTCGGGCAACCTCTCGCTCATCCGCGCGCTGCACTTCCCCCGCGCGTCCCTCCCGCTGTCGTCGACACTGATCGAGCTCCGTCAGCTGATGTTCTCGATGCTTGTCCTAGTCACGATCGTCCTGGTCACACCGGTCAACCTGGTCGGCGACGAACCCATGACGGCGCCGGAGCCGATCACCTGGCTCTGGCTGCTCCTCGTTCCCGCGCTGTTCCTGCAAACGGTGTTCAACATCGGGCTCGCCTTCATCATGGCGCGGGTCGGCGCCGCCGTCACCGACATCCAGCAGCTGCTGCCGTTCGCGCTCCGGGTCTGGTTGTACTCCTCCGGCGTGATCTTTCCCCTGGGTTCACGGCTGGAAGGCAGGGTCCCGGACTGGGCGATCGACATTTTGATGGCCAACCCTGCTGCCGTCTACATCGAGCTGGTCCGATCCTTGCTGATGCAGACCCACGACGCGTGGTTCGGGCAGTTCACCTGGGTGCTCGCCGCGGTCTGGGCGTTGGTGCTGTTCGGCGCGGGGTTCGTGTATTTCTGGGGTGCCGAGGAGAAGTACGGGCGTGGCTGAGCAGATGGTGCGAGACGACCAGACGGCGATCGAGGCCCCCAAGCGGGTACCGACGATCGTCGCCCATGACCTGCACATCACCTATCGGGTGTACGGCAGCACCTCCGGCAAGGGGAGCGCCACCAAGGCGCTCAAACGAGTGCTGACGCGGGCGAACTCGCCGGCCCTGCGCGAGGTGAAGGCGATCCGCGGTGTTTCGTTCACCGCGTACGAAGGTGAGTCGATCGGCCTGATCGGGCGGAACGGCTCCGGCAAGTCCACACTGCTGCGGGCGATCGCCGGTCTGCTGCCACCGACACAGGGCGCGGTCTACACCAGCGCCCAACCATCCCTGCTCGGCGTCAATGCCGCACTGCTGAACTCCCTCACCGGCGAACGTAACGTCGTGCTCGGCTGCCTGGCCATGGGCATGACACCGGCCGAGGCCAGGGAGAAGTACGACGACATCGTGGAGTTCTCCGGTCTCGGCGAGTTCATCGACCTGCCCATGCGGACGTACTCGGCGGGCATGGCCTCACGGTTACGGTTCGCCATCGCCGCTGCCAAGTCGCACGACGTCCTGCTCATCGACGAGGCCCTCGCCACCGGTGACGCCGACTTCCGGCGGCGCAGTCAGGAACGGATCGAACAGCTGCGTGACGAGGCCGGCACGATCTTCCTGGTCAGTCACAGCCTCAAGACAGTCGTAGCCACCTGCAGCCGCGCGATCTGGCTGGACCGCGGCAAGATCCAGCAGGACGGCGATGCCGCATCGGTCGTGGAGGCCTACCAAGAGGCAGTAGCCGAGAAGACCCTGGGGAAGGCCGTCGGAAGAGCTCCTAGAGCCCGCTGAACCGGAGCGTCACACGACGCACCGGGACGGCGTCTGCCGACACGCCCGCCACTACGTGGCAACTGAGGCGGTGGCTGCGTCATCATCGCCACCTGCGCGGCCCTCTGGCTCGACAAGGGCACCATCAAAAATGGACCACCACCCAGAAACCGTCACCAAGGCCTACAACAACGCCACCAGCAGGTGACCCGCCTCATCCGACATGCACCATCGAAACGGACCGTGTTCGCCGCGCCCGGCTAACCGGGTAGGCCACCTTGCATGTCGTACTCTCGTCGCCATGAGATCGGCGCGCGACCGGGGCTACCTGTGACCACGATCACCAGCCCAGCCCCGGCGGCGGAGCTGGCCGAGCGCCACGGTCTCTCGCCGAGCTCGGCCCAACCGTCGTTCGGCGCCTACCTCGCCCAGCTGTGGCAACGCCGGCACTTCATCACGGCGTTCGCGACCTCGCGGACGGTCTCGCAGTACTCCAGCTCCACGCTGGGGCAGCTGTGGCAGGTGTTGACGCCGCTGATGAATGCCGCCGTCTACTTCCTGATCTTCGGAATCCTCTTCCAGACCGCGAAGAGCGTCGAGAACTTCGTCGCGTTCCTGGTGACTGGTGTGTTCGTCTTCACGTTCACGCAGCGGTCGGTGACCTCGGGCGCACGGTCGATCTCAGGAAACCTTGCGCTGATCCGTGCGCTGCACTTCCCGCGGGCAGCGCTGCCGCTGGCCTTCACCATCGTGGAACTTCAGCAGCTGCTGGTCTCGATGATCGTGCTGTGCATCATCGTGCTGGCGACCGGCGAGCCGTTGACGTTCGCCTGGCTGCTCGCCATTCCGGCCCTGGCGCTGCAGACGATCTTCAACCTCGGCCTGAGCCTGTTCATCGCGCGGGTCGGGTCGAGACTGCCCGACATCAGCCAGCTGCTGCCGTTCATCACGCGTACCTGGCTCTACATGTCAGGGGTCTTCTTCGTCATCCCCGACCGCATCCCGGCGGGACCGTTGCGCGACATCATGCAGGCCAACCCGGGCGCGATCTACATCGAGCTGGTCCGCGACGCGCTCATCGACACCCACTCCGCCCCGCGGCTGGCCTGGGTGCTCGCGGCCGGCTGGGCGGTCGTCGCGTTCGGCGCCGGCATCATGTACTTCTGGGCCGGGGAGGAGGCGTACGGCCGTGGCTGACGACCCGGGCCACAGCGCGGGCCTCACCGACCCTGACGGTCTGGCAGGAACGGGCAGCCTGACCGACCTGCACGACCCGGCGCCGACGGTGATCGTGGATGACCTGCACATCATCTACCGCGTCCTCGGCGCCACCGCCGGCCGCGGCAACGCCCCCGCCGCCTTCACACGGATCCTCCGCCGAGAAAAATCACCCGCACAACGCGAAGTCCACGCCGTCCGCGGCGTCTCCTTCACCGCCCACCGCGGCGAATCCATCGGCCTCATCGGCCGCAACGGCTCCGGAAAATCCACCCTCCTCAAAGCCGTCGCCGGCCTCCTCCCCGCCACCCGAGGAGCCGTCTACACCGACGGCCAACCCACCCTCCTCGGCGTCAACGCCGCCCTCATGAACGACCTCACCGGCGAACGCAACATCCTCCTCGGCTGCCTCGCCATGGGCCTCACCCCCACCCAAGCGAAAGCCCGCTACGACGACATCGTCGAATTCTCCGGCCTCGAAGACTTCATCGACCTCCCCATGCGCACCTACTCCTCCGGCATGTCCCAACGCCTCCGCTTCGCCATCGCCGCCGTCAAGTCCCACGACGTCCTCCTCATCGACGAAGCCCTCGCCACCGGCGACGCGGAATTCCGCCGCCGCAGCGAACAACGCATCCGCGAACTCCGCGACGAAGCCGGCACCGTCTTCCTCGTCAGCCACAGCCTCGACGTCATCACCAAAACCTGCACCCGCGCCATCTGGCTCGACAAGGGCACCATCAAAATGGACGACGACGCAGAAACCGTCACCAAGGCCTACAACAACGCCACCAGCAAATGAGGCGTCAGGGAGTGCGAGCCGTCCCAGAGCCGCGGGGGGCGAGGGAGCGAGGGCTCAGGAGGAAACCCAGCCCCCAGCTCATGTGCATGGTGGTCACCACGACCGGCAGCCAGAGCTTCGCCCGCGAGTCAAGGCCGCGTCCCGCCAGGACGGATCCGGCCAGTACGCACAGCAGGTAGCCCGCCGGCATCACCAACGCCGCCACCAGCAGCGGAATCCCGGCGAGCAACCCCGCCAGGCCGGCGACGATGCCGACGGCGCATCCGGCGGCCGCGGTCGGCGCGGCGAGGTAGCGGATGTTGAACGTACCCGGGTGCAGGCGGCCGATCACCCGGCGCCAGCGGCCGGTGAGGTAGAACTGCCGGGCCAGCGCCCGAAGGTCAGGTCGCGGCCGGTAGGTCACCTGGAGCTCAGGGGTGAACCAGATCGTGCCACCGCCGGCCCGGATGCGGAAGTTGAGCTCCCAGTCCTGGGCGCGGACGAACGTCTCGTCGAAGCCGCCGAGCTTGTCGAGCGTCTCGCGCCGGAAGACACCGAGGTAGACCGAGTCGACCGGCCCCGGCTCGCCACCGACGTGAAACCGCCCGCCGCCCAGCCCGAGCGGGCTGGTGTAAGCCCGCGCCGCCGCCCGCTCGAACGGCGTCTCGCCCTCGGCCGCCATCACGCCACCGACGTTGTCCGCACCAGTTGCCCGGAGCACCTCGACCGCACGCCTGAGATAACCCGCCGACAGGATGCCGTGCCCGTCGACCCGCACGATCACGTCGTACGCCGCCTCCTTGATGGCGACGTTGAGCCCGCTGGGCGTGATGCCGGCCGGGTTGGCGATCACCCGAACCCGGTCATCGGCGGCGTCGATCTCGCGGGCGATCTCCTCGGTCCGGTCCTCCGACGGGCCGACCGCGACCACGAGTTCCACCGCGCCCGGATAGTCCTGGGCGAGGACCTGGCCGACCGCCGCTCGCAGGTGCCGCTCCTCGTTGCGGACCGGCATGATGACCGAGACCGGTGGCCAGTCGGCGCCGGAGTCGTCGGGTTCGCGGCTCACGGGCTACAACCTACCGATCGCCGCGGTCCGCTCCTATCCGGCCGTGCACACCTGATCGAGGTCATCGACGTGGGAGGCCGGCGTCCTGCTCGGGCCAGGCGTCGCGGCGTCGTCCCGCGGCCCGTCCGACGACGCAGGGCTCCCGGCGCCGTCGGGCGCGGCCGATGCCTTGGGTGACGATGACCGGGCCAGGCTCTGCGACTCTCCGCGGTCCTTCGACTCGTCGATCGCGGCCCGGATCGTACGCCTGATCAGCGGGTAGTCAGGTCGGGCGGTCATGATGAGCGGCGGGACGAACTGCACGGACGTGATCTTCGCCCGCTTCGCCTTCATCGCCAGCCCGGTCATGGTGTCGAGCTCGCTCGCCGGGATGTCGGTCGACACGATCTGCTCACCTGCCCGCGCAATCTCCCGGAACTTCAACAGGACGTTTCCTGGCTCCAGTTGGTGCAGCATCGCCGCCATCACACACCGTTGCCGGGCCATCCGGTCATAGTCGCTCGAGTCACTGCGCGACCGTGCGTACCACAGCGCGTGGTAACCATCGAGTCGCTGCGGTCCGGCCTTGATCGTGGCGCGGAGCTCGCCGCCCGGGCCGGTGATCGGCACGTCCCGCTTGACGTCGATGGTCACCCCACCCACCGCGTCGACGAGTTCCTGGAAGCCCTTGAGGTCGACGAGCGCGTAGTAGTTGACGTCGAGGCCGGTGATCCCGCGTACGGCGTCCTTCATCGCCTCGATGCCCGGGTCCGCCACCTGGTTGCCGAACAACGACTTGTGCTCGGTCGCCCACATGTAGATGGCGTTGAGCAGGCACTCGTTCCCACAGCTGAAACCGTTCGGGAACGCCTTGTGCATGACGGTGCCGCGCGGGAACGGCACCCGTTGCAGGTTGCGGGGGAAGCTGAACAGCGCCGTCCGGCCGCTCTCCTCGTCGATGGAGGCCAGCGTGATGCTGTCGGGACGCAGGCCCACCCGCGCGGCGTCGGCGTCCGCTCCGAGCAGCAGGACGTTGTAGCGGCCGGCGTACGGATCCACCACCTTCGTCCCCGCGAACACGCCCTTGAGGGACTGGCGCGCCACCGCGACGTAGTGCGACGAGGTGAGTACGAGGCTCACCGCGAGGACGGACAGGCCGAGCGTCATGACCGTCGACGTCAGGCGCTGCTTCTGCGGCAAGCCCAGTGGCCCGCCGAGCCGCCAGGCGTCCAGGAACAGCCCGAGCCAGCCGAGGGCCAGCCCGACCAGCAGGAGCTGGAGGACGCGCAGAAGTCCGGGATTGGCAAGGATCGAGACGAGAGCGCGTGGCGACACGAGGCCGATGAACGCCAGAAGTGCGCCCACCGCGACGGCACCGGCCGCGACGCGCAGGGCGATCCGTCCCACCTGTCTGTTGCCGGCGACGAGTTGCGCCGACCCGGGGACCACCAGCGTCATCAGCAGCAGCGTCACCGCACGCCGGAAGTGCCGGCCCTCCCCACGTTCGACCATGATCCGGCGTCGCTCCCCCGTGTGTTGCTGTCGGCCACTGGTCATACCAACACACGGGATACGACGGCCAGAATCGCCACGCCGCTCCAGGTCGACCTGTCACCGATCGTGCTACTTCGACGTTCAGCCGGTACCGTGCCCCTCATGCCGAACCGCGGCTATCGCCCAGAACCCGACGAATCAGGCGAACCGGGACAGAGCCCACGGTACGACTGGCTCTACGACGAGTCCGGACGCCCGAGCGCGACGGGACGTCGCACCCGTCCGCCGCGTTCCAGCGCGTCCCCGTACGACCAGACGCAGCCTCCCCCACGCCCCGCCGGGGAAGGCCAGGGCGGTTACCCGCAGGGCCAGTCCGGTGCGTACGACCGAGGTGGGTACGGCCAGGGTGCGTACGACCAGCCCGGCTACGGTCAGCAGGGCTACGGTCAGCAGGGCTACAGTCAGGACGCCTACGGTCAGGACGCCTACGGTCAGGACGCCTACGGTCAGGACGCCTACGGTCAGCATGGCTACAGTCAGGACGCATACGGCCAGCAGGGCTACGAGCAACAGAGCTACGGCCAGCATGGTTACGGCCAGGACCCCTACGGGCAGGACAGCTACGGCCAGGGGGGTTACGACCAGCGCGCCGGCTATGACCAGCAGGGCTACGGCCAGGGTGGCTACGACCAACGCGGCTACGGCCAGGACGGCTACGGCCAGGCCGGCCAGCAGGGCGGCTACAGCCAGGGTGGCTACGGCGCCCGCCGAAGGTCTCCCTACGACGAGCTGTCAGAGGACTACAACGAGCCGCCTCCGGGACGTTCGCCGCTGCGGCCGCCGGGCGGACCTGGGTCGGATGGACCACGACTCACCCGGATCCCGCGACGCAGGCGGCGGATCGGTCCGTTCCGCGTCATCCTGCTGCTCATCCTCGCGTACGCCCTGATCCTCGTCGGTGTCCCTGTCCTCGCCTGGGGACGGGTCGACAAGGTGGCGTTCGAACCGACCGACGAGCGGGCAGAGGACGGCTCCGGCACCAACTACCTCATCGTCGGCTCCGACAGCCGAGAAGGTCTGACGGAGGCGGAGAAGACCCGGCTCGGTACCGGAAGCGCCGGCGGCCGGCGTACCGACACCATCATGGTGCTGCACGTGCCCAACACCACCGCACCCCCGACACTGGTCTCGCTTCCCCGTGACTCCTACGTCCCCATCCCTGGGCACGGTCGCAACAAGATCAACGCGGCGTTCAGCTTCGGCGGGCCGAAACTGCTTGCCCAGACCGTCGAAGACGTCACCGGGCTGCGCGTCGACGGCTACGTCGAGATCGGGTTCGGCGGCTTCGTCGGCGTGGTCGACGGCCTGGGCGGCGTGAGAATGTGCCTGCCCAAGGCGGTCAAGGACGACAAGGCCCACATCGACCTTCAGGCGGGCTGCCAGGAGCTCGACGGACCGAACGCGCTCGGCTACGTCCGCGCCCGCTACTTCGACCCCCTCGGAGACCTCGGCCGGGTCGAACGGCAGCGGCAGTTCATGTCCGCGGTGATGAAGGAGACGCTCACCGCTTCGACCATCCTCAACCCGGTCCGCTACACCCGGGTCGGCATGGCCTACGGCGACGCCCTCACCGTCGGCGACTCGACCGGGGTCTTCGACCTGGCGCGGTTCGCGCTCGCGATGCGGGCGGTGTCGTCCGGCAAGGGGACCACGCTCACGGTGCCTATCGCCGACCCGGGACTCAGCACACCGGTCGGCAGCGCGGTGAAGTGGGACACGGAGAAGGCTCTCGCGTTGTTCAACGCACTGAAGGAAGACGCGATCATCCCGCCAAGCCTGATCCCCAAGGTGCCGAAGTCGGAGGAGGGGAATTGAGCGAGCCGATCGTCGTCCCCGACGCGGTGCTCGCCCACGAACACGTCCTCGTCGACTTCGGCGGAGTGGTGAGCCCCGGCACCTATGACGCCGACGAGGTGTTCGGGCTCGCGCTGCCCAAGCTCGCCGAGGCGTACTCCCTCGGCTGCCGGCGACTGCTGGAGTGCACGCCGAACCATCTCGGTCGCGACCCCGCGCTGCTCGCCCGGCTCGCCGACGCGAGCGGGATCGACATCTGGACGAACACCGGTGTCTACGGCGCGGCCGACCGGGTAGGAGTTCCGTCCTACGCACGAGAACTCACCGCGGAGCAGCTGGCGGCGCGGTTCGTGGCCGAGCATCGGGACGGGATCTTCGGAATGCGGCCGCGGTTCATCAAGACGGCGGTCCGCGACGGAGCGCTCGAGGATCTCGACAGGACCCTGGTCCGCGCGGCGGCACTGGCCTCGCGCGAGACCGGACTCACCGTGGCGTCACACACGACGGCCGGTGTCGCGGCGGTGCAGCAGCTGGAGCTGTTCGCCGAGGTCGGCGTACCGGCCGAACGCTTTGTCTGGGTGCACGCGCAGGCCGAGCAGAACCCGGAGTTCCACGAGCGTGTCGCGCGGGCAGGCGCGTGGGTGGAGTTCGACGGCCTACGGCCTGGTGCCGTCGAGTGGCAGCGCCGCTGCGTCGAACGAATGGCGGCGGCCGGTCTGTTGGGCCGCACGCTCGTCGCCAACGACAGCGGGTGGTACCACGTCGGCGAGGAGGGTGGCGGGGAGTTCCTCGGCTACACGTTCCTGCACACCGACCTGCTGCCGCTCCTCGACCGGTCCTGGCACCGCCAGCTGCTGGTCGACAACCCGACCGCCGCGTTCGGCGCGTGAGTCGGCCGCGCCATCGGCGTGGCGACCGGCCCCTCTAACGGCCGGCAAAGAGGTCACGCAACGGTAACGCGAATACGTGTCCATGAGCGGTCGCCGATGTAACCGTTGATCGCCGTCGAGCGTTACCCACCCTGTCGGGCCCGTTGATCCTTGCCGGTGGTCCCCCCGTGCCACCGCGGAAGGCAACGGGCCCGGCCTATGTCTTGAAGGCGTCGATCGCGTCTGCGCCGGCATGTGCGGTCACTTCAGCAGGTGCCGGGCGAGGACGACGCGCTGGATCTGGTTCGTACCCTCGTAGATCTGGGTGATCTTGGCGTCGCGCATCATGCGTTCGACGGGATAGTCCTGGACGTAGCCGTAGCCGCCGAGCAGCTGTACCGCGTCTGTCGTGACCTCCATCGCGACGTCGGAGGCGAAGCACTTGGCGGCGGCGCCGAAGTACGCCAGGTCCGTGTCGGAGCGCTCACTGCGGGCGGCAGCGGCGTAGGTGAGCTGCCGGGCGGCCTCGAGCTTCATGGCCATGTCGGCGAGCATGAACTGCACGCCCTGGAAGTCGGCGACGGGGCGGCCGAACTGCCGGCGTTCCTTCACGTAGCCGATCGCGTAGTCGAGCGCACCCTGCGCGATGCCGATGGCCTGCGCCGCGATCGTCACCCGCGTGTGGTCGAGGGTACGCAGCGCTAGCCTGAAGCCCTCCCCCTCGGTGCCGATGAGACGGTCCGCGGGGAGGCGTACGTCGTCGAAGTAGACCTCGCAGGTCGGTGAGCCCTTGATGCCGAGCTTCTTCTCCGGGGCGCCGAAGCTCACCCCTGGGTCGGACTTCTCGACGACGAACGCGGAGATCGGCGCGCGCGTCGCCTCCGCGGACGTCGTACCACCGCTCCCCTCCCCCGCCGGCGGATCGGTGACGGCGAACACCGTGTAGTAGTCCGACACTCCGGCACCCGTGATCCAACGTTTGACGCCGTTCAACACCCAGCCGTCCCCGTCTCCACGGGCGCGGGTCTTCATCGCGCCGGCGTCGCTTCCGGCGTCGGGCTCGGACAGGCAGTACGAGAACATGGCGTCGCCCCGGGCCACCGGTGGGAGGTAGCGCCGCTTGAGCGGCTCGGAGCCGGCGAGCAGCAACGGCATCGTGCCGAGCTTGTTGACCGCCGGGATGAGCGAGCTGGACGCGCAGGCCGCCGCCACTTCCTCGATGACGATGGCGGTGGCGAGGGCGTCGGCGCCAGCTCCGTCGTAGTCCTCGGGGATGTGCGGGGCGTGGAAGTCAGCGGCCCGCAGCGCGTCGTACGCAGCCGCCGGAAACGCGGCCTCCCGGTCGACCTCGGCTGCGTGCGGAGCAACCTTGTCGCGGCACAACGCCCGGCAGGCTTCGCGGATCGCCTCGTGCTCCGGGGTGACGGCGAACAGTGGGGTGTCGTTCACGGGACTACCTCCTGATGGGACGTCCGCGTTCCGCCGAATACTACTTCGAGGTAACTTGCGCGGTCGGCGTTGTGCCGGCCGTCGGCCATCCCATGGTCGCGCGCACGTTACCGAGTTGTCACCACAGTGCCACCAACCGATCACGCCGAGCAGCGGGACGCTTGACGCACTCGTGCGGTAGCCTGCCGGTCGGCGGGGCCAACGCCCCACATGTGCCCCTTGCACCGCCATTCGAGAGCGCGGCCGCTGCCCTGACGATCGCATCGCGTCCGCGGACCTGCTGGAGGCTTGAGCCCGTGACCTACCGCATCACCGTCCTCGGTACCGGTTACCTCGGCGCGACCCACGCGGCGTGTCTGGCCGAGCTGGGCTTCGAGGTGCTGGGTGTCGATGTCGACCCGGCCAAAGTCGCTGCCCTGTCAGAAGGACAGGTGCCGTTCTTCGAGCCCGAGCTCGAGCCCCTGCTGCGCAAGCACGTGGAGTCTGGCCGGCTGCGCTTCACCACCTCCTTCGACGAAGCGGCGGAGTTCGGCGACGTCCACTTCGTCTGCGTCGGCACTCCGCAGCGAGACGGCGAGTACGCCGCCGACATGTCCTATGTCGATCGGGTCATCCTCAGCGACCTGGTGCCGCGGCTCACTCGGTCGGCGCTCATCGTGATCAAGTCCACGGTGCCGGTGGGGACGACCGGACGCCTCGCCGAGGGGGTCGCGGGCCTGGTGGGTGACCAAGGGGATGTGGAGCTGGCCTTCAGCCCGGAGTTCACCCGCGAGGGACTTGCCGTCGAGGACACGCTTCGGCCCAACCGTCTGGTCTTCGGCGTACGTACCGAGCGGACGGAGAAGATGCTGCGTGACGTCTTCGCGGCACAGATCGAGGCGGGGACCCCGGTGGTGGTGTCCGACTACGCCACGGCCGAGTTGGTCAAGGCGGCGGCGAACGCGTTCCTCGCGACCAAGATCTCCTACATCAACACGATGGCCGAGCTGTGCGACGTCTCCGGCGGTGACGTCACAGTGCTTGCCGACGCGCTCGGCTACGACGACCGGATCGGACGGAAGTTCCTCGACGCCGGCCTCGGTTACGGCGGAGGCTGCCTGCCCAAGGACCTGCGGGCGTTCATGGCCCGCGCGGGTGAGCTGGGTGCCGAGGAGGCGTTGACGTTCCTGCGGGAGGTCGACGCGATCAACCTACGGCGGCGGCAGAAGGTCGTCGACGTCGCCGCGGAGATCCTCGACAACCAGTGGATCGGCAAGAAGGTCGCCGTGCTCGGCGCGGCGTTCAAGGCCAACACCGACGACATCCGTGACTCCCCCGCGCTGAACGTCGCTGGCCGGATCCACCTGCACGGCGCGCTGGTCAGCGTCTACGACCCGAAGGCGATGGACAACGCGCGCCGGTCGTTCCCGACGTTGCGCTACGCCAGTTCGGTGATGGAGGCGTGCCGGGGCGCGCACCTGGTCCTGCACCTCACCGCCTGGCAGGAGTTCCGCGAGCTCGACCCGGCGGTGTTGTCGCAGGTCGTCGCCGACAGGAAGGTCCTCGACGGGCAGAACTGCCTCGACCGGGAGACCTGGCGAGGAGCCGGCTGGACCTACCGCGGCCTCGGTCGCCCCTAGGGTCCCGCCGCCACATCCCGCCCCCACCGGCCCTTCCCTCCCCTCCTCCCGGGCCTCACCGCTCGGTGATCATGATCGTGATCATGATCACGGGGACAGGGTCCTGGCGGGAATGGTGAGCGGTAGAAGCCCCGCGAGGTCGCGGATTGTTGGCACAAGACCAGAGCTGGACGCAGGATCGAGGACATGAGCCGATCCTGGGGCGACCCTGACGTCATCCGCCGGATCCTTACCGGATGCCAGACCTGGGCGGTTGTGGGGCTTTCGACCAACACCGACCGGGCCGCGTACTCCGTGGCGAGGTTCCTTCAGGAACGCGGGAAGCGGATCGTCCCCATCCATCCGTCGGCGCCGACCGTCCACGGCGAGCAGGGGTACGCAAGCCTTGCCGACGTACCGTTCGGGATCGACTGTGTCGACGTCTTCGTACGTTCCGAACTCGCCGGCCCGATCGCGAAGCAGGCCGTCGAGGCCGGTGCGAAGGCGGTGTGGTTCCAGCTCGGCGTGATCGATCCCGACGCGTTCGCCGAGACGACCGACGCCGGCCTGGCGATGGTGATGGATCGGTGCCCGGCAATCGAATGGCCGCGCCACTTCGGACGCGAGTGACCCGAACGAACGGCGCGGTCGACCAGCCACACATCCAGGGGGAACCACCATGCTGACTCTTGACACGTCGACCGAGTTCGGCTCCCACGTCGAGAAGCGCCTCGATCACGACACGCTGGCCTGGCTCGTCACGGTGAGCCCGGACGGAATGCCTCATCCGACACCGGTCTGGTTCCTCTGGAACGGCCGGGAGCTCGTCCTCTCCAGCCAGCCGGACAAGCCGAAGCTGAGCAACATCGCCGCCAACCCGCGCGTCGCGCTCCACCTGGACAGCGACGGTCAGGGCGGCAACATCGTGATCGTGAACGGTACGGCGCGCATCGACCCGGCCGGACCCAGCGACGCCGAGCGGGAGGCGTTCGTGCCGAAGTACGCCGACCACCTCGAACGCCTCGGCGTGACGTACGACGAGTTCGCCGACACCTACTCCGTCACCATCCGCATCACACCGGAGAAGCTCCGCGGCTGGACGTGATCAGACCCGATCACCTCTGTTCACCGCTGATCAACCGAAGCCGACCCGCCGGCCACGCTTGGCGGCGAGCGTCTCGCCCTTGGCCCGGGCCTGTGCCTCGAGGTCGCGCTGGAAGCCGGCCATCCGGTCGCGCAAGGCGACGTCGCTCGCCCCCAGGATCCGGACCGCGAGCAGCCCGGCGTTGCGGGCGTTGCCGACCGCCACGGTCGCGACCGGGACCCCGGCCGGCATCTGCACGATCGACAGCAGCGAGTCGAGGCCGTCGAGATGCTGGAGTGCCACGGGTACGCCGATCACCGGCAGCGGCGTCACGCTCGCCAGCATGCCGGGCAGAGCGGCGGCGCCACCGGCGCCGGCGATGAGCACCTGGAGCCCACGCGACGCCGCGGTCTCGCCGTAGTCGAGCATCGCCTTCGCCATCCGGTGTGCCGAGACGACGCGTACTTCGTACGCCACGTCGAACTCGTCCAGGACCTTCGCCGCAGCCTGCATCGTCGGCCAGTCGGAGTCCGAGCCCATCGCGATGCCGACGACGGCAGCCTCCGCTGCTCCGGTCGTACCGTCACTCATCGATCTCTCCCGTGAGGTAGGCCGCGGCGTGCCGGGCACGTGCGCGGACGTCGTCGAGGTCGGCGCCGTAGGCGGTGACGTGCCCGACCTTGCGCCCAGGCCGGACCTCCTTGCCGTACAGGTGGATGCGCAGGTCGGGATCGCGTGCCTGGCAGTGCAGGAAACCCTTGTGCATGTCGGCGTACGGACCGCCCAGGATGTTGACCATCACGGTCCAAGGTGCCCGCGGCCGAGGCGAGCCGAGCGGCAGGTCGAGGATGGCGCGCAGGTGATTCTCGAACTGGCTGGTGACCGCGCCGTCGATACTCCAGTGCCCGGTGTTGTGGGGGCGCATCGCCAGTTCGTTGACGAGGACGCGACCGTCGCGGGTCTCGAACAGCTCCACCGCGAGGATGCCCACGACACCCAGTTCACCGGCGATCCGGAGCGCAATGCGCTGCGCCTCGACTGCACGGTCCTCCGGCAGTCCGGGCGCGGGGGCGATCACCTCGTAGCAAACCCCGCCGCGTTGGACGGATTCGACGATGGGGTACGCGATGGCCTGTCCGGACGGCGACCTGGCCACCACGGCGGACAGCTCCCGGGCGAAGTCGACCCGCTCTTCGGCGATCAAGGGCTGACCGGCGGCGAAGATCTCTCCGATGTCGCCGGCGTAGGCGTTGTCGATGACCCACACACCCTTGCCGTCGTACCCTCCACGTGCGGTCTTGAGGACCACCGGCCAGCCGCCGAGGGCCTTGGCCACCACGTCGAGGTCGTCCTGGTTCCTGACCGCGCGGTAGCGCGGGCACGGTAGGCCGAGCGCGGTGAGACGGTCGCGCATCGCGCCCTTGTCTTGGGCGTAGACGAGGGCGTCCGGCCCGGGCCGGCACACGACGCCGTCCGCTTCGAGCCGATGCAGGTGCTCGGTCGGCACGTGCTCGTGGTCGAACGTCACCACGTCACACCCCGCGACGAACGTCCGAAGCGTCCGGAGGTCGCGATAGTCACCTACCTGCACATCACGGACGACCTGCGCCGCGGAGACATCCTGGCCTTCGGCGAGCAAGCGGAAGTTGACACCCAGGGCGATTCCCGCCTGGTGGGTCATGCGGGCGAGCTGCCCGCCCCCGATCATGCCGACCGTGGGTACGCCGACGAGCTTGGACACGCACCGGAGGCTAACCCATGCGATGCCCACGGGTTGCCGCCGGCTCAGCGCGACACTCCCCGCGGACCTCGACGCAGCAGTGCCCAGGACGGGGTGCGAGATCGACGACGAGGCCGCGGGTCCCCAACCCGGAGAGCAGACCGCGGACGAACGCGACATTGAGGTTGCAGACCAGCTCCGGCTGGCGCTGCGCGAGTGCGTGGAACGGGCAGTTGCGGACGGAAAGGCGCCCGGTCGAGTCGGGATCCTCCGCAGGGGTGACGGCCGGCTCGAAGCCCAGCTCGGCGAGCAACGCGACGACCTGCTCCAGCGGTCCGTCGGCTGAGTCGCGTCTGGGGGTCTGCCCGCGAACGAGGCTGCCGAGTTGTTCCCCGCGTTCGTACGCGCCCTGCAGCGCAGCCGTCCGAGCGTCCGTGGGAGCCTCCGCGACGGCGGTGGCGAGGATCTCGCCGACCAGCGCGTACCTGCGTTCGGGGATCGTGAGCGCGACACCCTGGCTGGTGGCTTCGTACACCTTGGGTGCCCGTCCCCGGCCGCGCGGCTGCCCGGCGGGCGCTTCGTACCGTGCCCGCAGCAGCCCGGCGTCCACCAGCTTGTCGAGGTGGAAGGCGACCAGGTTGTGCGACATCGACGTGGCGCCGGCCGCCTCGTCGCGGGTCACCGGATGGTCCTGGCCGCGGACGTAGTCATAGAGCGCGCGCCGGCCGTGGTCGACCAACGTCGCCACGGCGAGCCACGTACGGTCATCGAGGCCGGCCATGTCAGCAGATTATCACCAACAGTCATTATTGAAATTCTTCCCTCGCCAGGGCACGATGGACCCCGGCCACCACCACCAACCACGACCACCACCGCCGACCGAGAGTTGCGTAGGGATCGCCGTGACAGCGCCATTGCGAGTCGTCCGCGAAAACACCGGACGTGACATCGACGCCGCCGAGCGGGCGGCCCGGGCGTTCCTCGAAGCGCTCGGCATGCCGCTGGACTCCGAAGGAGTCCGTGACACGCCGCGCCGGATGGCCCGCGCTTATGCCGAGCTCCTCACCCCGCGCGAGTTCGACCTCACGACGTTCCCGAACGACGAGGGGTACGACGAGTTGGTGCTGGCCCGCGACATCCCGATCAAGTCGGTCTGCGAACACCACCTGCTGCCGTTCGTCGGGGTCGCGCACGTCGGCTACCTTCCCGGCGACCGCATCCTCGGGCTGTCGAAACTTGCCCGCGTGGTCGAGCTCTTCGCCCATGGCGCGCAGGTGCAGGAACGCCTGACAAAGCAGGTCGCCGACTGGCTGGCGACCGAGCTCTCGCCCAAGGGCGTCGGCGTCGTCATCGAGGCCGAACACCTGTGCATGACGCTACGCGGCGTCCAGGCGGTCGGCTCGAAAACCATCACCTCGACGTTGCTGGGCGTCCTGCGTGACGACAACCGCTCCCGCAGCGAGTTCCTCGCGCTGGCTGGCACGCACCAGAGCTAGAACGCACCGGCCACGGGCGCCGGCGGCATCAAGCCAACAGTTCGGCCGTGTCGAGGAAGGGGCGGGAGAGTTCCTCGGCACCGAAGTTGAGCGTGTAAAGGCCCGTCGACACGCGTTCGAGGAAGCCCCACTCCCAGATCGCGGTCTCGTCGACCCCCGTGGCGGCGGAGAGATGCCGGCAGTAGCGGCGGGCGAGGCGGGGCGCGTCATCCGCCGCGAGCAGTTGCGGGCACCAGTCCCGAAGGACGACACCGAGGTCGTACGCCGGGTCGGCGAGGAACCCGTCCGGGTCCACGAAGACGAACCCCGACACCGCCCCGGCCCGATCCGCCAGCACTCGTAGGGCGTTGGCGGGATGAGGATCACCGTGGACGATCACACACCGGTCGAGATCGAACGCGGCGGCGCGGCGCTCGGCGTACTCCAGTGCGCGCGCCACGACGCGTTCCGGACAAGGGCGGTTGAGACGTTCCCACAACCGCTCGACGAGGTCGGCAAGCCCGCGCGCCTTCTCCTCGGCCGGCGTGACCGTGAGGCCGGGCGGCTTTCGCACCTTCCACGCCTGGCGCAGCGTCGCGCACAGCGTCTCGATCTGGCGTTCCGGTGGCAGGTCGGACTGGTCCATGGACGGACCGAGGGCCTCCAGCAGCATCGCGTGACGGTCGACATCGTGGGCGAGGAGTTCAACGTAGCCCCTGCCCGCCGCGTCCTCGATCGTCCGAACCTGGCTGGTGACGTCGTGCTCGGGGACGGCGAGCTTGAGCACGGCGGCGCGGTCGTCTGCGGTGCGCACCCGCGCGACGTACGACGCGGTCCCGCCGGCAAGCGCCGGACCCACGGTGATTCCCCACCGGCGTTCGAGGTGGGCGATGAGCTCCGGCAACTCCGTCAGCCACCGCTCACCCGGCTTGCCGAGGTGGGCCGCCTTGCGCCGGACCACATCCTGGACCTCGATCGCGCGCTCCGCCACGAGCTGGATACTCACATGGCGGCCGGGGCCGGGGTGAGGCGGGTCGGGAACGTCCGGCCGGTAGGCTCGGCGGTCTTGCCCGCCCACCTGGTTTTGGGCCCGACAAGCCTGGCCAGCCCACCCCACCTCTCGAGGTCGCCACGTGTCGCTCCTGCACCGGCTCGCTCGCCGGATGCGCCACCTCGCCCATGAGGTGGCGAAGTTCGGCGTCGTGGGCGCGGTCGCGTTCGTCGTGGACATGGGCGGGTTCAGCCTGCTGCGCTACGGGATCGACGGCGACGGCATCCTCCACGAGAAGCCGCTGACGGCGCGCACCATCTCCGTCGTCCTCGCGACGGTCGTCGCCTATCTCGGAAACCGGCACTGGACCTGGCGACACACCGAACGCCGGAAGGTCATCGGCGAGTACACCCTCTTCTTCGTGCTGAACCTCGCCGCGCTGGCGATCAACCTTGCGATTCTCGCGTTCGTCAATTACGTACTCGCTCTCCACGACCCGGTGTCGAACACGGTCGCCAACCTGGTCGGCATCGGACTCGGCACGCTCGCGAGGTTCTGGTCCTACCGCCGCTTCGTCTTCCGGGCCGCCCTTGCCGGAGCCACGCCCGCTCCACCGCCGGCCTCCGATCCTGGTCCGGACGACCGCGTGTCCACCGCGGCCTGAGCCGGAGCTTCCGTGCTCTTCTCGCCCGGCACGAAAACGGCGAACACGGCGGGGCGGCGCGAGATCAGCTCGAGGCGACCGCCGCCTGCCTCGGCGAGGTCGCGGGCCAGAGCGAGTCCGAGGCCGGTGCCGCTGCGCCCGCTCACGGCACGTTCGAAGATCCGCTGGCCGAGCTCAGCGGGTACACCTGGACCTTCGTCGGCCACCTCGACCACGACCGAGCCGCCGGGCTGACTGCCGACCGATCCGCCGGATGGGCTGCCGGTCGTACGCCGGCGTACGACGACCGTGCCTCCCCCGTGGTGTAGGGCGTTCTCCAGCAGGGTGGCGAGGACGTGGCCGAGCATGCCGGGCGTCGCCGCGACCGAGAGGCCGTCGTCGCCGGTGACCTCGACCCGGCGGTTCGCGCTGTCGAAGGCGGGCCGCCACTCGGCGACCTGTTGGCGTACGACCTGGTCGACGTCCACCAGCGTGTGCCGGGCGACGTGGGAGTCGCGGCTCTGGGAGAGCAACCGGTCCACGACATGCGAGAGGCGTTCGACCTGGCCGAGGGCGATCGCCGCCTCCTCGCGCACAACGGCGGAGTTCTTCGTGGCGAGGATCTCCTCCAGGCGCATCGACAGTGCCGTAAGCGGCGAACGCAGCTGGTGCGAGGCATCCTGGGACAGTTGACGCTCGGCCGCCAGCATCTCCGCGATCCGGCGGGCGCTCGTGTCGAGGGCGTCAGCGACCCGGTCCAACTCGGGCAGGCCGTAACGGTGGCGGTGACCGCGCGGGTCACCTGAACCCAGCCGTTCGGCCGCTTCGGCGAGTTCGACGAGCGACCGCGACAGCCGGCGCGCCTGCCAGACACCGATCGCGACGGCGACCAGCACCGCGACGATGCCGAAGCCGAGCAGTGCGAGGCGTTCGGTCCACCCACTGCCGAGGTAGTGCCAGCTGAAGACGAGGATCGGCAGGGCGAAGAGGGTCGCGGTGACGAGGGCGATCACGACCGTGGTGACGACGAGGCGGGTACGCATGAGGTCCGGCCCGCCTCACTCGCGCTCGAACCGGAAGCCGACGCCACGAACCGTCGTGATGAAGCGTGGCTGGGAGGCGTCGTCGCCCAGCTTGCGGCGCAGCCAGGAGATGTGCATGTCGAGCGTCTTCGTCGAGGACCACCAGGTGGTCTCCCACACCTCGCGCATGAGCTGGTCACGCGTGACGACGCGCCCGACCTCGCGGAGGAGTACCCGCAGTAGGTCGAACTCCTTCGCGGTGAGGTGGAGTTCCGCACCGTCGAGGAACGCCTGCCTCGACTCGATGTCGATGCGTACACCCTCGTCCGGAGAACCCGCCGGCTGGTCCGTCCGTGCATCCGGCGTACCCCGTCGCAGCAGCGCACGCACCCTCGCCAACAGCTCCGCCAGGCGGAACGGCTTCGCCACGTAGTCGTCAGCGCCGGCGTCGAGCCCGACTACCGTGTCCACCTCGTCGGCGCGGGCAGTGAGGACGAGGACGGGTACGTTGTCGCCGTCCTGGCGGATCCGCCGGCAGATCTCCAAGCCGTCGACGTCGGGCAGTCCGAGATCGAGGACCAGGAGGTCGAAGCCGCCCCGGTCGAGACTGCTGAGCGCGTCCGCCCCGGCCGCGGTCACTTCGACGGTGTAGCCCTCGCGGCGCAGCGCTCGGGCAAGCGGGTCGGAGATGGCCGGGTCGTCTTCGGCGAGCAGGATCGCGTGATGCTCACGCTCCGCGGTTCGCTCGCTCGACGTCATGGCCACTGATGGTAAGCCGCGATGCCGACAACGTCCCGCCCACCTGGTCGGGCGGTCTGGCGGCCGGCAACTGGCCGGCGGCTGCCGGGCCCGATCGTTTGTTCGATCGGAAGAGACCGGTTGCCCGCAGCCGCCGATGGGTAACTTCTCATCGGCACGAGAACGGCGAGCGCCGGTCCGCGCGGCCGGCCACGGGGGAGGTCGTTGCGTCGTGGGAAAGTCCTACCCGCTTCGGGCGTCGGTCCGGCTGGGCGGCGTTGCCGTCGCGCTGGCCGCCATGATCATCGGGTGCACCGGCGGGGGAGCCGACAAAGATGACGACGGAGTGGCTGTGACCAAACCAGCCGTCCGGGTGGTCGACGCACCGGAGATCGGCAAGATCGTGGTCGACTCCAAGGGCATGCCGCTCTATGTCAATGACGTCGATACCGGGCGCAAGATCGTCTGTGGGGGAGAGTGCGCGATGACGTGGCGGCCGTTCGCCGTCACGAGCGCGGCCGTCCCGCTGAAGCTTCGCGGCGTCAACGGCAGCTTCGGCACCGTGAAGCGGTCCAACGGCACCTTCCAGCTGACGCTGACCGGCCACCCGGTCTATACGTACACCAAGGAAGGGACGCGGGGAACGGCGAAGGGCAACGGCATGACCGACACGTACCAGGGCAGGAAGTTCACCTGGCACGTCGTCACGGCCACCGGGCGCGTGGAGCCCGCGGGCTCCGCGAGCCCGTCCGCAACGCCAGACCGCTGACCGAGCCGCGCCGCGGTGGACCGTTCGGCGCGGCGCGCTTCGGCGCGGTGTTACCGGGCCGCCGGCACGGTACGGCTGCGCGGCCCGGCCCGCAGTACCTGGGACGGGAGCTGACGGCCGACCAGCCGCTCCGCCTGGGCGGCGACGTCGAGCAGCCGATCGAGGTCGACTCCGGTCTCGACGCCCATGTCGGCGAGCATGTGGACGAGCTCCTCGGTGGCGATGTTGCCGCTCGCGCCCGGTGCGTACGGACAGCCGCCCAGTCCGCCGACACTCGCGTCGAATTCGGTGACGCCGATCTGCAGCGCTGCGAGGACGTTGGCGAGCCCCGTCCCCCGCGTGTTGTGGAAGTGCAGCGCCAGCGGAGTGTCGGGCAGGGAAGCGCGGGTGGCCTCGACGAGGCGTTCGACCCGGGTGGGCGTGGCCATGCCAGTGGTGTCGCCGTAGGCCAGGGAGTCCGCTCCCGCGGCGACGGCCGCCCGGGCAACGGACAGGACCTGCTCGAGGAGGATGTCCCCGTCGTACGGACAACCCCACGCGGTGGCAACCACGACCTGGCAGGTCGCTCCGCGTGCGTGGGCGAGCGCGACGATCGGGGCGAGCCCGGCGAGGGACTCCTGGGTCGAGCGGTTGAGGTTGGCGCGGTTGTGTCGGTCAGAGGCCGACACCACGACCTCGAGAGAACGTACGCCGGCATCCAGTGCCCGCTCCGCTCCGGTGAGGTTCGGGACCAGCGCGGAGTAGTCGATGTCGGGATCCTTGCTGATCAGCTTCCACACCTCCGTTGCGTCCCCCATCGCGGGGATCGCCCGAGGATGGACGAAACTGACCGCCTCGATCCGCCGCAGCCCGGTCGCGGACAGCGCGTCGATGAGCCCGACCTTGCCTTCGGTGGGCACGGGATCCTCGTTCTGCAGGCCGTCCCGTGGTCCGACCTCACGGATCGTCACCCGCTCAGGTAGCCGCATGCTGGCTCACCTCCCGGTACCAGTGTCCCCCGGCCACCTGGTGTCTTCTGGCCAACGGGTATCTCCCGGCCAACGGGTATCTCCCGGCCAACGGGGCGGGCGCTTCTCGTTGAACGCGGCGATGCCCTCTCGCCGGTCGGCCGAGAACGCCGTCTGGCGCCACGCGGCGTCCTCGATCTCCAGCCCTTCGGCGAGCCCGGCGGCCGCACCGAGTCGGAGGGCCCGCTTCGCGCTGCGTACGCCGACCGGGGAGTTGCCGGCGATCTGCCGCGCCAGGTCGACGGCGGTTTCCCGTGCCTGGCCCGGCGGCACGAGGCGGTCGACGAAGCCGAGCCGTTCCCCCTCCGCCGCCTCGACCCGCCGGGCGGTGACGATCAGGTCGAACGCGCGTGACCAGCCGATCCGGCGCGCCAGCAGCTGCGTACCACCGCCGCCAGGCACGAGGCCGACCGACACCTCGGGCAGCCCGAAGATCGCGGTCTGGTCGGCCACGATGAGGTCACCGGCGAGCGCCAGCTCGAACCCGCCGCCCAGCGCGTAACGGTGCACGGCGACGACGACCGGCACCGGGAGGTCCAGCAGCCCGCCGAACGCCGCCCGCATGATCGGCCGCTGCGCCCACAGGTCGGCGTCGGTGAAGTCGCTGCGCTCCTTCAGGTCCGCACCGACGCAGAACGCCTTCTCACAGGCGCTCGACACCACGACCGCCCGGACACGGCGATCTGCGGCGAGGTCGGCGGACGCGCGCCCGATCGACCGGGCGAGGTTCGTGGAGAGCGCGTTCAGCGCCTCCGGCCGGTCGAGAACGAACTCCGCGACGTTGCCGGCGTCGTCGAGGCGCCGCAGCCGCACACCGTCGTAGGCCGCCTCGTCGTACGTCCGCTCCCCCATGCCGGCAAGTCTCTCAGGTCACCCGCCGCCGCTCGGGGACCTCATCGTCGTCGGCCTCCCGGGCGAAGACGAGTTCGGACAGGGTGCGCTGGACCTTCTCCACCTGCGGGACGTCGGGCAGGACGACCTTGCCCTGCTCTCCCGCGGACCAGATGACGAGCGTTCCGCAGCCGAGCATGCGGTCGAGGAGCCCGCGCTCGCTGGAGACGTCGTTGACCCGGGTGAGCGGGATGTCGCGGCCGGTACGCGTGATGACGCCGTGCCGGGTGATGATCCGTCGGTCGGTGACGGCGTAGGTCGAGGCGAGCCAGGTGAGCAGTGGCCAGATGGCGTAGACGAGGGCACCGATCACGGCGATGGCGACGAGCCCGATCCGGATCCACTGCTGGTACTCGCTCGCCGGGATGAGCGCGACGACGATCACGGCGGCCACCACCGTGGCGAGCAGGAGAAGCACCGGACCGATCATGATCTTCCAGTGCGTACGCATGCTCATGACGAGTTGCTCGTTCTCCCCGAGCAACTTGGCTGAGATGCCCATCGGTGCTCCTCACAGGTGTCGGCGAAGGTGTCCGCACGGGTATCTGCAGTGCGTGACGGTCAGGCGAATCATGCCCGACGTCGGCGGGTCAACGCACGTGGACGACGTCGCCCGCGCCGAGCGGCCGGTCACCGGCGGCGGTTTCGACGACCAGCCGGCCGTCGGAGTCGACTTCGCGGGCCAGTCCCCCGACCCACCGGTCGGGTCCGATCTGGACGCGCACCCGGCGGCCGATCGTGGCGCAGCGCCGGAGGTAGGCCTGGCGGATTCCGCCGCCGGCCCCCTCCGCGGGGTCGCCGTGGGCGTCCCGCCAGGCGCGGTAGAGCGTCTCGAAGGTACGCAGGAGCGCGATCAGCAACGTGGAACGGTCTGTGTCGGCCGCTCCGGCGAGGCGCAGGGAGATGGCATGGTCGTCAGGCAGTTCGTCCGGGGCGCTGGTGACGTTGAGGCCGATCCCGACGACCGCCGCCGGATCTTCGGGGATCTCGATGCGTTCGACCAGAATTCCGCAGAGCTTTCGTTCGGCCAGGAGGACGTCGTTCGGCCACTTCAGCACGGGTCGTACGCCAGAGACCGCGGCGACGGCCTCGACGACCGCACAGCCGGTGAGCAGCGGGAGCCACGGCCAGCGGCCGGCCGGCACGGCGTCGCCGGGGCGGAGCAGGATCGAGAACGTCAGACCGGAGCGGGGGGCCGAGGCCCAGCCGCGATCCAGGCGGCCGCGCCCGGCACTCTGGTGCTCGGCGACGAGGACGCTGCCCTCCGGGGCGCCGGCGAGCGCGCGGGTGCGGAGTTCGGCGTTGGTCGATCCGATCTCGGTCACGACCTGCAGGTCGCTCACGAACCGGCCCGGTCCGGTGAGGGCACGCCGCAGCTTGTCGGCGCGCAGGGGCGGCCGGTCGAGGTCGACGTACGGCGAGCCGGAAGGCATACGGCCAGCCTATCGACGCGGTCGGGTCACTTCTGTCGCTCTCCTCCTGGTCGTGGAATCGCTCGACGGCTGCGGCTGCAGGGCGAGCCTTCAAGATCATCAGCGGGTTTGTGGGGTACATCGGGGCGGCCCGGTGCCCATCTTCTTAGCAGTAGGTCAACCGTGAGCCGACCTGCGTCGGGATGCTGTGGACATCGCTCGCGGCTGCCAGCGCATTTCGGGCACTCTGGCGTGATGGCTGCGCCCACGGTCCTGCCCGAGCCGCTGTTGACACGGCCGTTCACGCTCGCCGAGGCGAGGAACTCGGGTGTCTCCCGGGACATGCTTCGGGGCCGGCGGCTCCGACGGCCGTTTCGTGGCGTGTTCGTACCCTCGAGCCTTCCCGACACAGTTGAGACGAGGGACAAGGCGGCCCGGCTGGTCCTGCCCGAGACGGCGGTGCGACCTCGGCTGGATCGTGCTCGTCGTCACCGCTGACGACCTCGCCATCCGGCCATGGGACGTCCTATGCCGAGTGCAGAAAGCCTTGATCGCCCGAGGCCATCCAGACCCAACCCTGTCAAAGCTGTGGCGTACGCACTTCCCGCGCCGGCACAGATCACGGCTCGAGGCGGCCGAACCGTGGGTGGCGGAAGGGTCCGCGTACCCACCCGAACCGATTCCAGCCGAACTCCGGTGGCTCGACTGAGAAGCGCCTGCGCTGGGCTACTGCCGATCAGGACAGGAACAGCTCCACGACGGGGACGAGTTCGTTCGGGCGCTGGATCGGCAGGTCCAGCGTCACCGTTCCAGCCGGGATACCGCGCAAGGAGGTGTTGCCGTCGTCCTCTGAGCCGGCATACTCCCGCCACCGGACCTCTGAGGCATCGTGGAGCAACTGCGCGTACTTCACCCTTCCTGCCAGCCCCGGCAGGTGCACGTGCCGGAACGGCCAGGCGAACAGGTGCAGGTAGAGCCGGTTCCCCCGTTGGGTGTAGCGCGCGTCGGCCGGAGGGGTGAACTCCGAACGGCCCGCGCCGTAGATCGCCCGCCCGTTCCGCCTGGTCCAGCGCCCGATCTCCTCCAGCGTGGCCAGAGCCCGCTCGTCGAACTCCCCGCGCCCGGTGGGGCCGACGTTCAGCAGCAGGTTGCCGTCCTTCGACACCGAGTCGACCAGCATCCGTACGAGCAGGTCGGGCGACTTCCAGTCGAGGTTGTCCCGGTCGTACCCCCAACTGCCGTTGAGCGTCTGGCACGCCTCCCACGGCACCTCCCGGCCGTCGATGGTCGGCGCAGTGTGCGGTTGGAACTGCTCGGGTGTCGTGAAGTCGCCGGGGTAGTCGAGCCGGTTGTTGATGAGCACGTCCGGCTGCAGGCCGCGGACCAACTTGACGAGCGCCTCGGAGTCCCAGTCCTCGCGGCCCTTGCCGGGCAGGCCGTACGCCTCTCGTCCCGGGTAGGAGAAGTCGAACCACATCACGTCGACGTCGCCGTAGCGGGTGAGCAGTTCCTCGACCTGCCCGTGGAGGTACGCCCGATAGACCGCGATGTCGCGTTTGCCGGGCTCGGTCTCGCGGGCGCGGTAGTCAGCGTCCTCGATTCTCGGGTGCATCGTGTCGACGGTGTAGTGCGGGTGGTGCCAGTCGATCACCGAGTGGTAGAAGCCGACGCCGAGGTCCTCCGCGCGGAACGCGTCGACGAACGGGCGCAGCAGGTCGCGCCCGGCGGGCGTCTTCGTCGCCTTGTAGTCGGTGAGGTCGGAGTCCCACAGGCAGAAGCCCTCGTGGTGCTTCGTGGTGAGCACGGTGTACTTCATGCCGGCCCCGCGCGCCGCCTGCGCCCACACACGCGGGTCGTAGAGATCGGGGTCGAAGTGGTCGAAGTAGGGCTGGTACTGCTCGTCGGTCAGCTGCTCCCGCTTCTTCACCCACTCGTGCCGGGCCGGCAGGGCGTAGAGCCCCCAGTGGACGAACAGCCCGAACCGGCGTTCGCGGAGCTTGTCAACTGACGCTTGCGGTGCCGGCATGGTGGAGACCCTTCTCGCGCGGTGCGTTTCTTAGGTCAGATGTCTATCCATATATCCGAGCCGATCGCAAGAGGCGGGGCATTGCCGATGCCGGCACCTCAGCCCTTGGATGAGGGACACCCTGCGCCGAGCCGCCCTTGGATGAGGGGCACCCTGCGCCGAACCGCCTTTGGATGAGGGGCACCCTGCGCCGAACCTATGGGCGGAGGGGCACACTCATGCGAACGGCGACTGGGCGCGGCGGCGAATGACCACGCTGAGCATGCCTGTCGGCGCAGGACAGGGGTCGATGCACGGCCCGGGCACCACAGGCATGCTCAGCGTGGTCATTCGCCACGGGGCGCGCCCTGCGCCGAGCCGCCCTGATGCGCCCGCAGGACCTTGAGCGCTGCCACGGTCGCGTACCCCCGCCACTCGAGGGCGCCGGCCGGGGAGTGGGAGGTGAAGTCGACGATCCACCCGCCGTCGTCCTGCTGGAGACTCGCGAGCCGCCGCAGGTCAGTGGCGATGACGTCGTCGCTCAGCGCGGCGCGGAGGGGACCGTCTGGCAACGGGGAGAAGTCCAGCGGCCGCAGGGCCTCGCCCTCGATCCCACCCTCGACCGGCAGCGTTCCCGTGTCCGGAAGCAGCCGGCTGAGGCGGTCCAGCTCGGTCGCGGCCTCCGGGCGTACGTCATGGATCGCGTCGAGGAAGCACAAGACGTACCGGAGCTCGAGCGTGCCGCGCGGACCGTCACGGCTGGTGACGCGCCGCAGGCAGAAGTCGGTGGCACGCGCAAGCCACCGATGGTCGCGGACCGCCGGATCCTGTCGCGCGACGCCGTGGGCGGCCGCGACGACGGCCGCCGTGATGTGCAGCGACGAGGCGGACGGATCGGCCTCGGCCCAGAACGGCGCCGACCCCGCGCGGGCGGTGAGGGGCAGCGCGAACGGCAGTCCCCCGTCGGGCAGGTCACCGATGCCAGCCAGTCACACAGGTGGCTCGCCACCTCGCTCGTCCCGCGCCCCACCTCCTGGAAGACCTCGAAGGCGTGCAGCGCACCCGCCGGTTGGCTCTCCGGCGACCGCAGGTCCGGCTCGAGGCCCCAGCCGAAACCACCGTCGTCGTTCCGGTACGCCGTGACAGCAGCGAGGAGCGCCTCCGCCCTCCCCTGGCCGGTGATCAGGTCGAAGCGCCGTCGGTCGAGCAGCCGGGCATGGGTCGTCATGAAGGCCGCGGCCCGGTCCAGGTCGATGTCGAGATCGATGTCCATGCCCGTCATGCTGCCCGGGGCGGACGGGTTCCCACTTGAACGGATCGGACACGCCGGGCACGGGCAGCGCGGCCCGCGACGAGGGCCTGGTGCGGCTCAGCCGGTGTTCTGCAGACCGGCCGCCACGCCGTTGACGGTGAGGAGGACCAGCCGGCGAAGGCGCTCCGCCTCGCCCTCCGACAGCGTTTCCGTACGAAGGACTCGGAACGCCCGGAGCTGGAGGTACGACAACGCGTCCACGTACGGATTGCGCAGCTCCACCGCGCGGCCCAGCACGCGGCGGTTCTCCAGCAGGCGTTCGTGGCCGGCGACGGCGAGCACCCAGTGCGTGGTCCGGGCGTGCTCGTCGAGGACCTGCTCGGCGAGATCGGGCCGGCGGCCGAGCTCGAGATAGCGTCGGGCGATCCGGGCGTCGGTCTTCGCAAGCGACATCTCGACGTTGTCCAGCGTCACCGCGAACAGCGGCCACTCGGCGTACGCCTGGCGCAGCGCGTCGAGGTCGCCGACGGCCTCGAGTCCGGCACCCACGCCGTACCACCCGGTGAGGTTGACCCGCGCCTGTGTCCAGGCGAACACCCACGGGATGGCGCGGAGGTCCTCCAGTGAGGAGACCGCGAGGCCGCGCCGCGCCGGCCGCGAGCCGATCGGCAGCTGCCCCAGCTCTTCCACGGGGGTCACGGCGGTGAACCAGTCCGCGAAGCCGGGGCTGCGGACCAGCCGGTGGTAGGCCGCGCGTGCCGCGTCGTCCATCGTGCGAGCAAGCCGGGCGAACCGCTCAGCGGCGTTCGCGGTGCGCTTCTCCACGGTCGGGGTCGACGCGAGGAGGGTCGCCGCGGCGACCTGCTCGATGTGCCTGCGCGCGATGACCGGGTCGCCGTAGCGGGCGAAGATGACCTCGCCCTGTTCGGTGAGCTTGAAGCGCCCACTGACCGAGCCGGGCGCCTGCGCGAGCACGGCACGGTTGGCCGGTCCGCCACCTCGGCCGAGGGCGCCACCGCGACCGTGGAACAGGGTCAGCCGAATGGAGTTCCGGTCGGCCCAGGCGGCGATCGCGGCCTGCGCGTCGTAGAGCGCGAGCGTCGCCGACAGCGGACCGGCGTCCTTCGCGGAGTCGGAGTAGCCGAGCATCACCTCGTAGCGGCGCCCGGTCTCGGCGAGTCGCGCCTGGACCGGATCCAGCCCGAGCGCGTCGTCGAGCACAGCCACCGCCCGGCGAAGATCGTCCTCGGTCTCGAAGAGGGGTACGACGTCGAGTGCGAGCGGTCGGTCGTCCATCGCGTACCGCGCCAGCTCGTAGACCGCCGCGATGTCCTCGCAGGACTGTGTGAAGGACACGACGTAGCGCCGACACGCGTCGGCGCCGAAGCGCTGCTGGATCTGGGCCATCACCCGGAAGACCGCGAGGACCTCCTCGGTCGCGGCCGAGAGCTCACCACCGGAAGGCAGCGCCCGCAGCTCGGCGAGGGCATGGCTGTGCACCTTCGAGTGCTGGCGTACCTCCAACTCGGCCAGGTGGAAGCCGAACGTCTCGACCTGCCAGATCAGGTGTTGGAGTTCGCCGTACGCCTGCCGCCGGGCGCCCGCCGCCGCCAGCGACGACTGGACGATCCGCAGCTCGGCCAGCAGCTCGCCAGCACTGCCATAGGCGAAGTCGGCGTTGCGCTGCCGGGTCGCCGACAGCTTGCGGGCGGCAAGGAGCATGACCTGCCGGTGCGGCTCACCCGGCGAACGGGTCGCGGCGTCCTCGGCCAGGTCGGGGAAGGCGGCCCGGGCGTCGGCCAGCAGTCGGCGTACGGCAGGGGCGGGCGGGGTGGTCTCGGCGTCGGCCGTGAGCGCGCGGCCGACGCGCTCGCAGACGCGTTCGAGGGCACGGAGCACGTGGTCGGCCTGGATCGCCATCGCCCGCTGCGTGAACGCCGCCGTCACGAACGGGTTGCCGTCGCGGTCTCCGCCGATCCAGGACCCCAGCCGGACGAACGCCGGCACCTTCGGCGGCTGCGTGCCCGCCGCCTCGCCGGCGAGTTGGTCGTCGAGCTGGCGGTAGGTGGCCGGCAGCACCTGGAAGAGCGTGTCGTCGAACACCGTCATCGCCGTACGCACCTCGTCCAGCGGCCCGGGCTTTGTGGTCCGGATCTGGGAGGTACGCCAGAGCAGGTCGATCTCCTCCAGCAGCCGGCGCCGGTTCTCGACCAGCTCACCGGCGCCCAGCTGGCTGTCGCGCGCGGAGAGCAGGCCCGAGATGCGCCGGATCGCCGACGCCACGGCCCGGCGGCGCGCCTCGGTCGGGTGCGCGGTGAGGACCGGACGGAACTCCAGTCCGTCGAGCAGGGCCAGTGCCTGCTCCTCGCCGTACTGCGCGCTCACCTCAGCGACCGCGGCGGCCATCGAGTCGCGGACCGGTTGGTCGCCGGTGTCATAGGCGCGGAGGGCGCGGACCCGGTGGTACTCCTCGGCGAGGTTGGTCAGATGGAAGTAGCAGGTGAACGCCCGAGCGACATTCTCGGCGCGCTCCAGATCCCAGGACGCGACCAAGGCCTCGCTCGCGGTGGCCGCGTCTTCGGCCGCGGCGTGATCATCATGGTGTGCGGCGATCGTCAGCTCGCGGAGCCGCTCGACGTCGGCGAGGAGGGTGGGGCCGCCGTACTCCTGCAGGACCTGGCCCAGCAGCTCACCGAGCAGGCGGACGTCGGCCCGCAGTGGAGCCGGGACCTCGAAGCGCGCGTGCACGCGGGAAGGCGGAGTGGTGGGCATGTTCGCAAGCGTAGTCCGCCCTCTCCCCCACCCCCGTCCCGCACGGACGCTCCCATCCCGTGATCATGATCGTGATCATGAACGTTTTGGGGCTCTATGGCCCCGATTCTCTTCATGATCACGGAAGGTGGCGCGTCGAAGGACCGGCGGACCGCCGCATTTCGGGTATCAGGGGAGTAGCCCCGCCACGGCTGTACGTGCCGCCCGGCGGAGTAGGCTCGCTGGCCGGATCGACATGTGTGGGGAGGACCGACGAATGGGACCCGGGCAGCCGGAGACCGCAGCCGGGTCGGCGAGCGAGCCGGGTGAGGGTGAGACGAGTCAACCCAGCGACGATCAAAAGGGGACCGCCGGCCCAGGTACGACCGCCGACGCCGCCGGCCCCGCCGCCGGCAACGACGCCAACGGCCAGGTGGACACCCCCAGCGACATCCACACGACTGCTGGCAAGCTCGCCGACCTCGAACTCCGCCTCGACGAGGCCATCCACGCCGGCTCCGCCCGCGCGATCGAACGCCAGCACGCCCGCGGCAAGCTCACCGCCCGCGAACGGATCGCCCTCCTTCTCGACGAGGGTTCCTTCGTCGAACTGGACGAGCTGGCACGCCACCGCTCCACGAACTTCGGCCTGGAACGCAACCGTCCCGCAGGCGACGGCGTGGTCACCGGCTTCGGCACGGTCGCCGGCCGCCAGATCTGCGTCTTCAGCCAGGACGTCACGGTCTTCGGCGGCAGCCTCGGTGAGGTGTACGGCGAGAAGATCGTCAAGGTCATGGACCTCGCCCTCAAGACCGGCTGTCCGATCGTCGGGATCAACGAAGGCAGCGGTGCCCGGATCCAGGAAGGCGTGGTCTCGCTCGGCCTCTACGGCGAGATCTTCCGCCGCAACGTCCTCGCGTCCGGGGTGATCCCGCAGATCTCGCTCATCATGGGCACCTGCGCGGGCGGGCACGTCTACTCCCCCGCGCTCACCGACATCACCGTCATGGTCGACCAGACCTCGCACATGTTCATCACCGGACCAGGCGTGATCAAGACGGTCACCGGGGAGGACGTGTCCTTCGAGGACCTGGGTGGCGCGCTGGCGCACAACTCCAAGAGCGGCAACGCCCACTACATGGCGACCGACGAGCACGACGCCATCGACTGGGTCAAGACGCTGCTCGCCTACCTTCCGCAGAACAACCTCGAGGAGCCGCCCGCCTACGCCGCCGAGGACCCGGCGCCTGCGGTCAACGACGAGGACCGCGAGCTCGACACCCTGATCCCGGACTCCGCCAACCAGCCGTACGACATGCACACGGTCATCGAGCACGTCCTCGACGAGGCGGAGTTCCTCGAGGTGCACCCGCTCTTCGCACCCAACATCGTCTGCGGCTTCGGCCGCGTCGACGGACGCACCATCGGTGTGGTGGGCAACCAGCCGTTGCAGTTCGCCGGCTGCCTCGACATCGACGCCTCGGAGAAAGCCGCGCGGTTCGTCCGTACCTGCGATGCGTTCAACATCCCCATCCTCACGTTCGTCGACGTACCGGGGTTCCTGCCGGGTACCGACCAGGAGTGGAACGGCATCATCCGCCGCGGCGCGAAACTCATCTACGCCTATGCCGAAGCGACCGTCCCGCTGGTGACCGTCATCACCCGCAAGGCCTACGGCGGTGCGTACGACGTCATGGGATCCAAGCATCTCGGCGCCGACGTCAACCTCGCCTGGCCGACCGCCCAGATCGCGGTGATGGGTGCACAAGGTGCCGTGGAAGTGTTGTACCGCAGGGAAATCGCGGGTACCCAGGATGCGGCCAGCGCCGATGCGGTGCGGAAGAAGCGGATCCAGGAGTACGAAGACGCGTTGGCGAACCCCTATATCGCTGCCGAACGCGGCTACGTCGACGCCGTCATCTTCCCGCACGAGACCAGGGTCGAGGTGGTCCGGGCGCTGCGCCTGTTGCGGAACAAGCGCGAGACCCGGCCGCCACGCAAGCACGGCAACATCCCGCTGTAGTGTCAGATCCACCATGAACGGCGAGGAGCGAGCGATGGCGACGCCCGTCGAAAACGACGACGAGCCGCTGTTCCAGGTCGTCAAGGGAGACCCGACGCCGGCGGAGTTCGCCGCACTCGTCGCCGTGATCTCGGCGAAGCTCGAGACCGGCGCGGCGGATCAGCAGCCGGACGACACAGCCACCTGGCACGCCGCCCCCCGCTGGGCGGCGTACTGGCGAAGGACCCGCCAGC
This sequence comes from Actinopolymorpha sp. B11F2, assembly GCF_040195635.1. Classification (NCBI taxonomy): domain Bacteria; kingdom Bacillati; phylum Actinomycetota; class Actinomycetes; order Propionibacteriales; family Actinopolymorphaceae; genus Actinopolymorpha; species Actinopolymorpha sp. B11F2. The sequence goes on along the minus strand of NZ_JBEFTX010000023.1, from coordinate 10,679 downwards.
CGCTGCGGCCCGGTCCGGGCGCCTGGCGGGCGAGCGCCCTTCCCCGCTGAGGCGATCCCGCATCGCGAAGCACCCCAGGGCCTTTCCGCGGCGACCGCAACGTTTTCGCACACGAGCTGAGCAATTCCGGCCGTCGTCCCTCTTGTCACGACACGGGCAGGAGGACCACTATCTGGTGGGATGCGACGGGTACCGTCGCCCGTCGCCGTGGAACCGCGGAGGCTTGCCATGGCCGAAAGCGTCGAGACCACCGGTACCGCACAGGCCACCCACCCGCTGGGGGTGAGCCGCCCAGATCTCGCAGTCGCCGATCTCCCTACGCCTGAAGAGGTTTTCGGCGTACGCAGGATCGGGTTTCGGGAGCTCGTCAAGTTCGCGATCGGCCCGAGCCTCATCGCGCTCGGCATCTCGATCGGCAGTGGTGAGTGGTTGCTCGGCCCGCAGGCGGTCGGTACGTACGGCTTCATCGGCGTCGGCTGGGTCATCACGATCTCCGCGCTGCTGCAGACGTTCTACAACGTCGAGTGTTCCCGCTATGTCGTGGCGACCGGCGAAGTTCCCGTCGTCGGTTGGGGGCGGGTGCCGCCCGGCTGGATCCTGTGGGTGCCGCTGTCGGTCTTCGTCATCATCTTCGCGTTCATCGCCGGTGGTTGGGCGGCTTCCGCGGGCCAGGGCGTCTACGCCCTCGTGCACGGAGAGATCGCGGCGAGCGGCGCGGAAGAGCCACGGATCTACGCGATCCTGCTGCTCGTGGTCGTCTTCCTCATCACCGCCACAGCCCGGCGGATCAGCCGGGCGCTCGAGCTCGCCAACTGGATCATGGTCGGCACGATCCTCGTCCTCCTGCTGATCCTCGACCTGCTGCTCGTGCCCGCGAGCCTTTGGTGGGAAGGGATTCGCGGCTTCGTCACCCCGGCCGCCCCACCTGCCGGCATCACCGCCACCGAACTCGGCGGCCTCGCGGGCTTCACTGCCCTCGCGTCCGGGCTGAACTGGTACATCATGAGCCACTACCGTGACAAGGGCTACGGCATGGGCCACCGGGTCGGTTTCCTGAGCGGTCTGCGTGGCGACCGGAACGCCGTCCTCGCGAGTGGCATCACGTTCCCCGACGACGCGAAGAACCGTGCCCTGTGGCGGCGGTGGTACCGCCTGCTGCTCACCGACATGTGGGGCGTCTTCTTCGTCGGTGCGATGCTCGGCATGCTTCTCCCCACTCTGTTGATGGCGCGCGCGGTGGAGATCCGGGGCGAAGGGCCGACCCCCGAGACCGTTCCGACGTTCGTCGCCGATGTCCTTCGCGGCGAGTACGGCACGTTCGTCTTCTACGTCGCGTTGCTCATGGGCGTCTTCGTCCTCTTCAGCACCCAACTGGGCATCTTCGAGGCGATGGTACGAACCACCACGGACGCCTCGCATGCGACGAGTTCGAAGCTGCGCGCGTGGATCGAGGGCGATCCACGGAAGTTCTACTACCCGTTCATGATCCTGCTGCTCGTGATCATCAGCATCGTCATCCACCTGGCGCTGCCGGTCGGCCTTGTCCAGTGGTCGGCGAACATGGCGAACTTCGGCGCCCTGATCTATCCGTTCATGCTGATCTATCTCAACAGGCAACTGCCGAAGCCCGCACGTCCGCGCCCCTGGCACACCGTGATCCTGCTGTTGAACGTCCTGTTCTTCGGCTTCTTCTTCGTCAACTTCGTCGCCGACCTGGTAGGCGAACCGCTCATCACCTTCTGACAAGGGAGCTGCCGAGACCCGCCCTGTGCTTCGGCCGGGCTGCAACGGTCCGTGGGCCCTGGGCGCTATGGTCGTAGGTGTGGTTGGTTCGCTCGACCGGCACGACCCTTCGTGACCGGCCGGGCGAGGTGAGAGGGAACCCGGTGGGATTCCGGGACTGCCCCGCAGCGGTGAGTGGGAACGACCGCCGTACGAACGCACTGGGCCGACATCATCGGTCGCCTGGGAAGCGACGGCCAGTAGGCAGAGCGCAGAGCGCCCACGAGTCCGAAGACCTGCCGACCGCCCGCGCGCCGCCCCGGCGTCGCGGTCCGCTATCTGAGTTCCCGAGGGAAGGACTCCATGGCAGTACGTACGACCGTGCTCGGATATCCCCGGATCGGCCCACGCCGCGAGCTCAAGCGCGCGGCGGAGGCGTTCTGGGCGAGCCGATCCGATGCCGAGACTCTTCACCAGACCGCCGTCCAACTCCGCCGGCAGACGTGGGAGTCGCTGCGCGACGCCGGCGTCGACGACATCCCGTCCAACACCTTCTCGCTCTATGACCACGTGCTCGACCAGGCGGGACTGGTCGGCGCGATCCCGGAGCGGTTCACCGGCCTGGAGGGGCTCGAGCGTTACTTCGCGATGGCCCGTGGCACCGCCGGGGTGCCGCCACTGGAGATGACCAAGTGGTTCGACACCAACTACCACTACCTCGTGCCGGAGCTCGGCCCGGAGACGGCGTTCCGGCTCGACCGCGACGCCGCTCTCAAGCCGGTCGTCGAGTACCGCGAGGCGGCAGCGCTCGGAATCGACACCCGCCCGGTGCTCCTCGGCCCGGTCAGCTTCCTGCTGCTGGCGAAGCCTGACACTGAAGCGCCCAAGGGGTTCCGGCCGCTCGACCTGCTGCCGGGCCTGCTCGACGTGTACGCCGACCTGCTGGCGGAGCTGGCGGCCGCCGGGGCGACCTGGGTGCAGCTCGACGAGCCGGTGCTCGCCGCCGACCGGACACCCGAGGAGATCCAGGCCGTCCGTACGACCTACGACCGGCTTGGCGGCCTGCCTCCACAGCGGCGACCCAAGCTGGCCGTGGCCACGTACTTCGGCGCGATCGGCGACGCACTGCAGACTCTCGGTCGTACGCCGGTGGAGGGCGTTGCGCTGGACCTCGTGACCAGCCGGGCCGACGTCGAACGCATCGCCGGCGCGGGACTCGCGCGGAAGACGCTCTTCGCCGGCCTGGTCGACGGCCGCAACGTCTGGCGTACCGACCTCTCCGGCGCTCTCGCCACTGCCGCCTCGCTCCTGGGTTCGGTCGGCGAGCTGGTCGTGAGCACCTCGTGCTCGCTGCTGCATGTCCCGCTCGACCTCGACCTGGAGCGAGGCCTGCCGGCGGACCTTCGCGAACGGCTGGCGTTTGCCCGGCAGAAGGTCGCCGAGGTGGTCCTGCTGGGCCGCGCGCTGCGGGAGGGGCGGTCCGCGATCGAGTCGGAGCTTTCCGCGGCCACACGCGCCCGCGCGACGGCCCGGCAAGGTGCGGTTGACGCGCGGGTGCGAGCCCGGATCACCGCGCTGGGCGAGGGCACGCCACGAGGCGACTTCGCCTCCCGGGCGGCCACCCAGAAGGCGGTGGGGAACCTGCCGTTGCTGCCCACGACGACGATCGGGTCGTTCCCGCAGACGAAGGAGATCCGCGCCGCACGGGCCGATCTGCGGGCGGGTCGGATCTCCGCGGCCGACTACGACGCCGCGATGCGGGCAGAGATCGACCGGGTGATCGCCCTGCAGGAGGATGTCGGGCTGGACGTGCTGGTCCACGGCGAGCCCGAACGCAACGACATGGTGCAGTACTTCGCCGAACGCCTCGCCGGCTACGCGAGCACCGATCATGGCTGGGTCCAGTCGTACGGCAGTCGTTATGTCCGGCCACCGATCCTCGCAGGGGACGTGTCACGGCCCGAGCCGATGACGGTGGAATGGACGACGTACGCACAGTCGCGGACGACGAAGCCTGTCAAGGGAATGTTGACAGGCCCGGTGACCATGCTCGCGTGGTCCTTCGTCCGCGACGACCAGCCGCTCGCCGACACCGCGAAGCAGGTGGCGCTGGCGCTGCGGGACGAGATCCGCGACCTGGAGGCGGCGGGCATCCGCTACATCCAGGTGGACGAGCCGGCCCTGCGGGAGCTGTTGCCGTTGCGAGCAGCGCAGCAACCGGACTACGTCGCGTGGGCGGTGGCGGCGTTCCGACTGGCGACGTCGGGGGTCTCCGACGGCACCCAGATCCACTCGCACATGTGCTATTCGGAGTTCGGGGAGATCGTCGACACCATCGACGCGCTCGACGCCGACGTCACCAGCGTGGAGGCGGCCCGGTCCCGGATGGAACTCGTCGCCGACCTCGCACGGGCGGGCTACCAGCGAGGTATCGGGCCCGGGGTGTACGACATCCACTCGCCCCGCGTGCCGAGCACCGACGAGATCGAGACCGCGCTGCGGCTCGCGCTGGAGGCGGTGGAGGTCGACCGGCTGTGGGTCAACCCCGACTGCGGACTCAAGACCCGCGGCTACGCCGAGGTCGAGCCGGCGCTACGGCACATGGTCGAGGCCACCCGCCGGGTGAGGTCCAGCCTGTCCACCTGAGATCCCGGACGGCCTAACCTGTCTGTTCGTGACATGCCGTGTGGTCGTCCGGATCGGTCCGGAGGTGGCGCACTACCCGCCTGGCGCCACCTTCGGACCACGGACGCTGGTCGACTACGAGTTCGTCTGGCTCCTCGCCGGGAGCGCGCGCTGGACCTGCGACGAGCCCGACAGCACGCGCCCGGAACCGCCGACGCACCGCCACCTGCGACCCGGCACCCTGCTCCTCGCCCGCCCGGGGATGCGGGACCACTTCGCCTGGGACCCGACGCGGGCATCGCTGCATGCGTTCGTCCATTTCCGGGTGGTCGAAGCTGATCTCGACACGCTCGGACCACCGGAAACCTGGCCGATCTCCCGGGCGCTGACCCCGGCCGACCCGCTCGCGGCACTGTGCCGGTACTCCCTGTGGCTTGGCCGGGGAAGGGCTCGCGGGACCCAGCCGGGAACCACGCGCACGGGCCAGAACGACCGCACGACCGACGTCCTTGGCTTCCTGCTCGACCTGTTCGTCCGTGGTCCCGTTCCGGCCGATGACGAAGGCGACGAGATCCATCCGTACCTCGCGCGGCTCGCCGACCACCTTCGTCGGACCTGGCGTGGCGGTGGGACCACACCGCTCGCGCTCACCGAGATGGCCGCTGCGGCGGGCATATCCACAGGACACCTGAGCCGGTTGTTCCGGGCGGAGTACGGGATCGGACCGGTCGCGGCGATCGAGCTGGTCCGGCTGGCCCGGTCGGCCACCCTGCTCCAGCGCAGCAACCTCACCGTCGGAGCGGTCGCGAGCGCGTGCGGCTTCGCCAATCCGTTCCACTTCTCCCGCCGGTTTCGCGCGGTGTACGGCGTCCCGCCGCGCACCTACCGCACCGACCGGGGCTCCGACGATCCACTCGCGCCGCTCACCCCGGCCGGCCTCCTGCCCATTGCGCACCGCCTGCTCGTCGACGACGCGTAGACGTGGCCCGACCAGACCTGGTCAGGGGGAGGACCTGGTCAGGGGAGGACCTGGTCAGGGGTGAAGGACGCGCTGGGAGGAGTACGTACGAGCCAGTGCGAAGGTCCGTTGCGCAACGTCGCGGATGCTGCTCCGGTCGAACCCGTAGAGACCGCTGCGCAAGGTGTCGGCAAATGGCGAGGTCCAGTGCCGCGGCAACCCACCCCTTCCCACGAAGGCGCCGGCGACCGAACCCACCGTCGCGCCATTGGAGTCGGTGTCAAGGCCGGCTTGCACGGTCAGCCCGATCGCCCTGGTGTAGTCGTCCTCGGCGTAGAGCAGGGCCAACACGCAGGCTGCGGCGTTGTTGATCGTGTGCACCCAGTGGTAACGGCCGTAGCGTTCCCGCAGTTGGGTCAACGCGTCGTCCCAACCGACCTTCGAGTCCCGGACCCAGACCGCCCAGGTGAGCGCCTCGACCAGCCGGGTCCGCTGCGGCACGTGGTTGATCGACTCCTCGACGGCCTCCCGCAACGTCCCGGCCGTGAACGCCGCCGCCACCAGCGCGGCCGCCCACATCTCGCCGTAGATCCCGTTGCCCACATGGGAAAGCGCCGCGTCCTCGAACGCCATCAGGGCCGCGTCCCGCGGCCGGCCGGCGCACACGTAGCCGAAGACGTCGCCCCGGATCTGCGCTCCGATCCACTCGCGGTACGGATTGTCCATCACGGCGGCGACGGACGGGTCGACGCCGTTGACGAGGTTGCGGTAGGTCGCCCGCTCAGCGGTGTAGGTGAGGTGGTACGGAAGCCGCAGGAGCCATTCGGCGGCCACGTCGGCGGTGGTGAAGTCGAAGCCCTTCGTCTCCAACAGGTGCAGGCCGAGCAGTGTGTAGTCGAGGTCGTCGTCGCGCGGTACACAGGTGATCCGTCCCTTGGTCGTCTGTGTCCAGCACGGGTTGAGGACGTAGCCCTCGGGCATCGGGTCGAGCCGCGTCACGTAGTCGCGGATCGGGTAGTTGTGGGTCTGTTCGAGGTAGCTGCGCAGGCGTTCGGGCGTCCAGTGCTCGCCGTTCTCGACGGGTTTGCCGAGGCAGTTGCCGGCACACCTTCCGAGCCACGCGGCCTCGATCCGGTCCCGCAACTCGGCCGCACCGATCGGCCGCTGGCCGCGGCTACGGATGCGCGTCGGCGGGAGTTCGGCCTCGATCTCGGCCTTGGTTGAGGGTTCGTGGTAGGGCCATTCCGCGGACTGTTTCAGCTCGGCCATCTGGTCGAGGAGGAGACGGGCGCGGGTGACCGTCATCTCGCCATGGTCGGCGTCAAGCTGGGCTTGCACAGCCGCCACGTCATATCCCGACTCGATGCGTTGTTCGATTTCGTACGCAAGAACGGTCGGAAGGTCAGCCGGCTCTTTCTCCACAGGTCTCCTCAGGGGCACAGATCTTGCCGACGTGACCCTACCGAGTCCGCGGGGTGACCGCACGCGACACTACCGACACGGACAGCAGGCGTCAGGGCGACCCTCGTAGGATGCGGCCCGTGCCCCATCCAAAGCAACCCAACCACCATCGCCTTGTCCTCGCCTCGGCCTCACCAGCCCGGCTCGCGACGCTGCGGGCCGCCGGTATCGAGCCCACGGTGATCGTGTCCGGGGTTGACGAGGACGGTGTGGCAGAAGAGAGCGCGGCACAGCACGCACTCACACTCGCCTGCCGCAAAGCCCTTGCGGTGAAGGACAATCTCCCGAGTGAACCGGCCCTCGTCATCGGCTGCGACTCGGTCCTGGAGTTGGCCGGCGAGGTCCTGGGCAAGCCGGGGACGGCCACCGAGGCTGTCCGCCGGTGGCGTCAGATGCGCGGTCGCGCCGGCATCCTGCACACCGGGCACTGCGTTGTCGATGCCGTTTCCGGACAGACTGCCGCTGCCGTCGGCTCGACCGTCGTCCACTTCGCGGACGTGACCGACGCCGAGATCGAGGCGTACGTAGGTACCGGCGAACCGCTCGCGGTCGCGGGCGGGTTCACGATCGACGGACTCGGCGGTGCATTCGTCGACCGGATCGAGGGCGACCACCACAACGTGGTGGGGCTCTCCCTGCCCCTGCTCCGGCGCCTGCTCGGCGACCTGGGGGTCAGGTGGCCGGACCTGTGGACGAAGGGAACCTGACGGCTTTCGTCACGTCCGCGGACGAAGGCGGAGGTTCTGCATCCCGCCGTCGACGAAGACCTCGACGCCAGTGCTCGCACCGGCCGCGGGCGACGCGAGATAGACGATCGCCGACGCCACTTCGTGTGGGGAGACCAGCCGGCCCATCGGCTGGCGGGCCTCCAGGGCCTTGCGCTCGGCGACGGGATCGTCGGCCCGGTCGAGCAGCCGGCCGATCCACGGGGTGTCGGCCGTGCCCGGGTTGACGCAGTTGACCCGGATGCCCTCGTGGACATGGTCCGCCGCCATCGCCATCGTCAGCGAACGCACGGCCCCCTTGGACGCGCTGTAGAGCACGCGCTGCGGGATACCCGCCGTCGCCGCAACGGAGCAGGTGTTGACGATCGCAGCCGACGGCGACTTCCGCAGGTGCGGGAGCGCCGCCCGGCTCACCCGGGCCATCCCGACCACGTTGACGTCGAGGACACGGTGCCATTCCGAGTCGTCGTTGTCGGCCACCGTGCCCTGAGCCCCGATGCCGGCGTTGTTGACCACGATGTCGAGCCGGCCGAACTGCTCGACGACCGTCTCGATCGCCGTGCGGACGGACGCGTCGTCGGTGACATCGCACTGCACCCCGACGAGCGGCTCCCCCACCTCCTTGGCGTTGAGGTCGAGGCAGGCGACCTGCGCGCCTCGCGCGGCCAGGAGCTCCGCGACCGCCAACCCGATGCCCGACGCACCGCCGGTGACGGCCGCTGCCAACCTGTCGAAATCACCCATCGCCTTCTCCGCTGTACGTTCCGGTGGTCCGGTGGTGGCGCCGCTCAGGCCTCGACCAGCCGCTGCCGCTGCCGCCCGAGCCCGTCGATCTCCAGCTCCATGACGTCACCCACCTGGAGGTACGGGAAACGCCCGGAAAGCGCGACACCCTGCGGCGTTCCCGTGTTGAGCAGGTCGCCCGGCTCGAGGACGAGGTACTGCGACAGGTGCCAGATGAGATAGGCCACGTCGAAGATCATGTCCGTGGTCGTGGAGTCCTGGCGTACGTCGCCATTGACATACGAACGCAACCCCAGCTTGCCCGGCGTCACCTCGTCGGCCGGCACGAGCCACGGGCCGAGCGGGTTGAACGTCTCGGCGCACTTGCCCTTCGACCACTGGCCGCCGGACTGTTCCTGCTGGAACGCCCGCTCCGACACGTCGTTGGAGACGACGTATCCGGCCACGTGGTTGAGCGCCTGTTCGGGCGAGTCGAGGTAACGCACCCTCTTGCCGATCACCACACCGAGCTCGACCTCCCAGTCGGTCTTCTCGGCGACACGGGGGATGCGTACGTCGTCGTACGGGCCGACCACGGTGTTGGGGTGTTTGAAGAACAGAATCGGCGTGTCCGGCGGCGGCGACCCGGACTCGGCGGCGTGGGCGGCGTAGTTCTGGCCGATGCACAGCACGGCCGTCGGCCGGGCAATAGGCGCACCGATCCGCAGGCCGCTGCCGTCGCCAGGGTCGTCGAGCGCCGGCAACCCGCCATCCGTGACCGCGGCCCGGGCTCGGCCGATCCCGTCGTTCGCCAGGAAGTCGCCGTTGATGTCGCCACCGGTGTCACTGGTCAGCGACGAGAGGTCGAAGAGCCTGCCGTCATCGGTGCGTACGGCGGGGCGCTCCTCACCGATGTTCCCCAAGCGCAACAGCTGCACGTCAATGCCTCCTTGACAGGTGAGGGTGGAGCCACGGGCACGGAGTGCGGGCGCCTACGGTCAGGCAGCCCAGGTGGAGTGGCCGTGCGCGACCAGCCAGTCGCCGCCGGCCTTCGCCACGTCGAACGGATCACCGGCGGCCTCGTCGAGCTCGATCACGTGGTAGCCGACATTGGTGCCGGCAGCGATCGCGGCGACGTTGTCGACCGACCCTTCGCCGACCGCCGTCTGGAGCTGGTCGCGGACGCCGGGGCCGTCCTTGACGTGCAGGGTGAACACCCGGTCAACGTAGGACGTGATGACCTCGGCCGGGTTCTGGCCCGCCGTGTGCGCCCAGTAGACGTCGACCTCGAGGAAGACCCGCGGGTCGAGGTTGCTCACCAGGAGGTCGTAGGCGGGCGTGCCGTCCTCGACGGGCTGCCACTCGAAGTCGTGGTTGTGGTAACCGACCTTGACTCCCCGGGACTCGGCGCGAGCCGCCGCGGCGTTGAGCCCCTCGGCGAGCAGCTTCACGCCCCCGGCGGTGGCCAGCGCCTTGCCGTCGACGCCGGCGACCGCGCCCGGAACCGGGGCGATCAACCGGTCGGTGCCGAGGATCTCCAACTCGTCGTAGACCGCATCGGCCTCCTCGCCCGCTGACACCGATCCGTGCACCGCCACGACCTTGAGGCCGTTGGCGTCGAGCTCGGCCCGGAACGTGCGCGCGTCGGCCAGCCGGTCGGCGACATCCCGTTGCGCGTTGCCGATACCGAACGCCTCGACGGCGCGGAAACCCTGCTCGGCCGCGCGGGCAAGTGCCGCCGCACGGTCCGCGGCGAGTGCGTCGCGGACGGTGTAAAGCTGGAGGGCGAGGGGTGTCGCCATGGTTGTCACGCTCCGTTGTGGATGAGCTCGTGGTTGACGAGCGCACAGACTGCCGGTCCCGCCCATCCTGCCTGAGTGCCCGCGGACCGAATGCACCGTCCCAGTGCCTGAGACGTCACGTCCGGTCGAGGACGTACGTACGCCCAGGTCAGCGGCCCACCGAAGGGTCCCCGCCAAGCTCATGGCGGCGGGCGGCGAGCCCACGTGGCGCACGCGACGGCCTCAGGGAGACCTTGACCTTGATGCCCCGGTCAGCGGACCCGAAGATGTTCGCGGGTCCTAGCTCGGCGCCGGTGTCTTGGATTGACTTGGATCCACGTCCCCCAACCCCCGATCCGCCGCTCCTGCCGATGTCGTGCCGACTGGGGCAGAGCCGATGAGGGCCGTGACCGATCAAGCCGGACCGACTGGTGGAGCGGAACCTGGTCGGTCGAACGCCGTCAGGTCGGTACCGGCTCAACCGGTACCGGCTCAACCGGTGCCGGTTGAGCCGGTGCCGGTTGGCGGGTGATCGGTTCGGTGGGGTCGGTGGTGGGCGGTGGTGGGCGGTGGTTCGGGGTCGACGGTGTAGGTGTGGCCGAGAGGGCTTTGGGTGGTGAGGTGGCCGGGTTGGTTCTGGGTCCACCACCAGCCGCCTTCGTGTTTGGCGCGATGGTGTCTACG
>NZ_JBEFTX010000022.1:0-136534 GCF_040195635.1 Actinopolymorpha sp. B11F2 | reverse complement strand
CTCCTGGAGTTCTACAACTACCCGGCCGAACATTGGGTCCACCTTCGCACCACGAACCCGATCGAGTCGACCTTCGCGACCGTAAGGCTACGCACCCGAGTGACCAAGGGACCCGGCTCACGAGCCGCCGGGATCGCGATGGTGCGGGAACGCATGGAGATGTGTCACAGAGTGCTGGTCTGGTCGACACGAGGTTGAAGGGCGGGGCGGACCAGTCCCTTCGAGCAGTTCACCCCTGCTTCGCCGCGTGCCGATTCCAGCAGACGTCTCGATGCTTCTCCTCACCTGGAGCGCTGAGTCGTCATCTGCATGATGGCGTAGCTCGCGGGGAATGCGCTCGGCCGATGGCCGTCATCAATGAGAATCCGCAGGTCAGAGCCACAGTCGTCACCGATCTTGAAGACCGCTAGGCGGGGTAACCCCTCGCCACGTGGGTTCGAATCCCACGCCCTCCGCTCACCAGCGTTTCCGCAGGTCAGGAGCCGGTTTGAAGCTCCGCCTCGACTCCGGCGATGACCGCCCACACGTCCAGCCGTGTGCAGTGATTTGCGGCTGGAAACGGGTGGTTGCGCGGAATGCGCTCGGCCGGAGCCACGCCGTCGGCCCAGGCCGGTCCGCGATCTTGCCTCCTGGGAGGAGCAAGAAAAGCCGTCGTACGTCGGGATCGCGACGGCTGGCTCAAGGCTGCCGCGAACGCCAGCGGTGCGCCGGGGTGCGCCGTGGGCTGGTGACGTTCAGTGGGCACTTGAGCGTCGGACCGAGGTGTCCGTCACGAGGTGGGCTGCGCGATGGGCGGTGAGCCTGTACGCCAGTCCGTTGCGTCGCTACCCCTCTGCACCTGGAAGGTCGTGATTCGACTGACCACGAGGATGGCGAGGATGCCGGCGAGGACGAACAGTGGCGCGGACACCAGCCCGAGGGTCGTGCTGAGCTTCTGCGCATCAACCGACTCGTCCATCCAGATGCGGAAGGCAATCTGGTCGAACCCCGTGGACACGAGGAGACTCACCCACCAGGCGAAGACCAGAGGGGGCCTCGGCAGGCCCTGAACGGTCGCGCGTTCGGGCGGTGTGGACGGATCACTCGCCAACCAGATGTCGTCGATCAACTGCTTGGGAAACCACAGACTGACGATCGGGACGATCCAGCCCGCAATGATCCACCCCCGCGCACGACGATGGCGAGCCTTGCACAGCACCTCAGCGTTGTGCCGGGCGCGGAACATCCAGATGATGAAGAGGACGGCGCTGGTGACGATTGCCAGGGCGTACCCGAGTCCTACGACACCGGCGGCGACTGTGTAGATGACGGGCGCTGCCGCCATGTCGGAGGAAAGCGAGTCATCGACACCGAACGACCACGCCATCACCGCCGCCAAGACGGCATCGGCCACCGCCAGCGCCAGGCAGGCGGCAAGCATGATCTGCAGGGTCACGCCAAGCGTCCCGACGGACTCCAAGGAGACAGGTCTGGCCGGTTCGGCCAACGTCGACGTCCCGCACGCCGGACACACCAGCGCTTCCGGTGGGAGTGGTGACGAGCAGTTCGAGCAGTTCATGGTCTGGGATCTCCTCGGCGTACCCTCGCGCGACCTGGGCAGCCGGCGTCCCCAGCGCACTGCGAGTCGACACTCCGGCGCGTACTCGCCCTACGTGTGGCTTGCTGTTTCTACCGTCCGGAGGAGCTGTGCGATCCAGGTTTCGACCGAGCTGGCCGTGAATGGACAGACGGCTGGCACATCGATCTTGGCCGAGGAACGGACCAGTTCTTAGCCAGCCATGAATGCACCGACTGGCGCGACACACCAGCCGCAGCAGCCAGAACCGCCCGCACCGCATCCAACCGTTGCTCCACCACCGGCTACAGGACGTGCCAGGTGCATTCTCACCGACACAGCCTTCCTAACCCGGCGCGTCGACAGGTCCGCTACCGTGACACCCATCACCGAGGTCGCTGCGTTGATCGTTGAACCCGCCAGGTCAAGCAGCAGGTGGCACAGGGCACACGGCGTCCTACGCCGGTGCTCCGACAGCAGATCTGCGACAGATCTCTGCCAGATGATGCGCGACATGCCTAGTACTACAGCCGCACTTATGGTGATGCTCCTCGTGCGGTGTAGTGGCTTCGTCGGGCGCGTGCTTGGTGGCGGCGGCGCCAGTGTGACCAGTTCAAGGTTGTTGCTGTGTCGGGGTTGGTCGTCCAGATGAGTCGGGCGAGTAGCCGGCGCACCTCGGGGACGGTGAGCGGGATCAGCTCGCTGGCTGGTGGTGGTGCCCCTTTTTTGCCGCGTGGGTGCGGGTGATGGTGAGGAAGGCGTGCGCAAGCATGACGAGGGTGATGTGCCGGTACCAGGCGTCGTATCGGCGGACTTGGTACTGGTCCAAGCCGACCTCGCCTTTGGCGGTTTGGAAGCTTTCCTCGATTGCCCATCGGGTACCGGCAACCCGTACGAGTTCGCGTAGCGGGGGTGTGCGCTGGCGCGTGGCACAGGTAGTAGGCAAGGTCGGTGGGATCGGTCAGGCTGCGGCGGGCCAGCAACCAGTAGCCCTTGCCGGTGGTCTCCAGCGGGCGGATCGGCACCCGCGCCCAGTGGTACAGGCGCGGGCCTTTGGCGCCGTGCCCTGCCGAGATCTTCTTCCACGCCTGGCCCGCAACGGTGGCGATCAGCGCGTCGGCGCGGCGTTCGACAACCTTGCCATCGATAGTGGCGATGACCCGCTGGCTGACCGGAACCACCAGCACGTAAGACATGTCGCGCTCTTCCAGACGGGCCCGCAACCGATGATGCTGGCCATAGACCTCATCGTTTTCGCCGGGAGTTGTCAAGTCTTCTGTGTAAGTCAGGGCAGCGTCTTCTCCTTCTAGGCTTATCTGTTCTGGCTACTCTTGGTGATCAGAGGGGGAGTCGGTCGCCGAAGACGACGGCGAAGTGGTTGAGTGCGGTTTTCCATCCGTAGGTGCCGGTGCCCCGTGTACCACCGCCGTCGATGTGTCGTCCGGTGATGTTGCGTATTCCTAGGTACAGAAGTTTCTCGGCGGCATCCTCGGTGGGGAAGTGTCCTCTGTTCTTGGTGATTTTCCGTAGCTGGTAGTTCAATGACTCGATCGCGTTTGTGGTGTAGACCACCTTCCTTATCTCTTTCGGATACTTGAGGAAGGGGATGAACTCATCCCACGCCCGGTCCCAGGAGGCCAGCATTCCTGGGTATTTGCGTCCCCAGTCCTTGCGTAGTTGTTCGAGGGCGTTCTTGGATGCTTGCTCGTTCACCGCGCAGTAGATCGGTTTGATCGCTGCGGCGACGGCTTTGCGGTCAGAGTACGAGACGTATTTCATCGACGTGCGGATCAGGTGGATCACACACGTCTGCACCTCTGCGTTCGGCCAGACGGTGCGGATGGCCTCCGGCAGCCCGGTCAGTCCGTCGCAGCAGACGATGAGCACATCGTCCACGCCACGGTTGCGTAGCTCGGTGAGCACGTTCAGCCAGTAGGCCTTGCTCTCCCCCTCGGTAGGTCCGATCCACAAGCCGAGGACGTGCTTGTAGCCGTCGAGGTCGACGCCGGTGACGATGTAGACCGGCCGGTTACGCACCACACCGTCGGTGCGGATCTTCACCACCAGGGCGTCGATATAGCAGATCACATACACCGCATCCAGCGGCCGGTTCTGCCACTCGGCGATCTCGTCGGTCACCACGTCGGTGACCCGTGAGACCAGCTCCGGCGACACGTCCGCACCATATACCTCTTTCAGGTGCGCCTGGATATCCCGCGTGGTCATTCCCCGCGCATACAGCGACAGGACCATGTCATCGATCTGCCCGAGCCTCCGCTGCCCTTTCGGCACGATTCTCGGCTCGAACGTCCCGTTCCGATCCCGCGGCACCTCGATCCGCACCGGACCATTAGTCGTGAGCAGCGTCTTCTGAAACGTCCCGTTCCTCGAATTCCCCGACCCGCGCCCTTCCGGATCGTCCTTCTTATAGCCAAGATGATGGTCCATCTCCGCCCCAAGCGTCCGATCGATCAGCGCCTTCGAAAACTGATTGAAGAGCCCCTCCTCGCCATCCAACGGCGTACCAGAAGCCTCCGCATCAGCCAGAATCCGATCGATCGCCGCCGGCGACACCAACGCCGCCAACCGCGCCGCCGCGTCCGCAGCGACATCCTCCTGCGACCCTTCCGAAGCAACTTCCGTGCTCACAGAGCGTTCCCTTCCAGCAGCAAACCCCAAGGCCTGCCACCCGGTCAGGCCGCCCTACTTACACAGATGATCTTGCACCCTCCATCGCCGGTGACCCAACCGGCCGGCACCCCAGCATCAAGCGCCCGGTCCAGCATGCGCATCGCCAGTTCGGGTTTGGTCGCGAACTTCACCTCCTCGGCAATGCCCGCATCAGCGCACCGCCCGCGATCGTCGGTCCAACTCTTGGGCAGGTACAACTCTCGGTCGATCAACGTCCGCCCGGCCGGGCTGGCGTAGGCCACGAACACCCCGACCTGGCAGTTCTCGATCCGCCCCGCCGTCCCCGAGTACTGCCGCGCCACCCCCGCTGACTTGCTGCCCTTCTTCAAAAACCCGGTCTCATCGACCACCAGCACGCCAGCCGGATCACCGAGGTGCTCGACCACATAGTCGCGCACATCATCACGCACCGCATCAGCGTCCCAATCCGCCGCCGCCAACAGCCGCTGCATCCCATCCGGGCTCGCCTCCCCGGCCCGCTCGGCCAGCGTCCAGGAGTTCTTCCGCTCCACCGGCGCGAGCAGGCCACGCACATAGGCCAGCACCCGCTCCCGCGGCTCCGAACGCGCGAACCGCGACCCGATCCGCGCATGAACCTCCTCCAGCCCCGCCGCCCACGCCGCCACCTCAGCCACGTCCAGATCATCAACCATCCAGCCAAGATCGCGCCACACGGCACCCAACACCGGCAGACACACCGAACTAGATCAAAATAAGTGCGGCTGTAGTACTAGGCGCCTGCTGACCACCCGGCCGAGCGACCAACGCACGGATCTGCCGATGTGCGGGCGTCCAAGGAGTCGGAAGTCAGGTCCACTGGAGGGGTGGGTCGAGGTCGATGTCGAACCCGGCCCAGAGCCAGCACCGCATGACGCGTTCAAGAACGTGAGGCGGCTCCACCGGGATCGAGCGCGTGTCGATCACCACCTTCGGGGACGCCATCCACTCCGAGTCGATGTGAAGCGGACCATCCGGCCCCTCGTAGTCAAAGCCCGATCTGCCCGTCGAGCGAACCCGGTAGCCAGCGCTGGACTCGATCCACACCCCGGCTCGTCGTAGGGATTCCTGCGCCGCGACGCTGCTAGTACGGCGTGGCGTTAATGATTGGACGGTTGTTCCTGGGAGGATGCTGGAATGGCTCATCCTCCTGCTGCGGCGTTGGTGTTGCATGACGATGATCGGGACGTTCTTGGTTCGTGGGTGCGATCGCATTCGGTGCCGGCGGGGTTGGCTCGGCGGGCTCGGATTGTGCTGCTGGCTGCGGACGGGGTGTCGAATACCGAGATCGCTGAGCTGGTTGGGGTGAGCAGGCAGACGGTGATCTCGCGGCGGGCTGCCTACGCCGAGTGTGGCTTGGAAGGACTCAAAGACGCTTCGCGTCCGGGCAGGCCACGCAAGGTCGACCACGCGGCAATCATCGCTGAGACGTTGAAGCCGCCACCAAAGAAGCTGGGGGTCACGCATTGGTCGTCTCGGCTGTTGGGCCGGCGGCTGCGGATCGACAACACCACCGTGGCAAGGGCGTGGCGCGACTACGGCTTGCAGCCGTGGCGGGCGGAGACGTTCAAGTTCTCGACTGACCCCGAACTGGTTGCCAAGGTCACCGATGTGGTCGGGTTGTATCTGGACCCACCGGCGAACGCGGTTGTCCTCTGCTGCGATGAGAAGTCCCAGATCCAAGCCCTAGACCGCACCCAACCGGTGCTGCCGATGCAGCCAGGGCCGGCTGAACGACGTACCCACGACTACATCCGGCACGGCACCGCCACGCTGTTCGCCGCGTTAGAGATCGCCACCGGAAAGGTGCCCGGGCTAACCCAGCCACGACACAGGCACCAGGAGTTCCTTCGGTTCCTCAAGCACCTCGCCCGCGCCTACCCCGAGGACGAACTGCACCTGGTGATGGACAACTACGCCACCCACAAACGCACCGAAGTACGCGAATGGCTGGCCGCCAACCCCCGGATCAAGGTCCACTTCACACCCACGTCGGCGTCATGGATGAACCTGGTCGAGGTCTGGTTCTCCATCATCGAACGCCAAGCCATCCACCGCGGAACCTTCCGCTCCGTCCGCGACCTGATCACCAAGATCCGCCAATTCATCACCGGCTGGAACGACCGCTGCCACCCCTTCGTCTGGACCAAGACCGCCGACCAGATCCTCACCAAAACGAACCGTCAAAAGATCTCAACCACGGGGTACTAGTGGCGTCAAGAAGCCTGCCGGTGGGCCACTCCAAGAGTCGGTACTCGCCCGCCTTGAATGCCTCGTCGGCGGCTCCGACGACTATCCATTGCAGCCACAATTGCGAAAAGCACACCCTCATGCCGCCGAGCGTGAATCACGACCATGCCGAGGTGGGGGCGCCGGCCCGGCGGCATGGAAAGATCTGCGTGTGACCGCGAGCGAACCCATTCACGTCGACTTGAGCGACGACGAGAAGGCGGTCCTACGCGCCGGATTGCTCGACTGGGGCGGACCAGCCGCTTCAACTGACGCTCTCGCAGTTGCCATGGGCTTCTCAGATGCCGAACAACTCTCAGGCGAGACTTGGGCTTTGGCAGAAGATCGAGAGCACTGGAGCGTTGCCTGCTGAGGACTGGAGACGAGCACTACTTGCGGTTGAGATCGTGTTCGTTAGCGATGTTGTTGGGTCCGGGCTGGATTGGCGGTCCGCATCCGGCTTCAGTGACGCAAGGACGATCGAGATCCTGCGGAATCTTCAACGCAAACTCCCGCGATGGCGCAGCAGCGTCCAGAGAAATACGAGTTCATCGATTCCTGCCGCGCACCCGGATACGCGGGCACCGATCCGTCGTGCGCTCCGGTGAAGTACGCCTACCCGGTGGCGAAAATGTGCCGGTGGCTCACGCGCTCATCGAACGGAGGCTGTATATGCCCAGATCCTGGTGCGAGGACGCCGAGCGGCGCGCCGAGACGGGGGGTACCCCAGGAGGTGGAGTTCGCGACCAAGTTGCTGACGACGAGCAGACAGTGGTATAGGTCATGTATGGGAAGGTCCGGGACGTGGATGTTCGTGGCAGCTGAGGGTTCGATCGCCGGAACGCCGGTGGTGCGACGACTCTGCGAAGCCAGCAACGCAACTGTGGAGGACTGGCCAGCGGGTCCTGGCTGGGCCGCCGCGTTCTCCGTTTCCCTCATTACTGATGATTTCGCATCGCTGGTTAGCGAATTGGCGGCCGAACTCGGTGGGTCAGCGGCGGGCGGCTGGTCAGACAACGGCGTGATCTTTTTTGGCTGCCTTTCTAACGGCACACCAGAGGCGCCACTTTTAATCGGCTTCAATCTTAGCGGCGAGGACCTTTACGAGGAGCAGGGAGACCATCCAGCGCTGCTCTTCCTTGAGGGGCGTTGGGGAAGCCCGTGGGCTGACGCGGCAACGCCCGCGGTCACCCAATGGCTGCGGCAGTTTCGTCGTGGTGTCCAGCCCGACGACGTGCGGGAGATCCTTGATGAACCCTATGGTGACGCCGCGGAGGGACTTGTTGATGTTCTTCGATTGGCCGGATTCCGCTGGAACCCTACCTGACCGTCAGTCGGTCAGTCCGGCAGTATCCGCGGAGTACCACGCCGGCGGTAACGCCTCGGTGTGACTGGTAGCAGCGCTGGCGCCAGCAGATCCTTGACCGCTCGCAACTCATCCGTCGTGAAACGAGTCACCGGCGACGGAATTCGCACGACTGCGCCACCCTCCAACCTGCCCTCGTTGATGGGCTGCACCAGCAACCCCTGTGGGGAGCCACGCTCTACCAGGCTTTCCAGCCCGCCAAGGCGTTCCACATGCGTCGCGTTCAGCAAGTTCGCCCAGTAGTATCCGCGCGGATGTGTCTTGGCTGCCCGCCTGCCGTCCCAGCCCAGCGCGTACCACGACTCGAACGGTGTGTTCGCGGCAAACCCGGTCACGAGGTCGTGAATCACAGCACCCCACACCGCCTCCACCGACTCGGCCACCGGCACCAGCAGCGAGGCGAACTCCTCAGCAATACGATCCTCCTCCTCAGGAGTCAGATGCTTGGTGCGGACCTCGACATAGACTTCTTCGCCATCATCAGGGTTTTTAAGACGCGCATCAACCGACATTTGAGCCGGCTCCTCGGGTTCCACGCGGCCCGGCCAGGTCCACGCGGTTGCCACCAGACGTAGATCTTGGTTCTCGTCCTCAAAACCCGCGACCAGCTTGTCGAACCGAGTCTGTGACCAGCGGCCGCCCGCCGGCAACCTCTTCCCCATCTGCCACACCAACTCAGTGCGGGCCAGCGGAATGCCTAGCTCTCCCACCAGCGATTCCATGCGCTCTGTCAGATGCAGCCAGGCATCCCGATAGACCAACCGTTCCTTCGCATACGTCGTCCAGTGCACCTGCAAAGTCGCGACACGACGGTTCCCATCAACATCAACCAAGCACGACACGTCGCCACCCCCACCTGCACCGGCGCTAGTACGCACCCATCATCAGTTGACCCGCACTCCTAGGACCGCTGATCCCCCGCGGTCCTGCCGGGGAGCCAAGCATACCGAGCCTCCGCATAGCTAACTGGGTCGACCGATAATCCGCGCGCCTAGAGCCTCCTGCGCCTTCTCCGAATTGAAGTCCGGGCGGCGCCACATGTAGAACACCATCCCTTCATGGTCGGGGTTGGTAAATACGGTGATGGAGACCTTCAGATCCTTATCGTAATGTTCGACAGCTGGAGAATCTGCTGTGCTCGGGAGATCATCACCTCCCAACTCCCAGTTCTTCGAAGCCCACTTCTTCGGGAGTGCTCCACCCTGCCGAAGAAGTGGGCTTCCAGATAGCCGCGGAGCTGCTGCCTTGAGCCTTTACCTCTGCCGTAGTCCGACCAAGGATTGACCTCGTACAGCAGGTTTTTCGTAATCGGCAGTTCTGCGACGAGATCCTGGCGGTGGCCGACAGCGTGGGGCCACTTCCGCTTTGTCGCCGATAGGCGAGGTCCAGCCATTGAGAACCTTCGCCGCGCTCCTGTGTAGCGGAGAGACGGTTGACAGATTCCCCATAGGACGCGGGCACGTCCACATAAAGATCATCTTCCGCGATGCCATACCTCTCTTGCAGCATTCGCCCGGCTAGTGTCCTGCGCCGGAGATTCGTTGGCAGACTCTGGCGAGGGAGTCGAGGATCTCTTCGGCGGTTTTGGTCCAGATGAAGGGCTTGGGGTCGTCGTTCCAGTTCTTTACCCAGGTGCGGATGTCGGCTTCGAGGGCTTGGACGTTCTTGTGTGTGCCGCGGCGGAGCATTTGGTCGGCCAGGAAGCCGAACCATCGTTCCACCTGGTTGATCCACGAGGAGCTGGTCGGGATGAAGTGCAGGTGGAACCGTGGATGTTTGGCCAGCCATGCCTTGATCGCGGGTGTCTTGTTCGTGGGTTCCGTAGTTGTCACAGATCAGATGGATCTGCAGATGGGCAGGGACTTGTTTGTCGATCCTGGTCAGGAACTTCTTGAACTCGGTTGCCCGGTGTCGGCGGTGCAGGGCGCTGATGACTTCGCCAGTGGCCACATCGAACGCGGCGAACAAGGTGGTCAGTCCGTTACGGACGTAATCGTGGGTACGTCGCTCGGGCATGCCCGGCATCATCGGCAGGACCGGCTGGGAGCGGTCCAGGGCCTGGATCTGGGACTTCTCATCCACCGAGAGCACCACAGCACCCTCGGGCGGGTTGAAGTACAGGCCTACGACGTCGTAGACCTTCTCCACGAACAAGGGATCGGTCGACAGCTTGAACGACTCGGCCAGATGCGGCTTGAGCTGGAACCTGCGCCAGATCCGGCCGACAGTTGACTTCGACAGGCCACTACGTTCGGCCATCGACTTACGCGTCCAGTGCGTGGCGTTGGTAGGGATCTCCTCCAACGTCGCGACCACCACCGCCTCCACCTCCTCGACGCTGATGGTCGGTGGCCGGCCCGGTCGCGGCTCGTCAACAAGCCCGTCCAGCCGGTCGATCAGAAACCGTCGCCGCCACTTGCGCACAGTGTCAGCGGACACTCGCAGATCCCGTGCCACACCAACGACTGGCGGCACCTGCGGACCCGCGCACGCCAACACGATCCGCGCCCGCAACGCCAACGCCTGCGAAGACTTCGCCCGACGAGTCCACCGCTCCAACACCGCCCGCTCCTCATCAGCGAGCAGCAACGGCTCCAACCTCGGACCACGACGACCCACCACGGGCACACCAGAAGCACTCATACAACATCTAACGACGAACTACCGGCGCAGGACACTAGCACGAGCCCTGCATCGTGGATCCGCGCCATCTCTTGAAGCCATGCCGCCTTCGTTGTTGAGCTTCCCAACCGATCTTCGCATGGACCTAGACCGCAGACCAGATCCTCAACAAGGCCAACCGTCACCCAAAATTCAGAAACGGCCCACTTGCCGGTCCAGAAATCTTCCGGTCTGCGACCTGGACGGAAGCCGAGGTGCTCGGCCATCGCCTCGTAAAAGTTGCCGGCCAAGTTCACCCGCGACGACGACGGCCACGTCAACATCCTCGACCCCGAGCGGCCACACCGCTAGCGCTCGCTCATGCCGCGTTGAGTACGCGCCTTGGGTGTCGGGCATCAGCTGGCAGACATGTGTCGCGTCCAAGGTGTCGGATCACAAGTGGTCGACCCGTTACCCGCGCTGGCTATACGAGCTGGGTGGTGGGAGTGCCCTGGCTTCGGTGAGGGCTTCCGGAGCCGTTCCAGTCGGTGGCGTTTTGTCTTCCTCCGCGTCCGGTGCCGCAGACACTCCTGGCCAGACCAGGCGGTGCGCCTTGCCACGCATGGGCGGTGGGAGCAGGATTCGCCCGTGAGCCATGAAGTGCACCTGGACCGGCCCAACGACAGTCCATGGCGAAGTGCCGTCCTGGCGGCCATCCCAACATATGTCGTGCTGTGCATCGTCGTCGTGCCACTCGTCGCCGGGAGCGGTGCCTACACTGCCGGGCGGTTGCTCGTTCCAGTCGTCATCTCTACCGTCGTGGTGGGTCTAGTGGCACGGAGTTCGACACGCCTCTGGCGCTGGTGGGCCTATGCCGGTGCCGTGGTCGCTATCGCTGGACTACTCGCCGTGGTGTCCGCGGTCCCGGGGAACCTGCCGACCAACAGTTCGGCTACGGCCTCTGCCGCAGACGCGTTCGGGAGCCGTGCCAAGCAGGCGAACACCGGTTCCACTCTGTCGGCACCTGTCACCGCCGGCAACTGGACCCGCGTCGACGATGCCGCAGCGCGCGCCCGCAGACAGGAGGCGGTGACCACAGCCAAGAAGACTGGAGGTGGCAGCTCGCCCGTCTTCGCCGAGTACCAGCGAGGCGGCGCAGGGAGCGCATTCCTGGGCTTCAACACCGACCCAGACGGTCAGTTCCGTGCCGAGCTGCGAGAGTCCCCGCCGTCTGCGGTCCGCGACTATATGGCCGGAGCGAAAGTGACGTCGTTGCAGTTCGTCGAATCGGGCAGCGCTGATGTTGCTATGGCCTGCGGACTACCCGATCAGGCGCAGGCGCGCCGTGCCATCGTCTGCGCCTGGGCTGACTCCTCCACCTTGGGTATCATCACCTGGTCTGTACCTAACCTGACCATGAACCGCGCCGACGACCTCACACGTGACTTTCGCCGCACGGTAAGCCGGCCGGCGAGGTGAGCCACGACCACGTTCACTTCGCAGACGGGCTGCGCCCGAAGGCCGGCTTCAAGTGACGGGTCCGTGGTCGACATACTTTGGGGCGAGGTCCAACCGCGTCCAGATGTCGCTCAACCACCGACAACGCATCCAGCGCCAACCGACGAACCTCGGCCTGCTCCACCAGGCCAGCCCCTGGACTCTTCTGGCCCCACAAAAGTGTGCGTAGCCCTTGAGCTCGCCGGGGAAGAATGGTCCTCGGAACGAAGACGATCTCGTGCCCGCCACATTCACCGATCGTCAGACCTCGCAGTTGGTCGAGACCGTGCACGGGTAGAGCGGCAGCCGAACGGCACCCTTGGTTCCCCCAGTCAGCAGACCGTTTGCTTCGTACGAGCGCTGCGTGCAACGTCTGTGCCGCCACACGCTCGGGCGCGGCAGGACGACGGTTCGTCCGAATCCCCACTTTTAGCTCGATGCGGAGTTCGGATACCCTCCGCGGCTACCGCGACCGTGATCTTGCTTACCCGATACAGCGCTTCCGGCACCCTCGACGCAGCGCTGCGTCGGCTTGAACCAGCCCACGCCGACTCGCACCGAACCCGCGATGACGATGCCCTCGATGGTCTGCTCTATGTCGCCCACCAACTCCAAGATTCTGCGTAACGACCCGCTCGCTCATGCCACTGTCCGCGCGATCATGTTGATGAGCGGTGAGCTTGGCTAGCCCGCTCCACCTCGACTCTCGACCTGCCGCCGTAACCACGGGAGGGCGAACTCCCGTATGTCGTTGAGAACATTCGTTGTCACCGCTGCTAGATCGACTTCGGGGTGAATGCGCCACCACTTGTCCGCCCGGTCCGGCCGAACCATTCCGATGCGTTCCTGGGCGGCGGGTTCGCCGTAGATTGTGCCAGCGGATGGCCGCTCCGGCAGATAGGTCCTCTGGGAGCGAGCAGCCTCCCACTGCTGCTTGTTGGCTACGAGCAGGTTCACAGTGAACTGGACCTCGACGGCATCGCTGTACGCGGACTTCTGAAGATTCATCAGGGCCCAGCACGTCTGGGATGCCCAGGAATACCGGCTGCCAGAACCCTTCAGGCCCATCTCGCGGAAACCGGGTGCGAGCACTTCCTTGACCATCGCGGCGTAGATGGCCTGGGCGGGCACGTCGACGGCCGACGCGGGCGTCCTCCTTCGCGCGCGCCGCTGCTGCCACCACCTGTAGTCCACGGGACCGGAACCTACATCAGGAGGCGCACTCTCATGCCGCCGAGCGGGAAGCGCGATCATGCCGTCGTCCGCGCGATCATGCCGATGAGCGTGCACTGCGTCAGCATCTATGGTCAGCAGTGTGGTCAACGATTTCGAGCGCGGCTTAGCGATGATGCGCAAGCATGATCCTCAGGTCCAAGAGGATGGGTTCGGGATGGTCAAGCAGGTCGCGACCGAGCACGTTGCCGATCTGATCGCCGCCTACCGACCCATCGGGGCGATGACCTGGCCGATCTGTTCGCGCAACGTATCTGAGTGGTCACGGGTGCTGTTGACCATGACAACGAAGTCCGCAGCTCGGAGGATGCTAGCGGTGCTGGGGAAACCTGTCATGTGAGAGAGGCCTCGCCTCCTCCGACATGCTCGCAAACGTTGGGGAACATCTCGTACAGCCAATGATGGCCATTGAACGGCGACCCTTTTGGCTAATCAGCATTGAGCAACATGTAGCTGAGGCGGGGCTCGAAGTACGTGCCGTACTCGCCGGTGCATGCCCCGTAGGTTCGTGCTTGTAGCCGGAGGGTGTACGACCCGGCGTGGGCGCGGTAGGCATGGTTGCTGTTGCTGTCAAGGAGCATATCGGCAACGTTGAGTCCCACGCCGGTCGTGGTGGCTGGCACCTGTACCCGACTTGTGTCCGCCAGCACGTTGCCCTCACTCAATAGCTCAACTCGGATCGTGGGGCTCAACGCGGCACCCGCGCTCCCGTGCTCGGCAGAGGCGGACACAAAGATTCGCGCAGGCCGCTTGAGCGTCAGGACTTGGTACAAAAGGGTTGTCTCATTGCAACCGAACATGTCGCGGTCATCACCAGCTACCCCATCACCGGTGACGCGGAGGTCAGCGGAGTCGAGCCCGTCGAGCTTGTCGGCATCTGCTGCCTTGCCGCCGGCGCGGAGGAACGCCGTGGAGTTCAGGCCGTCCAGCTTGTCGGCGTTAGGCGCCTTAGTGATGATGTTGTTAGGCAGGTGGCCATTGCTGTTCGTCGCTACGAGCTTTCCGGCTCGGTTCTCTCTGGTGGCACCTGAGCCCACGGCATGCTTCTTGTCCACCCTGTCGGAGTTGAGGGCGTAAGCAACTGCGGCACTGGCAGCAGGGGCCGCCACCACTGACGCTACGACGGTGGCGATCACAGCGGTGCGGGCGTCTTGGCCCAGTCTCTTAAACACAGGCATAGCTACCCCAAGGGTGAGAAGGAATAGAAGGAGCGAGTACCACCCGTGTCGACGGTCGCGGCCAGGACAGCCATCGGGATCCAACGACCCCCCGGGCGTTAGAAATGCCGAGCAATGCCTACCAGAAGCAGATACCGGTTGACCACTGCCCAGGCCGGTGAGCACTAGCCAAGACAAGTCCGCCCACCCGGAGTCGGGCACGTTCCGTAACCAGGATGTTTTGCCCGAATTAGATATCGTATGTACTACCCACCACCACGAAAAACCGGAAAAGCCCTCTGGCTTCTAATGTCGCCTCCCCGCAGACCACAAGCACGGTCACGGTCGGTACCCGGCCGGGACTGGCCAAGACCTCCAGGGCGGTACATGCGCACACTTGAGCAGATCTCGGACGAGTACGCCGCTTGGCTCGAAACATGCGAGGCCTATGACGCCGATCCCGACGGTTGGCACGCCGAACGGCGTCGCGAGGCAGAGGCCGCGGTCCGGCGAGAACGCGGGCAGGACTGGACACACGCACGCAGATCGGCCGCCGCACGGATCTTCCGATAGGCGATCACTTTCTAGACCTGAATGCGGTGCGGAGCCAGACGTTGGTGCAGGGTTGGCCGTGTGGACGAACATAGACTCCCGGCACCGCGAGGGTGGGGGCCGCCGCTGACACACGGACATGCCGCCGTCCGCGCGATCATGCCCATGACAGCGCTTCGGCGCGGACATCGCTGACATCATGGCCGCGTGGATGACTCGATCCCGCAGGTGACCTATGGGCCAGATTTCGGGCCCGCCGTGGAATGAAAACTTCGTCCTGCTCGAAGCTCTCCAGTCGTCCCAAGGCGCTATCGGCCCCACGGTCCGAGGCATCGCGATAGAGGCCGGGACTCGACGGGTCGTCATTCATGCATGCTTGGCGCACCGGGACGAGACAGACGTCCGGGAACTTCAGGACATGGCGTCGGACCTCCTGGGCTCGCTGGAGTTCCTGTGCGAGCCGGTGCCCGGCGTTGAATTGAGCCTGCACATCAGAGAGACCGATGCATCCTGGCCAGGCCACATGCACAGGCGGCTGTACCTGGCCACAGAGCGACCCGACTGATCGCGCAGGCAGCCCGCGACTGGCGCCGAGCTGCCAGGGTGCGGCAGGGACTACCTGGACCACGATCGTTCGCCTCGCGAGCGGGCCTCCCGTCTCCGCCCTTTACTCCCGCCGCTTTGGCTCGCGCCTCGGGCGTCCCTGGACGCCTCTTGTCGGGATGTGTCAAGTCTGCGCCGAACGCGTTCCGGACGCGAGGCCGATATGCACTCAACTGCCGCGATCCGCGCTCGGTCGTGCCGGTGATCGCCCGATGAAACCCCGCCTGGCGAGCAACGTGTCAGGCAGTACCGTTCCGGCATGGGCATGATCTGGGTCGGGTACCGCCGCAACTCCAGTGCGGCGCGGCAACTCCTGGAGGACCCTGACCTCCTCGAGGACTTGCTGGAGTCGGACGACGGTGACACGTCGGTCGACCTCGACAAGGCCTGGCATGGGGTTCACTGGCTGCTGACGGGAGCGGAGGGCCCGATCGCCGGTATCCCCTCCGAAGCGATTTTCGGTGGTGAGCCGGTCGGCGAGGACCTCGGCTACGGACCCGGGCGCCTCCTCCCGGCCAGCAGGGTGAGCGGCGTGGCCGCTGAGCTGCACGAGCTCGACGTAGACACCCTCCGCTCGCGGATGGATCCCGCAGCCATGACGAGGGCAGGCATCTACCCATCCATCTGGGACGAGGAGGACGTGTTTGACGCCTATCTCGCACCGGCTTACGAGAGTCTGCGCGGCTTCTACACGGCTGCCGCTAGGGCGGGCGAGTCTGTCATCCAGACCATCTGCTGAGCAGTCCTCATCGTCAGGCGCAGCGCACGCACATGCCGCAATCCGAGCGATCATGCCGATGAGCGGGCGTTGTTGCGCGACCTGGATCAGAGCCACTTGACGCTGTTGGCCGAGAGGCTGACGGCGGTGAGGCCGTCGGTTGTCTGCACCCCATGGGCGAAGGTAACCTCCACGCGGTCGCCCTCGACGCTCCCCGTGTCTGCCTTGATCCAAAGTTCCGTGGGGTACGTCGATGCCGACGTGAAGTCGTGTCGCGTTAGGACCGGGACCTTCTCGATGATCCGATGTTCCGCACCGTCGCTGTCCACAATGCCGACCTCGATCCACCCCGGCTGGTCGTCCGTCGTCGATGAGCCGCTTGAGTGCAGGTGGCGTCGAAGTACCGAGTCTGGGCAGCCGCTCGGCCAGCACGTAGCGGAGGTTCGGATCGCTGCTGCTCCGCATCTGCTGGACGTAATAGTCGGCGTCATGGCGCCCGGCACTCATGTCGGTTTCGATCCGGCGCACCTGGGCCTCGATGTCCACACGTGTCAGCGTGCCCTACGCACCGGGCACCTCGCCAGCAACCCGTCAACACGTCAGGGTCCGACCCCCATCCGGACAAGTAGCCGCGTTCAGGCAACGAATCTCGGATCGTCGTAGCCCATGTCGCGCATCTTCGCGGCCGAGAAGACGATCATGATCTCGTCGCCTGGAATGAACACACCTCCATGACGGATATTGCGGGATCGCGGCCGCGAACCAGACAGGACCGGTGCCGAAGTCCAGGCGCAGAGCAGTAGGAATCTCGACGACACGAGCAGGCTCGACGACCTCGACGCTCGCCAAGGTGGCTGGACCGAGTTCGATCCGCTCCCACGATGTCGTCGCACGCAGTACAGGGGTGTCCAGGATGCCTGTCCAACGAGATTCGCCATCGGGGCCGATTCGTTCCGGCCCGTCCTCTCCCAGGACAAGGTGGCGTTCGATGGGTTCGGCGAAGACCTCGACGCCGTAGGGGTAGAAGGTGTTGGTCCACGTGACGGTCACGGGGCCGGCGTCCGTGGAAAGTTGCACACCCATGACGGCGTGATGCCAGTCGCCGTAATCCCACCGAGCCGGCCCGGGTCCATAGTTGTGGATGTCCCAATAGTCCACTGCATAGATGCGAAGCCCTTCAAGTGCGTGGACCTTCCGATCAAAGGCGACCCGCGCGTCGGGATCGTTGACTGTCACGAGGCTATGATCCCCGAGCCGGGCTGCCAGACGAAACGCACTCTCATGCCGCGATCCGCGCACTCGGCATCGCACATCACCTGGCGAACGAGTGTCGCGCATCACCTGCCACAAGACACAGACGGCAGACATCTGCGTTGCTGCATAGACCTCCTATAGATCAAGGCGCCGCTGACGCGGCGCACCGCCCGGCTACTGCCCTTGCGGGCGGCGCCGGGGGCGCCGTCCTCGGGCTCGCCGGGCGGGACCACGGGCAACGGGTTGTCAAAGGATGCGGTGGCCGGCCTGGCAGGGACTCTGACCGCCCGCCCTCCTCGCACGCCAGTCTCAGGCCTCCACCCCACCCGTCAAGACCGCCTCCGGCGTCACACGTGATCGGCTCCGCCGAGTCTTGACTCGTTTCGCTCCAGCCTTCAATCTGGCTGGCTGCGAGGACGACGGGTAAGAGTGGTCAGCGCAGACTAAGCTCGCCTGCACGCAAGTGCCGGAGATCCGGCAGTAGAGACCGCATAGGCAGGCCAAGTGGTAGGTGAGCTCTGATGGCGAGGCTGCTCGATCTGGAAATGAGGGTCGTGAGGCGGTTGGACGGACTTCCGTATCCGGCGTACCTGTGCGCGATGTACGTGATGGGCCTCGAGGTGCGGGCAGCCCATGCTGTGTTCATGTCGGATCGCGTTAAGGCGCTGACAGCGCGGACTCTAGATCTTGTTCTGGCTGCTAGCGAGTCGGAAGCTGCGCGCCCCCCGCAACCCGCAGCCGACATACTCATGAAGGACTGGGACCAGCTGAGTAGTGACGCCGATGAAGATGGTCCCGGCGCCTATCTAGGCGTCCTGGAAGCCTTCATGACCCTCACGGCCGAACTCGCTGGACATGTGCGGAGACATTCGGCCTCCGACATGATCACAGGTGGCGTCGCCGAGTACCCGACGCGCGAGGAACTCCTGGCTGGTCCCAGACTCGTCCAAGTGGCAGGACCCGGCACCGACGTCGATGCGAACGAGGACACCTTCAACGTCAAGATGGTGCGGAACTTCGAAGCCGTCGCAGCGCTGGCAGGGGAGCACTATGGCAAGCATGGCAAATGCGATCCCGCCCAGATCAGGGCCATTGTGTTCACCGAACCAACGACCCCGCCCGACCTAGGACCACCCCCACCCGAGGGCTGGCTATAGACCGACCTTGCCTGGCACTGACCCCAGCGTGACCCCAACGACCTGCAACACCGAGCGACGGTAAGCACCTGATCGACGACCTACCGAGCGCAGATGCGTAGATGGCGATCGAGTTTCCTGCCTCTACGGAGAAGAACGTCACCGCGATCTTCACGCCTGGTCACTGTCGGAGATCTCCGTGAGCAGCCCTTGAGGTCCCCCGCATGAGAACATGCCAGGGTGGGTGAGGGGCAGCGGTTCTTCCACGTGGTCCGACCTGCGGGCATGCGTGATGTTACCTTCCGCGTCGCGCGATACGAGCACTGTGCCTGGGCGCGGCCATCCGGATCAGCACCGACCCGATCGCGCAGCCCGTTCCGAGCCGGACCGTCGGCGCGAACCACCGCTGGCCCCGGCCACGGCCTGGGCATGTGGGATGCGACGAACGACCAACCAGTACAGCGGATCGTCGACCTGGCGAGGCAGACCAACGTGAGGTTGATCCGCTATCTGGGCGGGACGGTGGCCAACCTCTTCCAATGGAAACGTGCCGTCGGCCGACAGGCGGACCGCGGCTGCCAGGTCGGCGGTGGCTTCGTCGGTTCGGCACAGCCGTACGACAGTGTGTACGGCCCGGATGAGAACCAGCGCTTCGTCGACGAGATCGGCGCCGACACTACGATCATGGCGAACGGCACCACGCAGTCGGTCCACGACGCTGCGGACTTCGTGGAGTACATGAACGCACCCGTGGGCGCAAACCCCAACGGTGTCACCGACTGGGCGCGGGTCCGGGCCGACAACGGGCTCCCCAAGCCGTACGGCGTCGACGTGTGGGAGCTCGGCAATGAGCTCTACCTCGGCAACCAGATCAACTGGCGCAACGACATCCCGCTCGCCATCGGCGCCTCCGATGGCGCTACCCGCCTCCTCGTGCTGAATCGCGACCGAGATACTCCCGTTTCCGCGGACGTGGTGCTGCCGTCGACAGCCTCGGGTGACGTCACCGTCCACGCCCTCAACGGGGACAACCTCCAGCTACAACGACAAGGCGCGTCCGGACGAGATCAGCTTGACAACCACGACCGAACCGCGGACCGGGTCTGGTTTCACCCACACCTTCCCCGCCCACTCCATCACCTTGATCGAGGTGCCAGCATAAGCAAGGCAAGCGGCGCCTGATAACCGGCCGGACTAGGACAGGAGACAGACATGACCGGAAGACCCAACGTGGTCGTCATCCTGGTCGACGACATGGGGTATTCCGACATCGGCTGCTACGGCGGGGAGATCCCGACGCCGAACCTCGATCGGCTGGCAGCGGGCGGGGTTCGGATGTCGCAGTTCTACAACACGGCGCGCTGCTCACCGTCCCGGGCGTCGCTGTTGACCGGACTGCACCCGCACCAGACAGGCATCGGGATCCTGACCGAGGACCAGCGCCCGTACGGATACCCCGGCACACTCAACGACCGGTGCGTCACGATGGCCGAGGTGCTGAGAGCCGGCGGATATGCCACGTACATGAGCGGCAAGTGGCACTTGTGCGGGCAGATGGACCGGCCGCAGGACGCCTGGCCGACGAGGCGTGGATTCGACCGGTTCTTCGGAACGATCGCCGGTGGCGGCAGCTACTGGAATCCCTCCACGCTGACCCGGAACGAGACACCTTTGGAGGATCACGAGCTCGAGCCTGGCTTCTTCTACACCGACGCGATCGGCTTTGACGCCGCCGACTTCGTCACCGCACACGATCCCACGGCGCCGTTCTTCCTCTACGTCGCATTCACCGCGCCGCACTGGCCGTTGCACGCGCCCGAAGAGGACATCGGAGCCATGCGCGGACAGTACGACGAGGGCTGGGACGTGCTGCGCGAGCGCCGTTCCCACCGGCTGGTCGAACTCGGCCTACTGGAGTCGTCCTGGGACCTGAGTGATCGCGACCCGAGTGTGAAGCCGTGGACGGACACACCCAACCAGGAGTGGGAGCGGCGCCGGATGGAGGTGTACGCCGCGCAGGTACACCGCATGGACGCCGCGGTCGGCCGCATCGTCGCCGCGCTCGAGGCCACGGGTCAGCTGGACGACACGGTGCTGATGTTCCTGTCGGACAACGGTGGCTGCGCGGAGAACCTGCCGCCGGGCTGGACGGACGAGGTGGCGAATCGGCCGATCCACCTTCCGGCATGCACGCGCGACGGACGGCGGGTATTCCGCGGCAACACCCCGGACGTCATGCCCGGGCCTGAGGAGACGTACGCCAGCTACGGAACCGCGTGGGCCAACCTGTCGAACACGCCGTTCCGGGAGTACAAGCACTGGGTCCACGAGGGCGGGATCGCCACTCCGTTCATCGTGCACTGGCCGGCGGGCGGGATCGAGCTGGGCACGATCCGGCACGAGCCGCATCAGCTGCCCGACGTCATGGCCACCGTCCTGGAGCTCACCGAGACCGAATATCCCTCGGTCTACGCCGGCCGCGAGGTACTGCCGCCCGAGGGCGCCAGCATGCTGGAAACCTGGCGCGGCAATCGCGGTCAGCCCGCTGGGACAGAACGCACGCTGTATTGGGAGCACGAGGGGAACGCGGCGGTGCGGCAGGGCAGGTGGAAGCTCGTCCGGAAATTTGGACAGAAATGGGAGCTTTACGACATGACCGCTGACCGCACCGAGTTGCTCGACGTGGCCGCGGAGCATCCGGATGTGATCGACCGGCTCGCCGCTGCGTACCAGACCTGGGCGGATCGGTGTGGCGTCGTACCGCGTGAGCGGATCCTGAACCGTCGGTGATCGGATAGCGTTTGGCTGACTGACCGCAGATGGTGCCAGCCGAAACCAGTCGGCAACATCGAGGGCGGACGGGCCTGCACGCCTTCCCCTGTCCACGATCGCGCCGTACAAAGAAGGCATCGCCCGTACCGCCCTTCAGATGCTGGCCGACTGGATTGCGGGCACCGGCCGCCCGGCCCAGCAGGTCGTCGCCGACTTCAGACTGATCGAGCGGGAGAGCACTGTAGGACTGCCTGGCGAAGCCGCTCACCCGAGGCGTACGCCTCCCTGTGCAGCCTCAGGGACTCGGTCCTGCCGAACCTGCCGTCGGCATACTCCTGGCACGAGTGGGAGGTCACGTGTGGCCACGTCGTTGGACGGGAATCGGGCGAGGCTCAGCATCGCAGGTGCGCGACGGTCGAGAGGCCGGGTGATCCTGAGTCCGCCATCACTATGGAGAGTCTGGGGAAGTGGTGGTTGACCTGACTCGGGCTATGCGTACGATCCGCCTGCCTGCACAACGATGTACCGCACCGACCGCTACAAGCTCGTGGTCGAGCACGGCGAACCCCCACCGGCAGGGAGCGGTCAGGCGCGCTGTACGACCTGCTCGAGGAACACGGTGATAGAGATGACGGGCCATCCCTGCCTGCGGGTAGGCAAACAGGGATAGCCCCCACCATCAGCAGAGGGTTTGGAACGGGCTATGTGGTCTGCGACCAGAAGTAGTCGTAGGCGAGCGACGCTCCGGTGAACTCTGGGCACTTGGCTACGGAGTCGACCGGGTGGTAGTTCTTGTCTACGAGGTCCGCCGCCGGTGCGTCCCACGAATGCACGAACAAGCCGATCTGGTGAGCTGGCAGATACTCCTTCACAAGTACCGGCGCGAGGTCGAACGCCTTGCAGGACGCCGAGCCGTTCCACTCGGTGACGACGAGCGCCTCACCGCTTTCCTGTAGGTGCCCGAACCGGGCGTCCCAGCCCTCACCCAACGAGTTGCCCGTGGGACCGTCGGCATTGAAGTACGTGTGCGGAGCGTAGGCCGAGTTGTCCGGGATATCAGGCGGAGGGACGAACTCGTTGAACTTCCCGCCGTTGTTGTCGCCGTCGAAGAGCAGGACGTTGTTCGGCGCCATCGCTCGTACCTGCTTGCCCAGTCCGACCATCCCCATGTCGCCGGACGGAGCGCCGTCGCAGCCATACATCCACTCCGGCCACGACCAGTCCACACCTGTGTCGCATGCTCGCTTGGTCTGCGGCTCGTTGAAGATCTCGAGAATCACGCCCTCGTCGGAGCCAAGCGAAGTAGCCAGCTGCTGCCATGAGACAACCGAGTCGTGGTTGGGCAGCTTGACCTGCTCGCCGTCGACGTGTGGAGTGCAGCCGTAGCCCTGGGTCTGAAGTGAGACGATCACTATGAGGCCGAGCTCTCGGGCCGTCTCCACGACGTCGAGCACGTTGCTCGTATACGGGTCGGCCCCCGAGTTGTTGGCCTCGAGCGCGAGCGCCCCCTGGCTGACTTGGAACCGCACCGTGTTGGCGTTCCAGTAGCTCTCCATCGCGCGGAGCTCTCGTGCAGTGTGGTTCACCATGGCGTCGCGGGTGGCGGAGAGTTCGGTTCGGGTGGCGGCGTCCATCCCGGTCGAGTCACACAGCTGCGGGTACATCTCCGGATAGAGGACGCCAACGCTGTTGAACCCGAGCAGTACGAAGGGGGTATCAGTCCCTGCAATGACAAGCGAGCCGTCGCCGGCCGCTACGCCCACCACGCCGGCGTCCTTCTCTACGCCGGCGGCTGGGTGGGCAGTGGTAGTGGCGAGAGCGACGGCAAGTGCCGCCGATGCTGCGAGTGTACGGAGTAACCTGTGCATGGATCCTCCTCACGTGCAGATGGGTCTCGGGCGGTGTGGCAAACCTCCTTATGGTCGGGATGTGCGCCGGCCTGCTGCGCCCGCGTCGACGACTCGCCTCATATCCGGTCGAGCTCCTCGGCGAAGTGACAGGCCGACCGGTGTCCCGTCGACAGAAGGCGAAGCCTCGGGCGCTCCGACGCGCACGCCTCGCGCCCGGACACAGCCGTCGGTCCGATCGGGCAGCGGGGGTGGAATGGGCATCCGGCCGGCGGATCGAGGGGGCTGGGGACTTCGCCTCGGAGCACGATTCGATCGCGCTTGCGCTCAACTGCCGGGTCCGGCTCCGGTACCGCAGACAGCAATGCCGCGGTATACGGGTGCCGGGGGCTTGCACAGATCTCGTCGGCCGATCCCTCCTCGACGATCTGCCCGAGGTACATCACGGCAATTCGGTCGCTGACGTGGCGGACGACGGCGACGTCGTGGGCCACGAACAGCAACGAGATACCCAACCGCACCTTGAGGTCTTGCAGCAGGTTGACGATCTGCGCCTGCAACGACACGTCCAGCGCCGAGACCGGCTCATCGAGCACCAGCAGGGTTGGCTCAACGGCCAGAGCTCGCGCCAGGGCGATGCGTTGCCGCTGGCCGCCAGAGAAGTTTCGAGGGAGCCGGTTGGCCATCAACGGCTCCAGACCCACAAGTTCGAGCAGCTCACTCACCCGGGTTGGCACCTCTGACGCTGGCACGATCCGGTGGATGCGTAGCGGCTCGGCGACCAGGTCGCCGATCGTGTGCCGTGGATTCAGTGAGGCGTACGGGTCTTGAAAGACCAGCTGCACCTGGCGACGCAATCTCTTGAGCTCGGCCCCGTGCGTGTCAGCGAGGTCTTTGCCGTTGACCAGCACTTCGCCGCCATCGGGACGCTCCAGTTGAAGAACTATCTTCGCCAGCGTGGACTTGCCACAGCCGGACTCACCCACCAGCCCGACCGTCTCGCCTGCTCGGAGGTGGAGGTCGACGCCGCGAACCGCGCGTACCTCCTCGCTGGTGCGGGTAACCAGCCTGCGCTTGTGAACGACGTACGTCTTGCGCACCTCACGCAAAGCCAGGACGTCGGGCCTCCCCTCGTACAGGTCCGAGTTCGTGGTGCCCACGTGTAGCGGCGTTGGGGTGGGCGGGTCGAGGCGCAGGCCGTCGGCGGTTCGCCAACATGCAGCAACATGGCCGGACCCGTGCTGGTACATGGGCGGCATCTCGGCGCGGCAGCGATTGTCGGCGAAGTCGCAGCGCGGTGCGAACGGGCATCCGGCGGGTGGCTGGCGCAGATCAGGGGGACTGCCCTCGATGGCCGGAAGTCGACCTTTGTCGGCCCCGATGATCCTCGGCACGGACTTGAGGAGACCCCAGGTGTACGGATGGCGGGGATCGTTCGGCAACGCATCGACAGGTGCCTGCTCCACGACCTTGCCGCCGTACATCACGAGGATCCGGTCACACAGCCGGGCGACCAGGCCGAGATTGTGGGTGATGACGACGACCGCCGTGCCCAGCTCCCTGTTGAGTCGGGCGAAGACATCGAGAACCTGCGCTTGGACGGTGACGTCCAATGCTGTCGTCGGCTCGTCAGCGATGATGACGCACGGGTCGTTTGCCAGAGCCATCGCGATCAGGACCCGCTGGCGCATGCCGCCGGAAAACTGGTGCGGGTAACCGGCCAACCGTTTGGCGGGGTCTGGGACATCGACCAGATCCAACAGCTCCGCCGCCCTCCGGCGGGCCGCGCGTC
The DNA here is from genome assembly GCF_040195635.1 of Actinopolymorpha sp. B11F2. Classification (NCBI taxonomy): domain Bacteria; kingdom Bacillati; phylum Actinomycetota; class Actinomycetes; order Propionibacteriales; family Actinopolymorphaceae; genus Actinopolymorpha; species Actinopolymorpha sp. B11F2. The sequence goes on along the minus strand of NZ_JBEFTX010000022.1, from coordinate 111,534 downwards.
GGTCAGCCCCGTGCAGTCGAAGTGCCTCGGCGATTTGGTCACCAACACTCATCACTGGGTTCAGCGAGGACTGTGGATCCTGGGACACCAGAGCCACCTCGCCGCCGCGGTATGCCGTCAGCGCCGATTCCGACATGGCGAAGACGTCCTCGCCCCGGTACTTCACCGACCCGTCGACGATTCGCCCCGGCTCACGGACCAGCCCAACCAATGACCGCGCGGTAACAGACTTCCCGGAGCCCGACTCGCCGACGATCGCCAGTGCTTCACCTGCGTGCACGTCGAAGTCAACACCTCGCACCGCCTGCACCACGCCTAGGCGCGTGGGAAACTCGATTCGCAGCCCGCGTACCTGGAGAATGGCTTCAGTCATCACGTACCCCTAGCCCCGCCGCAATGCGGCGTTGATGCCGTCGGCCAGCAGGTTGAGACCGATGACCAGGCCAGTAAGCACAGCGATCGGGCCGAGTACGTACCACTGCTGTTCGGCGAGGAATGGCAGGCCAGTCTCGATCATGCCGCCGAGGGATGGATTGGGTGGCTGGATGCCAAAGCCGATGATCGCAAGCCCGCCCTCGAGGAAGATTGCACCCGCGGCCGCCATGACGAAGTGCACGATGAGGGCGTCGAGCGAGTTCGGCAGGATGTGCCGGAACAAGATAGCCGCCCGGCCAGCACCGACCACCCGAGCGCCGACCACGTAGTCGCGCTCGCGCTGCGTCAGCACGGCCGAACGGGTCAACCGTGCTGTCACCGGAATCCCAGCGATCACGATCACGATCAGCACGGTTGCGAATCCTGGTGTGATGATCGTGGCCAGCGTTGCAGCCAGAATGACCTGTGGGAACGCCATCTTGACGTCGAGGAGGCGCTGGACTACGCCGTCAGCTAGTCGATCCACGGTGGCAACCAGGCCTAAGACGACTCCGATGACCTGCCCGAGCGGGACCCCCAAGACGGTGATGATGACGTCCTGCCGGATGCCGTACAGCAGGCGTGAATAGATGTCCCGCCCAAGCTCGTCGGTGCCGAGCCAGTGCTGGCTGGATGGGCCGAGCAACGATGCGCCGGTCGACTGGAAGGCCGGATCGAATGGCGCGAGCACTGGCGCCATCAGGCCGGCCGCAACGAGCACCGTCACGACCACCAGGCCGGTCGCACCAGAGGGCGTACGCAGCGCTCGGGACCATCGCCCGGTTCGGGCGCCGACACCCTGAGCTGGCGCGAGCTGCGTCACCTCTATAGCTGTCATTCGCCCTCCAAGCGGACGCGCGGGTCCAGAGTCGCGTGGACGAGGTCAGTCGCCACCTGCATGGCAATGAAGACGACGACGAAATACACCACGAGGTCTTGGACGATCAGGTAGTCGTGAGCGATGACAGCGTTGGCGAGCACCTGCCCTAACCCTGGCCACGCGAAGATGGCTTCGATAATGAGAGCGCCGCCCAACAGATGTCCGACTCGCAGACCCAACACGGTGATCACGGAAGGAAGCGCGTTCGGAAGGGCGTGTCGCCACAACATGCGGCGCCTCGACGAACCCTTGGCGAACGCCGTTTCGACGTACTCCTCGTCTAGTTCCGTCCGCAGTGCAGTCTCCAGAAAGCGCGCGATGACAACTGCCGAATGCAAACCCAGGGCGATCGCCGGCATGAGCAGGTACTGGATCCCGATCTCCGGGTCCTCCAGCAGCGGCTCTCGTCCGCCGGCAGGTAACAAGCGAACGTTGATGGCGAACGCGAGAATGAGCAGGATTCCGACGACGTACTCCGGCACGCCAAACACGATTGCATTGAAGGCCTTCAGCATGCTCTGTATGCCGTGCAGCCGCACCGTTGCACCAGCCATCCCTAAGGCGAAGCCACACACGACAGTGACCACAAGGCTGCCCAGGGCCAGCTCGAGGGTGGCGCCACCTGCTCGGAGGAAGGTCTCGACCAGCGGCTCGCCGGAGATGTACGACCGACCGAGGTCTCCGGTTGCGAGACCGCGCGCCCAGTCCCAGTACTGCTGCCACAGCGGATCGGCTAGGCCCATCTTCTCCTCGAGTGCCCGCACCGCCTCTGGCGTTGCCTGGTCGCCAAGAATCGTTGTCGCTGGGCTGCCGGGCAGCATCTTGATCAGGAAGAAGACGGCAATCGACGCCAAAACAAGCGTGACGATCGCCGCGGGCACGCGTCGAGCTACGAAGTTGAGCACAGCTACTCCAGGCCGGCCCGGTGCAGCATGAGGTCGTCCCAGACGGTGTAGTCCCATCCGCTCACACCCGAGCTCACCACGGTGCTCGCTCCTTGCACCAGGTCGCAACAGAAGGCCTGGTCGAGTAGAAACTCACTGACTGCGTCGTAAGCGGTGCGCTTGTCCTGATCACTGTTGGCGGTGAGCGTGGCCTCCGCAAGCTGCGTGTACTCTGCAGACTCGAAGTTGAACAGGTTTTGCTGGGTCTTGTACGGCAGCGCACTGTAGATCAGGTCGACCGGGGACAGTGCGTTGTAGCCATGCACGCCGATCCACAGTCCTTCGAATGTACGGTTCTGAAACCGATCCTCTTGTTGGTCGGCACTCAGAACGCGGAGCTGTGGCTTGACGCCGGCTTCCTCAAGGTTGAACTCGACGATCTCCGCAACCTTGCTGAACTGGGCGTTTGTCTCGAGCACCACCGTCGCGCCTTCAGCGCCTGCGGCGGCCAGCAAGTCCTTGGCCTTGTTCAGGTCACGCTCGTAGTGCCGAGCAAGCTCGAGGTTGTTGGCGTCACTCGCGCTGGACCATGGCAGTGCCGTGACCTTCGCCTGGCCGAGGTAGAGGTCGTCGTTGATCCGCTGCCGATCGATGGCGTAGTTGATCGCCTGCCGCACCCGCTTGTCGTCAAGCGGTTCCGACTTGACGTTTCCGCCAAGGTAGACGCCTGCGCTGTAGGTCTCGTAGGCAGTGATCTCGAACCGATCGTCGTTCTTCACCTGGGTGGTGTTGAGCGGGCTGATGTTGGTGCCGAGATGAACCTGACCGGAGCGCAGTGCAGACATCAGCGCCTCGGGGCGCGGGATGATTCGAATCCGGATGGTGTCGAGGAAAGGCTGGTCGTCTTGCCAGTACCTGTCGTTCCTCCGCAGCGTCAGGCTTTCCCCTTGATGGTATTCGCCCCAGGCGAAGGGCCCCGTGCCGATGATGTCGTTGCTGGCCTCCGCGGCGAGCAGATTCGGTGCCGTCTCCTTGTCAACGATGATCATCAAGGCCAGCGCGTCGAAAAGGTTGTTGATGGGCTGGTCGAACGCGATCTTGACGGTGGTCTTGTCCGGCACGTCAATGCTGGTCGCCCTCTCGAGCAGCCACTGGAATGACCAGGCCGGCTGCTCATCACGCATGAACTCGAGGGTGAACCTGACGTCGTCGGCGGTGAATGGGCGGCCGCTGTGGAAGGTCACATCGTCACGGACGGTTAGCGTCGTGACCTTGCCACCGTCGCTGGTCTCCCACTCGGTGGCCAACCAGGGTTGGATCTCACCACTCTTCCGTTCGATGCCGATCAGAGTGTCGAAGATCGAGCGTCGCCAGCTCGCGTCTTGAGCGGCCTGGTTTCGAACCGCGTTCGGAACGATGTCTTGCGGCTGGGCGACGATGAGTTCGCCCCCTGGCCGTGGGCGGTTCCTGCCGCTGTCCGTCTTGTCGGAAGCTTGCTGCTCAACAGCAGATTCGCAAGCTGCCAGCCCACCCATGCCGGCGAGCACGGCTCCGGCGGTGCTTAGACGCAGGAAGTCTCGCCGGGTCGGGTCCGCGGTGAGCTTTCGGGAGACTGGTCGCATCGTGTGCTTCCTCTCGCCACTGAGCGAACGCCATCGGATGAAAACTGTGTAACGAAGTTAATGTTGGTCCTTGCCTGGCGTCAACCCCGGATCGGGCGCGGTTCTGAGCGGGGAGTTGACGGCCATTAGGGGAGTTGACGGGCCGGCCCGCGCTAGTTAGCTTCGATAAGCAACTTAACTGGGGAGGCGACGTCCATGGGCAGTCGGATCACGAACGTCAGGCTGCGACGCCTGGCGGCGACGCAGCGCTCGACCTGGATGTTCCTCGAGGTGTCGACCGACGACGGGCTGGTTGGCACTGGCGAGTGCTCGGACAGCATGTGGCCGGAGATGGTCCCCTCAGCGGTGCGAGAGGTGCTTAGCCCGCTGCGTGGGATCGACGCGATCGCCGATCGCGACGCTGTTACGACGCAGCTCAGGCAAGCATGCGCAGCAGTTGCCGATCCGCGGCGACAGTTCATGCAGCGGACGATCCTGGGTGGTCTGGAGATGGCACTGGTGGATATCGCCGCGCATGCGTCAGGTGTTCCGCTGTGGCAGTGGCTTGGCGGCACGCGCCGTGATCGCGTGCCGGTGTATGCCAACCTCAACCGCAGTGCCGGCCAACGACGTCCGGTCGACCTCGCCGCAAAGGCGGCGCAGGCTGTGGCCGATGGTCATCGCAAGGTCAAGGTGGCGCCCTTTGACGGGCCAGTGCTGCATGGGCTCTCGATCGTCGACACTGGAGTGGCGATCGTGCGAGCGGTCCGTGATGCCATCGGCGAGAGCGTCGACCTGATGGTAGACGTTCATCATCACCTCAGCCACGACCAGCTGGAGAACGCCATACCGCAGCTCGACGAGCTGGGGATCGCCTGGCTCGAAGACGCGGTAGACGTCACCGACCCTGACGCAATGCGGTGGCTGGGGGCTCGCACGAAGGCACCCATCGCTGGTGGTGAAGCCTTGTCTACCCATGAGGAGATCGAGGCAGCGCTGTCGACCGGGCACCTCCGGGTTCTGCTTCTCGACCCCAAGTACACGGCCGGTCCGGTTCAGCTCCAACAACTGGCAGAGCGGGTCAGTGGTGTCGAGCTGACCTACCACAATCCTTGCGGCCCGGTGAGCACAGCGGTATCCGCCCACCTGTCTACCATCCATCCCGACTTCACGCTGGTGGAGTACATCTACGGCGAGGACGTCGACCGGTCGGCGGTCACACTGCCGCCAGAGCCCGCCCCGTGCGATGGTGCTCTGGAGCTGCCGATGCGGCCTGGTGTCGGCCTCCAACTCAACCTCGATCACCCCGGGTGGTATTGATCATGGTCAATCCCTGGTCGTTGGCGTTCGCAGTCAGTGATTACCATGAGCGACACGAGGTAATGCGGGGTAATACGAGACGATGACGCGCATCGCGACCCGAGAGACTGGAGTTGAGCCCGCGCGCATGGCGGCTGGCCGCTCCGACGTACGCCGTCACAATGTCGCCGCACTGCTAAGGGTGCTACTCGAACACGGTCCAACCCCCAGGGTCGATCTGGCCAGGATGCTGTCGCTGGGTTCCGGAACCACCACGCGGATCACCGGCGAGCTCACCAAAGCTGGGCTGTTGCGTGAACTGCCCGGCCTGGTTGGAGGCGCAGGGGGACGACCGCGGGTCCCGCTCGACTTGTCGACTGATCGCTTTCATGTCGTAGGAATCCATGTGGGGTTGCGCTGGACGACCATCGGACTGGTTGACCTGCGGGGTTCACTCGTAGACCAGACAATGCGAGTGGAGCACGATGGACGCCTCGATCCAAGCTTGGTCGTCCGCGAAGCATCGCAAGCGATCGAGCAGATGACAGCCAAGAGTCCAGCGCGGATCATCGGCACCGGCTTCGCGACTGGCGGCCGGGTCGACTCGCGGCATGGCGTCGTCCGCGCACACACATTGCTCGGGTGGACCGACGTGGACGTAGCGGCGATCGCCGATGGCCAGTTTCCCGGCAAGCTCCGCGTCGACTCGACCGAGCGAGCGCTGGCCCGCGCTGAAATGTGGTTTGGCGCCGCACTCAAAGTTCCCAACTTCCTGCATGTCTATGTCGGGAACGTGATCGGTGCCGGCATCGTGGTCGATCGACGGGTTTATCACGGACGAGATGAAGGCGCCGGTGACATCGCGCACCTTCCACTCTCGCGACCAGCGCTGGTGCCGTGCCAGTGTGGCCGGTCCGGATGCGCGACCTCCGTGGCTAGCGACCTCGCGATCGTACGACGTGCAGAACGCGAAGGGGTGCTTCTGCCAGGGCACTTGCTGGGTGACCTGATCGCCAAAGCCAAAGCAGGGGATCGGCTTGCCGACTACTTACTGCGGGATCGTGCCCGCGCTGTGGGTGAGTCGATCGCCATCGTGCACGACATGATGGCGCCGGACCAGGTGATCCTCTTCGGCACACCGCTGCGAGTGCCGGAACACCTAGCCGAAGTCCGGGCTGAGGCTCGCCGATGGGCTCGGTCCGGGTTCGACGCCGATCGAATGATCACACCGAGTGCCCTCGACGACAACGCACCAGTAATCGCGGCGGCGACTTCGGTTCTCGACCGTTTCTACGCCGACCCCTTTGCCTTCGTCTGATCGTCAGCGCACCCGACGTTCTTGATCGATACGCACAGATCAGATTTATTGGATCCGCATAGCTCCCCCAACGCGATTGGGCGAGGGGCGAGACGGAGCTGACCGAAGTACCTGAATCGATGGAGGGGCTCCATGGCTGACCAGCCGAATGTTGTGTTGATTTGCGTGGACCAATGGCGCGGAGACTGCCTGTCTGCGGACGGCCATGAGCTGGTGCATACGCCACATCTCGACGCCCTCGCCGCCAGAGGAGCCCGCTTCCGTAGGGGTTACTCGGCCACTCCGACGTGCATCCCGGCCCGAGCCGCGCTGATGACCGGCCTGTCGCAGCGGTCACATCGGCGCATCGGCTTCGAGAACGGCCGTCCCTGGGACTACTCGACCACGATGGCAGGAGAGTTCGGCCGCGCCGGCTATCAGACGCAGGCCATCGGAAAGATGCACGTCTATCCCGAGCGGACCAGGCTCGGTTTCGACGATGTGATCCTGCACGATGGTTACCTACACTACGTCCGCAAGCGGCAGCGGCCGTACGAGGAGTTCGACGACTACCTTCCCTGGCTGCGGATGCAGGCCGGCGCAAGCGCGGTGGAGGACTTCTGCGACAACGGGGTCAACAGCAACTCCATGGTGGCGCGGCCCTGGGACAAGCCGGAGGCTTGGCATCCGACCTCGTGGACCGTCACCCAAGCGATGTCATGGCTCTATCGACGCGATCCGCGGAGTCCTTTCTTTCTCTACCTTTCCTTCGACCGCCCGCATCCGCCGTTCGATCCACCGGCGTGGGCGTATGAGCAATACCTGGCCGAAGAGCCGTACCACCCGGTCGTCGGAGATTGGGTGGAGGCGCTGGAACCCTACTACCAGGATTGGCGACACAACCCGTTCGCGGCGCGGATGAAGCCGGCGGTCCTGCATCGTGCCCGCGCGGGGTACTACGGGCACCTGGCACATCTCGATCTCCAGATCAACCGATTCCTCGAGATCCTCGGCGAATTCGGACTGGCAGAGGACACGATCGTGTGCTTCATTTCTGATCATGGTGAGATGCTCGGCGAACACAATCTCTTCCAGAAAGGCCTGCCGTACGAGGGGGCGGCCAGGATTCCCTTCCTCCTCAGTGGTCCCGGCATCGAAGCGGGCCAGGTTCGGGACGAGATCGTCGAACTGCGGGACGTGATGCCGACGTTGCTGAACGCCGCCGGGCTGAAACCTCCGGGCACGGTCGAAGGGCGAAGCGTTCTACCGCTGCTGGCCGATCCACCAGCCGCGTCCTGGCGAGACCATCTCCACGGCGAGCACCCCCACTTCCAGCAGACGCTGCACTGGATCGCCGACGATCGGTGGAAGTACATCTGGTGGTCGCACTCGGGGCAAGAGCAGCTCTTCGATCTGGCCGCGGACCCGAAGGAGTGTCACGATCTGGCCGCCGACCCCGCTTGCTCGTCCGACATGGACCGCCTCCGCGGCCTCTTGGTCGAACAGCTGCGCGGGCGCGAGGAGGGTTACGTCGACGCGGCCGGTCTCGTGACGGGCCGAGCACCCCGGACCTGGCTTGATCATGGCTGAACCAACCGTTGCGCCAAACGTCATCCTCATCGTGTCGGACGAGCCCTTTCATCCTTGGGTTAGGTGCGGGCGACACTGCCAGGAACCGCGGATCTCGCGGTGGTGAGCGGGTTGGGTCGGGTGCGGAGCAGCTCGCGGGTTTCCAGGTCGTAGAACATCAGCGTGGCTGCCTCGACGCGTATGCCGACCCGGCGGCCGGCGAGGATTTCGGCGGCGAGGATCTGTCTGCAGCCCAGCGAGACGATGCCCACGCGGGAGACGATCCGTTAGATCTCTACCGCGCCGCCTTTGCGTTCGGCTGGTGGCAGTGGGGAGGGTCCGGCGTTGACGGCGCCTTCGGCGGCCAGCCTGGCCAGGTCGTTGATGGTGAGGTGGGAACGGACGGCCTTGACCCTCGCACCGGCAATGAGCAGGTGGATCAGGTCGACGTCGGTCCAGAACCGGACGACCATGCCGGCCCGGACCGGCCCGAGCCAGAACTGCCGGCCGGCGACCTGCAGGTTCCCACTGGGTGGCACCACCCGGTCGAACCCGATCGGACCACCCGCCCACGATGCCGTCGTCAACACCGGTTCAGGCACGGGACCAGCCGGTTCGTGGGCAGCGGCCGGTGGGGCTGGGGCGAGTGTCGGCGGTGTCCACAGCTTGAGCAACTCCCGCTGCTCATCTGGAGCCGGGGAGAACCGGTCGGCAGGGCTGATAGGCGTCCGGTCGTCGAGTGCTTGGTGTGGCCGGTCGGTGTTGTACTGCACCACAAACCCGTCGATCGCGGCCTGGGCGGCCTCCACCGATTCGAACGGGCCGCAGTCGTCGAGCAGGTCACGTCGAAAAGTCAGATGGAACCGCTCGATCTTGCCGGTCGTGGTCGGCGAGGTCGGCTGGGTCAGCCGATGGGTGATGGCGTTCTTGCGGCAGATCTTGTCGAACATCACCTCCCGCCCTTACCGAACCGGTCGGTGAACTGTTTCCCGTTATCGGTGAGCACCTCGTTGGGAACGCCGAGTCGCTGCAGGGCTTGGGCAAACGCCAAACACACCGCCCGACTGGTCGCCCGCTCCACCACCGCCGCCATCACACAGAACCGGGAATGGTCATCCACACCGGTGACCACCTTCGCCTCCCGCAGCTCCCCGGTCGCCGGGTTGACCAGCATCACCCCGCCCACGATGTCGATCTGCCACAGCTGCATCGGACCGGGCCGCTCCCACCGCCGATACGACCCACGCGGACGCTTCCGCCGCCGAGGCACCACCAGCCCCTGCCGGGTCAGGATCCGGTTGATCGTCCTCGTCGACGGCAACACCAGACCCTCCGGCGGCTTCTTCAACAACTCCAACCAGATCCGCTTCGCACCCCACCGCGGATGCTTCCGCCGCATCTCCGCAACCAGCACCTCCACCGCCGCAGGAGCCTGATGCGGACACGAACCCGACCGATGCGAACGATCCGCCAAACCCGCCACACCATCGGCCAGATACCGAGCCATCCACGCATGCAGCGACTGACGCGACACACCAGCCGCCGCAGCCACCTCCGTCACCGATGAACCCGAAAGAACCGCCCGCACCGCATCCAGACGTTGCTCCACCACCGACAACGCAACCAGCACCAATCCCGGCCTCCCTCATCAGCGACGCCCCGCGGAACACTCGCCGAGGCGCCGTCCTCGGGCTCGCGGGCGGACGAGCGAAGGACTTCACAGAGCCGTCGACAATCGGCTGGGGTCACCGGTCGTCTGACCGTCCCGCCCTCCTCGCACGCCAGTCTGCGGCCTCCACTCCGGCCCTCAATGGCGCCTGCGGCGTCACTATGTGATCCAATGCCGCGTAGTTAGGCGATCTTGTGCGGTGTCAACGTCCTCGGTGTTCATTGCGGTTCGGGTTGGGCGTAGGTGCCGCGCCCGGTGCGTGTGAGGAAGCCGTAGCGGGTCCATTCGGCCAACTGGGTAAGCATGACGCGGGGTTTGATGCCGAGTCGGTCGGCGAGTTCCCGGCCGCTCCAGCTGCGGTGTCTTTCGGTGTTCATGATCGCGGTGATGCGTTGTCTTCGGGTGGGACTGGTAGGTGCCGATGCCTTTCGCCTGTGGGCAGGTCGCTCGGTCAGGCCTGGGGTGTGCAGGGTGATGTCGATCGCGGTGATGGCAGTCGCGGCCTCCGGCCGGAGGGGGTCGTGGCCGCGGTAGCGGGAGGTGCCGCGTCGCTACCGCGGCCACGATATCGCCATGCGCAGCAGCTGGTAGAGGGTGAGCAGCGCCCAGATCTCCTGTTGCAGGCCGTACTCATCGCCTGAGCGCAGCACGTTGCCCTGCAGGATGGTGTGGCGCAAGGCGAGGAAGGCGATCTCGACCTCCCAGCGCTCGTGGTACAGCCGGACCAGCTCCAGGGCCGGGTACTGGTGGTGGTCGATCAGGGTGGTGATCAGCCGGTACTGCTCGACCAGATGGCTGCCGTCGGCGCCAGAAACGGCGAGGTCGGCGTCAATGACCCGCACCGCCAGTCCGTTCAGGGTCGACAGGTAGGAGCCGTCGGGCAGGTGCCCCAGGACCGGCGGTTTGCGGGTGGACTTGGACCGCACCAGCAGGTGTGCGCCGGTGCCGTGCAGGTCGGTGAGGAAGCCGGTGGCGTCGAAGGCTCGGTCGAGCAGGACCAGCATGCCCGGTCCCAGCAGCGGTAGCAGCCGCCGCGCCAGCCTCGGCTCGTCGCGGTCGGTGCTTGAGCCGAGGCTGGCACCGAGCAGGCCGCGGGTTCCGGTCTCGACCAGGGCCATCAACCGCACTGTGGGGTATCCGGCGAACCCCATCCGGTAGCGGATCCGGCCCAACCAGGACCGGTTCGGCGCGGTGTCGGGGACCCGGAGTGAGTTGCAGCCGTCGAAGCCGACGGTGCGCAGCCCGCGGTAACACACCCCAGGCGTCTGCGGTCGGCCCAGCGGCCCGGCGACCACCTCGAACACCGCCCTCAGCGGTGTCGGTCCCAGCCGGCGACGCAGGTCACGCAGCGCCTTCTCCGACGGACTCGGCACTGACATGCCTGCCAGGCCGGCGGTCAGCTTCTGCCACACTCGCGCGTATCCCAGGCGCGGGAACAGCGCCAGCGCGAGCACGAAGTACACCCCCACCCTCGAGGGCAGGACGCGCAACCTGTGTTCCACGGCCCTGGTCTGTTTCAGCACGTCGTCGACCAGTTCGAACGGCAGGTACTGCGTCAGCTCGCCCAGGTGGCCCGGAGCGAAGACCCCCGGGGCGGCGGTGATGGAACGCGACACGGTGACGGTGGCAGAATCGGACATGCGCGGAGCTCCTGCGAAACCAGGTGATCTTGACAATCCCCTTGGTTACAGGGGCTCCGTGCCCATTTCTGCTCGCCATGCCGACAACGACACGCCACAGCCGAAGACGTTGACACCACACAGGATCGCCTAACTACTTCGACCTGAAAAAGTCGGCGCGTGGCGGTGCGTGAGCGGCCGCCTGTGGAACGGAAGGATGGCCCCGACCCCTTGGGCTAGAAGGGATCGAGGCCATCGTTTTTCGTACCGTAGGCGATCAGCCGTCATTGTTCGAGTCGGTGTTGCCGGAGCAGCTGCTGCGACTTCCCGGGGAGCTGGCTCGGGTCGATGCGCTGCTGGATGATCCAGCGTTCTTTGTGCCGTTCGTGCCGTACTTCGATCTGAGGATCGGTCGGCCGTCCACGCCGATGGAGACTTATCTGCGGTTGATATTCCTGAAGTTCCGCTATCGGCTTGGCTATGAGAGCTTGTGCCGGGAGGTGAGCGACTCGATCACCTGGCGGCGGTTCTGCCGAATCGGCCTGGAGGGATCGGTGCCGCATCCGACGACTCTGATGAAGCTGACCACGCGCTGTGGCCCGGCGGCCGTGGAGGGGCTGAACGAGGCCCGCTGGCCAAGGCGACCGAGACCAAAGTGCTGCGCACCACGAAGCTGCGGGCGGACACGACGGTGGTGCCGTCCAACGTGGCCTACCCGACCGACTCGGGGCTGTTGGCGAAGGCGATCGGTCGGATCGCGGCCACGAAAAGGCGGATCCAGGCCGCCGGCGGGGCGACTCGCACCAGCCTGCGGGACCGGTCCCGTGCGGCGGGGAATCGGGCGCACGCCATCGGGTTCAGGTTGCGGTCGCGCAGCGCCGCCGGTCGGGACGAGGCCTTGGCAGCGGTGCGGCGGGTGACCGGGAGCTGGCCGATCTGGCCGAGACCGCCGCCACCGAGGCTGAAAGGCTGCTGGTCAACGCGAAACGCTCGCTGCGTCGGGCACGCACCAAGGCCAGGGCCCAGCAGGCCAAGGGTCAGCACGACGCGGCCACAGGACGTCGACGAGGACGACTGGTCCGCGCCATCGACGATCTGACAGGCCTGATCGCCGCGACCAGGCAGGTCGCCGCACAGACCCGACAGCGACTTGCCGGGCAGACACCAGATGACTCGACTCGGCGGGTCAGCCTGCACGATGCCGACGCCAGGCCGATCGCCAATGGCCGGCTCGGCAAGCCGGTGGAGTTCGGGCACAAGGCCCAGCTCGTCGAAGGCGACGACGGCGTGATCGTCGACCACATCGTCGAGCGCGGCAACCCGGCCGACGCACCCCAACTCCCGCCGGCCGTGGACCGGATCCGCAACCGCGCCGGACGCCCACCCCGCACCGTCACCGCAGACCGTGGCTACGGCGAGAAGGCCGTCGAGGACGACCTGGCCGACCTCGGCGTCCGCAACGTCGTCATCCCCCGCAAGGGCAAACCCTCAGCCGCCCGGCGAGCCCACGAACATCGCCCGGCGTTCCGACGAACCGTGAAATGGCGAACCGGCATCGAAGGCAGAATCAGCACCCTCAAACGCGGATACGGCTGGGATCGCACCCAGATCGATGGCACCGAAGGAGCCATGATCTGGATCGGCCACGGGCGTCCTGACACACAACCTGGTCAAGATCAGCACCCTGGCAGCATGACAAGCACCCATCGCAGGAGCACGCCGCCACCCAACCCCGACAGACCGCCAGCACCTGCTCACCAAGGCTCAGCGTTTTCAGGTCGAAGTAACTACGCGGCATTGCTTCGCGATCGAGCAAGCTCGACTCTTGACCCGTTCCGCTCCGACCTCAATCTGGCTAGTTGCGAGGACGACGGAGAAGAGTGGTTGGCCGCCTTCACGGCGCCGGGAGGAGATCGCTGACTGCACTCGGTCGAGGAGTAGCCTGGCACGGAATCGCTAGGCTAGGGCACCTCTGCCGACTCGGGAGGGCACATGCCCCGCGTAGTGTCGATCGCCATCGTTGCGATTGCCGCTATCCTCGGAGCGAGCGGAGGCGGATGGCTCGCTGACTTCGTGTACATGCAGTTCTTTGCCCCGCCTGGCTGCAACGACGTCATTACGCCGGACGGAACCCCGTTACTGATGTGCCTTATGCCTAGCACCCCATGGTGGAGCTTGCTCTGTGGCGTCTTCTTGGGAGGCGTGAGTTCCGGAGCCGCAGCTACTTGGATTCTGCGGGCACTACCTCGTCACGCCACGACCGCAGACGGTTAAGCGCATCGAACGCGCGCTGACCCCAAGATGACCCCAGCCTGACCGCAACGACTTGCTACGCCAGGCGACGATGAGCACCAGGCCCACGACCTCCGAAGCGGAAAAGCGCAGCCCACGATCGACCTGCCTGCCTCTACGGAACAGAAGGTCGGCGTGCAACCCGCGTGCAATAGCGGCATGGACGGATCTGGACCGCTCCGAACAACGAGTTCTGGACGCCTGCCTGGCCGCCTGAAACAGCACTGCCTGGACTGATCTGGACAAGAGAGCATGGGTTCCTAATTCGTGTGTCTTGGAGTGCTTACGATCGGCCTCACCAGCCAGCATCGGCGCCACCACCCGTCAGGCGGCGTTGATCGGCTCGGTCATCAGCTGCTCTCGACGCGCCGCATGCCGTCAGGCGCGGTGCAAGAACGGGTGCGGGAGGGGCGCGGACGCCCTTACGTGTGGACGCACCGAAGGCAATCAGTCCACGCGTCTGCAACCGCGTTGACGGAGGTTTCTGGCCACCAGGCACCGCTATCGCCGGCGCTGCTTACCCGATCTTGACTGTACGGCGATCCCAAGACCCCATAGCATCATTGCTATGGCTTGGGGTAGTGTGGAGCTGGAACCGGAGGTCCGGGAGTGGCTGGAGCAGCTGTCGGGTGGGCATTTTGGTCGTGCGGCGTTCTATGTTGATCTGCTGGCCGCGCAGGGGGCGCAGCTGAAAGAGCCGTACACCAGGCAGCTGGACGGGAAGCTTCGGGAACTGCGGTTCCACCTGGAGAGGGACGCGGTGCGGATCACGTACTGGATCGCGCCCGGTCGGCGGATCATCCTGCTGACCGTGTTCCGTAAGACCCGGATGCGGGAGGATCGGGAGATCGACCGGGCAAGGCGAGCGTGGGCGCGGTGTGTGGCCGAGGCGCACACGGTCGAAGCTGAGGAGGAGCGGTGAGCGGGCGAACCGAGTGGGCGGAGATCCGCAACCGGCGGATGGCCGAGCCGGGTGCAGAAGCGGCCTACGAGGCTGCCCGGCTAGCGTTTGAGCTGGGTGCCGCGGTCCGTCAGCTACGTGAGCAGCGCGGCTGGAGTCAGAGCGAGCTGGCCCGGGCAGCGTCCATGACCCAATCCGCTGTCGCCCGGTTCGAAGCCGGCGGTACCGTCCCCACCCTGCCTGTGCTCGAGCGAATCGCCCACGCGCTCGACGTCGAGCTTGCAGTGAACTTCAAGCCCAAGCCGTCGGCCGCGTAACCGCAATACCCCCGCCGGTACTCACGTCTGTCAATGGCTCTGTCAATGAAATACCGTCTGCGAGTGCCTCGCATCACAGGATTGACAGACGAACGTCCAGGTCAGCAAGCGTGGGGCAGTCCGTACGACAGCTAACGGCCCTCCTGTAAACGGGCGCTCGCCGGGTTGCCCTTGAGGTGGGGAAGGGACCCGACGGGCAATACGGCTGCCGGTGCGTGTTGCCTGTGGCCAGGAGCCTGCGCCCACTGCTTGCAGCGGTTCGGTGGATACACGAGCTGGCTCGTCGCAGATCCGGCCGTCCACGGCCGGCTGCCAGTGCCGCGGCCGGTCCTTCGACGTATTTGCGGCGGAGTTCGCTGCTGATCGACGAACCTGCAGGGCGTATGCGGCGAAACATCCCCCTTGAAAACCGCTAGGCGGGGTAACCCCCCGCCACGTGGGTTCGAATCCCACGCTCTCCGCTCACCAGCGTTTTCGCAGGTCAGAGCCGGTCTGCTGGGCCGTCCCGACGTCGGCAGTGATCGTCTACGAGTCCAGCCGTGTGCAGTAACTTGCGGCCGCAAACGGGTAGTTGCGGGGAATGCGCGGGGTCGAACGCCCGGCCGGCTATCCACGCGCCCGCTGGCTGTGTTGCTGGTTCTGGCTGTACTGGGTCAAGGCGCCGCTGACGCGGCGCACCGCCCGGCTGCCGCCCTTGCGGGGCGACGCCGGGGCGCCGTCCTCGGGCTCGCCGGGCGGAAGCCGTGGTGACTCACTCAACGAACACCGCAGGGCTCCGCGCCCCGCACCCCGATCCTCCCTCAGGGAGGGCAGCTCCGGGCTCCTGTCCCATCGGACGGCCACCGCAAGCGGCTTAGCCGGAACCTGTGCAGGGCGCCAGGCCAAGCCTGACGGTCGACTCGTCGAGCCTGGCGCCCTGCACAGAACCCGGGTACGGGCAAGCTGTCCGACCGATGGGAGAGCAGCCCTCGACGAGAGACCCGGTACATGTATCGCCGCCTCAGATGGCGGTGGTTGGAGTGTCGCGTACAGCGACGCTGGCGTGGTTTTCTTGGAAGCTCTGTTCAGACACGAGGGTCAGTCGAGCGGTGGCCTGGAGTTCTGGCAGACTCGTGGCGCCGCAGGAGATCATGGTGGCCTTGATCTTCGCGATGGTGACCGCGAGGCCGTCGTTGAGGTCGCCGGCGTACGGCACGTAGCCGTCGACGCCTTCCTCGAAGATGAGTCCTTGGCCGCCCTGTTCGTAGCGCTTCCAGTTGCTGGCGCGGTTGGAGCCTTCGCCCCAGTACTCCTTCACGAAGCCGTCCTTGGTGGGGAGCTTCGCCCCGGGTGCTTGGTCGAAGCGGGCGAAGTAGCGTCCCATCATCACGAAGTCTGATCCCATCGCGAGCGCCAGCGCCGTGTGGTAGTCGTGCACGAGTCCGCCGTCGGAGCAGATCGGCACATACTCACCGGTGCGCTCGCGGAAGGTGTCGCGGGCCGCGGCGACATCGAGTATTGCGCTGGCCTGGCCTCGGCCGATTCCCTTCTGGTCGCGGGTGATGCAGATGGAGCCGCCCCCCACGCCGACCTTGATGAAGTCCGCGCCCGCTTCTGCGAGGAAGTTGAACGCGTCTGCGTCAACGATGTTCCCACCACCGACGGGGATCTCCGGGTAGTGCTTCTTTGCCCAGGTGAGGGCCTGTGCCTGCCAGTCGCTGTAGCCGTCGGAGCTGTCGAAGCACAGGGCATCTGCCCCGGCGTCCAGGAGTGCGGGAATGCGTTGTTCGTAGTCGTGGGTGTTCACGCCCGCACCAACGCGCAGACGCTTGTCTGTGTCTACGAGCTGGTTCGGGTAGCGCTTGTTGTCCTCGTAGTCGGAGCGGAACACCAAAGACCGCAAGTGACCATCGGCGTCGACCACCGGAAGGCAGTCAAGGCGCTCTTCCCACAGCCGTGAGTTGGCCTCGGAGAGTGTGAGGTCAGAACCTGCGTGCGGTAGGTCGGCGATGGCGGTCATCCTGTCGACAACGGGAACATCGAGGTCATGTCGATCGGGATGGAAGTCGCGGGAGGCCACCAAGCCGAGCAGTCGACCACCAGCGCTTCCATCGTGCGTAACCGCGGCAGTGCCATGGCCAGTGTGGCGCATGACCCAAACCAGATGCCTCAGCGTGTCTTGTGGCCGCACATTCGTGTCGCTGGTGACGAAGCCCGCCTTGAAGTTCTTGACCTTCCGGATGTCCGAGGCCTGCTCGTCGATGGGTCGGTTGTGGTGAAGGAAGCTCAGGCCGCCGTTGCGTGCGAGCGCGATCGCTAGGTCCGGAGAGCTGACCGCCTGCATGATCGCCGACGTGAAAGGAGAACCAAGCTCGATCGCCGACGCCGCACCAACCCGGTACCGCACCAAGGGCGTGCGCAGATCGACGGCTTCAGGTGAGCAACCGACGCCAGTCCGGTTCGGCAGGAGCAGGTACTCGTTGAACGTCCTCGAAACCCCGGCAACGATCTGTGCCACTCATTCCTCCCGATCCGGGCCTGTCTGATTGGAGGATCCCCCCACGAGTCGCAATCGCGGTGGTCGAGGCGCAACCCGAGGTGGAACCGGACGAGCCACACGTCGCCATCGAGACGTCAGCCTGCGCTCACCTGAACGTGACAAGCCTTGGCGGTCCGCTGCTCGCTCGTGCCACTTGCGTGCCAGATGGTGCAGACGATCACGGCCTCGCACGGTCAACAGCGGTCACGCCAGCGCGGCACGGACGCCGGATCAGTCGACGCTCAGCCCAGCGTGGGACCCGAATATGCCTTTGCAAGGCTGGGGTCCTCGACGTTCACGAGCCGTCGGAGCAGAGGCAGAAGGGGTGGCCGGCAGGGTCGGCGAACACTGGGGCGCTGCCGCCTATGTCGGGCAGTCGGATTGCTCCGAGTCGTAACGCCAGGTTCTGTGCCTGCTTCGGGTCTGTGACCCAGATGTCGAGGTGGACCTGTTGCGGGTATGCCGGGTCGGGCCAGCGTGGCGCAGGGGACTGCGCGTGCTGGAACGCAAGCTGTGCCATGAGGTCGTAGTCGTGGGCGTCGCCTCGACTGATGACCACGCGTTCCGGCGTATCCAGCTCCCGCGTGGGCATGTCCAACAGCTCGGCGTAGAAGGCGGCGAGCGCCCGTGGGCTGAAGCAGTCGAAGACGACACGGCCGACCTTGCCGGACAGCGGACGTTCCGACGGTTCGACTCCGGTGGGATCGCGGTAGAGGCAGAAGGGATGGCCGATCGGATCAGCGTACGACCGGTAATCGCCCGCGTCCTGCAACCGAGTGGCGCCTAGGCTGATCGCCAGATCGTCCGCGGCGTGTAGATCACCTACAGGGAAGTCCAGATGAACCTGTTGCGGATGCTCCGGATCTGGCCAACGCGGTGGCTGGTAGTCGATTGGTCCGTCGCCGAACGCTAGGTGCAGGCCGATCTTGTCCTGCTTGGAGATCATGAACCAGTCTTCCCTGGTGACCAGCATCCCGAGAAGTTCGGCGTAGAAGGTCGCGATGGGTCGCGCTCCCGCGTCGTAGCTCTCTGTCGAGTCGCCAGGGCAGGCGAACACGACATTGAAGTTCTCGACTTCGAAAGTCACCATGGCATCCTGGTACCGCGCCGTAGCCCGTGGCAAGTGCGGCCGTGGCCCGCAATTGGGCTGACAAGGCATGGTCGGCACAAGCCTTACTGAGCGTGTCCTTCTCTCGTGATCAAGTGGTCGCGGCTCATCCCGGCGTGGTGGAGCCCAAGCTGAGAGTCCCCGGACCGGACGATGCCCACGAGGTGCCCCCGAATGGCCCGCACCAGCGCTCGACAGCCAACACCTACAAGCAGCAGTCCACGGTCAGCGACGTCCGGATCGAGGGGTGACCTGCGCACGAGAACCGAGAACCCACTCGTAATGCTTCACTCGGACTGACCCCAGCTTGACCCCAACGAGCTGCAACATCTGGCGACGACGAGCACCTGGTCGACGACCAACTGAGCGAGAACGAGCAGGTCGCGATCGAGTTGCCTGCCTCTACGGATCTGACAGCCGTGGTGTAGCCGAACCGACCGGAGGGAGTTGATCAACAGTCATGGATCTGCCGCGCACAGTCCTTGGCGTAAACAGCGCATGCCTGCTCGAATTGGAGGACAAGGCCGTAGACCTCGGATTCAGCCAATGCTTACCGCCCGAACAATTGCGTCGGCACCTGGCTCCCGACGCAATCCACTACCTGTTGCCGGCCTTCGTACACATCCTTAAGCACCGACCCGACGTCTCCCCGCAGTGGCGTTGTGAGGCGCTCCTCACTATGAACGATGACATGCATGTCCTCAGCCTTCTGGACGTCCTACCAACCACGTTCGCCCAACAGCCTGAGACCCTCACCCTCGCCCAGAAGACCGACGCCGTTCAACGCATGCAGCAGGCACCCTCCATCAGTCGCTGGCTGGACGACCACGCCTGACAGTCAACCGACACCCATCTTCCGCCAGACGGCCTCGAATGCCTCGCGTGATATCTCGAACGGCTCGAACTCGTCTACGTCCAAGGGCACTACGGACAGGCCGCCGTACTCATCCTCCTGGTGCTCGAGGTCGTACCGAAGAATCGGTCCACCATCGTAGGACTCGACCTGGCGGCTCACCCAGCCGTCATCGCCAACTTCGAAGTACCAGTCCGAGTGCCCCCAGTCATCGTGTTCGTCACCGCGCGGCTCTTCCCATCGGCGACGGAAGTAGTGCGTCACGAGGGCAAGGATTCCACCACTAAGTCGGCTGGCGAGCGTTGGGCCTGCGTGCAACCTGCGTGCAATAGGCAGCTGGACGATCCTGGACTGGCCTGCACAATCGGGTGTCGTCAGCGGCTCTGCTACAGCACGAACGGGCAAGCCTGAACCGATCTGGACAACCGAGGATGGGCTCCTAAGTCGTGTGTCGGGCTGCCTCCACCGGTCTGCGTGCCAGGATCCACGTGTACGGGATCTCTACCTGGCCCTTGATCTGGTCCTCGACTGCGGTCCGTTCGGTGGTGAACCCCGCGTCGAGCACGAGTCGACGGGTAGTGTCGGCGTCGAACATGCTGAAGTGCATGTCTACTCCGAGCCACTGGGCGACGGTTCCCGGCTCGTCTCGGTCCTCAATGCTCAGCAGCAGGAGGCCGTCGGGGCGAAGCCATCCCCTTATGCGGTTGAGCAGGTCGATGTGCTGTTCTCGTGGCACGTGGTCGAAGGTGTAGAGGGAGACCACGGCATCGAAGTTCCCGTCGGGGAACGTGACGGTTTGAAGGTCGACGCAGGTGAACTCGCCTTCAGGAACGTTCCTGGAGGCCTGCTCGATCTGAACCGGGGAGATGTCAACGCCGGTAACTCGGTACGACTCGGCTAGTCGGGCGGCGACGGGCACACCGGTGGCGCAGCCGAGATCAAGTACCGACGAGCCGGGATCGAGGCGGCGCTCAAGGTCTGTAAGCCACCGAGACCGGGGCCACTGCTCATCCGCCTGCTCCAGGCGCTCGTACTGATCAACCGCCTGGTCGTAGCCCGCCTGCACAACCTCACCGAGATCACGAGTCATGGGCGGCACGCTACGCCGGACGTGCCATGCGTGCATCCCACGTGCAACAACGGGCGGTTCAATGAGGGTCAAGAACGGGCACCAGCTGTTGAGCGACACCCCTGATGAGCACGTTCCGCCCCTCGGCTTGAGCGGGACCTGTGGAGTAATCGTTCGGCCAGCTCTTGGCAGTTCGCCCACCGTGCGCGACGACATCGGGAGCATGAGGACGGTGTGCCTGGTCAGGGTGTCTCGGCAGGTCCGGATCGTGTTCACGATGACGGATCGAGCCCCAGTGGGACGACGTACGAAGCATGGCCGGACGGCGTCTCGTGTTGTCCGTTTGGGGATCCGCGGGTTCGACCGGACACCGAACGGTCCCCCGAGGAAGTTGCAGGCTGTACGAGGTCAGGTTCTGTCATTTCGGTCATGCGGCGGATGAGTCTCCTATTCGCCTGGGCTCTCCTGCCATGCGTGTTCGAGGTCGATTACTCGTTGGGTTATCTGTTGGCGTTCGTCCGGGGTATGGAGATGGCCGTATTCGGGCCAGCCATACAGCGATGACGCGAGCTCGTTGGCGATGAGACTGCGGCGCATGAGTAACGCATCGACGGGTCGGTGGCTCAGGTACTCGGCCAGCATCGCATCGCGTGGCAAGGTGGCACCATCGGCATTGGCGCGACTCCAGAGGAAAGAAAGATCCCCGGCCGGATTTCCGATGTGGACACCCTGCCAGTCGATCCAGATAATGTCGCCGTCGTCTTGTAACAGGTTGTCGGCGTGGCAGTCGCCGTGGACGAGGCATTCCGGAAGGGCCTTGATGGCTCGCGCGAGAGCTTCAGTGTCGGCCAGACCGCGGCGGGCTGCGGCTGAGGCGGGCGTGCTGTCCCAGTAGTCGACCACGGCACGGGCCGGCGGTTTGGCAAGGAGCCTCTGCAGCCAGGAGTCGCCGGCTCGCCAGCGAGGACGGTCTGGAACGACGGTCGAATGCAGCGCTGCCAGTTGAGCGGCGGCAAGGAGCCAGTCCGAATCTCGCCACCTGGCCGCGTGCCGGCGAGTACCACGCGCGATCAGTAGTAGCGCTGTGAGCTCATCGGTATCGATGCTGTCCAGAAGGGTCGGGGTCGGGACGGGGACCGTGCCGGCGAGGGTTCGATAGAAAGCGAGTTCGCGGCGGGCCAGATTCTGTTCCTCGTCGGCGGCGGTGACCTTCAGGACCGCGTCTTGGCCGTCGATGCGGACGCGGTAGACGCCGGATTGGGACATGGAACCGGCCAGTTGGGTGGTGGGCAGGCGTGGGTCGTGCCCGAGTGCACGTAGCGCCTGGGCTGCTTTGGTGTCGGTCATTCAACACTCCCGCCTGAGCAGAGTCTTCGTCTCTCCCCGCAATCTGGGGGGTCAAGGGGTCGCTGCGCGGTCGTTGTTGTTATGGACGTTCGTTCGAAGCCTGCTCAGCGGCAGTCGCTGATGCTTTGACGCGTGCGAGATACTCCTGCCACCAGGTCTCATGGTCCGGATCAGGAACGAAGGGGTTACCCCTCGCGCCGCCGATCGACCCGTCGATGAGCTCGCGCACGATGTCAGCGTGCCCGGCGTGACGACTCGTCTCGTGGATCTCGTGCACGAGTGCTTGTCGGAGAGTGAGCTGCTTGGGGTTGGGGGCGTCAGGGGCGCCTCCAATGTCGTTGTCCCCGGCATGAGGAACCGTTCCGATGTCGTCCAGGTCCAGATCGGCGATGGTTTTGTCGGCGTGGGCGCAGGCGCGACGGTAGAGGTCGACGAGGTACTCGGTGGACTCGTCGGGAGCGGCGTACATGTCACCACCTGTCTCCATGGTCTTCTGGACGTTCTCAGGTTCCCACCACGGCAGCCGCACGTCCGTGGCTGGCCTGCCGAAGGTCTCCCCCAGGTAGACGATCTCGCCACCCGTGAGGTGCTTGACCAGACCCAGCAGGTTCGTGCCCGAGCGGGTCATCGGGCGACGAATGTCAGCGTCACTGAGTCCTTCGAGCTTCCACAACATCACGTCGCGCACCATGCGCAACCAACGGTGCAGATACTCCTTCTCGTCCATCGGACCGGAACCAGTCATCCTCGATCTCCGTCCGCCGTGGGTAGCAGGAAGTCGCGCGTCACCATACAGACAGACATGGACAGCGTGGTGTCCTGTTTCCGGGAGGACTTGACCCCTGTCTGACCCCAACGACCTGCAACATCGTGGTTTCCTTTGTCGACGTTGATCGACTGCTGGGCTAACGTGATCCAGAGCGAGACCTGACTCCTTGGTCGACCTGTCGGTGAGCAGTGCTCCGCCGACTTGGATGTGCGCGACCGTAGTCCGGCCCGTCCGCCAGTTCGTACGTCCGTCAGAAGTCGGCATCGGGAATCGCCCGGGAGTACTCCGCGCCGCAGAGTTCCATCACACCGTACGGGACACAAGGTGACCTGTACGAGTGCAATTGTCGACCCCCTCTGCAAGTGTCGACCCATTGTCGCCCCGGTCGTAAGGAGCGGATCGATGGCGCATGTTCTGAAGTGCTTGATTCCCACGATCGGGTCGCCGCAGACGTTGAACGGGAAGGAGGGCCGGTGGGAGCTGGCGGCCTTCTATTGCGAGCTACTGGGTATGAAGGTCGTCTACGAGCCGTGGTTGCTGATCGCGGATGGTGCTGGCAGCGCGTTCTTCCTCGCATTCGACGGCGACGGTTGGAATGACCGACGGCCTCCACGGTGGCCCGATCCGGAGTTCCCGCAGCAGATGCACCTCGACCTCGGCGTCCCGGACGTCGACACCGCCGCCGAGCTCGCCACGGGTCTGGGCGCGACCCTGCTGGCGGACAGCGGCAGCTTCCGGGTCTACGCCGATCCCGTCGGCCACCCGTTCTGCCTGTACCCCGACGGGTCCACGGACCGTCCGGTGGTGCGTCGGCTGGTGTTCGACTGCTTCAGCCCGCGCCATCTGGCCAGCTTCTACGAAGGCTTTCTCCAGGCCCGTGGGCGGGTGGAAGACGCGCCGGAACGAGTCGTGGTCGCCCTGGACGACGACCTGCCGGACCTCGCATTCCAGCACGCACAGTTCCGGGCGGCACGCTGGCCCGATCCCGCCTATCCGTCGCAGGTGCACGTCGACTACCGCTGGCACGACCACCTCACCGCGAGACGTGCTCTCCAGCGTGCCCAGCGGTTGGGTGCGATCCGGCTGCCTCAGGCGGCCGGATCGGGGGTCTACGCCGACCCCGCCAGCCACCCCTTCTGCATTCAGAACGACATCCCCTGGGCCTTCGAGGTCTCCGGGTTCTATCTGAACCCACCTGAGTGCGTGGTGGCGTACTGCGTGGACGAGACGGTCCAGAGCCGGGGGGACGATGGCCAGTTGCCGCGGCCACCCGGCGTACCGGATGAGCACTCTGTCGACGACCAGCGGCGCGACCTGATTGGCGTGCTCGGCGCGATCGACGTCGACCACGGCCTGACCGATGCGCAGCGCCGCGTCACCCGTTTCCAGGCATTTCTCACGCCCAGGCGTGGACCAACGACTCGGAGCCCTTTGTCTGGACCAGAACGACGGACCAGATCGTCGCGTCACTCGAGCGGCTCGTCTAACGCTGACCGCCTTCTGGGTCGCTTGGCGGCGCGGCAAGCCAACGAATGAAGGGCTGTAGCTCCTCGAGTCGCGTCCAAGACGCAAGTGAATGCGGCATGGTCACGATGATGCTGCCCGCCAACGTGCTAGGCGGGTCGCCATCTGCCCGAGCGAGACGCCACCCTTTCTAGATCCCTGAGCCTTGCTACACCAGGCGCTGCGATGAGAGCTGTTCCGCACGGTCGAGTGATTCGCGGAATCCCCTCGCGTCTCCGACCGACCTGCACTCCAGCGCGAGCTCCACACAGCACGCGAACGTCCAGCCCGCGATGCGTCGCGCATCAAGATCCAGACGATCGGCAAAGAAGACGACCTGCTCCCGCGCGTCCCGCAGGTCACACCGCGACAGAGAGTGCCCCACGTCAAACGCGCGATCACCCAGCACCGGATACGGATCGATCGCCAACCATCCACGCTCCGAGAGCACCACGTTGCTCGGCCCGAGATCGCCGTGGAGCAGCACCGTGTCCGTAGAAGATGAGGTCAGGGACGTGAACAGCTCGTCCGCCTGCGCGACGACGCCTCGATCCACGGGCCGCTCAAACCGATCGAACCAGTGCCACATCGTCTCGCGGGAGCGCTCCACCAACATCGCGAGTGGCTCGAACTCGTCGTCTGCAGGAGGCTCGACTGCGTGGAGCTCGGCGAGTACCGACGCAACGGCCACGTTCCCGGTCGCGACGTCGAGGTCATCACCGTTCGTGCCGGGCACGCACCGCTCGAGCAGCAAGACCTGGCTCGCCTCGTCGGAGTCGAAAAGTCGCGCCGCTCCGCGACCAGCCCAGTGTTGCAGGCCCTTTGCCGCCCAGGGGTTGCGGTGACCCGGACACTCCACCTTCAACACCGCGTCGCTGCCGTCCGCTCGACGTACGGGAGCAACCCACCCGACGTTGCCGCCCGGCTCGAACGGGGCGCCCACCTGCAGCTGCCAGGCACTCGCCGCGTCAGTGACCAGACTCGGTAGTCGCGCCAGCCAGTTGCGTCCGACATCGCCGAACGCCGAGACGACGATGTGCGCCAACCGATCCGGAATTCGAAGCGCAGTCGTCATGC
Organism: Actinopolymorpha sp. B11F2; assembly: GCF_040195635.1. Classification (NCBI taxonomy): domain Bacteria; kingdom Bacillati; phylum Actinomycetota; class Actinomycetes; order Propionibacteriales; family Actinopolymorphaceae; genus Actinopolymorpha; species Actinopolymorpha sp. B11F2. The sequence goes on along the minus strand of NZ_JBEFTX010000022.1, from coordinate 86,548 downwards.
TTCAGCCCCTTGGCCTGCCTCACTCGTACGTGAACAGACGGACTTCCCCGTAGGCGATCTTGGGGGAAGGAGTCTCTACCACCGTCCGGGCGACATGATGGGCGTCACGCCGCGTTTCGCTCGGCCGGTCGCCTCAGCCCTAAAAGTCGTTGTCCTGCAAGGCTCGTGCGCTCGTGAACGCGCGAAATCGCGAGTTACGTGACGCATCCGTGACGCATGGGCACGCGTCGCAGAGGGTCGTGTGGGCGTAGGCGGCAGCTTCATCATGGGCACCAGGCTACGAAGTCGGCACCGGAGGTACGCATGCGCCCAGCGTCGATGTGCTCTCGGCGTCACTGATAGCCGCGTGCTTGGAGACGGTAGAGCTCGGCATAGTGCCCGTCGGCCGACATCAGCTCGGCGTGGGTGCCCATCTCCGACACCCGTCCGTGCCGGAGTACGACGACCAGGTCGGCGGCCGCGACGGTGGAGAACCGGTGCGTGACAAGGAGAGTGACCGCTCCGCGGCCGCCTGCCTGCCGTGCGGCTGCGGCGTAACGTTCGAACAACGCGTGCTCGGTCGCCGGATCGAGGGCGGCGGTGGGCTCGTCCAGGACCAGGAGCAGCGGATGCTGGCGCATCATGCCTCGAGCGATAGCCAGCCGCTGCCATTGTCCGCCCGACAGGTCCACCCCGTCCGGCCAGGTGGTTCCCAACCGAGTGGCGAGGCCGTCGGGCAACGCGGCCAGGAGATCCTCGCTGGCGCTGGCCCGCAAGGCGGTGTGCACTCGATCGTGGTCGCGTACGTAGGACAAGTCCCCCACGCCGACGGTCTCGAGGGCAGGGAACTCGAACCTCGCGTAGTCCTGGAACGCTCCCGAGGCACGCTCACGCCACGCGGCGAAATCAATCGTGTTGAGGTCGGTCCCGTCGATGAGGATGCGGCCGGCGGTGGGCCGGTACATCCCAGTCAGCAGTTTGACGAGCGTGGACTTGCCGGCGCCGTTCTCACCGACCAGGGCGACGACCGCGCCGGCGGGGAGGTCGAGTGAGACACCGTCGAGGGCGGTGGCCTCGGACTCGGGGTAGTGGTAGGCCAGGTTCTCCGTCCGGATCCCGGAGACCAGCCGCGCGGGCGGTGGCTTGGTCCCGTGGTGCTCGGCGGCCACGCGGTTGTAGTAGTCCCGAAGCCAGACGAAGCGGTTGGTGGTACGCACCGTATGGCTGATCATCCTGACCGACCATTGCAGCTGGTCGCCGACGTTCTGCAACCGTCCGACGAGCATGACCGCGAGGATCATGGCGTCGACGCTGAGCTGGCCAGTCCCCAGGTCGCGCAGCATCCACCCGAGCACGGCGGCTACCGCTGCGTAGAAGATGACGGTGTTGACCGCCTGGGCGGCGGCGTTCTTCTGGCCAAGGTTGGTCATCGGCGCTCGCCAGGCACCGACTGCCGCGCGCAGTCGCTGGTGGATCGGCTCGCGTAGATCGAAGACCCGGATCTCGGCCGCGCCGGCCGACGTGGTGCCGAGATCGACCAGGTGGGTGGTGAGTCGGCTTGGCTCGGCGGACTGCTTCTCGGCGCTAGCCTGCCAACGGACCGACCACGTGGTGGTGAGCAGGTTGGGGAGTCCGGCGACGGCGAGGAGGAGCAGCCGCCAGTCCGCGGTCGACGCGAGGACGATGGTGCCGCCGATGAACACCAGACTCCGCAGGGTGTTGAGCACGCTGTTCAGGGCGTTGCCCAGGGCTCCCTGCTGATCACGAAGCGCCCGGAGCTCGTCGAGGTAACGTGGCGACTCCAGGTGGTCCAGAGTCGGGATGGCCGCCGTCATCCGCGCGATCTCACAGTCGAACGCGAAACCGACGCGTTCCCGCTGGTTGATCCGCGCGGTGTTGCCCGCGAGCATCAGCATGACCGTGATGCTCGTGACACCGCCGAACGCAGCCGTCGCGGCGATCATCCGGCCGACGTCCTGGGTAGCGGCGCCGACGACGAACCAGGTCAGAAACAGCGGGTGCAACGCCTGCAACCCGTTGCTCAGCGTCTCCAGGAATGCCACGGCCGTCTCCCGCGGACTGACGCGTACGGCCATCGACAGCACCAGCCACATCGACGTGAGGGTCTTTCGCAGCGCGCTCATCCGGCGGCCCCCGGCACAGCATCGCTACCCGCCGCGGCGAACCGGCTGGCCTGCAAGGTGAACATCTGGGCGTACGCACCACCGGTGGCCATCAACTCCTCATGGGAACCGTCCTCCACGATCGCTCCGCGGTCACCGTCGGCCGCGCCGATGACGACGATCCGCTCCGCATGGCGTACGGACGAAAGCCGGTGGCTCACCAGTAACGTCGTCATGCCGCGCGTCACCTCCAGGAACCGGTCGAACAGCGCGGCCTCCGCCCTGACGTCCAGCGACGCGGTCGGCTCGTCGAGCACCAGCACACCGGCACCTGCCGCGAGTGACGCGAACGCCCGGGCGAGTGCCACCCGCTGCCACTGCCCGCCGGACAGGTCCGTCCCGTCGGCGTACTCCGGAGACAGCACGGTCTCCCAGCCATGCTCCAGGGAGTCGAGGAGACCGACGGCTCCGGCATCGGCGAGCGCCTGCTTCAGGGCAACCTCGTCATGCAGCAGCGCTCGGGCCCCGAAACCGACGTTGTCCCGCAGCGGCAGGTGGTAGCGAACGAAGTCCTGGAAGATGACCGCGACGCGACGCCGGGCGAGGGGTTCGACCGCCGGGTCGCTGCTGTCGATGCGTACGCTTCCGTGGTCTGGCGGGTAGAGCCCGCACAGCAGCTTGATGAGGGTGGACTTGCCGGCGCCGTTCACGCCGACGATTCCGACCGACTGCCCAGCGGGGATCCGTAGTGTCAGATCGCGGAAGGCCGGCGCGTCTCGGGTCGGGTACGTGAAGGTCACGTCCACCAGCTCGACCGTGGCCGCCGCGGGCTTGGCGCGGTCCCGGACGACCGCCGCCGACGCGGGCGCGGTGACGGCGGCCAGCTCCGCGGCGGGTCTCCGCGCGCCAGCCGCCGCCTCCACGACGGCCGATACGTCGGTGGCCTGTACGTCGGTGGCCGGCACGTCGACGGTGGGCACCTGACGACGACCGGGCAGGGCAGGAAGTCCGACGGTGCGGCGCATTGCGACCAGCTCCGCCGACGCGGAGGTGTTCCGAGCGAGTTCGGACTGTGGGTCACCCATCGGCCCGAACGCCTCCAGCCCGAACAGCGCCTGCACCAACGTCGCCAGCACCCCGAGCGAGACGGCACCGGTGAGCGCATCCCGGGCCAGCAGCGCGAACGCGCCGATGTTGAGGACGAACGACAGCGCCAGCACCGCCATGATCGGCCGCAGCGTCTGGCCGCGATGGCGCCAGACCAGCGTCATCGCGGCAAACCAGGTGGTACGGAACCGGTCGATCAGCCAGCCGCCAAGGCCGAACAGTCGGACCTCCTTGCCGGTCTCACTGCTCGTCAGTAGCCGCCGAACGTAGGTTGCCTCCCGGCGAGCGTTGCCCGTCACCTCGAGAAGCTCGTCGAACAGGGTGTCGATCCAGGTGGTGAAGACCTTCGACAGCACGAGCATGCCGAGCATGAGGATGACGCCGACCCACCACGTCCAGGTGCACACCACTACCAGTGCGCCGACTCCACCCAGGCGGTGTCCGACAACGATCCAGGTGCTGTCGACGCCGGAGACGAACGTCCACTCCTGCATCGTCTGCCGCAGCCCGTCCAACCGCCCGGTCAGTTTCCGATCGTCGAAACCTTCGATGCCGTACGGATGGGTGCCGACCTCGAGCAGCATGTCGTACGTCGTGGCCAGGTAGCGGGCCGACACCGCAGGGGTGAGCGCGGCAGCAACCGCCGACAGCAGCGGCCCTGCCGAGAAGGCCACCGTGGTCGCGGCCAACCAGAACCACGTCCGGTCGACGGCTGCCGATCCCGCGCCGTCGCGGACCAGAGCAGGCAGCGATCCGATCAGCTGTCCCGTCGTCACCAGTGCCGCGGTGCCCGCAACTGCCGACGCGGTGGTGACGAGCAGACACAGCATCGAGAGTCCGGGCGCGGAGCGCCAGAGCAACCGCGCATGCAGGAGATACCGCCCGGTCGTCTTGGACAGCGCGGTCCACATCAGCACGGCACCTCTCTCCATCTCCCGGGCCATTGCTCAGTTGTCCGGCCGGCCGTGCCCAGAAGACCGAAAGGCAACATACGTAGATATGAGCGTGGCCACAAGGAGCTTTCCTGGGCGCGGGCGGGGTCGAGGTCGTTGGTCAGGATCGTCCGAGTAGTGGTCGGGACTGGCCTAGCCGCGCCAGGAGGGTTGGCGCCAGCCTGGGACTAGTAGGCAGTGTGTCAAGCCGCGATCTGACTGACCCACGCATTTCAGGCTTGCGACAGGGTGAACGCCCTGGCGTGCCCCCGTGGTGCCTCCGAACATCCACTAAGAGGCCCTTACTAGCCAACGATTGCCACGCACAACCCGCGCTCAGACGCGGCTGGGAAGCCCGTCGCTCGGCGTGCGAGAACGGACTCGTAATGCGTAGGTCGGTAGTGCCGCGAACATAGATCGTTGACGAGCCCGGACATTGGCGACTTAGGGTCGTGCCGCGTCACGGCGCACATCGGTGCGGGGTGCGAACCCGAACGTGGTCGCCGCGGCCGCGACGGATGTTGGTCTTGTCCGGCCACGTCTGGCCGTCAACGCCTCTCAGCGGCTGTCTGCGGCAAATACGCGACGAAGTTTTCTGGCAGCCGCCCAGGTCTCGTCCGCCGGGCGGCTGGCGTTCCGCCGCGGGACCGCCGCGGGCCTCCTCCGTGACGACCTCGTAGCTAAGTGCTTCACCCGCGGTGACTCAGTGACCTTCTGTTTGACGAGGGTCGTCGGCCCACCGAGGTCGAACAGCCGTACTACCGCCGTGCGCAGAGCTGATCGGTGGCGGTCACGTCATCCGGATCATTGACTGGTCTGCTGCACGTGGTCGTACGGCGCCGCGCTGGCGGTTCACGTGGTGTTGCTGCTACTGATGCTCTAACAGCCGACCGAGACCACTGCTGACCTGGAGGAACTCACCTGTGGAGATCTGGATCAACCCGGCCTGTTCCAAGTGCCGCACCGCCACCAAGGCCCTCGACGAGGCCGGGGTCGCCTACAAAGTCCGACGCTACCTCGACGACCCGCCCACCGCGGCCGAGCTGACCGATGTCCTGTCCCGCCTGAACCTCGAGCCATGGGACCTCGTCCGCCACAACGAACCCGACGCCAAACCTCTCCGTGACGTCCCCCGCGACACCGCACACCGCGAGACCTGGATCGAAGCGATGGTCGCCCACCCTATCCTCATCCAACGCCCCATCATCACCGCAGACGACTCCACTACCGCCGTCGCCCGAGACCCCGAAACCCTCTCCAAGTTCCTCCCCTGACCAGCTGCCCGCGTTAAAGCTTGTCCAACGCTGCTTGGAGGAACGCGTCGCGGTCCCTAACACGAACGGTATTTCCGGCGGTTGGTGTTAGTAGGTCTCGGTCACCGGCCAGCGGTCACCGAAGGTGATGGCGAATGCGGTTGATCACCGTTCAACGCTCCATCCACCGCGCGGTTCCGGCGTCTTCTCCGTTTTCCGCCCGGCACTGTCAGGTAGGGGGAACGCTGGCCGGGCGTACGGAAAGGGATCGCCCATCGGAGGACCACTCCGCAGAGCCGCCGCGACGCAGCCTCGTCCACTCGTTCGAGGTGGCAGAGACCTGACACCTGCGGGTCACCGGCGCAGCCTTGCTGCCAGGGCGTCGAGACCGGGGCCTTCGAGGTCCGCCAGGGCTTGCGGCCGACCCGCGAGGGCGACGAGCAGGGCCTCACCCGGGCCGCGCACCTCGGGGCCGGTCCCGTGAGTCCAGTTGACGTCAGTCGCGACCACCCGGAGCCCGCGGACGTTCGCAGGTGCCGGCAGCGCACGCGCGCGGGGTGCGAACTCCAAAGCGGCGACCAGTCGCTCTTGGGGCACCGTCCGTGGATGGCCGAGTGCTCGGCGGATGTCCTGGTGATGGATCACCCCGTCGGTAAGGGCGATGGCGCAGCCAAACATCGCAGTGATGCCCCGAGGGACGGCATGCGCACGCAGCCTGGCCACCAGTTCCTCCGTGCGGAGCCGGCGGCTCTCGTTGACGCCGACTTGGTTGCAGCGGCCCAGCGAGAACCCCGAGCGGGCGAACAGGGCCAGCACCGCGGGCCAACCGAGCGCGTCGTAGCTCGGAATGTGGCCCACCACGTCGCGCACGGACCACCCTGGGCACAGCGACGGCTGCTCCCACTCTTCCTCCGTGAGGGTGTCAAGGAAGTCGGCTAGGTCGCGCCGCTCCTCCGTCGCCAGTTCGCTGAGGTCTACCACGATGTCACACACCCTGGACCAGCTTGCAGCCCCGCAACCGACGCCTTGCCAGTCGGTGGTGCCGTCCCCGCGGCGGCCTTGGGGTCCGGCGACGTGATCAGGATCTTCTCGTTGTTGGTCCTGCGCATGGCAGCATCATGACAGCGGGCTACGACACCCGCGATCAGGCATTGCAGGACGCTGCTCGTTTGGCGAACCTCTCGCGTTCGGATGCCTGATGCCGGTGCTCGCCAGTTGCCGCACATCGCACGCCGACAGCGCCGCGTAGCGACGCCGCTTGTCGCCGGCCATCTGGGCCATCACGTTCAGGTGTGAACCGGCTGGTAGGCCTCGTACCGCTGTAGCCACTGTGTTCGGAGCTGCGGCGGATGAGCGGGTTGTACGCAGAACTCGTTGCCTTCCGGATCGGCCATCACGACCCAGGTCTGGTTGTTGCCTTGGCCAACATCGACGCAGGTAGCTCCCAGCCCTTCCAGGCGGGCAACTTCTGCGGACTGATCCTCCGGTCGCAGGTCGAGATGCAGGCGATTTTTTCCCGTCTTGGGCTCAGGCACCTTGATGAACAAGAGGTCGGCCACCACGCAGTCTTCGCGACTACCTTCGGGTGGCTCGACGACCCACTCAGGATCTTCGGCTTGGCTGATCACCCAACCCAGTGCCTCTGCCCAGAACCTGGCCAGTGGCCCGGGATCTTGTGAGTCGACGACCAAGGCACCGATGCGCAGTCCCATGGCATCACCGTAGGGCACTCGACCACGGGTGCAGGCTCGAGACGCCCAGGACGTTCGCGTGTCCCTCGCCGTCGACCGGCAGGCGGAACGTTGGCACCCTGGTACATGACGCCGTGTGTCCGCCAGGAACCCTTGCCGGGCGTACGGAAGCGGATATCCCTCACCGGACAAGATCAGAGTCGGTCCGCCACCCTGGTGGTCGACGTCGCGGTCGACCATGGCGTGACGCCGCTGCACCGGGTTGTGGCGGGTTGTTATGGGCCCCAGTCGAGTTGATGTTCGGGTGTTCCGGTGGAGCGGCCCCAGGCGACTGCTTCTGCCCGGCTTGCTTCGTCTCCGATGGAATAGCGAAAGGACCGTCCGGAGAAGACGACCACGTGCTCGGTGTCATCGATGGTGAAGTCTGCCCACCACCCAAGGGCTGGTTGGAGGGCATCGGCGAGGGACTGAGCAAGATCGTCGGCGAGGGAGTTCGGGCCTTCGAGGTCGACGAACGTCCAGTTGGTGGGTTGGTCGGCGACCACGCCGAGTTGGTCGGCGCGGTCGGAGCGTTCGTCTGCCGGCAGGGTCGATGTGGAGACGTCGTGGCGGCCGAGGCGGACAAGCCTGAGCTCCTTCATCTGGATGTCCGCGCCGGTCTTGAGGCTCTCGGCGATGATGCGTCCACGAATCATGCAGGCGATGCTACGCCCGACCATGGACAAGTCACCGCTGCTCAGCCGACGAACGGGCTGGTCTTTGACCGACCATGGTGGGGAATGTCCGGAAGACGATCGATGACCGGGCAGCCTGGACCTCTGGCGGGTGCCCGGCCATGGCTGCGTCCTGTCCCGCACGCCGATCCGACCGAAATCCGAACCAGAGCAGAGATACCACGGCAGCAGAGTGGCCACCATCTGGGCACTGGCCGACTGACGTTCGCGACAGGGAGAGATTCGTGCAGCTCGCGGACCGCCGCGCCCGCAACACGTACAGCGGCTTCGGGTCCGCGGTCGATCTACGCCGCATGTCACAGTGCTACGAATCCGTCTGCCAAGCCGTCTGCGAAGCCATAGCGTTGGCGGCATGAGTGACCTGGGCCCGGAGTTCGCCACGCAGATGTGTGAGCGTCCGCAGGATCACCTGGCCGCGATGGCTGCCCGGGGCAGCGGCCCGTGGGGTGGCCTGACCGATCGGCGCCAGGTGGTCGAGCAGATTGCTGACCAGGTGGTGGTCGACTGGAGGACCCGCAGCGTAGTTGTGCCCACCGCCGATCGGCGGAACATGTGGGTAAAGCTGGTCTACGACTGGGCGACTGTGGCACTGATGACCGAGCCCGGTCGGAAGGGTCGGACGTCCGCGCGGCTAGCGCCGTTCCAGTACGGCTAGGTGCTGATCGTGGTGGGTCTGGTCACCGGGGCGGTGGGCTGGCTGGTAGCCGCCACGGTCGCAGTCGTCGCCGGTATTGCGGCGCTGGTGCTGGTACGGATCGGCACCACCGAGTGGCTTCGCCGGCAGACCGAGGAAGCCGCGCTGAGCCGCTGGTTGGCGGGCTCCCGCTTCCCGAAGAGCACCACGTCGATCACCGTGCAGGTGGTCGGAGGTGAGTTCGAGATCGTCTCCAAGTAGGACTGCAAGCGTTGAGGTTGCGTTCGGTCCACCACGAGCGGGCGTGGCGGGTCGGGCGGAGCGGCATCGCTCCACAACACGGGGGTGGTAGGTCATGTCCTTTACCGACAAGATGGGCGCGTTCGCGATCGCCTGCGTGGTGGTCCTAGCTGCCATTGGAGGCATCGCGGCCCTGGTGGTGACCGTGCTGCCGATCATCACCACGACGCCGGGGTCAGCCGCTCGACCCGAGGTCCACCCGGTCGAGCCGGCCGTCGATGTCACGCCGACGGCTACACCCGCACACACGTTGGCGTGGGGTGCGGTGCACAGCTACGGCGATGGGGTCTCCATCGTCGTGAGCGCTCCGGAGGTGATGCCGGACGCGGGTAAGGGCACGCCGTGGGCGGACTACCTCGCGCTCGACCCGAGCACCGACTTCGACGCCGTGATGCCGGTGAAGGCCGCGATCACCCTGACCAACAACTCAGACAAGATCATCGACCCGACTGCGAGCCTGGACCTGATCGTCGATGGCGACGAGATCCGCCCGACCTGCGTGGACGCCGAGTGCGGCATCTTCCTCGGCGGGATGTGGCCCGGCAACACCCTGACCGCCGACTGGATGTGGTGGGTACCGCGCGAGGCTGCGGACCAGATCACCATCGAAGCCTCCGCCGGCCCTGACTACGCCGAAGTCGCCTACGCCGGAGCAGTCACCAGCAAGTAGGGGTTGCGTTTGGCGTGCCTACCAGGGTATCTCCGTCGGGAGCGATGAGTTTCCGACCTGTCTTGTGTCTATTAGGCATGACCAACAAGCCCATCGTTACCGCGATCCAGTCCAACTTGTCCACAAACAACATCGATCGATTGAAGTCGTTCTACGGCGAACTGTTCGGGGCCGAGGAGTACATGCGTGTTCCCGGCGGCCGCGGCGAACCGTTCTACGTCTGTGTCAGATTCGGCGCAGCCGACCTCGGCATCGTCAAGGCAAAGTCGGGAGCCGACGCCGCTCCTGGCCGGGTCATCCTGGCCGTATTCGTCGAGTCCGTCGACGACCTCCTGCCACGGGTCGAGCCGGCCGGCGGGACGGTGCTCGGCCCGGCCAAGAACATGCCATGGGGACATCGGGTCGCGCACATCACTGACCCGGACGGCAACCCGGTCAATCTCACCCAACAACTCTGATCGCCCGGGAATCAAGTCGCCATGTCGTCCGGCCTTCGACTCGTCTCCACCAGCCTCCCGTGATAGTGCAGCGAATAGCGTTGGATGACCCGGAATACGACGACCGGGGCCACTCGTGCTGTAAAGCCGCGGGTAGTGCTGCTGGTGGGCAGGCTCCATCCCAGCCAGCAGAACCATGTACACCGGCATGCTCACCGAGGGCATGTGGGAGGGGACTCGACGAGCCGGTCAACGCCTACCACTACTACGAGTCCGCCCGCCCTTTCGGCAAGGTCGTGATCGCCGACTCGCGGGCACGAGACCACCAGCCAAGTAACGACAACAAACCAGAAGGAGACCCACGATGGCACCACGCAACGGCAGTGCACGATGGAACGGTGACCTGAGCAGCGGCTCCGGGGAGGTGACGGTCGGCGAAGGCGTCTGGACGGGCGCCTATTCGTTCGCTTCACGCTTCGAAGACGGCGCCGGCACAAATCCCGAGGAGCTGATAGCGGCCGCGCACGCCGGCTGCTACTCAATGGCGCTCTGTCACATCCTCACCGAGGCAGGACACACGCCGCGCTTGATCAGGACGACGGCGCGCTCCTACTTGCGTATGGTCGATGGCGCCCCGACGATCAACCAGATCGACCTCGACACCGAGGCCGACGCACCAGGGATCGACAAAACCCGCTTCCGCGAGCTCGCGGAGACCGCGAAGGAAGCCTGCGCCGTCTCCCGGGCACTACAGGGCGTCGAGACGATCAGCCTGACCTCCACCACGCTACTGAACGGCTGAACCACCTGAGGAGCCTGCGGCCTGCCGGCGAGGGTCGCAGGCAGCAGACTCGAGCTCACTGCCTCCGTTGCATCCAGCAACACTGATGCGGGCACCCGAGTTGGATCCGTACCTGACCAGAGATGGACTGGTCGGAACCGACGACTGGGACGAGTTCCTCGAGGCCTGCGCGTCCGGCCTGATGCCACGACACGAGGAGGACGCAGCCCGATCAGCCGCGGCCCAGATCGAACAGTGGCTGACTGAACGAGTTGAGCCGTTCGGGGTCACCGGATTTCAGCGGATCGACGCAGCGCGAGCCATGGCACTGCAACGAGCACCAGGGCAACGAAGGTCAGCGCTACCGCGCAGGTCGCAATCGAGCTGCCTGCCTCTACGGACAGCGAGGTTGCGAGGTCTCAGCGGAGCAGCCATCAGATCCGACCCTGCTCGATCGGGCACGACCTGGCCTCCTCGAAACGCGTCGTCGCGAGACCGGTCATCTTCCGACAGTCGATGAGTTTGCTGACATCGTGGCTGAGGTCTCAAGTCGCTCGGAGCCTCCCACAGAGACCATCTACGTCGGCCAGACGGGCCAGCTGCATCCCGGGCACCCGCACGGGCATCCCTTCGGGGCCCGGTCTCGGCGGAGGGGACGCCGTGCCACGTGTCTGCTCGTGACAAGCCCGCGCCGACGGCAACGCCTACACTCCCGTCGTCAGACTGGGTAACCGTCCTCCAGATAAACGGGAATCCCAGACTCTCGAGCGCTCAACGCTGCTCGCAGCCTCCTGGCGAGATTGTCAGGCAGTGTGGCCGGGAACTCATCGGGCGTCGCGAAGCGATAGGCCTGGATCTCCGACTCCTGCAGGCGAATCGCCGCGACTTGTTCGGCCGTCAGGACGCCGCCATCGAACATGGTCATCAGCCCATCGATAGGCAGCGTCTCAGAGGGAGGCTCCCAGTCGGCTACCAGCAGCTGGCCCACCGTAATCCGCAGACCAAGCTCCTCCTTGACCTCTCGCTCTGCACCCAGCCGGGGAGGCTCGCCAGGGTTGAGACAGCCTCCGGGGATGTTCCACGCGTCGTCCCACGAGTTTTGCACGATCAGCGGACGACCGGCCTCGTCGAGCAGGAGAGCGTCAGCTGCCTCCCGCTTCCGCGCAATCACTTCCCACCGCGACTCCGCACCCATGCGAGGACAATAGCCTTGGAAGGCAGGAATCATCGCCTGCGCACAGGCCTGCGCTTGATGGCGCCCAGCAGTATGCCGTCAGCTTGGAGGCGACCGGGGAGTCGCCGGTGCGGAGCCCGGGCTGGAATTTCGTAGGGATGGTCGGTGGCCGTTGATACCGTCCGCGGCTATGCCGAAACGACTCGAAGGACAGGTCGCGCTCGTGATTGGTGCGACGCGTGGCGCTGGTCGAGGTATCGCCGTGGAGCTCGGGGCGGCCGGGGCGACGGTGTACTGCACCGGGCGTACGACGAGCCGGCAGCGTTCCCCGTTCGGCCGGCCGGAGACGATCGAAGAGACGGCCGAACTGGTGACGGCGGCCGGTGGGACGGGGATCGCAGTCCAGGTCGATCATCTCGACGTCGAGCAGGTCCGCGACTTGGTGCACCGCATCGACACAGACCAGGACGGCCGCTTGGACGTGCTCGTCAACGACATCTGGGGCGGCGATCCCTACCTCGGGGACTTTCGCCTTCCGTTCTGGGAGCACGATCTGCCTCGCGGCCTTCAGGTTCTCCACAACGCGGTCGACACGCACATCATCACCAGCTGGCATGTTGCGCCGTTGATGGTCAAACGCCGGCGCGGTCTAGTGGTCGAGATCACCGATGGGCGGCCGGACGAGTTTCACGACCACCTGTTCTACGACTTGCCGAAGAAGTCGGTGATGCGGCTGGCGGTCGCCTACGCAGAAGAGCTTGGACCTCATGGGATCACCGGGGTCGCGGTCTCGCCGGGCTGGCTGCGCTCGGAGGCGATGCTCGAGGGAATGGGCGTCACCGAGGAGAACTGGCAGGACTGGTACTGGCGGGAGCCCGAACATCGACCGCCGGACTGGCTGGGCTCCGAATCTCCCCGCTACACCGGCCGCGCGGTCCTCGCGCTCGCCACCGACCCCGACGTGTCCCGATGGAACGGGAGAACCGTCTACACCAGGGACCTCGCACCCGTCTACGGGTTCACTGACGTCAACGGGACCATGCCAGGACACGGGATCTACGGCGGCGACGTCCTCAACGACCAACTGCCGCGACAGGAGGACTACAGCTGAGGCGAGCTTGTTCGGGCCAGGTGACCATGCGTCTCGCAGCCCGCAGCTCTGTCTGATCGGCCCATTTCATTGTGCCTTGCCTTGGCCGAGTGAATGTCCGAAGCTCAGCACGCGGATCAACCAGAGACCTGACGGGTCGCGGTGGACGCTGGGTCCGCTGTCGACGATGCGAACACGGCCGGGAGTGATCAGCCCACGACAAGGTGAGCGATCCTGTCGTCAAGCCGAACTGCGACATCGAGAGCCATACAGTCAAGCGAGTCCGCCGAACCGGCCACTACGAGCCGGCCACCATGCCCTGGGAGATCCATGGCAACAACGTGGCACCCGAGGTCCTCGAGATCCCGCTGGTTAGGCCGAAAGTCAATCCGGGAAGACATGGCGCCGTGCAGGAGCAAGATCGTGTGCATGGGTCGGCACGCCAGCGGAAGGTGAACGGTGATGACCGATCTCAAAGCGGAGCTGCTGGCGAATCTGCGTGGCCATCGCGCAGTGATGCTCGGCAAGCTGGACGGGTTGTCGGAGTACGACCGGCGGCGCCCGTTGACTCCGACGGGGACGAACCTGCTCGGTTTGGTCAAGCATCTGGCTGGCGTGGAGTACGGCTATTTCGGGGAGTCGTTCGGCCGTCCACCGCTCGAGCGGCCGTCTTGGTTCCGAGATGACCCTTACACCGAGATCGGCATGTGGGCGACACTTGATGAGCCAAGCGACTACATCACCGGCGTCTACCGCCAGGCCTGTGCTCATGCCGACGCCACGATTGCCGACCTCGAACTGGACAGCCAAGGTCACGTGGCACATTGGGCCGAGGGTCGCCAGGAGACAACGCTCGGAGTGCTCGTGGTCGGGATGGTCGGCGAGACCGCGCAGCACGCCGGGCACGCCGACATCGTTCGCGAACTGATCGACGGGCGGGTCGACGCTGACCCACCCGTCACTGCAGGATCGACGTTCTGGCACGACTGGAGAAGCAGAGTTCAACAGGTAGCTGATCGCTTCCGCCCGCCAGGACCCGACAGCGCGCCGACCGGATCGCAGTCGTCGACGAGCGCAAGATGATCGAATCCGGTCGACACGCCGTCCCGGTGACTGCCGGGCGACGTATACGGCAACCTCACCCTCGACGGGCGTCCTGTTCCCCTGGGCCATCGGCTCGCCCGCAGTGTCGGCCTCGAACGACGATGGACGCGGTCCCGCGACGGGCGCTGGCTCACCGGGCTGGCACGCCCAGCGCGGCCATCGTTGCCGACGTCCTATCGCACCGAGCACAATGCTCGCCATGAGCGGACGTTTCACCGGATGGCCGAAGGAGGCGTACGACGTCTTACTCGAGCTCGACGGGGACCCGCCGGTGGACGTACGCGAACGATGCCGCAAGGACCGTGAGCAGCTGGTGCGGCAACCGATGATCGCCTTGCTGCACGATGTCGCGGACACTGATCCGGCGTACGACGACTTCTCCGTCGCCGGCTATTACTCGCCGGCGTACGGACGCTGGCAGCACCAGTACGCAACCGTACGGATTGCCCCCTTCGTCGATCTCGGCCTGGCCTTCGATCTCGACGGTCTGGGGGTCCACGGCGGTGGACGATTGTCTCCTGCTGCCCAGATGGCGCGCTATCGGACTGCGGTTGCGGCCGAGGCGAGCGGAGCCGAGCTCGCGGACCTCCTGCGATCCCTGCGGGAGAAGGGTTTCGCGGTCGCGGGTCGCGTCATGAAGCGGATACCCCGCGGATACGCGGTCGGCCATCCGCGGGCGGACCTGCTGCGCCACCGGTCGCTGATCGCCAAACGACCGCTCGGAGGCGAAGACTGGCTGCACACACCAGACGCGGTCGACCGGGTGCTCGCAGCCTTTGCCGAGCTACGCCCGTTGACCTCCTGGTTCGCGAACCATGTCGCCGGCAGCCGGTGAGTCTGCCCGCCCGCGAGCGTCCAGACACCACCTGACGGTGCCCTTGTCCGAAGCCCGGTGTCATGCTTCCAGCTGCTCTCACTCGGCCAACCCGCCGACATACCAGGAGATCCACGCCGATGCTGTGGTGGCTTTTGTCGAGCACGTCAAGCCCAGACTTGGAGCGCACCGATGGCCGTGGTCGGTGATCACTAGCTCGGAGCTCACCGGACATTGACCGGCAAACCGCCCATCTGGGCGAGGGTGTCGACCAAGCTGCGCGTCTGGAGCCTTGCCGACATTGATGCCGCTGCCGTAACGGAACCGGCCGTACGCCTATGGCTCAAGGTCATCCGGTCCCACAAGGGATCCGCATGCGTACGCGGCTCGCAGACGATGCCGATGAGTTTCGGGTGGATCTCGGGTCAGACGCAGTAGTGGATCCGAGCCGATGGGAAGGAACAACAATGAGCACGGTGACCTCCGTGCGGACGAACGGCGTCGAACTCGGCGTCGAGATCTTTGGCCGCGATGCTGATCCGCTCGTGCTGCTGGCTGGAGGGACCACGATGCTGTCGTGGCCTGACTCGTTGTGTGAGCGGCTCGCGGCGGGTGGCCGGTGGGTGGTTCGCTATGACCTGCGCGACTGCGGAGCGTCGACGACCCTCGACCCGGAGGCACCGGCGTACCGTCTGCGCGATCTCGCCGCCGATGCGGCGGCGCTTGTCGACACCCTCGGTGCCGCGACGGCTCACCTCGGCGGCGTCGGGGTCGGCGGGATGGTCGCTCAGGTAGCCGCGCTCGACCATCCGAAGGCGTTTTCGGCCCTGACGCTGGTGAGCACCCGACCAGTCGCGCCGGGCCCGGTCGACGACGATCTGCCGGACCATGACGCGGCGACCATGGACGTGGTGTTCTCGCGCCCGATGCCCGACTGGACCGACCGAACCGCTGTCGCCGCGTTCGCCGCCGACGGCGCCGAGCTGCTTGGCAATGACCCGGAGCAGGCCCGCGCGACCGCGGCACGGATCTGGGTCCGCACGCCGTCGAGCGAATCCGCTGTGCAGCAGGCGAATCAGCTCGGAATGGTGTTCGCCCGGCTCGACTGCACGCCGCGGTGGCGTGAGCGCCTCGGCGAGCTAGCCCTGCCGACACTCGTCGTGCACGGCCGCGCGGATCCGTTCTTCCCGGTCGGCAACGGCGAGGCCCTCGCCGCCACGATCCCCGCCGCGCGGCTGCTCGTTCTCGACGACATGGGCACCGCCCTGCGGGACGCCGCGGCCGACAAGGTGGCCGGCGCGATGCTCGCCCTCTGATTCCTCCGCCGGACCGCCCTTCGGCGGTCGTCGCAGTACGACTCGATGACCCTGACGTCGGCGACGGGCGGTTTCGGCGGCGAGCGATGCACCTCAACCGTCGGACCGGCCGAGACGTAGAAGTCCTGCCGTGCCCGGATCAGAGCCGAGATCCCCAGGCGATGGATCGTCGCCAGCTCGCGGGGCGCGCGAGGAAGGACAAAGTGCACCCTTGACATCCTCACCCGGAGACGAATACTTAGCTGTGTGCCTAAGTATTCGGGCGGGACCGACGGCGACGCCGAACTCGACCGGATGTTCCGCGCACTGGCGGACGGCACCCGCCGGGCGATGGTCGCCCGGCTGGTCCACGGGCCGGCCTCGGTGAGCCAGCTCGCCGAACCGTTCGGCATGGCGCTGCCCACTGTCGTCCAGCACCTCCGCGTGCTCGAGGAGGCGCAGATCGTGTCGTCGGAGAAGGTCGGCCGAGTGCGCACGTACCAACTCGTGCCCGACGCGCTGGTCCCGGCCAACGCGTGGATCGTTGCCCACCGCCGCCCGCAGGAACGCCAGCTCGACCGCCTGGGCGACTACCTCACCAACCATCAACCGACACAGGAGGACTGACATGACCGACCGCACACAGACCCACGCCACGTTCGTGCTCGAGCGCGAGTACCCGGTTCCGGTCGACCGCGTGTGGGCCGCCTTCGCCGACTTCGAGATCAAGCGCAAGTGGTTCGGCAGCGACGAGTTCGTCTATGTCGAGCGCACCGACGACTTCCGGGTCGGTGGCGTGGCGATCGACGACGGGCGTCGCGGCGAGGGCGGCCCGCTGTCCCAGTTCCGCGCCACGTACACCGACATCGCGCCCAACGAGCGGATCGTCTACACGTACGACATGTGGCTCGACGGGGTGCACGCCTCGACGTCGATCAGCACGATCGTGTTCGAGCCCAACGACGACGGCGCCGGCCCGCGGACCCGGCTCACGTTCACCGAGCAGGGCGTCCACCTCGACGGTGTGCACGGTCCCGGGCCGGATGCCGCGGCCGGTCGCGAGACCGGCACCGCCGGTCTGCTCGACGCGATCGGGAAGCTGCTCGCCGCCGACGGCTGAACCCGTCCACGGAGCCGGGTTCACGACCACCGGTCGGTGAGCGACGTGAGGTCGGCCCAGTCGGGCATCCCGTTGCGCTCGATCAGGGCAGGAATCTTCGAGGATGGGAGCAGTAATGGGGATCGTGAGGTGCGATGTCACCGTGTCCCTTGATGGGTGCATGGCGGCTTCGGGGCAGAGCCTGGAGAATCCGTTGGGTGAGGGCGGGATGCGGACGATGGCGTGGGCGGGCTCTGCACCGGACGCGTCTCCCTTTACCGGCACCCCGAATCCGACGGGAGCGTTCGTGATGGGGCGGAACATGTTCGGCCCGGGCAGGGGTGAGTGGGACCTGTCCTGGCGCGGTTGGTGGGGTGAGGAGCCGCCGTATCACGCCCCCGTCTACGTACTCAGCCACTACGCGCGCGAGCCATTGCCGATGAAGGGCGGTACGACGTTCCACTTCGTCACTGACGGCATTGAGGCGGCACTGGAACAGGCGCGCGAGGCGGCCGATGCCGGCGACGTGCAGATCGCCGGTGGTGCTGGCACGGTGCGGCAATATCTCATGGCCGGGCTGCTGGAGGAATTGGTGCTGCACGTCGCGCCGATAACCCTGGGCGGTGGCGAACGGCCGCTCGACGATGTTGGCGCCCTGGACTTCGATCTCGTCGACGTGGCCTCAGGGCCGGCAGTGACGCACCTGAAGTACCGGCCCACGCGATAGACATCACCTGGCTGTGCTGCAGGTGGCAGATCGCGCCCGCAGCTGGAGGGCACGGCTCCGCGCCCATGCGCGGCAGCCGGACAGGCTTCAGAACCACCGCATCGCCGCCACCTGCTCGCGGCCTCCGCCCTGAGCGCGTGGGACACCTCCTACCGTTGAGTGGCCCCGACGTTCGGCGTGGGTCGAAGGCTCTTGAGACAGCACTCGGCCACGTCGACGACTATGGTCGCCCGAGGGAGAGGCCACCGCACCGCGTCACAGACCAGGGGTGTGGGAACGGAGTGGAAAGTGAACGAGATCTGTGTGCTCGGACTCGGCACCATGGGCGGGCGGGTGGCCGCGAAGCTCGTGGAGAACGGCCATCTGGTGCGCGGTTTCGACCCGTCGACGACTGCGCTTCGCGCTGCGGCGGCGGCCGGCGTCAAGACCTGCGACGACCCCGCCGATGCGGTCGCGCGGGCCCGCGCGGTGGTGCTGTCACTGCCCCGGCCGGAGCATGTGCTGAGCACCGTGGACGGTCCGCTCGCCGGTGCGGCGATTGGCACCGTGGTCGCCGACCTGTCCACCATCGATCCAGATACGGCACGGCAGGCGGCGCAGCGACTCGCCGTTTGCGGTGTGAAGTACGTCGACGCCCCGGTACTCGGCCGACCCGACAGGTGCGGTGCATGGACGCTTCCGGCCGGAGGTAGCGAGGACGGCGTGGCGGCGGTCCGCGACCTGCTCGAAGGGACCGTGGCGCGTCAGGTACGCCGGGTCGGCGACGTCGGCGCAGGGTCGATCCTCAAGGTGCTGAACAATCTCATGTTCGGTGCCATCAACGCGGTCACCGCCGAGGCACTGAATGCTTGCCGGCTGGCGGGCCTGGACCCTGCGGTGTTCGTCGAGACGGTCGCCGACTCCGGCGCCGGCACAGTGTCCAACCTGTTCAAGGAGCTTGGTCCGCGGATGAGTGTCGCCGACTACGAGCCGACGTTCGCCCTGGCGCTGTTGCAGAAGGACAACAGACTCGCCATGGAGATGGCGCGCCAGGTCGGCGCACCGGCGTTCATCGCCACCGTGGTGGACCAGGTCAATTCGCTCGCGGTGCATCTCGGACACGGTGGCCAGGACTCGGGCGCCGTGCTGGAGCTCTATCGCGCGCTGTCGGCTGACGCCGGGCAGTGACGAGGCGGGCGCGTCCGCACTCCACGAAACCCACCGAGGAATCGGTTGCACGAGAGGAGACACCACCTATGCGGCGTGTCCAGCTCGAGTACGGCTCCGGCCATGTCGAGGTCGATCTCCCGGACGGTGCCGTCGTGATTCGAACCGGCGAGCCGCATCGGGAGCCGTGGCCACTGGAGGACCCGGTTGAGGCCACGCGGTCCGCGCTCGAGAACCCGCTCGGGTCTGACCGGATCCGCGACCTCGTCCGCCCGGGGTCGCGGGTGACGATCGCGTTCCCGGACCGCGTCAAGGGAGGCACGCACGCCACCGCGCACCGCAGGGTCGCCGTACCACTCCTGCTCGACGAGCTGGAACGCGGAGGCGTGCGGCTGAGCGACGTTCGGCTGGTGAACGCGATCGGCCTGCACCGGAAGAACACCATGGACGAAATGGCCGAGCTGCTCGGTGAGCACGTCGTTCGACGGATGGGCCCCGAACGGATTGTCAACCACGACGCCGAGGATGCCGAGGGCATGGTCACCCTGGAGCGGTCCGACCACGGCGACGCCGTCGAGGTGAACCGATGCGTCGTGGACTCGGACCTCACGATCCTGGTCGGCCATGCGTCTGGCAACCCGTACGGCGGTTTCAGTGGCGGATCGAAGATGCCTTCCACCGGCCTCACCGGCTGGCGGTCCATCCGATGCCACCACACGCCGGCGTCGATGACGCGACGGGACTTCGCTCCGCCGACGACGGGGAGTTACTTCCGGTCTCAACTCGCTGCCATCAGGCAACGAATGGAGTCGGCGATGCCGCAGCCGTTTTTCACGGTCGACGCCGTGTTGGACAGCCAGTCACGCCAGCTCCGGGTGAGGGCCGGCGCCATAGGTGCCGTCGAGGAGGCGTCGTGGGGCATGGCGAGCGAGCGTACCGAGGTGCGCCTCCCAGGGCCGCCAGCAGACGTCCTGGTCATCGGGATGCCGCGCGGCTTCCACTACGGCGCCGGGATGGGTACCAACCCGATCCTGATGATGCAGGCGATCGGCGCCTCGGTGATCCGCGCCCGCGCCGCGCTACGACCTGACCCGGTCGTCATCGCGACCTCGATCTGCGACGGCTGGTTCAACAGCCGCGAGTTCCCGCCCTATGCCGCCGCCTACGACCTGCTGCAGTCGTGCCGGCACCCGCACGAGATGACGGCCCATGAGGACAACTTCTGCAACCAGCCGCAGTGGATCTCCGCCTACCGCCACCAGCACGGCTACCATCCGTTCCACGCCTTCTCCATGATCTACATGGGCAGCGTTGCGCGCGACCTGGCGCAGGCGGTCTACATCGCCGGCGCACAGAGCCCGGAGCACGCGACGGGGATGGGCGCAACGCCGATCGACTCTGTCGGCGACGCGCTCGCCGACGCGACAGCGCTGGTCGGACGAGATCCACGCCTCATCGTCATACCCGAACTCTCCAAGCCCGCCTACCACCTTGTCACACATGAGGGCACCCGCTCAGCCAGGAATGTCTAGTGCCAGTTGGCGTTCGTACGCCCGACGACTGGGGCGCAGTGCCACGACGCTGGACTACGCGACGCCGAGGCCGACCAAGGCCAGGAAGTTTGTCAATCCACCTTCCAAGGTGTCGCCGCCGACATACGATCTCGGCGCGCGGGTGCTGGACCCGCGAAGAGGGGGATCCGATGAACATGTTTGTCCGCGCCATCGCGGGCTTGGCGGTGGCGGGGTCGGTGAGCGTCGCGACCGCCGTACCGTCCTTTGCCGGTCCGACCTACACGGTGACCACGTTCCAGGCAGGCGTCACCTGCACCGGCGCGACGACGAAGGGCGATCCGGTCTTTGCGACGGCGGGCTCGTCCACCGACTTCGGGGACTTCGCCTTCGCGCGGGTCGGTACCGACGACGATCCGCTGGTGGAGGCGTTCGGGACCGGTTCCTGGAACGAGGGAGACCTGCGGTTCGTGCTCGATGTCTACAGCCCGGAAGGCGAGTTCGTGGGAACGGGCGACTTCGCGGCCACGACCTCGATCACGGCACAGACCGAGACCACGGACAACTCCCGAAACGGCAACCAGCACGTACGGTCGGAGGCGGTGGCCTCGACGCTCGCCGCTGATGGCACGCTGACGCTCCCGGGCTATGACCTTGGATCGCTGGACTGCACCGGGTCGTCGGTCGAGTCGACCTACCTGCGCAACGCACCCGAGTCCACAGTCCGCTTCGAGCGCATGCTCTTCGACTCGGCCCGCTGTGAAGGCGATGCCGTGGTGGGTGTGTTCGGCCCCGCAGAGGGCGAGTACTTCCTGTCCATGGAGGTCGAGCACGGTGGGCGTCAGTACAACCTCTTCGGCCCAGTCGACGCATCAGCCGACAGTTTCACCGCGGTGCTTCCGCTTCGAGACTCCGAGAACGGCGAGTTCGTGGCCGAGCTCCCGGTCTCTGTCACCATGGCCGCAACCGGTGAGACGAGAGTCAGTGAGTTGCGGACGTCCATTGCCCGAGTGGTGCAGAAGTACACGCCGTACGACGTCAGCGCGACCGTCGACCTGCCCTGGGGCGCGGCGAGCGCCACCTGCGAGCACCTGGAGATCCTCACCCGTTCCGTGGTGACATCGCCGGAGGGCCCGAAGCCGGCCGGTCCGCCGCCCGTCAACGACCGGCCGGAGGCGGCTACGCCCCTCGTCCTCGGCGAGACTGTCCGCGACACGAACCGTGCTGCGGCGCTCGATGCCGAAGCGGACGTCCCGTGCGCGTGGGCGCCTGTCGAGCGCACCCTGTGGTATTCGGTCGAGGGGAACGGCGAAACCCTCGACATCGACACCGCCGGAAGTGACTTCGACACAGTCGTGGCTGTCTACGCTCTCACCGACGGCGTGATGGAGCCGGTGGTATGTGGCGACGATGACGCGCCCGGCTTCCCACTGCCCGCCTCGACATTGCAGGCGCAGGTGGACCTGCCGACCGTCGCCGGCACGACGTACTACATCCAGGCGGGTGGACTGTTCGGCGACTACGGACGGCTGGTCCTCTCCGCAGCCCCGCAGTCGTAGGGGGTTGTCAGCGGAGTGGGCGAGTCGCCGGACTCACCCACTCCGCCGACCCGAAGTGTCGTGCTCGGTCGACGAGTGAGGCGCAGGTGCGCTGGGAGGATGTGGGCGTGGCCGCTGTAACCACTTGACACAGAGCGGCGCCATTCGGCTCCGCGCCTGTGCCTGTCTACCTAGCTCTCACCGTTGAGGAATGCGAGGACGGTGGCGGCGAAAAGTGGTGAGACGGCAAGGTTGTAGTGCGTCAGGCCTGGCAGGATCGCCAGCGCGTGACCGCCCTTCGGTCGACCTTCGCCCATCCATCCGCCATCGCGGAGTCCACCATCGAGCAGCTTGAAGACCTCGATGTAGTGGCTCGGCGGCGCCATGTCGGCGTCCGCGGCCATGAGGAGAGTCGGCACCTGCAGACTGCGTACGTCGTCGGAGAAGTCGAAGTCCTTGGCCATCGCCTGCCCGATCTTGTCCAGCAGCTTCGGGAAATCCTCCGGGTGTGGCGCTACCCGCTGGTAGAGCTCGTACATCGGCGTGTCCTTCATGAACTCCGCCGCGTTGGCGTTCACCTGGCCCTGCTGTTCGAGCATCTCGGCGGGGATTGCGTTGCGCCAGACGTTCGCGGAGCAGGCGACAAGCTTGCCGACCTTGCCCGGGTGCCTCGCCGCTGTTTGGAGGGCAACCCCGCCGCCCATCGAGTAGCCGACCACGTCGGGCTTGTCCAGCCCGAGGTGGTCGATCAGCGCCGCGATGTCGTCGGCCATCAGGCGTACGTCGATCGGACGGTCGATGTCGGCCGTACGGCCATGACCTTGCAGGTCGGGAGCGATGACCTGATGACGCTCTGCCAGTTTCGGCAAGGTCGGGCCGAACATCTCCCCAGAGCCCAGACCGCCGTGCAGGAGCACGAGTGGCCGCCCGGAACCATGGGTTTCGTAGTAGAGCCTGATCCCGTTGACTTCCGCGTAGCTGCCAGACCCTGATGCCTCGGACGTCCAGTGCATGCCCACAGTCGTACTCCTTGCAATCCGAAGTTGGCTCGTAACGTACGACAACACAGACCGAGCCCGCAGGCGAAACTCATCGGTGGGCCGCCCCAGACCTCGGTCGTGGCACTGCCGATATTCGTTTTCGGCCGTGCGGGAAGCGCTCTACTGTGGCGCGGTGACGACTCAGGTGATCATTCTCAACGGTGGTTCCAGCTCGGGGAAGTCCGGGATCGTACGGTGTCTGCAGGCCGTACTGCCGGATCCGTGGCCGGTGTTCGGGTGCGACTCGTTCGTCGACGCGCTGCCCGCGAGGATGCGGGGGTCGGACGAAGGGATCACGTTCGCCGCAGATGGCGAGGTGAGCGTCGGGGCGGACTTCATGGCGCTGCAGGCGGCCTGGATGGAGGGCGTCGTGGCGATGGCCCGTGCTGGCGCCAGGGTCATCATCGATGACGTCTTCCTCGGCGGAGCGGCGTCCCAGCAGCGGTGGCAGAAGGTTCTTGGCGGACTGGCCGTGTTGTGGGTCGGCGTCAGGTGTGAAAGGGCGGTCGCCGCAGGCCGTGAGATCGCACGAGGAGATCGCATCCAGGGGATGGCCGCGTTGCAGGCGGAGGTGGTTCACCAGGGGGTGTCCTATGACCTCGAGGTGGACACGACGCATACCGAGTCCCTGGAGTGTGCGCGAACCATCGCTGCCCTTGTCAGCTGATCGCCGGTCGGCTCCCGGCTACAGGGCCGGCAGCCGCGGGCCGCTCGAGCTACGGCGGTGCGGACGCGCCCCGGTGGTCGACGGTGACGAGGCGAGCGATGCCTGTGGCAGCAAGCTCAGCGTCTCCTCGAGAGCAAGTTGGCGAGCGGAACATCATTCCCGGTGGCCTTGATCGCGAAACGTCTGACGACGCCTGCGCACTCCTGTAGCGTCCTGCTCACGGGAGCCATCCGAGGCCGAAGCGGTGGTCCCGCACAAAGCTGAGATCCTGATCCCTCATGCTGATGCCGCATGGGGGATGGATCGCGCGACGCCGGTCATCGGCTTCGCAGGGCAGGTTCGTGGGGGGCCATGCATGGGCGGAATCCATACGTCAGCGGCGGCGTTGAGCCTTCTTCATGGATTCACCTTCACTGTCGGCCGACAGACCATTCCACTGGTCTGGAGTGTGCAGCGGCTGTTCGTCCTTCTCGCCCTCCACGGCAGGCCGCTGAGTCGTGCGCGTGTCGCGGGTGTGTTGTGGCCGGACACGACGTCGGCGAAGGCTGCGGCCAACCTACGATCGACGTTGTGGCGAGCGCACAAGTCGGCGCGGGACCTCGTCGAGGTGGGCGCGCAGCGAATTGGCCTGGCGAGAGATGTCGCGGTTGACGTCCACGAGGCCGAGGTATGTGCGCGGCGGCTTCTCGACCTTGCACGGCCATGCGACGAAATCGTGACAGTCGGGACGCGCGCGTTGCTGTCCGCGGAGCTCCTACCAGACTGGGGCGATGAGTGGCTCACCGTCGAACGCGAGCGCTACCACCAGTTGCGGCTCCACGCTCTCGAGGCTCTGAGTGAGCGACTCAGGCAGTCAGGTCGGTATGGCGAGGCGGTCGACGCGGGACTCGTCGTGGTCTGTGCGGAGCCATTTCGCGAAAGCGCCCATTATGCGGTTGTACGCGCCCATCTGGCCGCCGGGAATCGCTGGGAGGCGTCCCGTCAATACGAACGTTGCCGCGATCTGCTGTGGACCGAACTCGGTCTAGAGCCCTCGCCCGCTCTCCGCGGACTCTTTTCGTGGCGGGAAACCGGCCGGTCGGAAGGAGCTGTCGGTGAGAACCTACGACAGCGCGCCTGAGGCCTGGCGGATCATGCCTTGGCTCGTGTCCCAGGAGTACGCCGACGCCGACACGGCCTGGTAAATCGCCGAGCGCGCAACCATGCCGCAAAGCCGCGTCACCAGGAGCAGCACAGTCGATGAACGCGGTGGTGCAGGACGCGGGTGACACCTGCGTGACAGCGCGGTGACGCGGCACTGCCAACCTGCACCTCATGGGGAGCTTTCCGGGGAGCCCGCGCACCTTGCGGGGGGCCATCGTCGCCGTCGACCCGGCGAGCCCGCTCTCCCGGGTGGTGGTCTTCCAGTACAACCCCGACACCGTGACCCGAGCGCTGCGGCCGAGGGAAGCGCCGTCGGACGCACAGGTCGGTGCGGCGGACGCTCACCGGGTGTGGGGCGCGCCGGTCGAGACGATCTCGATGAACGTCGAGGTGGACGCGTCCGACCAGCTCGAGACCGGTGACCCGCTCGCCGCCACGACCGGCATCGCGGGGCACCTGGCGGCCCTGGAGATGTTGCTCTACCCGAGCAGTGTCCACGTCATCACGAACGCCGGGCTTCTGGTGGCCGGGACAATCGAGATCCTGCCGCCGGAAGGCCCGCTGACAGTCCTGGTCTGGGGACCGTCCAGGGTGGTGCCGGTCCGACTGGAAAGTCTCACGGTCACCGAGGACGCGTTCGACCCGGCGCTCAATCCGATCCGGGCGACGGTCGACCTGTCGGCGCAGGTGCTGTCGTACAACGACCTGCCCGTCACCGATCCCGGGTACGCCTTGTTCCTCGTCCACCAGGTCCTCAAGGAGACCATGGCTACCGCTGCAGGTGTCGCCGGTGTCGTCTCCGCCGGTGCCGGGCTCGCGGGGGCCTGACATGGCCGCGGGCAGTCGCTACGACAGCGTCGAGATCGCCAGCGCGACAGTGCCGGACGGCGCGGGCGGCTCCCGCGAGGTCCGCTACCTCCGCCGGCGGGCGGTGCCCGATCCCGCCGCGGCCGTGCCGATGGCGCTGCACGCGGTGGCGGCGGACGACCGGTTGGACCTCGTCACCGCGCGGTACCTCGGTGACCCGACGGCGTTCTGGCGGATCGCCGACGCGAACGCCGCACTCGACCCGGACGCGCTGGTAGGGCCGGACGCGGAAGGTGCCCTCCTGGTCATCCCGGTTCCGGGGATGTGAGCCCGGTGCCCGCCCTCGGCCTGCGGCTGACCGTCCTCGCCGGTCCGACGATCCCGGTACCGCTGCCGGCTCCGTTCACCGCCCGGCTGCGTTCGGTCGTGGTGACCGAGAACGACGAGGAGCGTTCGGTCTTCACCTTGACCTTCGATGCCGGCCGGTCTGCCGCGGACGGTGCGCTCGACGTACCCGGGCTGCAGTCCTCGCCGGTCGCGGCGTTCTCCCGGGTGGTCGTGGTGCTCACCTTCGGGCTGGTGCCGATGGTCCTCCTGGACGGGATCGTGACCGAGGTCCGCCTGACTCCCGGCGACCAACCAGGCGCGGCCACGCTCGACGTCACCGGCGAGGACGTGTCCTATCTCCTCGACCGGGAGGAACGTGACAGCGAACACCCGGCACTCGACGACTACCCGCAGGTGCTCACGATCCTCGCGCCGTACGCGGCGAAGGGCATCGTGCCGATGGCACTGCCACCGGTCGACTTCGACCCGCCGCTCCCGATCGACCGGGTGCCGACCCAGCACGGCACCGATCTGGCGCACCTGACCGAGCTCGCCCGCCGGCACGGGTACGTCGCGTACGTCGTTCCCGGGCCCGCGCCGGGCACCAGCACGTTCTACTGGGGTCCGCCGGTCCGGGTCGGGGTTCCGCAGCCTGCGCTGTCGGTGGACCTGGGTCCTGAGACGAACGTGTCCGGGATGAGTTTCCGGGTCGAGGCGCTCGCACCGGCGACGGTCAGCGGTGCGGTCACCGACCGGCGCACGGGTGCCGCGACCCCGGTGCGCAGCCCGGCGAGCCTGCGGCCTCCACTGTCTGCTCTCCCGCTGCTGGCCACCCACGCGGGCGACGTACGCCAGCGCCGGTTGCGGGACGCGAGCAGCAACACCGTCGGCGCGGTCGCCCGCGCGCAGGCGGAGGTCGACCGGAGCGCCGACGCCGTGATCGCCGAGGGAACCCTGGACGGTGCGCGGTACGGAGGTGTGCTCCGCCCGCGCGGTCTGGTCGGCGTCCGCGGTGCGGGGTGGTCGCACGACGGCCTCTGGTACGTACGGAAGGTGGAGCACGAGTTGTCCCGCGGCTCCTACCACCAGAGGTTCGAACTCACCCGCGACGGCCACGGATCGACCGTGCCGGCAGTGCCGGTCGGGAGGGTGGGCTGATGGCCACGTTCTTCGGCAAGTACCGCGGCAAGGTCGAGAACAACATCGACCCGATGCTTCGCGGGCGGGTGCAGGTGTCGGTGCCCGCGGTACTCGGTGACGGGCGGATGAGCTGGGCCGAGCCGTGTGTGCCGTACGCCGGGTCCGGGGTCGGCTTCTTCGCCGTCCCGCCGGTGGGGGCGGCGGTGTGGGTGGAGTTCGAGGCGGGCGACCCCGACTACCCGATCCTCGCCGGCGCCATGTGGAACGCGGGTGAAGCGCCGTCGCCAGGGCTGCCGGACGTCAAGGTCTGGAAGACGGGGGCGGTCACGATCACCCTCAGCGACCTGCCCGGTGCCGGTGGTGTGACGATCGAGGTCGGGTCGCCCGCCGTTCCGGTGCCGATGAAGCTGGCCATGACCGCGAGCGGCATGGAGCTCTCCATGGGTGCGGCCAGCGTCAAGCTCACCGCCGCCTCGGTGTCGGTCAACGACGGCGCACTGGAGGTGATCTGATGCCTGGCTTCGGCGTCCAGCAGGGCGCGACCGTCCTGTGCGCGCACGGCGGGCAGGCACAGCCGACCGTTCCCCACCCGCGGGTGAAGTTCGGCGGGGCGGCCGCGGTGGGCCTGGCCACGCCATGGACCGTCGCCGGATGTTCCTTGCCGCCGGCCGCAGGCGGGCCCTGTACGGCCGCCATGTGGGCGGTCGGCAGTACCCGGGTGATGTCCATGGGCCAGCCGCTCGTGATCCAGGGCGGGACGGCGACCTGCGTGCCGACCGGGGTGCCCCTCAACGTCGTCGTCGCCCAGCCACGGGTGAAGCTCTCATGACCCGCGGCGGTCGGCACCTCGCGTTCCCGCTCCGCCTGGACGGGCGGGGACGGATGGCGCTGGTCGATCTCGACGCGTACCTGCGCGGGCTGGTCGAGTCCGTCCTGTTCACCCGTCCGGGTGAACGGGTCAACCGGCCGGACTTCGGCAGCGGCGTGAGCGCGCTGGTGTTCGCTCCCAGCGGGGACGAGTTGGCCGGCGCCACCAAGGCGCTCGTGCACGGGTCCCTTCAGCACTGGCTGGGCGACCTCCTGCGGGTCGAGGACGTCACGGTCGAAGCCGCGGAGTCCACGCTGGCCGTGACGGTGACGTACGCCCCGCTGGTCGGCGGCACGGTGGCGAGCCGCCGCACGCTCACGGTCACCGGACCGCCCGGAGGTGCGCCGTGACGACGCCGTACCCCGACCCGAACGACGCGCGCACAGACATCACCCTGACCACCGCGGTGGACGTCGACGCCCGGCGGGCGTTGGTCGAGGGGACCAGCACGCCGGCCCTCGACGGCATCGACGCGATCGAGGTGCTCGCCAACGCCCCCGGAACCCCTGGTTTCGTGGCGGGTGCGCCTCGGCAGCGCACCCTGCTGGTCCGCCTGCTGCGCGGCCCGGTGCCGGCAGGACTGGGCGCCGACGAGGTGCTGGTGCTCGGTGGGGTACGCCCGGACCCGCTGGTCAACCCGGTCCGAGTGGAGTGGGCGTACCCGGCGGACGCGGTGGCCGGAGGTGAGTCCTCGGCACCGGTTGACCCGCTCCCGGGCGTGACACCCGCCGACCGCAGGCTGGTCGAACGCACGACAGGGGCGGGTGAGCGGGCAGGGGTCCTGGTCATCCGTACGTCGTCCAGCGGTGACTGGTCGACCTACGTGTTGAAGCTGCTCGGGCCGGGCGGGGTGGGTGTCCCCGACGGCTTCGACGAGCCGCTCGCCCAGGCCGCGTTCACGTTCACCGTGGACTGCCCGTCCGACCTCGACTGCCGGATCGACCTGACCTGCCCGCCGGCCGAAGTGACCTCGCCGGTGCTCGACTACCTCGCCCGCGACTACGACGCCCTGCGTACCCGGCTGCTGGACCGGGTGGCCACCCTGGTGCCGGACTGGACCGACCGCAACCCGGCGGACCCCGGCGTGATGCTGGTCGAGCTGTTCGCGGCGATGGGGGACCGGCTGGCCGCGTGGCAGGACGGGGTCGCGGCCGAGGCGTACCTCGGCACCGCCCGGCGGCGGACGTCGGTACGCCGGCACGCGCGGCTGCTCGACTACCGGATGCACGACGGCTGCAGCGCGCGCACCTGGCTGGTCCTGACCAGTGCCGCGGACGTCGTCCTCCCCGCCGGGACACCGGCCGCCGACGCACCCGACCCGTCGAGCCCGCCCGCGACCGGTCCGGTGACTGCCGTCGATGTGGTGGGGAGCGGCGGAGTCGTGTTCGAGACATGTGCGACGGTGCGCCTGCGCCCGGCCCGCAACCAGCTCTGGCTGCACTCCTGGGGCGACCCGGAGCACTGCCTGCCGGCCGGCGCGACCTCGGCGTTCGTGGCGCGCGAACCCGGCGACGCCGACCCCGAGCTGAGAGCGGGCGACGTTCTCGTCCTTGCCCCGCTCGGCCCGGACGGGTCCGCGCTCACCGGAGACCCGACCCGGCGGCACGCGGTTCTGCTGGACCGGGACCCGGTCGTGCACACGGATCCGCTGTCGGACCGGTCGGTGGTGCTGGAGCTGCACTGGTCGGGTGCGGACGCTCTGCCCGTTCCGCTGCCGGTCGCCGAACGTGCCGAGGACGGCAGCGCCCGGGTCGTGGCGGTAGCCCTCGCGAACGTCGTCCTCGCCGACCACGGCGGCACCGTTGCCGGTGAGCGGCTCGACCCTCCCCAGGTCCCGGTCGGTGCGACCTACCGGCCGCGGCTACGCCGTATCGGTCTGGCCTGGGCGGATCCGTCGCCCGTCGTCCTGGCAAGTGCGGCCGCGGCCCTGGTGCCGGATCCGCGGACGGCTGTCGCCGAGCTGGAGCTGGACGACGGCTCCCGGACCTGGTTGCCCCGTCCGGACCTGCTGGCCAGCGGCCGGCTCGCGGCCGATGTGGTGGTCGAGACTGAGTCCGACGGGACCAGCCGGTTGAGGTTCGGGGACGGGGTGTCGGGCCGTCGTCCCGTCGCCGGCACGACGCCGACCGCGACGTACCGGCTCGGCGGTGGCACGGCCGGCAACGTCGGACCCGGAACGCTGGCCCGGCTGCTGGCTCGCCCGGGCGCGACCGTGCCCGACGGCGTGACCGTGACGAATCCGCTGCCAGCCGTCGGCGGTGTCGACCCCGAACCGATCGCCGAGGTCCGCGAACTCGCACCGCACGCGTTCCGCACCCAGCTGCGCGCGGTGACCTCGGACGACTACGCCGCGGTGGCCATGCGCGACCCGGCGGTGCAGCGTGCGGTGGCCCGGCGCCGTTGGAGCGGTTCGTGGTACGCCCAGGAGGTCACCGTCGACCCGAGAGCCGACCGGGCTGGCGACCCTGCGGTGCCCGCAGCGATCTCGACCGTCCTGGAGGTTCGCCGGATGGCGGGGGTCGACGTGGAGCTTGCCCAGCCGGTGTACGTACCCCTGGAGATCGTGCTCGGCGTGTGCGTGGCGTCGGGCTACCAGCGGGCGGACATCGCCGCCGCACTCGCACGGGCGTTCTCCGCCGGTCGGTTGCCCGACGGTCGCCGCGGCTTCTTCCACCCCGACAACTTCACGTTCGGCCAGTCGCTGTTCCTGAGCGACGTCGTCGCCACCGCGATGGCGGTGCCGGGGGTCGCATGGGTGGACGTCGGGGACGACGGCACCGGCCTGCGGTTCCGGCGGTTGGGCCGCGCACCGGCCGGCGAGGTCGCTCGGGGTCGGATCGATGCCGCGGCCCGTGAGGTGCTGCGGGCGGACACCGACCCGAGCAACCCGGAGAACGGCCGGTTCACCTGTCTGCTGCGGGGGCGAGCGTGAACGCCGGTTGCGGGTGTGGCGGCGGCTGCGGGTGTGACTCGCTGGCGCCGGTGGCCCCGATCGTGGACAACCCGCCCGGCCAGCCCGGGCTCAGCTGGCGGGTCGCCCCGCACTCGGCCTCGGTGCTCCGGATGCGCGCGGTGTTGGCCGGCGACAACCAGCCGCCCGAGGTGCGTGCGCTCGCCCGGCACGGTACAGATGAACCCGCCGCCGCGGTGCTGGACGCGTGGGCGTACGTCGCCGACGTGGTGTCGTTCTACACCGAACGTATCGCCGCGGAGGGTTTCCTGCGCACCGCGACCGAGCTCTCCTCGGTACGCGAGCTGGCCCGCACCCTCGGTTACGAGCTGCGGCCCGGCGTCGCGGCGACCGCGGAGCTGGCCTTCACCGTCGAGGACGCGCCGGGTGCACCGGTGGAGGTGCACGTGCCGGGTGGTACGCCCGTGCAGACCGTGCCGGGTGCGGGACAGCTGCCGCAGACGTACGAGACCTCGCAGGACCTTCCGGCGCGGCGGGTGTGGAACGCGATACCGGGAGCGTCGACGCGCCGGCAGGTCCCCGAGTTCGGTGACACCGAGATCTGGCTGCGCGGCACCGGCATCGGTGTCCGCCCCGGCGACGCCGTGCTGGTGGTGGGCCAGGAGCGCGTACGGTACGGCCGCGCGGGTGAGTCGGCGCGGGTCCCGCACGACGATGAGCGCTGGGACTTCCGCGTCGTCGAGACCGCGAGCGAGGACCCGGACGGCCTGACCGGCTGGACTCTCGTGCGGGTGCGACCCCGCATCGGCTACCGGCGCAGCGCCGAGCTCGTCGCGCAGGAGGACGTCCAGGTCTTCGCGTTCGCCGAACGTGCCAACGTGTTCGGCTGGAACGCGCCCGACCCCAACCTGCTGCGCGGGCCGGGCGACACCGGCGTGCCCGGCACCACGGACCCCGACTCGGACGGCGTCCTCGAGTGGGAGAAGTACGGCCTGACCGACCACGGCGACGCGGACGTGGTGGAGCTGGACGGCGACCACCCGCGGCTGGTCGGCGGCGACCACACCCGGATCGCGGACGCTGCCTGGGTGGTGCTGGAACGCAGGGACTACCGCGAGCTGTACCGCGTCGAGCAGGTGGTCGCCGACGGGACTGGCCGCTACGGCCTCAGCGGCCGGATCACCCGGGTCCGGGTGGACCTCACCGAGAACCTCACGGCCTTCGGCCGGCGGGAGACGCTGGTGCACTGCCAGTCGCGACTGCTGCCGGCGACGCGGGCGCCACGGCTGGAGGGCGTCCGCGGTCCCGAGCTGGACCTGGAAGCCACCGACCCGCTGCTGCCGGCCGGCCGCAGGGTGCTCGTCACCGGTTACCCGCCCGGTGCCCCCGCACCCGGACCGGCGACAGCGGCGGCTGCTCTCCCACCGCCGATCTGCGAAGCGGCGACCGTGCTCGCCTGTGTGGTGGTCGACGACCCGGACCCAGCCGGCGAACCGGTCATGCGTGTCACCCTCGACCGGGAGCTCTCGACCGCGGTCGATCCCCAGACGTTGCGGGTGCTGGCCAACACCGTCGACGCGACCCATGGCGAGACCGTCGGCCAGGTGCTCGGCAGCGGAGACGGCCGGGCGCCGTTCGCACAGTTCCAGCCCCGCCGTACTCCGCTCACGTACATCCGAGCGACCACCGCGGCAGGGTCCCGCAGCACCCTCGAGCTCCGGGTCGACGGCGTGGCGTGGACCGAGGTGGAGTCGCTGGATACCGCCACCGGCTCCGACCGGGTGTTCGTCGTCCGCCACGGCGAGGACGGCGCGGTGCGGCTCGTGCTCGGCGACGGTACGCACGGCGCTCGGGCGTCGACGGGCGCGGAGAACGTCACTGCCACGTACCGCGTCGGTATCGGAGCCGACGGCGCGGCGACGCCGGGTCAACTCAGCCTGCTCACCCGCCGCCCGTTCGGGATCCGGAGCGTCACGAATCCCGGACCGGCCCACGACTGGGCACCACCGGAGACGCTCGCGGACGCCCGGCGGAACGCGCCGCTGCGGATCCGTACCCTCGACCGGGCCGTCTCGGTGGCCGACCACGAGGACTTCGCCAGCGGCTTCGCCGGCGTCGGAACGGCACGCGCCGACGCCGTGTGGGACGGCCGGTCGACGATCGTCGCCGTCAGCCTGCTCGGCACGGCCGCGACACCGGCAAGTGCAGGTCTGGTGGAGGACCTCCGCACCGCGCTCACCGCCGCCCGCGATCCGGGCACGCCGCTGGAACTGCTGCACGGAGACCTGCGCTGGTTCGGGATCCGGGTCGAGATCAGGCACGACCCGGCGTACGGACGGGCCGGGGTCGAGCTGGCCGTCCGCGAGGCGCTGGCCGGGACGCTCGCGCCGGCGCTGCGAGCGTTCGCCGCCCCCGTGACCGCGGCAGGCGTCCTCGTCACCGTGCGGTCGACACCCGGCGTCGTCGCCTGCACGATGCCACGGCTGTTGCCGTTGCCCGCGGGGAGCGCGGACCCGTCCGTCGCGGTTCCGGTGCTGCCGACCGACGCGAGCGCCGCCGACGTACTGTCCGCCCTGCCGGCCCGGTGGGAGGACGGCGACCTGCTCCCCGCCCAGGTGCTCGGCCTCTCCTCCGGGGGCGTGGAGATCGGGGTGATGGCCCAATGAACGGGTCCGGTGCGCTCGACGCGCAGGACGCGCTCGCCCGCCTGCTGGGCCGGCTCCCGACCCATGTGGTGGCGCGGGATGCCGAGGCGGGCGGAGTCCTGCGCGCCCTGCTCACAGCGGTGGCGGCCGAGCTCGACCTGCTCGAGAACGACCTGGGCGACCTGTACGACGCGTGGTTCGTCGAGACCTGCGCGGAGTGGGTGGTGCCGTACCTCGCGGATCTGGTGGGTCTCGCCGAGGTGCCGCCCGACTTCGGCACCGGCACGACCCGTCGCTCGGTAGTCGCCAACACAGTTGCCTACCGGCGGCGCAAGGGCACCGCTGCCGTCCTCGAGCAGGTCGCCCGCGACGTCACCGGCTGGCCGGCCCGGGCGGTGGAGTTCTACCGGTTGCTCGCCGCGACCACCCACGTCAACCACGTCCACCTCGAACGCCCCGCGACCGCGTCGCTCCGCGACGCCCAGCGGCTCGAGCTGCTCGCCCTCGACCAGGCCGGCACGGTGACGCTCGCGCCCGGACTGGACCCGCTGCCGCACACCGCCGAGGTGCGCCGGATCGCCAGCCGGCGAGGGAGGTACGGCATCCCCGACATCGGCGTTTTCCTCTACCCCGTCCAGGTGTATGAGGTCGGTGCATCGGGCACCGCATCGGACCTCGCCGCGGACACCGGCGCCGCCGGCGGATGGTCGCAGGCCCGCGCATCCGGCAGCGGGTTCAAGGTCGATCCGCTCGGACGGGAAGTGCCGTTGTTCGCCGCACCGGCGGGCGACGACGCTGCCGGAGGGATCGAGCACCTGGCCGGGGAGGCCGACCTGCCGGTGCCGCTGCGACCGCGCCGCCTCCTCTCTCTGCTCCAGGCCGCGCGCCGCGAAGACCTGGACGACGCACAGCTCCCGATCGGCGTACGCATCGGTGTCACCGGCACGGCCCTTCCCCCGGACCGGATCCGGGTCTGCGGGCTGGAGGACGTCGACTCCACGCCGGGCGTCCGTGCGGTCATGGTGGACGCCCAGACCGGACACCTGACCTGTTACGAGGGTGGCGAGGTCATCCGACCGGCGAACGTCTTCGTCCGCTACGCGTACGGCGGGCTGGCCGACGTGGGCGCCGGCAGCTACGACCGGTCTGACGGCCACGAGGCCCTCCTGGCGGCGGACCGCTACGACGGGCGGCCCGCCACCGACCGGCAGTTGTCGGTCCGCGCCGGGGCGGTCACGTCCATGGTGGAGGTCGGCTCCCTGACCGAAGCGCTCGACCGGGTCCGCGACGAGTGGGCAGCGGTCGACGGCAGTTCTCCCGCGGGTGGCACGTACGTCGTCTCGGTCGGCGACAGCGCGTCGTACGTCGATTCGCTGCGGGTCGACATCCCGCCCGCCACCCGGCTGGTCCTCGTCGCGGCCAGCTGGCCGACCCGGATCATGCGCAGCGGTGAGGTGCTCGCACCCACGCCCGGCGCGTACGTACCTGACGGCCTGCGCCCGCACGTCCTCGGCTCGCTGACGGTCACCGGTGGACCCGGCAGCAGCCTGGTCCTGGACGGCCTGGCCGTCGAGGGCGACCTGGTGGTCGAACCCGGTCGGCTGGGTGCGCTGACCGTGGCACATTCGACTGTCACCGGCCGGATCCAGGTCGAGGGTGCGGACGGCGGCACGAACGGCGACCTCCAGGTCCGGATCGTGCGCGGCATCGTGTCCGGGATCGAGCTCACGGCGCCGGTTCCCGTCCTCTCGATGACCGACAGCGTGGTCGACGGTGCTGCCCCGTCGCTCCTGCCCCGGACACACGCCCGCCGGGACTCGATGGCGCTGGCCGGCGCCGCCGCGGTCAGCGGCGCCGCCGTGCACGCGTCGTTCGAGGGGTGCACCGTGCGCGGAGACGTGGAGGTGCGGTCGATGGACGCGTCGAGCTGTGTCTTCGACGGCGCGGTGACCGTCGAGCACCGGCAGGTCGGGTGCCTGCGCTACTCCTTCGCCGGACCTGGCTCACGGACCCCACGCCGGTACCGGTGTGTGCCGGCCGAGCCTGGCGGCGCCGCGATCGCGCCCGTCTATGCGGCGCGTGACCCGGGGTCGCCGGTGTACCTGGCGTTGGCGGCCACCTGTCCGTTGGTGATCCGTACCGGCGGGGAGGGCGAGGCGGAGATGGGCGTGCACCACCACCTACGCCGGCCACTGCGCGCCACGGCGGCCGCACGTGCGCTGGTGCCGTACGTGCCCGTCGGTGTCGAGATCGGGATCTTCGGAAGCTGAGCGCGGAGAACGGAAACGCGGATGCGGAGCTTGGGGAGCGGACATGCAGGGTGACTTCAGCCGTTGGACCTTCGACCCGCGCGAGGGTTACCGCTCCGTGCTGCTCCAGCAGGGGCGGGTGCTTCTCGACGCGGACTGGAACGAGCAGGTCGAGCTCACGGCGTACCACGACGAGACCCGCACCCGCGACATCGTGGGACGCACCGGCGGTCCTGCCGCTGACGCCGGGTTCGGGATCGTCGACTCTGCCGGCGGCACACCATCCGGCACGACCTGGACCGATCTGCGGATCACGCCGGGCCGCTACTACGTCGACGGCATCCTGTGCGACGCCGGCCTGGGCGGGACCGGGAGTCCAGGGGTCCCGCTCACCGACCAGCCGTACCTCGCCGCCATCGGCTCGTCCGCCGGGCTGTCCGAGCCGTCCACGACCGCCGGTGCGCGGTACGCGCTCTACCTGGACGTGTGGACCCACCACGTCACCGCCGACGAGGAACCGTCCCTGCGCGAGCCCGCGCTCGGCGGGCCGGACACGACCACGCGCGCCAGGACGGTCTGGCAGGTCCGCGCCGTCGAGATCTCGGGGTCACTGCAGTGCTCCGACCTGAACGACCCGACCTGGCTCCAGGTGACCCGCGGCACCATGACGCCGTCGTTGCGGCAGGCGGCTCCCGACGAGGACCCGTGCCGGATCACGACGTCCGGCGGGTACACGCGGCTGGAGAACCAGCTCTACCGCGTCCAGATCCACGACGAGCAGGGCGGCACGCCGCGCTACCTCTGGTCACGAGAGAACGGCAGCGTCGTGGCCGGACTCACCGCGATCGAGACCACGGTCGCGACCGGGATGGACGCCGAACTCCGCCTCGACCGGGTGGGCCGGGACGACGAGTTGTCGATCCGCGAAGGCGACACGGTGGAGGTGACCAGCACCGACCGGCAGTTGCGCGGCCTGCCCGGACACCTGGCCACCGTCGGCGTTCCCGACGGGCTGAGGCTCCCGGTGGTGTGGACCGACGGCGCGCCGGCCAGCCGGGCCGCACTGGGCCGCGCGCCGATCGTCCGCCGGTGGGAGGGACCCACACGCGTCGCGAACACCAGCCCGGACGACCTGGAGGGCGGGATCCGGGTCGCGTTCGACGGCGGGGGCGCCTACCGCACCGGTGACTACTGGCTGGTTCCGGCGCGGACGGTGCGGCTCGCGTACGGCCTCACCGCGCTGTCCGGGACGCTCGACTGGCCGACGGACGCCGACGGCGACCCGGTGCCGGCGCGGCCGCTCGGTCCGGTCCACCACGTGGCACCGCTCGCGGTGGTCGAACGGACGTCGTCCGGCTGGACGCGGGTGTCGGACTGCCGCAGGTTCGCACCGTCCCTGACCGACCTCGTAACCCTCGACCTGGTGGGCGGCGACGGGCAGGAGTCCCTTCCGGGTACGCCCCTGCCGGAGCCGGTCCGCGTGGTGGCCCGCAACGGCGGGCTCCCGGTCGTCGGTGCGCGGGTGAGATTCACGGCGCAGAGCGGGACGGTCGCCGACGCTACGGGATCCGGATCGCAGCGCGACGTACCCACCGGCCCGGACGGTGTCGCCGCCGTCCGGTGGACGCTGAGCAATGCGACCGGCGCGGCTTCGACGCAACGACTGGTGATGCAGCGCCTGGACGACCACGGCGTCGGCACCGGCGTCCAGGTGATCGTCACCGGGCGGCGCAGCGTCGCGTCGCAGGTCGCGTGGACGCCGGTCTGCGACGGCTTCGCCGGCACGACGACGGTGCAGGACGCGCTCGGCCAGCTCGCCACCACGGTGGAACTGCGGCTGCAGGGCGGGGACGGGCAGTACCTCCCGCCGAACCGCAAGGTCCTGCCCGAGCCGGTCCGCGTGATCGTCGACAGCCCGTGCGGCCCGGTCAAGGGTGTCGAGGTCACCGCCGAGGCGACGGACGGCGCGTTGGTGGCGCCGGCCAAGCCGGGGGAGGCCAGTCCGGACACACTGGAGGGTGCCGGGGGAGAGGTCCGCCTCACCGCGGGATCCGGCGACGACGGCGGTGTCGCGTTGTGGTGGCAGCCGTCGTTCTCCGGCGGTGCGTCGAGCGACTCGCTGACGATCCGGGTCGCCGACGACGCGGACCGCGCTCCGGTCATCGTAACCGCGCAACGACCGCCCTCCGGGCGTGGCGACGCCCCGGGCGTGCACGTGGCCGGCCTCGAGTTGCTCGGCAACCGCGAGTTCGTGAACGACGACGTGATAAAGGCGGCCGAACTGGCGGAAGGGATCACGGTTCGGCTCGACGGTCCCGTCGCCCAGGACTCCGTTCGGGGCAAGCCCGTCGTCCGCGTGGTCCTGGACCTCCCGTGGCCGCTGCCCGGCGAGCTGGAGTCGGTCTGGCCCGACCTGAAACCGGTCGGGTTCCGGCCGATCGAACTCGACGCGGAGTGGAACGCCGACAACGACCTCATCGTCTGGACGCCGAGCGGAGCGACCGCGCAGTGGTTGGTCGAGAGGCTCTTCGACGGGCTACGGCGCAGTGCCGGCTGGGAGCGTCCGCTCATCGGGCGATTCGTCCTGGACGGCTGGGCGATCGTCGGTGAACGCGATCCCGACCTTCACCTCAACGGCCACGTCGTGACGGCGTTGGACGGCAACGGGCGCACCGAGTACCTCCTGCCGAGCGACGACGCGGTAACCGGCGGCCCGTTCGTCCAGTGGTTCCGGCTCACCGAATGAATGCGGCGAACATCCGATGGCCGCGCTGACGCCGACCCGCACCCGCCGGGCCGACCGGTCCCACGACCGGCCGGCCGAGCGGGCGCGTGCACCGGCATCCGAGCCCGAACCCGCGAACGGCGCACACGGCGGGCACGATGTCGCAGCGCTGCCCGCCCCTGCGCCCCGCGAAGTCGCCCTTGCCTGGCCGGTGCAGGCGAAGCTGTCGGTGAGCAGCCCCGGCGATCCGCTCGAACGGCAGGCGGACGCCGTGGCGGCGCGGGTGAGCCGTGGCGCTGCCGTCCCGTCGGCGGCACCGGGCCACGCGACCTCCACGCCCGCGCAGGTCCTGCGACAGGTCGGCCCCGCGGACGTACCGGCCTCGACAGATGGCCCGGTGCCCGCCCGCGGACCCGGTGTTCCGCGGTCGGTCGAGGCGCTCGTCGCCCGGCCGGGTGGTGGTCAGCCGCTGGACCCGGGCGTACGAGCGCGGATCGAGCCGCACCTGGGCACGGATCTGAGTAGTGTCCGCGTCCGCCGGGGGCCGGAGGTCGACGCGGCGGCCGCCGCTCTGCAGGCCCGGGCATTCACGTCCGGTGGGACCATCTACCTCCGCGCCGGCGAGTCCGCGTCGGACGCGTCGCTGATGGCGCACGAGGCGACCCACGTCGCCCAGCAGAACGCCTTCACCGTCCACCGCTCGACCCTCATGCGGGACTTCGACTTCTCGCTGCCCGACGTCTCCCTCCCCGAGGTCGGGATCCCGGACTTCGTCCTGCGCGGGGTCACCTCCGCGGCCCGGTCGATTCCTGGCTACACCCTCCTCACCCAGATCACCGGCAGCGACCCCATCACCGACGAACCCGTCCAGGTCAGCCGCGAGCAACTGGTCGAGAAGCTGTTGGCGTACGGCCCGTTCGGCGCGGCCGTCGGTCAGGTGCTCTCGGCCGTCGACGTGCTCGGCGACGTGTTCGACCTCGTGACGGAATCCCTTGCCCAGCACAACCTCACGACCGCCCGCATCGGGAGGGACATCGACGCGGCCTGGGCCGAGCTGTCCGTCACCGAGGGCATCGACGGCAACGTGGCGATCGTTCGCCGCTATGTCAACGCGATCTTGACAGACGTCCGCAACTTCGTCGCGGCCATCGTCGGACGGGTGATCGAGATCGTCCGAACCGCGGCGGTCGGAGTCGTCGAACCGCTCCTGCAGACACCGGAGATCGCTCCGATCTGGGACCTCGTCCGGAAGGTGTTGCACCACGACCCGCTGCGGGACCAGCCGGTTGAGGCGGCCACGGTCGACATCCTGGGCGACTTCCTGCGGCTGATCGGGCAGGAGGACGTGCTGGCGCAGATGCAGGAACGCGGCACGCTCCACGAGACCGCCGACTGGCTCGACACCCAGTTCGCCACCTTCGCCACCCTGCTGAGCGCACTGCGCGCACTGTTCAGCGATGCGTGGGAGGCGATCCAGCCGGAGAACCTCCCCGACCTCCTGACGAACCTCGGATCCCTTGCCACACGTGCGTTCAACCTCGTCCGTGGCATCGCCGACTTCGCGACCACCGTCATCGCCAAGGTCCTCGAACTTGTCAAGCACTCCTTGCTCGGCTGGCTCTCCACGTACGCACACCAGATCCCCGGCTTCCACCTGCTCACCGTGATCCTGGAGCAGAACCCCTTCACCGGCGACGTCGTCGAGCGAACGGCGGAGAACCTCATCAAGGGATTCGTCACCCTCCTACCGGGCGGCGAGGCGACGTACGACCAACTCGCGGAGTCCGGCGTCATCGGATCGGCGGCCGAACGCATCGAGACCGAGATGACCAGGCTCGGCATCTCCGTCGAACTCATCACGAGCACGTTCCTCGGAATCTGGGACACGCTCTCACTGGACGACCTGCTCGACCCGATCGGAGCGTTCGTCCGCGTGGTCGAGCGGTTCGGCGACCCACTCGCCCGGATCGTGGAGTTCGTCACCGTCGTGGTCGAAGTGGTCCTCACCCTCGTCCTGCAGCTGATGAACTTCCCGTCCGACCTGCTCGCCAGCATCATCGCCAACGCGATGCGAGCCATCGAGGACATCCAACGTGACCCCGTCGGGTTCCTCGTCCACATGCTCGAGGCCCTCAAAGCCGGGTTCACCGGCTTCTTCGACAACATCGGGTCGTACCTGTTGCAGGGACTGGTCGACTGGCTGTTCCGCGGCCTCGGACAGCTCGGCATCACCCTCCCCACCGACCTGTCGCTGCAGTCCATCC
Source organism: Actinopolymorpha sp. B11F2 (assembly GCF_040195635.1). Classification (NCBI taxonomy): domain Bacteria; kingdom Bacillati; phylum Actinomycetota; class Actinomycetes; order Propionibacteriales; family Actinopolymorphaceae; genus Actinopolymorpha; species Actinopolymorpha sp. B11F2. The sequence goes on along the minus strand of NZ_JBEFTX010000022.1, from coordinate 45,623 downwards.
TCGGTCTCGTCCTCGACGTACTCGGCGTCAGCGTCGAGATGCTCTGGCAGAAGCTCGGCGAGCACATCGGCGAGGAACGCGTCGCGATGGTCCGCGGCGCGATCGACACGCTCACCGGGGCTTGGTCGTTCATCCGGGACGTGCAGGAACGCGGGCTGACGGCGATCTGGGAGTACGTCGTCGACCAGTTGAGCGGCCTCTGGGACACCCTGCTCGGGATGGCGCGGGACTGGATCCTCACCGAGATCGTCCAGAACGTCACCGCGCGGCTGATCTCGATGCTCGACCCGACCGGCGTCATGGCGATCGTCAACAGCTTCATCGCGTTCTTCAATGCCGTGCAGTCCGCGATCGAGTACCTGCGGGACATCCTCGAGATCGTCAACCAGTACGTCACGACATTCGCCGAGGTGGCCGCCGGCAACATCGTCCCTGGCGCGGAGATGATCGAACAGGGCCTGGCCAACGCCGTCCCGATCGCCATCGGCTTCCTCGCCAACCAGGTCGGCATCGGCAACGTCCCCGACAAGATCGTCGAGATCATCCAGAGCCTCCGCCAGCTCATCGACCAGGCGCTGGACTGGCTGTTCGAGCAGGCCGTCCGCCTCGGCTCCGCCGCCCTCGCCGCGTTGACCGGCGCAGGCGGTGGTGCTGCTGCCGAACCAGCCGGAACACAGCCAGCGTCCGGCGCGGCGAGCTCGGGTGATCCCAGGAGCCAGGCCCAGGCCATGCTCCGCGCTGAACTGACCAGAGCGATGACACCAGCCGACGTGGGCACCCTCCTGGCCCGCATCCGCATGCAACTCGACCCGGGCGGGCTCACCGGACTTGAGCTTCGTGGTCCGACCGAGACCGGCCATTACGAGGTTCACGCCGCCGCCAGCCCCTTCGAACGACTCGTGGATCTGATTCCCTCGCTCTTCGAACATCCTCGCGCCGTGGTCATGAGAGTAACGCTCGAACTGGCGGACACCGACGTGCCGTTGGAGGCAGCTTCGGAGGTACGGGCGGCGGTCCGCGACGAGGGTGGAGCGATTCGTCTCGACGAGAGCGGAGAACCCATCCTGCAGACCACGCACATCGAACTGCCGCCCGTCATTCCCCATGGTGCTCGGACCCGAAGGCAACAGGCGCCGCAAAACAAGTCCGTCGGTGGTGGGCTCATGGCGCCGCCGGAGCCGGGATCGCGGCTTCGTCATCTGGTCACGTACAACACGAGTGATGATCCAAGGCAGCACAGCAACTCGACCCACGCCGAGGCACAGTTGGAGGAGTTCCTCGAACGCAATCCGACGCTTGCCCGCAGCGTCCGAGGAATCTCCGCGGAGATCAACTGGAGCCCTTGCTCATTGTGCTCGCAGAGCCTGGCCCACGTTGCGCGAATGACCGGCCAGACCAGCCGACGAACACTGACCTGGGCTCAGCTGTACGAGCATCCAGACAGGGGCACCACCGACGCATCCCTGCGGGCCATCACCGGCTGGACGGTGAGTCCCCCGTCCGTGACCCGTCCGGACTCCGAGGTCGCGGCAGAGGACTGGGCGACCCTGCCGGTTGCGTCCCACGCAAGTTCTGCGGCTGGGCAGGGAGCGAGTGCGACAGCCATGCCACCCATCCGGAGCCGTCCAGGCGCCAGCTCCTGATGGGTCAAGGGAGCCTCAGCGGCCGGGGACGGTGCGGCCGGTCTTCGCGAGTTCCCAGCGGGTCGCCGCGGCGACGTCGGCCGCGTTGACCTCGCCGCGGTCAGCGCCCAGGTACGCCGCTGTCAGTGCGGCGGCCGCGATCCCGCCACCTGGAAGGTCGACGCCCGCAAGCTTGCGCGGATCGAGTCCGGACGTCGGCGTCTGGGGTGGGAACGCCCGCCGCCACATCGCCTCGCGGGCGGCGAGGTCGGGGTACGGGAACGTCACCACCACCCGGAGCCGCCGCAGGAACGCCTGGTCCAGAACCGACTTCGCGTTGGTCGTGAGCACCGCCAGGCCGCGGAACGACTCCATCCGCTGCAACAGGTAACCGACCTCGAGGTTGGCGTAGCGGTCGTGGCTGTCCCGCACCTCCGTCCGCTTACCGAACAGCGTGTCCGCCTCGTCGAAGAGGAGGACGGCGGCACTGTCCTCGGCGGCGTCGAAGACCCTGCGCAGGTTCTTCTCCGTCTCGCCGATGTACTTGCTCACGACCTGGCTGAGATCGACGACCACGAGGTCCAGCCCCAGCGCACCCGCGACGACCTCCGCCGCGAGCGTCTTGCCGGTGCCACTGGGCCCGGCGAACAGTGCAGCGGTCCCCAGTCCGCGCGCCGAGCGGTCGGCGAAGCCCCAGTCATCGAGCACCGTAGCCCGGTGTCGTACGCCCCCGACGAGCGCGCGCAACTGGTCGAGGCGACCCGGGGGGAGCACGAGGTCGTCCCAGCAGGCCCGGGGCTCGACGACCTGCGCCATCCCCTCGAACCTGCTCCGTGCCCGCGTCCGGCAGGCCTCCCAGAGTGGCCGCCCGCGCCCGACCTCCTCAGCGGCCGCCTCGATGTCGGCGACGGCCAGGTCGAACACGCCCGCGGTGGCGAGCGTCGCGGCGTCGTCCGGGCCGGGCCGCGTGCCGTGGCGCCGACGCAACGCGGCCGACAGCATCGCGTGTCGCTCCTGGACTCCGAGGCGGGGAACACTGACCTGGACGGCCCCACCGGGGGCGGTCGTGTCGTCCGTCGCCAGCAGCACGGCGGGGACGCCGAGGCTGGGAAGCGCCCGCAGGAGCCCGCCGACCTCGTCCGCTCGGGCACCGTCGAGATCGATTGCCCACGCGCAGCCGGCCAGTACCGACTCGCGTTCCATCAGGCGCAGGAGGTGGTCCCGGTCGGCTGGTGCCCGCGGGAGGTCCGTGGCGGCCACGACGAAGAGCCGTTGCCCACCGGCCGCCTGACCCGCCGCTGCCGCGACGGTGGTGAGGTTCGCCCGCTGTGGTCCGCTCAGCACGACCAGCCGGCCGTCGGCCCAGGCTGCCGCGACGGCGTCGGCCGCCTCACGGAGAGAGTCGGCGAGCTCGACCGCGGTGCTTGCCGGCCGGGCGACCGCGGCGAGCTCGGGATCGAGGTAGCCCGCGCCGACCAGGTGGTGGAGCACCCGTTCGGCCACCAGCAGCGGCGTACGCGTCAGCGAGGTCGGGTCGAGCAGCCGCAACAACTGCCACCGCCGCAACGGGGCGGTCGGCGTCATCGCGCCCCAGGAGGCCTCGGGGAGAGTCGACAGTGCGAGTGCGAACGTGGGCCGCGGGTCACCACCGACAGCCGCGATCTCGTCAGCGGTCGCCGCGACGAGTTCGGGCCCGGCCGCGAGCAGCAGAGCCGACCGCTCGAACGTCGTCAGGCCGAAACCCTGCACCACCTGGTCCAGGGCGCTCGGACCCGGCAGCCGCTCCTGCGCGCACGCTGCGGCCGCCCGCGCTTCGTCAGGTCCGGGTCCGTTGACCTCCCCGGCGCGGTGACGGAGCAGCGCACGCAGGACGCCGAGCTCGGCGACGAGAGCGTCCCGGTTGGCCTGCTCCCACGTGGCGCTGGTGGTCTCGGTCATGGCGCCGGAAGCGTGATGGACGGTGCGGCGTAGGTCTCACCCACGAGGTCGGGCAGGCTGTCGACCCCGTCCACCTGGAGACGCACGAGCCACCGACCCTCCGGGATGTCATCGGAGGGGACGACGAGCGACGGCTGCGGTGCCTCATCCTCGGGCAGCGGCGGCAGGACAAGGGTCACGTCGGTGGGATCCTCCGGAGAACCGCCTGACAGCCGGCCGAGGACCACGGTGGCACGCTGTCCGGCCTGCAGTGGCGGGCTGACCGCGAGGGTTACGGCGTCGGCGTCGATGCCCGTCACGTTCACGGAGGGGCGGACGGCGAGAGGGACGGCGTTGGAGGTTGCGACGACTCGGGACGGTGCTCCGGCCGGGCCGGCCGGGGACCGGTGGGTCACCTGTACCGCGTGTACGCCCGCTGGCACCGTGTCGGCGACCACAACCCGCACCTCGTCCGCGGTGGCTCCGGGCTGTGGCGCGAGGGCCACCGGGCCGATCCTGACCCCCGCGCCAGGCCCGAGGAGGCGGCTGCCGCGGACGACGACCGTCGATCCGGTCCCCGCCGCCTGGTCCGCGGGGTCGGTCGTGACGCTCGCCAGCAGGGGTGGCCCTGAAGGGCTCACCGTCAGAGCCCGCCGACGTACCGGCAACGCCACCTTCGGTGTCACGTCCGCGGCGATCAGCACCACCGTGGCGAGGTAGGTCAACGACAGCTGGTACGGCGTGTCCAGCATTCCCCACAGGTTGGACATCTCCTCCAGCGACAGTGTCGCCGGGGAGAGCTTGACCAGCTCCACCTCGTCGGCGAGGTCGGACGCACCGAGGAACGGTGTCTCCGTGTCGTCGCCGCTGTAGAGATCCAGGGCGGCGGTCACGACGCCCCGGGTGAGCATGGAGGTGGCGGCCAGGGCGCCGACGACCCGGCCGAGCAGCCGCTGCGGTTCGAGCCGCGTCTCCTCGCCGTAGCAGGTGAGGAGGTAGTGCAGGTCGAGGGCGGCGATCGGGCGCTTGACGGTGGAGCCGTCGCCGCGTCGCGTCGGCAGGTCAGTGAGGTTCCACGCGTGGTTGGGGGTTCCCTGGTAGCAGTACACGTTGATGCCCGCACTTCCGGCGAGATCGGTGGTCACCAGCTTGGATGGGTGCAGCGTCGTCACGGCCGCGTCTCCGACCTGCCCGGGATGCGTACGTTCGAGTGCCCGGTCGAGGACGTACCTGATGGCCGAGGTGACCGCAGCGATCGCCAATGAGTTGCTCATCCGCGATCCCGGCGGCGGGTGAGGTAGCCGGCGTGGTCGACCCGGGTGCGCCCGGACCGTGGGGCTGGAGCCGGCACCGGAGCGGGGGTGGGTGGGGGCGCCGGTGCCCTGGTCACGACGAGGCGGTCGATGTGGACGTTCACCTCTGGTGCTGCACTTCCTGCCGGAGCGCCACGATCGGCTCGTGGTCCGGACGCCTCGGACCTATGGCTGCGGACCTGTCCGGTGCGTACGCTCACGGTCCCGGGCGCCGGTGGGTCGCGGTGTCTTGCCGGCGAGCCGTTCGGGGTGTCGTCGACGACCACGATCTCGTCGCGGGACACCGCACCCCGGTCAGCCAGGTGCGGGAGGACGTGGGTTCGCAGGAGAGTCGCCAGATCGGGTACCGGTGGACGCGTGTTTCCCGTGGCGCGTCGCGCGGCCGACAGTGGCGCGCCCGACGTGGCCGCCGAAGCTGCCTGACTGGACGGCTCAGGTGCTCCGCGAGGCTGCTGCCGACGCCGCGAACCGGGCGGCTGCTGGACGGCGGGCGTTGATCCGGCGGATCGCGGAGGGGGCGTGGTGGGGGTCGAAGCCTCCTGAGCCAGCGGCTCCCGTGGGCCGTCCAGTTCTGATCCGGCCGGTGCCTCTCTGGAGGGATCGACACCGGGTCGGTCCCGGTCCGGGCGGGCCGCGGCGATCAGTGGCGTGGACGGGTGCGAGCCGCCCGGCGAATCTGGCCCGGGACGCGGTGCGACGTCGGGTGTGGTGGTGCGCCGGAGGGGCAGGACGGCCGGAGGGTGGGCTGGTCCGAGGCGCGCCCGCCCACGGTCGATCGGGGCGGACGGGTGCGAAGGTACGCCGTTCGCGGGCTGACTCGACGTCAGCCGGTCCGGGAACCGTGGGTCGATGGCACGGTCACGGGTCTCACTCGGCACCTCGGGCAGCACGAAAGCGGGTAGCTCCGTCACGTCTGCGTGCCGTGTTCCGTTCGGGAGCCATCTTCGCGCCGGCCCCGGCCCGCCGGTACCTGGGTCCGTCGCTGTCTCGTACGGCTGAGGCTGGCGCACCGCGACGGGCACTTCCTGGCCGGACGCTCGCGCTGCCATCCGCGCGAAGAACCCGCTCACCGGGCACCTCCTCGGGCGAGTTCGAGGTAAGTACGACGTCGGACCGGTGTGAGCGCGAGCACCTCGGCCTCCGCCCATCCGAACGCGGCGGCGAGCTCGGCGACCTCAGCGAGGATGGCGGGTGCGGCGTACGCCACCCGGTCCCAGAGGAGAGCGGCAACGTCCAACGGCGCGGCCACCTCGGTGCCGCAGGACGGGCAGGCCGTACGCACGACGACCGCCGCGGACCCGGCGAGTTCCTCGGCCGCGGCGTCCACCAGCGTCAGCGCGGCGTCGTCGAGGCCGTCGGCATCGACCGGGGCGTTGTCCTCGGCGCGGACACAGCGGTTCAGGAGCTCCCGCGCGGGGTCGTGTGAACCGCCGGCGGCGACCAGGTCCCTCGTCGTCGGTGCGCGGACCAGCAGCCTGCGGCCGCCGGAGAGTGCGACCGCGGACTCCGCGCCCACGGACTCGTCCTGGGACGCGGCGACGACGGAGTCCATCGGTAGCTCCACGTCGAGCCGCTGCTCACAGCTGTGACACGTCAGGATCCCCGAAACCACAGCACCGAACTCCTCGGCGTAGAGCCGGGCGGCCAGCGACGCGACCGCCCCGATCGGGAGGTCGAGGGCGGTGTCGACGTCGTCGACCAGCCCGGCCCGGTGGACGAGGACCGTGCCGCGGGCAACCGGCGGCGCACCGGCGGCGTCCTCCCACGCGACGAGCAACCGCCCGGGATCGCGGAGAGCGCCCATGTGCCGTCCTTCCGGTCAAGGTGCCGAGAGGTCAGGGCTCGACGAACGACGGTTCGGTCGGCTCGGTGACCGCGTAGTCGCGTTCCCATCCCTCGTTCTCCAGCTTGAGGCTCTGGATCGCGACGGCGTTGGCGTTGGCGTCCAGCTCCGGCAGGGACTGGAACTCCGAGACCCAGCAGCGGAACACCTTGTACGCAAGGGCCAGCTGGCCCGCCTCGTTGTAGACCTCGATGATGATGTCCTTGCGGAAGTCCTTCAGCGAGGTCTCGGCTCCGAGCCCGGAGCCGAAGTTCCACACCTTGTTCGACCACTGCTCGAAGTCCTGGTCGTGGGTCACACCGCGTTCGAGCATGATCGCCTCGAACTCCGAACGACCGGGTGACTTGCGACTGCTGCTGGGGTCACCGCCGTGCCGGTGGGCCACGACCTCGGTCGTCCGCTTGAGGGCACCCACCTTGCTGATGCCGGCGACGTACCGGCCGTCCCACTTCACCCGGAACTTGAAGTTCTTGTACGGGTCGAAGCGGGTCGCGTTCACCGTGAACTCGGCCATGTCGCCCCTCCTTTCCGCGTGCCGCTCAGGCCGACGCGCTGGTGGTCTTCTGCTGGATGCCGATGACCACGAACTCGGCCGGCTTGAGCGGTGCGAAGCCGACGAGGATGTTGACGATCCCGCGGTCGATGTCGTACTGCGTGGTGGTTTCCCCGTCGCACCTGACGAAGTACGCCTCGCGCGGCGTGCGACCCTGGAACGCGCCCTGCCGGAACAGGTCCTGCATGAACGCGCCGAGCGTGGTGCGGACCTGCGACCACAGGGGTTCGTCGTTCGGTTCGAACACCACCCACTGCGAGCCGCGGTAGAGACTCTCCTCCAGGAACAGCGCCAGCCGTCGCACGGGCACGTACTTGTACTCGTCGGACAGGATGTCCGCGCCGCGTAGGGTCCGCGCTCCCCACACCACGGAGCCGACGCCACGGAACGTCCGCAGGCAGTTGATGCCCTTCGGGTTCAGTGCGCCGTTCTCGGAGTCGGCCAGGTTCACCGTCAGCCCACTGACCCCCGCGAGGCCGGCGTCGATGCCCGCCGGCGCCTTCCAGACGCCCCGGGAGGCGTCCGTCCGCGCCATCACACCGGCGACCGCGCCACAGGGGACGAACTCGCCGACCGCGCCGTCGCGTAGGGGATCGGGGCGGCGGATGCGTGGGAAGTACAGAGCACCGTTGCGGGCCATCTCCCCCGAGAGGCCTCGGGCGGCGAGCCAGGCCTCCACCGTTGTGTGTGTCGCCGTACCGGGTGGGTCCACAAGGAGGAACGCGCGACGGTCCCGGCAGAACGACAGGGCCGTGGCCCACAGGGCGTCCGGCAGGTCTCCCGCCGGACTCGACGGCGGCAGGCACAGCAGGGTGAACAGGTCGGTCTTCGCCAACGCGAAGAGGCCCTTCTTCCCGCTCGCGAACGTCGTACCGTCGTCGTAGTCGTCGGCCTGGAGAGCCGCACCGTCGTCGCCCTGAGCTGTGGTCGCGACCTCGTAGCTGCCCGCGGCCGGCCGGTCGGCGGGCAGCGCTCCCGCGGTCGAGACGAGCTGCGAGGCCCGCAGCACGAGGTCCACCCGGCGCGGGCCCTCGACCACGGTGAGGTTGAGGAAGTCCTCGCGCAGCCGTGGGGACTCTGCCGGCCCCTCACGGAGGGTCAGGTGGAACAGGTCGTTGGCGTCCACGCCCTGTGCGGCCGCGACCTCGGCCGCGTCACCGGGGGACGGATGGGTCACGTCCACCTCGAGCACGTTGCCCCAGGAGCCCGGCCCGGACGCCGTGAGTGCCAGGCGGTCGACGTCGAGCTCGGCGCTGGTGGCGCCACCGGCGAGCCGGACCACGAGTGCACTGCTACCGCCGTTCAGGTAGTAGTCGCGGACCGCGTAGCCGAGTCCACTCTCGCGCCAGAGGCCTCCGAAGACGCGCTCGAACTCCGCGAAGGAAGCGATCGACACCGGTTCGTCCACCGGCCCTCGCGCGGCCCGCCCGACGAATGCGACGATCGACGTCGCGACGCCGGTGATGGCGCGGCTACCACTGGGGATCTCCTGGACGTACACGCCCGGGTAGGTGAGTGCTGCAGGCATCGCAGGCTCCTTCGACGATGATCGCCTCGACTCCTCACGGTGCCCGAGCGCCGTCACCTGCTCGTCACACCCGCGTCACGGGCTCGGTGACGCGGCGGTGACACCGCTTTGACGGCGCCGGCGCATTGTGGACGCACGAAAGCAGGACAGTCTCGAGGAGGTCCCCATGGTCGACGTCTCCGTGACCGCGTCGGTCAAGGTGCAGGGCGGGCCCACGATGCCGCTCGGTGCGAGCCTGGCTCCGGACTCGTACACCTTCGCGTCGAGCTCGCTCGAGGCTGCCGGGGGAGCCGACGAGGTGGAGGTCCCGCTGTTGCCCGACGGTGGCACGGTCGCGTTGCTGGCGCTGAGGGCGACAACCAGCGGTGGTTCGGGGCAGGGCTCCGCCGCGACCGTCACCGTGACTCCGAGCCACGGGACGACGAGCGGCGACCCGATCGTCGTCGACGGAACGCTCCTCGTGGCCAATCCCCATGTGCTCGCGGCGCTCGTCGCCGACGGACCGCGTGGTCTGACGGTGAAGAACGACGGCCCCGATCCGGTCGCCGTGGACGTTCTCGTCTGTCTCGACACCCCTTAGCTTTCCCTGTGCACCAAGGGCCGCCTTCGCCCCTGCGGGCCCCGTCGACCAGGATCGCCAGCCGTCAGACGGCGAACGGAGCGACGACCCGGCCCTTGTCGAGATGGATGGTCTGGTCGGCGTTCTCGATCGTGCTCTGCCGGTGGGCGATGATCAACATGGTACGCCCGGCCAGGTGGTGGGTCATCGCGTTGTGGAGCGCGGCTTCGGTCAGTGTGTCCAGGTGAGCGGTTGCTTCGTCCAGGATCACGATGGCCGGATCGGCGAGGAAGAGCCGGGCGAGGCTGAGGCGTTGACGTTCTCCGCCGGACAGCCGGAAGCCGCGATCACCGACCGTGGTGTCGAGTCCCTGCGGGAGGGTCTCGATGAGGGCGGCGAGCTGGGCGCGACGCAGGGCCTCCTTGAGGTGGCGGTCGGTCGCCCCGGGCCGGGCGACCGTGAGGTTGTCGCGGAGGCTGGCGTGGAGCACGAAGACGTCCTGGGTCACCATGCCGATGGCCCGGTGCCGCGAGGTCGGCGACAGCTCGGCCAGGTCGAGGTCGTTGATCATGATGCGACCTCGGGTCGGCTGGTGCACCCCGACGGCGAGCAGTGCCGTGGTGGTTTTGCCGGCTCCGCTGGGTCCGACCAGAGCCGTGGTACTCCCAGGTCTGAGCGAGAAGGTGAGGTCGGCGACCGCCCAGTCGTGTTCGCCGACGGTGGGAGTCTCCGCGGCGAGGTCAGGCAGGGTCGCTGTTCCGGGCGCCGGATGCCGGAACCACACGTGCTCGAACGTGAGCCGTCGCGCCGACGTGTCGAGCCTCTGCTGACCTGCCGGCTGGTGGACCGGCATGTCCAGTACCGCGAAGATCTTCTCCAGTTCGATGATGCCGCCACTCAGGCTGAGCCCTTGGATGCTGATCTGCACGAGCGGGTCGTAGATCAACTTCACCAGGCCGGCCATCGCGACGACCTGTCCCACCGAGGCACCCTGCAGCGCGCCGGCAGCGTAGGCGCCGGCCACGCCCAGAGCGGCAAGGGCGGAGGTGAAGAACTGGGATCCGTAGAAGTTGTTGTTACGCCGAATCACGGCGGCCGTGATCTTTGCTGCCCGGGCGGCGAATTCCGCGGATTCGGCGGGGTGTGAATGGAGCAGGTGCCTGGAGACGGCACCTTCCACGTTGAGTCGTTCGGTGAGGAAGTGCTCGACCTCGCTGGTGGCGGCGGTCTGGTCGCGCCCGGCCGCAAACAGGCGATGGGTGAACACCCGGAACGGGATCAAGAACAGCGGCACCATCGCCAGGACGACAACGACCGCACTCACGTTGATACTGCCCAACGTGACCACAGCCAGGACCAACAGCACTCCCTGACCGACCAACGCGCCGAAGATCGACTGGATCAGGTTGTTGGCCGCTGAAGGGCTGCGCGTCAGCCGGGAAACCACGGCGCCCGCCTTGGACTGGGCATGGAACGCGTACGGCTGGGCGGTGATCTGGTCGAACAGCGCCAACCGCAGCGCCTCGGACATCCTGGTACCGACCTCGGCGCCCCAGGCGTTCGCGACGGCGCCCGCCCCGGTGGCGATCATGCCGAGTGCGAGCGCTACGCCGGTCCACGTCATCGCGACCGTTGTGGCGCCCACCGCCAGTCCATCGTCGACGACCCGCTGAAATGCCAGCGGGACCGCGACGGCGAGGAGCGCCGACGCCAGCAACAACGCGATGAACAGAGCAAGCCTCGACCGCTGTCCGGCCAGGAAACGGCGCAGGCGAAACAGAAGGGAAAGATGCATCAGGAGCCTCCGCTGTGATGTCAGCAGCGAGGCCCAAGGCTCTCTATCAGGGCTGGTGGCGGCTCTCGGGCGACGCTGTCACTCGATCGGACATGATCGTCACCCCCTTCCACACCTGACGCCAGCACCGTAGCAACGCCCGGCGAACCCTGACAAACAACTTTCTCACCGCGTGCGCTGACCGCCGCCGGAAGGCCAGTTCAGCCGCCGACGCCAGGCGGCCCGTCGAGCACCGTGGGAACGTACTCGAGCAACTGGAGCCGGCCGTCAAACGTGCGGCTGTCAACCAAGTCGAGTGCGATGTCGCGGTACCCGTCGAAGATGCGCTCCTTCCCGGTGGCGCCCGTGATGACAGGGAAGACGACCACACGGAAGCGGTCCACCACGCCGGCCTCGAGCAGCGACCGGCACAAGGTGAGGCTGCCCAAGGTGCGCAGCGGTCGGGAGTCGCGCCGCTTCATGTCCTGCACGGCTTCGACGGGGTCCCCGTCGACCAACTCCGTGTTGGCCCACGACAGTGGTGCCTTCAAGGTGGAGGAGAACACCACCTTGGGCAGCGCGGTCAATGCGGCAAAGCCGGGATCGTCGGCCATCTCGGCGGCGAACCCGGACATCAGCCGGTACGTCGTCGCACCCATGAGGGCGGTGTGCTCGCTTTCGGCGCTTTCGTTGATCCACGCCAGATGCTCAGGCCCCTCCATGCCCCAGTAGCCGGGCCAACCGTCCGCGGACGCGTAACCGTCGAGGGAGATGATGAAGTCCACCATGAGGCTTGACATCGTTCTTTTCCGTTCCTTCCGCAGGGCGTGCAGTGTCGGTGTGGTGACCGATGGCGAGACGGAAACTCATCGGTCTCGAGCGGCTTGTCCACGCGACACCGCTACCGGTTCCTCCAGCGCCGGACAGTTGCCGATGCCGGAAGAGACCCTCTACGACGTAGCCTTCACCTCTTGGTCACTCGGCGCGCTGTCCGACACGAAGGACGCTCAGGTAACGGCGTGACACTCGGTCGCCGATCCGCGTGCGGATGCGTTCTGCGATGGCGTCGAGCAGGGGCTCACGGACGTCGCGGTCGAGCCTGCGGTACAGCGACGTCGAGCGAAGGAGATCGGCAAAGCCGTCGCCGTTGAACCACTGAACGGTCGGGTACCACCGCACGATCGTGGGGCCGAACAAGCCGCCGGGATCGTCGACCAGTCCCCAACCCTCGTCGGTTGTGCGCACGTCGCCCTCGAGTGGCGGATGACCCCAGCCGGGGTTCCCGGGGGAGAACCGCTCGTGGAGATCGGCGGTCTCGGCGTACACCTCCGGCTCTCCCGGCCGGCGGACAACGACGTTGCCGAGCAGCGCCATCCAACCACCGGGGTAGAGCACGTCGTGCGCTCGGCGCCAGCCAATCGACGGGTCGACCCAATGCCACGCCGACGCAGCCACCATGACGTCGAAGCGTCGACCGTCGTCGTCCCACGTCTCAAACGTCGACGTCTCGACGTCGACGTTGCCGAACGTAGCGAGCCGTTGGCGAGCGAGTGCGGCCATTCCCGCGCCCGGCTCGACGGCGGTCACTGAGCACCCGAGCGCCGCCAGCGAGCGCGTCGCCTGGCCGGTACCGCAGCCCACCTCGAGCACCGACGACCGTTTGTCCATGCCGGTGATAGTGACGAGGTCCGCGAACAGTTCGTCGGGGTAGCTCGGTCGAACTCGGTCGTAGAGTTCCGGCACCTCGTTGAACACCCGACCGAGATCACGTCGATCCGCCTCTGCCATCGCACCATCCTGCCGAAACTGTCGCCGCCTGCCGACCTGGGGAAGCCTGCGTACCGCTGAACCTCGCGCAGTTTGAACCGGGACGCCCGAAGTGCGCGCTTCTCCGGGGTCATCGGTGGCGTCTGGTCAGCCATGTCACGACCTGCGTGCGGGATCTGAGTCCCAGTTTCATGAGGATGTTCTCGACATGGGTCTCGGCCGTACGCTGCGAGATCACCAGGGTGTTGGCGATTTCCTTGTTGGACTGGCCTCGTGCGATGAGGTCGGCGACCTCCTGCTCCCGCCTGGTCAGGCCGGCTTGGGGTGGGGGCGCACCTGTTGGCTCGGTGGCGGTCGGTGTCGCCTTCTCGCCGAGGGCGTAGGCAATCGCATCCGTCTGTGACATCGACCGCCCCTTGTGGATCGCGGCTTCGAATGCCTGGTCTCCGAGGGCATTCCGGCTACGCGTCCTGCACGTCTCGCTTCCCGCGAGCAGAACCCTGATGCCTGCCAGCGGTCTGCCGATGAGTTGCCACATCCTCTCCGCCGCCCCGAGCAGCACACCGGCGCGTTCGGCATCTCCCTCCGATGAGGACACGAGGGCCAGAAGCTCGATGACGAAGGGGAAGCCCAGCGGATCCTCGAACTCCCGCTTGGTGCGGAGTGACTTTCGCAGGTGGACAGCCGATTCCTGATGCCTGCCGCCTATCCACAGGATGGCGCCGAGGTGCCAGTCGATCCACGAGCGTGTCCAGCGCTCGTCCAACGCGACGCAAACGGCACGACCCTCGGACAGAAGCGCCACCGCGTACTCAATGTCTACGTGTGCGGCAACCCAGGCTCGTTGTGCGAAGACCAGGAGACCAGGAGCGGTCCAGCGGTCGGAGCTGCGCTGGCGGTCCAGTGCCTCGTCCAGCAACACCTCACCGCGGACCACGTTGTTGTCGAACGTTTCCGCCTCGCCGAGGAACTGCATGGCGTAGGTCGTCTCGGCCTCGTCGCCCAACGCGCGCGAGAGAGAAAGACTCTCCTCGAGATGGGCCAGACTTGCCTCGTTGTCGCCTTGCAGGTATCCGATCCAGCCGGCCCGCCACATTGCCCTGGCGCGCTCCTTCGTCGGGCTCGTGTCGAGGGCCAGGATTCGGTCGAGCCAGTAACCCCCGTCCCGCACGAACCCACAACCGACCCAGTAGAACCAGAGCGCTGCACCCATTCGTAGACCTGTTCGTCCTTCACCTGGGGTGCTGCAGCAGTAGTCCAAGGCTTGCCAGAAGTTCGCACGTTCCCACCGCAGGCGCTGTAGCCACTCCAGCTGTCCCGAGCCGCACGACTCCGCGTCGGAGGCCTCGGCTAGCCGTAGGAAGTAGTCCCGGTGCCGCCGCAGAAGCGCGGCTCGCTCGCCGCGTTCGGCCAGTCGCTCGAGGCCGTAGTGCCGGATCGTGTCCAGCATCCGGTATCTCGCCAACGTGCCCCGCTGGTCCCGGATGACGATGGACTTGTCGACCAGGCCGGCGATCCCGTCCAGCACTTCGGCGGCGGAACGCTGATCGTCGGCACACACAGCTTCCGCGGCCGCCAGGTCGAACCCGCCGACAAACACCGAGCATCGAGCCCACAGCTCCCGCGCGGACTCCGAGCACAGGTCAAAGCTCCAGTCCACCGTCGCCCGCAGCGTCTGATGCCGCGGCAATGCGGCACGACTCCCGCCGGTCAACAGTCGGAATCGGTCCTCCAGCCGAGCAAGGATCTGCTCCGGCGCCAACGCGCGCATCCGCACGGCGGCTAGTTCGATGGCGAGCGGCACACCGTCCAACCGTTGGCACAGGCGACTCACCACACGTTCGTTGGCCCGGTCCACGACGAAGCCAGGCAAGACGGATCTGACTCGATCCTCGAACAGTTGCACCGCCTCCGAGTATGTGGACACCACACTTCGATCCGCTCCGCTCAGCGCCGACGGGCCGTGCTCTGATCGTGTCGGTTTGTCGATCCCCCGAGCCGACTCGGCCACCTCTGACAGGGAAAGCGGTGCAACGGGCCAGATGTGCTCGCCCTCGATTCCGAGCGGCTCCCGGCTTGTCGCCAACACCCGCAGGCCCGGCGCGGTGGAAAGCAAAGTGGCGCACAGGTTGGCGGAGGGGCCGAGCACGTGTTCGCAGTTGTCCAGGATCAAAAGGATGGTCTTGTCGGCCAGATAGTGCGCGAGCACGGTCTCGTACGTACGTGCTGACTGGTCCCGCAGGCCCAGGGCGGCCGCAACCGCACGATCGACCATCCCCGGGTTCTGCAGCTTCGCCAGGTCCACCCAGCACACCCCGTCGGTGAACGCACGTCGCAGGTTGCGCCCCACCCGCAACGCCAGCCGTGACTTGCCCACACCGCCGACGCCGGTGAGCGTCACCAGCCGCGACCGCGCCAGTGCGTGCTTCACCCCGGCTGCCGCCTCCCGGCGGCCAACGAAGCTCGTCACCTCGACCGGAAGGCCACCCAGCTCCCGAGTCAGGCTGTCGGCCGCATCTGTTGCCAATGTCGGCATGCGCCTATTTCACCAAGTACAAATCCACGATGAAGGGCGATTCCATGCGGTTTACGCAATCCGCTCACCGCATTCGGACCCCGTTGATTCCACGCTGATTCATGCTGCGTCGTCTACGAGCGTACGCCAGGAGCCGCCCCCTGTCGGGGGCGCGCACGCCCGTCTCAGAGTCATTCTCGATCGCCACGCGGGGGTCCGGCGGCAGTCCCAGCGTTTCGCCGAACTTCGCGCGCGGCTCAGGGACGAGCGGAGACCTTGACCAGTCGCAGGGCGGCGTACGGCCAACCCCTGACCAGGTCGGCGGGCCTGGGCACCGCCGGTAGGCCGACGGGCGCCTCGCCGCAAGGATCAATGCTGGATCCGGCCACCGCGAGGAAGAGCACGAAGTGGTTGGCCGGAATACCGGGGCTGGACAGGTCCACGTCGATCGGCACCGCGCGCGGCAGTCGGGCGTCCAGCGGCACCGGCAACGGAAGCTTCGGTGAGCCGCCGGGAGTCTCGGCGCGGTTCCACCCGGTCGGAGCGGGCGGAACGGGCCCGCCGCTCAGGACCCCGTCCACGTAGGCGGGGATCGGCGAGACGTCGGTCGCCAACAGCGCCGACCGGGAGGGGCCGGAACGCCAGAGCAGCATGGCGAACGCGTTGCCGGCGGGCACCGGCTCGGTGTCGCGGTGGTGGATGAGGACATCGACCGTGCTGGGTTCTGCGAACACGTGGAAGACGTCGTTCACCACCTTCGGCGGAATGACGTTCTCCAGCAGGTCGATCTCGGTGGCGACCGCGTCCATCGCGAGCGGCGTCTGCCACGCCGGCCGGTACACGGCGAGGGGGTCGGACGCGCTGCTGGTGACGGCTCCGGCGGTGTCGAGGTGCGTGCCGCCGACCACGGCGTCCCACAACGCCTTGTTGATCGTTGGTTCGACCGGGCCGAGGGCGGGCGCGGTGCTGCGGTGGAGCTCCAGGAGAGCACTGAAGGTCCCCGGCCACTGGCCGTCGGCGTGCACAGAGGGATAGAGCCAGCGGAACGCGGTCTGGAACGTCCACAGCTGGTACGCGGGTGCGTTGCCGAAGTTCATGGACGCACCTGGCGAGAGCGGCCACCGTGGCGCCGTGGCGGGTTTCGCTCGCGGCCGGATCATGATGTCCCGGCTCGCGAACGGCACGACGTCCGGCCGGCCCGGCTTGACCCGGGGATTCTTCATCGGCGTCGGCAGCCGCCGCCGGTCGTCGCGGGCGTGCACCCGCAGGTACGTACGCTTCGGGTCCGGTGCGGCTCGCAGGTCGCGCTCCCAGACGCCCCGCGACTGCGTAGCGGCTCGCAGCAGCCGTGGGCTGTCGGCGGAGCCGTCCGGGTCGACCCAGATGTTGAGATCCTGCACCGCCACCTGGGGGAGTCCGTTGATGTCGGTTGCCCAGGTGTGCGGCCAGGGTGCGCCGGGTGCTGGCGGACCCGCGCCGCGCACCCCCTTCCATACGCCGGTCACGGTGCCGACATAGACCTCGGAGACCTCCACCGGATCGACGACCACCGCGTACGCCGGATCCAGAGCGGCCAGTTGGGTACGCAGCGACGTGGCGAAGAACCGGCTGCTCGCGTCGTGGAAGTACAGACAGGTGTCGGCGGCGTTCGCCAGGGTGCCGGTCGTGGCGAGGTAGAAGTCGTCCGTACCAGGCACGGGCGCGACGTCGCTCAGCATGCTGACGGCCGGGTCCGGGGCGTCGATGACTGGCGGTGTCAAGGTGACGTTGCTCGGTGCGACCAGGAGCCGCGAGGTCCACTGGTGGGTGACCGGGTCCTCGGTCCAGCGCACCAGCCCGTTCGCGAAGAGGACGAGGATCGTGGTCGACGAGACCCACTTCATGGTGACCACCTCGCCGAGCGGTCCCTTGCCGCCGCTGACCACGGGCAGCGGTGTACCTGCCGGGATGCCGACGTTGCGGCTGGCCGGTGGGTCGCTCCCGCCCGCTCGTGGGTTGGTCAGCGGTCCACCGGGATAGGGCAGGACGTTCCAGGTGTTCTGCGCGGCGACGCCGAGATCGGAGGTGAGCCAGACCCGGTTGGTTCCGAGCGCGATCCGGGCGGACGTGGGGCTGTGCCGGACCGCCGCGGCACCGGAGTAGAAGGCTGACGCCTCGCTCTCCCGATCGCTGGTGGGGTCGACGAACGCTCCCTGGGTGAGGGGGTTCACGAAACCGGCGAGCGGATCGCAGTCCCATGCCGCGAAGAACGCCTGCGAGACGATGACCTGCGACTCGTTCGGGTGGATCACGATGCCGCCACCGTCACCATCCATGGTGTCGTGCCACACCTGGTCGCCGACCCGGGACTGCCGACCGTTGTCCTGCGTACCGATGGCGGCGAAGTGGCTCGACGTCGGGTGGGCGGCGATGAAGTTGACCTCCAATGCGGCCATGCCCGTCGCCCGGGGGGCGAACGTGTGGGCGCGACCGGCCTGGGTCGACACGAAGACGCCGCCGTCGGTAGCGACCCAGACCTGACGGTTCGGATGGGTGCCGGCGAGCCGGATCATGTGGACGTCGGGGTGGATGCTGCCGCCGATGTGTCCACCCGTGGCCGCACCGTCACCGGCTGGTGGCGAACCCGTGCGGGAGACTCCGGCGGTCGGCACCAACGCCGGTCCGACGCTGACGTCGAGGCACCACAGCGACGCTCCGCCAGGACCGGTGTTGCCGCCGAGATAGACCCGGTCCACGCCGCCCACCACGTCGACCGCGATGGCCTGGTCGTAGTCGCGCTGTTTCTTGCCGAGCGAGTTGCCCACCCACACGACGGGCACGCCGGCGATCAGGTCGGCCGACGGGGCGGCCGCGGCCGCGGTCTCGATCCGCCAGACGGTGGCGACCGTGGCCGTCGGCGCGGCGGGTTGGCGGTCGCCGAGCACATAGACCCGGTCCGCCTCGGGGTTCGCGAAGCTCATCCGCCCGACCATGGGAACCGCCCCGGACGCGGTCGGGTCGAGACCCGACACCCAGTGGAACGTCGTGCCCAGGTCGTCGGTGTAGGCCACCCCGCTGCCGGGCGGTGCGACGCCGGCCCGCGCGGGCGTCTCGAGTCCGAGCGCGACCGCCACGAGGATCCGGCCGTCTGGATTGCCGCCGCGGGCGATCCAGAGCACCTCGGTGACGATCGGCTGCCGTCCGGCGGGAAGGCCCATGAAGGTGCCGAGAGCGGGCTTCGCCGTCCAGGTGAACTCCCCGTTGTGCGGCGCCGCCGCGGGGCGCCGGGTGCCGAGGAACAGGCCCGCGCTGGTGCCCGCCGCGACGCGGTCGACGCCGGGACTCGTCGCCTTGCCGGGGGTCGCCGCCGGGTCCCGCGCCAGCTCGAAGATGCCGAGGCCTTCGAAGACACCGCTCCCGGCCTCGGGCTCCCAGGTGGGGTCGTTGCCGGGCTTGGTCGCCGGCCCCAACGCCGCGAGGACACCCCGCCCGGCGAGCGCGGGCCTGGCGGGTGGTCGGCCGAAGCCCTGCAGCTCACCGGTGCCGACCAGGACGAAGTCCCGTGCGGCGTCGGCCTTGGGGTCAGGGCCCGGCGGATCGGCGAACGCGACGAGCAGCGCGCCGCAGGACTGCGCGTTGTGGACACCGCCGGCCACCGCCGACCTGGCAGCCCAGCCACCCACGGGCGACCAGGTGGCGCCACCGTCGTCGGTGTACCAGACCCCACCCTTCGCGGTCGCGGCATAGGCCCGGCGGCCGTCGCCGCTCACCGCGACATCGCGGACCCGGCCGGTGGCGCGGGGGAACGACGGCGCGAAGAACCACGAGAACGCGCGGGTCACGGACGGGCCGATCGGCACCCACCGGCGTTCGTCGCCAGAGGGAAACAGCTCCATCGGGACGCCGGCGGCTGACGCCTCGGCCGCGAGCCGGTCGGACATCGCGGTCGCGAGTGCGGTGGCGTCGTACTCACCGACCCGGCTGGCGACGAACGAATGCCGCTCGGCTGCCCGTCCCGACCGTCGGGTCCTGGGTCGTGACGGTCGTGAGCTACCTGACGTGGCAGGCGTCGGCTCGGTCATGACGGCTCTCCCGGTCCGTTGCCCGGTCCGTTGCCTGGCTCGTTGCCTGGCTCGTTGCCTGGTTCGGTGGGCGTGACCCTGATCCAGCCTTCCTGCGCCTCGTGCGGCAGTCGCGGGAGGTACGCGGTCTGGGTGGCGGCGACGATCGGGTCGTCCCGCCAGGTGAGCGGCCCGGTCCGCCGGGTGAAGGTCTGCTTGTCGCCGAGCAGCGTGACGAGCGGTAGGCGGATCTCGGCCGGGTCGACGAGGACCGGTCCGACCCGCACCGACGGGACCAGCCTCCGCAGCCCGGGCGAGGTCCACTCGTCCGACAGCGTGAGCTGTTTGCGTGGCAGGACCCCGGACGTGAGGTGGACCCGGCCGACCGGCAGCATCAGCAGCGTGAGGCGCGCAGTCTGGCCGGGCCGAAGCCAGATCGTGCCGTCGGGAACGACGTAAGGGTGGACGAGCGGGTCGACGTCCGGGACCGCGACCTGGCCGAGCAGGCCCAGGTGCCCACGCTGGCGGCCGCTGTCGATGGCCTGGGCGGCGATCGCCCGGTCCACCAGGCGCAGGTGGGCGTAGTCGTCATCGAGGTAGAACCCGAGCAGCGCGTCGTCGGTCCGGCTGAGTGCACCGAGCCGGAACGCGAACCGTTGCTCGCGCATCGCGTCGTACGCCGCCCGGCGCGCCGCCGGCCCGCCTGGCGCGACCACGTCCACCTCGTCGAGGTCGTCGGGCGCGTCCAACCGCAGCGTCGCCCGGACCACGGTCACCGGCCTGCCCACCAGACCGGCGACGGTCGGCGAACCGATCGCCGCGAAGGTGTCGACGGTCCACAGCGTCGTGTCGATGACCCGCAGCAGTGCCGACAACGCGCTGATGCCGGGTGGTGGGTCGAGGTCGCGCGCCGCGACGTCGGCCTGCACGAGGCCGGCGGCGATCTCGCCGGTGATCCGTGCCTGGCCGTCCAGCCCGGCCAGCGGGCCGGCGTCGGGTGGCAGCGGCCGGCCCGGCGCTGTCTCCCAGGTCACCGCGCCGCTCACGGCGTCGTGGCCGAGCTGCCCGATCGGCTTACCGGCGACGGTGAACGCCTCCAACGCCTCGTCGATGTGGTCGGGCAGCAGGAACCCTGCCACCGGGTTGACCGCGGCGGCGGGGTCGAGCTGGTCGACGTACGCCTCCCGCAGTTCGGCGGGGTCGGTACCGGCCGGCTGTCCCGGGTCGACGAGCCGGAAGAGCGCCCGGGCGAGGTGCTGGATCCGTGGGCGCATCCGGATGCCGCCCGCGAGCCCGTCCACCTCAAGGTCGAGCGTGGTGGCGGTGCCGGCTACCGCCTCCGGTGGGATGTCGAGCACCCGGCCGAACGCGTCGACCAACCGGAGGGCGTCGATCCGGAGCGTCCCGCCGAAGAGCGGGACGGGCGCGCCGGTCGCCCGCGGCAGGCTGTCGGCACCGTCGCTGCCGTCGTTGTCGTTGGCACTGTCGTTGTCGTTGTGGTCGGCACTGTGGAGGACGCCGACGTACGGGATGCCGAGGAGCTGCTCGCGGAGGCCGTCCAGTGAGGCGGACACCAGATCGAGCGGGGCGAGCAGATCTCCGAGGCGCCCCAGCAGGTCCTGGTCGGACGTCGGCAGGGTGGAGCTCCCGGTCGCGTCGCGCTGGAGTTCAGCCTCCCGCCAGCGGCGGATTCCTTCGTGCAGCGCCCGCGACACCCCCTGGCTCAGCGGGCTGCGACCGACGAGAGTCCTGCTGACGTCGGCGCCCGGATCCGTGGGCGGGTCGGTGGTCGGGTCCAGGTCGAGTCCGGCGAGTTGCCAGCCGGCCGTGGAGTCGTGCCCGTCGAGGGTGACCTTCCACTCCAGCCACAGTGGCACCCACGGCTGCCGCCAGGTGGTGATCGCCACCGGACTCGGCGGGGTGCCCCTGACCAGCGCGTGCTCGGCCAGTTCGGCGGTGATCTGCCGGTCGAGCAGCTCATCCCTCGTCGACCGTCCCTCCCAGGGGTCGCCCGGCGCCAGGGCCGGCGCGGGTGCCGCGGCCGCCAGGTGGCTCGTGCCGTCGTAGCGGCCGTCGACGCCGTACAGCCGGACCATCTCGGCGGCGAGCCTGGTCCGGTAGACCTCGACCAGCGACGCGTCCGGTGCGCCCGCCTCGACGAGCCACTGAAGGCCGTACAGGTTGAGCAGCACGGCTTCGCGGACCACGGTGAGCACCTCGTCGGGCACCGCGCCCGAGCCGAGCGAGCCGAGCACGGCAGAGCCCGTGACGACACCGTCGATCGCGGGTACGCACTCGCGCGGGTAGCGGCAGCGCAGCCGGCCCTGCTCGTCGTAGAGACCGTCGCCGTGGTGCCGGTGGTTCGGTCGTACGCCCCGCAACGCGAGCATCGGCGGCTGCGGCCGGAAGTAGCGCGGTGCAGGCCGGATGACCTCGCGGGACTCCGACAGCGCCGCCCCGGCTGGAGCGGGCGGTGTCTCCTCGGTACGCCGGGAGGCCGCGGTGCTCGCTCCGGTGCCGGACGTCAACGTGAGCTCGACGTCGGCCCATCCCAGCCTGGTGCCCAGCCGGTGCGGCGGCTGTGCGGCCCGGCCCTTGCGGCCCACCCGCGTGGGTCCGAGCGGAGCGGTGTCCTCCGCGCGCAGCCGGTCCGGTTTCGCCGCCGGCAGTGGAGCGCCGGGCAGTGACCAGAACCCGTCGCCGTGCTCGCGTTCGGCGAGGTCCTCCAGGCCGTCGGGGCTGCCGATCTGCTCGATCAGGCCACTGGTGAAGGCCGCCACCAGGCTCTCCGCCGACCGCCGAAGGGTCGCATCGAGGCCGAGCACCTGGGCGCCGAACGCCGAGACAACGTCGTCGACGTCCTGGCCGAGCGCGAGTCCGAGGGCAGCGGCATCGGGCCGGTCGTCGGCCGACGGGAGGGCACCCGTGACCGGAACGCCGAGCACGCTGCCGTGCACCAGCGTCGCGTAACGCGGCAGCGCCGGAGTCATGACGACCAGATCGGCGGCCCGCACCGGGGACCTGACCGTGAACGCGATGTCGTCGAGCGCGCCGGAGACGGTCCTCCCGTCGGCGCCGGTGATCCTCGCCGGAGCAGCGTCCTTCGGCGAGGGCATCCCCATCCCTTCGCGCATCCGGGTCAGGCGGGGGTCCTCCTCGACCAGCGCGTCGTCGTCGGCGTCGTGCACGACGTACCAGCCGAGATCGGCGAGGCGCGCGTCGAGCCGTCGTGGCCCGGTCGTGGCGGCGAGCGGGTCCTCGCCGAGGTCATTCCACCAGCCGGCCACCGTGTACGCCGCCTGGTCGCCGGCGAACTTCTCTCCACTGGTCAGGTCGTCGAGCGGGTCGTGGAAGCCGAACCGGCCCGCGCTCGCTTCGTACGACGCGGTCCACATCAGCGAGCCACCGGCCGCGGCGTCGAGCGGCTCGAGCACAGGGGTGTCGGGTGGCGCGGGATCGGGCGTGCCGGCATAGGTCGCGAGTGGGGTGACCGATCCGGTGCGGGCGTCGATCACCCAGCCCCGCGGGCGTACTTCGCGACTCCCGACGGGCTGGAGGGTGCGGACCACCACCCAGCGGTCGGGCAGGCGGGGCAGGTCGAGAGACTCTCCGGACGGATCGCTCGCGCCCGAGACCAGGGCGTCGGGCATCGCCCAGTGCAGGTGGACGCCGGCGGGCCGGACGCTCCCGGTCTCGAACGGCGGCGGATCGCCCGGGCCGCCGGTCATCGCGACGGTGACCTCGCCCCCGTCGGGCGGCACGACGAACGCCTGGACGTCGACGGGGACGAGGATCCGGGTGCGGCGGGAGAGCCGGTCGTCCCAGGTGCCGATGGTGGACAGCGCGGCGCCGGCCTGCACGAGTGCGGTGAACCGGCGGTCGAAGGGGACGTCGCGGCGGCTCTGCGGATCGACCATCAGAGACCCTCCGTCCGGAACACCTGGTCGACCATCGCCTGGTACGACACGGTCGGCCGGAACACGAACCGCACCGGAGTGGGCGCGGGATCGCCGAACACCTGCCGGAACGGGAACCGCACCAGCTGCAGGGCGTACTCCGAACTGTCCAGGCCGTCGGCCGCGCCGCTGCCCGCACGGTCCTTGAGCCGGCGCTCCAACTGCTGGATGTCCACCACACCTGTCGCGCCGGCCCGGAACGGCACGTCGACCGGTGCGCCCGGGAGGTAGTCGAACGTGGTCGCGTCGCGCGGGCGCAGCGTGGCCCGCACGTTCTCGTCGTCGCCCGTGGCGTCGAAGCCGAACTGCACCCCCTGCCGGGGCTCTTCGAGATGGACCACCATCGGCACGCCGTCGAACAGGCACAGCAGCACCGCCGGAGCGAGGCGTTCCAACCGCAGCAGCCGCATCCGCCCGGGCTGGTCCTCCGGCACCCTCGCCTCGTCGGCGTCCGGGCCCGGATCGATGCTGAACGCCCGTACGTGCAGCGCCGGCCACCCCGACACCGCCTGCGAACGCAGCAGGAAGCCGCTGATCGGCCCGGCCTCGCCGGCGTACCGGTTCGAGCCGGCCTGGCGGCGCAGGTTGCGTTCCTCGTTGTCGAGTTCGGCGCGCACCTGCGGGTACTGGTTCGAGAGCTGGGTCCGGTCGTCGCTGTTGACCGTTCCGACCGCGAGCGCGCCCTGCACCAGCGCATCGGTCCAGCGCCGGTCGACGTAGAACCAGCGGATCGACTCCGGTGGCAGCAGTTCGGAGTCGGCTACCAGGTAGGCGAACGGCACGCCGTCGAGCAGGCGGAGCCTCACCAGCCACTCCCGCAGCTCGGCCGGGATCGCGCCGTCGCCGTCGTCCTCGGTGGCGATGGCCACCGGCGGCAGCTCGCTGAGCGCAAGCGGCAGCTCCCTCAGCACCGTGCTTGCATCAACCTTCACCGGTCTCTCCCTCCTCGCGTCCGGACCGCGGCGTCACGCTGGTCTCTGCCGCCTCGCGTCCGGACCGCGGCGTCACGCTGGTCTCCGCCGCCTCGGCGGCACCGGCTTCGAGACCGGCCAGCAGCCGTTCCAACGCGTCCGGCCGGCGGGCGTCGCCCGCGAGGGTGTCGGCGACCAGGCGGTCGACCTCGCGGTGGAGGGTGCGGGCCAGGGTGTCCCGCACCTGCGGGGTCATCGCGTCGCGGAGACCGTCCGGCCGGAGCACCGGAGTGTCGCGCAGCCGGTCGAGCACCGTCACGGCATCGCCGTCGAAGAGGTCTGCGGGAAGCCCGAATCCCCTGGCCAGCAGGCGTTCCGGCCCTTCGTCCACCGGCAGCGGTCGACCGGGCGACACCAGCGGCGCGGGGTCGCCGAGGAAGTCTCCCGGCCTGGTAGCGACGGCGCTTCCCAGGCTCCTACCCAGCCGCACACCGAGGTGTCCGTCCAGCAATCGGTCTCCGCCGAGCACCTCGTCGAGGAACCGCACGTGGTCGCTCCACACCGCCTTCCGGCGGGCGGTCTGGTAGCCGTCCTGCCGCCACCGCATCAGCGCCGCGATCATCGACGGCCGCGCGAGCGCCAGCAGCCGGCCGATCTCGAACGCCGCCGCGAGCGAGATGTCCTCCCGGCCGTCGGGTACGACGATCCGGAGCTGGTCGGCGGCGTGCGCGAGCGGCAGCCGGTCACCTGGTGAGTCGGTGGTGGGATGCGCGACGAACGGGCCGCGATACCAGGACCGCACCGGGTCGCCGCGTCTCGTCCGGTGCGCGAGCCCGGTGTGCCCGGTCTCGACGACCTCGATCGGCGGCCGCCCCGTCACATCCGGAGCGACCGTGTCGTCGGGGGCCTCCGCGTCCCCGACCGTGCCGAGCAGGCCCGAGTCCAGCCCTTCGACCAGCGACCGGAACGTCATGGTGCCGAACGACGTGAAGCTCCAGTGCAGCAGTACCGGGAACCGCAGCGTCGGGTCCACGGCGACGAACTCGCCCGCGACATAGCCCGACACCACCGCCTCGCTGAAGTCGCGGGCCATCTCGGCGTAGACGTCCGCGTGCTCTCGTACCGTCGGCTGGGCGGACCAGCTCGCCTGCTGGGTCGAGCGGACGGCACTCGTTCCGGGGTTGGGGACGGCGGTGACGGTGCCAACGGTGCCGATGGTGCCGGCGGGCCCGATGTTCACGTCGTACGGCTGCCGGCCCATCGTGGTGTGGTCCCACTGGGCCTGGTCGGCGTAGGTCGTGGCGACCTTGACCGGCAGAGGGCTGAAGGGCGCGGGCTGCGGCGCGCTGGGCAGCAGGCTGGTGAACTGTCCTTCGAGGTTGACCAGGCAGGCGAGGTACTTCACGGGGACCTCGGTGCCGTCCGCGTCGTGTCCCTGCAGGGGCAGCCGGTTGCTGATCACCACGGCCAGGAAGCCGTCGTCGTCGCCCATCATCAGCTCGGTGTCGTGGATGTCCACCTCGCGCGCGTGCGCCAGCAGTGGGACGTCGAGCTGGGTGGGGAAGATCCGGTCGACCATCGACTTGCGGATCTGCAGGTAGTTGCCGAGCTCGACGTCCGCCTTGCCGGGCAGGGTCCGGCCGGGCGTCACGCACTCGGACACCGGTTGGTTGAGCTGGAGTTCGGCTTCGCCCTCGGCGACCAGCACGAGTGCGAGCCACGGGGTCGAGGGCGGGACGCCGTTCTGCACCTGGCGTTCCCAGGGCAGTGTCCGGCGGCGGATCACGATCTGCGGAAGTCGGGTCCCGTACGCGCCTTCGTTGCCGGCCGGCGGGTACGTCGACAGCACCTGGTCGGGCGGCAGCGTGTAGCGGGGCGCGCGCACGGTGACGTGGGTCGGCAGCTCGGCGACCGGCAACTGGCCCGGGTCGTGCCCGGTGGCGCTCATCACCTGGCTGGTCGTGAAGCGGTAGTCGCCGGCCTGCAACGGTGGCTCGATCCGGGAGTACAGCACGAACTTTCCCTCACCGACGGCCATGCGCGTCACCTGTTCCCTGGTCGTCCCAGCTGATCCGGCAGCCCTTCGCGGTGCCCGCGAGCAGCCGGCCGCCGGCCGCGACGACGCCGTTGCGGACGACCTGTCTGGTCAGTTCGTCGACGCCGTGCTCGGCGCCGAGTACGCCGGTCACCTGCCAGTCGCCGCCCGCCCGCACCCGGACCGTGACGGGCCGCTTGCCGGGCTCCTCGGGCTCCACCGGATAGACGAGCGCCGCCTGATCACCGCTGAGCAGGACGGTCGGCGGTTGTTCGTCGCCGTTGGCGTACGTCGCGCGGCGCGCGCCGGACAGGTCGAGCGACACCGCGTCGACCCGGTCGGCATCGCCTTCCTCGACCACGATCGCGACGGCTCGGACCGGGCGGGCGAACCGCGTGCGTACGGCGGCGGCGGCGGCCAGTAGCTCGCCCGCGGTCAGCCAGGTGGCACCGCGGGTGGCCGGGCCGCCGTCGGCGGTGAGGACGCAACCGGCGGCCAGTGCCGCGTGCGAGCCGAGCGAGCAGACGCGCGACCGGATGTGCCAGCCGGCCACCCCGTCACCGTCGTCGACCACGCCGTCCGCCTGCACGGCGACCAGCGCGGCTCCGGCCGGCAGCGGGAGTCTGTCCGTTGTCGTGGTGTCGACGACCACTTCGCCGTCACCCCGCAGGACGGTCACCCTGGCCTGCCCGTCGACCGCCAGCACCGGACGCGGCCCCGACCGGCCGCGGGGAACGTCGACGGACGCGTCCGGCAGCGCGAGCACGATCAACTCGCCGGAGTCGAGCGGCCGTCCGGTTGTCTCCGCCTCTGTACTGGCGGCGCGGGCGGCGCGGGCGTGGCCGTCGGCGGTGGCGCCGACCGGCTCGAAACCGCCGGTGAGGCCGCCGACCGTCCCGCCCACCGCGCTGCTCCCGAGCGGGTAGGACCGGGCCGCTCCGGTCGCCTCGGTCCGTGGCACCCGTTCGACGGCGAGCGTGCCGGACCGTTCCGTCGCTGGTGCGACGACTGTGTGCAGGCGTACGGGGAGATGCGTGCCGAGCCGGGCCTGCACGGAGTCGAGGGTCGGTGCTGGACGTCGCTTGATCCTGCGGTCGGAGACCGTGGTGCCGGAGGCCCGGGCGGCCACTCCGCTACCCGCCGTCAGGTAGCCGACCACCACAGGCGGCCGGAGCGGCCGGGGCTCGGGTGGGGGCGGGGGTGGAGTGCGTGCGGCGGTCGGGTCGTGGGCGTTCTCCTCGACCATCCCGTCCGCGAGCGTGCCGAAGAGCGGTGGCGCTGCGACCTCGCCGCGGTACGACGCCCGCGCCAGGCCGCTGCGCGTGCCGGACGACAGGACACCGGCCGGCAAGGCCTCGACCGGAACCGCGAAGAGCCGTTCGCCGGCTGCCTGCAGTGCCGCCGCGACGGTCGTCGGCTGCGGCACCGCCACGGTCCCGGCCGTCGCCAGCAGGTCACCGCGCGACGGGCCACCGGCCTGCAACGGCAGCGGCCGCCGGGATGCCTCCACCCGGTAGTAGTCGATCTCCGGGCCGCGCGCCATCGTCGTCGCCTCGGCGACGAGCCGGACCTGGTTGCCCGCCCGGACCACGTCCCCCTTCGGCAGCGGCGCGGCGGGCAGGCCGGGCGCGTCGGGAGCGCCCCATGCCCCGATCGGGAACGACTCCCGGCCGACCGCGCTGCCCTCCGGTCGCAGCTGTGCGGCCGCGAGGTTGCCCCCGAGCACCCGGAGCTGGTCGGGGAGCGCGGTCCAGACGCCGGTGACGGGATCCCTCCGCGCGAGCCGGATGCGCAGGGTCGAGCTGAGACTGCCGGCCCGCATCGGCTTCAGCCCGAGCGTCGCCGGCAGGCCGTCGGAGCGCACCACCGGAACCGGCACCGGTCCGCCGGCCAGGTCGACGTCGACAGCAGAGGTCGGCACCGTGGTCACGACAGTGAGCTCGAACTCGGCGTACACCTCGAACGGCCGCGTCGGCGTGCCGTCGGAGGTCGGCGCGGAACGGTCGCCACCCGTCGCCGCCGGGAGCGTGCCCCGCCCCGTGATCGCCGAGAGGACCCGGGCGGTCCCGCCGCCGGCGTCCTCGAGGTACTTCGCGACGAACTCGGGCCAGCTGAGGGTCCGAGGTTCGACCCGGCGTCCGCTGCCGAACGGGACGGTGATGCCGCACGGCCCGACCTCGAACCTCGCCCGGCCGGAGAACTCCGGCCCCCATACCGTGATCCGGCCGCTCGTCGAGATGCTGATCCTGACCGTGCCGAAGAAGGTGCTGATCTTCACGCCGGCCGAGATCCGCGCGTAGGCCTCGACCTCGTACCAGAACGGATCGAAGAACACGATGCCGTGGGCGCCGAACGCGACGCGCGCCCACGCCCAGCCGAAGTTCGCGGTGACCTCGACGTCGACGCCGGCCATCAACGCCTCGGACGTCAACGCGAGGTAGGCGCCGCCCTTGACCGCGATCTGGTCGCTGACACGCCAGGCCAGCCCGAGCCTCGGCACCTGCGGGTAGCCGTCGCGGTGGAAGTCGGGGTGGTAGCCGCCGAGGGTCAGGACGAACTGTCCCGCGAGCGGTCCCTTCCACCAGGTCGCGAACGCGAATCCGCCGCTCAGTCGTACGTCGGGATAGAGCAACCAGGAGTTCTCGGTCAGCGCGGCCCGAATCAGGAAGACACCCTCGCGGGTGGAGAAGCGGGCCAGCAGACCCAACTCGATCGACACCAGCGCCGCCTCGGGCCGGGGCAGCGCCATCCGGGCCAGCCCGAGCAGGTTGATCTCCAGCCCGTCACCGAACGACACCGCCACCACGGCGATCCCATCGACCAGCGCGAAAGAAGTGAAGCTGATCCCCGCGGCGAACCAGAAGCTGCCGCGCTGCGGCGGGAAGTACGCGTTGAGCCTGCGGAGCTCGTCCATCGGGTCCTCGGGCGGCCGGGCGGCCGGGTCGAGCGCGGCGATGAACGGGAACTCGTGGAAGCGGGCGGCGTCGTCCGGCACCCGCAGGCCGCGGTTGATGCCGAGGCCGCCGCCGAGACCGGTGACGAAGAAGGCGGGCGGGCCGCCGATCGGGCCGTTGATGGCGCCGAAGACGAAGAACGACGGGTCGCCGGCGTCGTCGGTGTAGCCGCCGAACACCGACAGGCCGTACACGCCGAACCGGCCGAGCAGCATCCCGACGTACGACACCGGGCCGTCTTCGGGCGGGCCGATGGTCTTGAGCATGCCGCCGGCCAGCGACGCGCCGGATAGGTCCGCGGCGACGGCGAGCCCCATCAGGTCGACCGCCCAGCTGTCGACGTCGAGCACGTCGCCGCCGGTCCAGCTGAGCGAGAGCCGGTCCACCGCCGCCGTCAGCCCCAGGATCGAGACCCGGCCGTCGAAGTACAGCGAGATCCGGCTGACTGTCCCCTCGGTCTCGACGGAGTCGAAGCCGAGCCGTTCGAGATAGAGCGGGCCGAGCTGGCGCTGGACCAGGATCCACCACGGCCCCGGCGGCGGTCCGGCCCGCAGCGAGATGGCCGGGTCGAGACCAGGGTGCTGCTGGACGGCGAGCGAGGGTGAGAACGCCGGGCGGCTGGACGCGCCGGCCTGGCCGGCGTCGTTCAGGATGCTGTTGGCGACCGCGTTGGTGCCACCCCCGCCGCCTGGTGAGAACGCGAGGCCGGCGAGCTCGAGGCGTACGCCGCCACCGGTACCGGCCGGCGACGCCTCGGCGTAGACATGCGTGGCGATGGCGTCCAGGGTCACCGCGCCGAGGGACAGCAATGGCCCGGACGCCTTGGTGAAGCGCACGCCGAGGCCGGCGACCGAGACGTCCGGGTCGATCGTCAGTGTCGTCGCCGACGTGCCGGACAGCACGTAGATGGCCAGGCCGGCCGGGACGTCGGGATCGACCCAGCTGGCGTCGACCTCGAGCTCGACCCGGGTGTCGCCCTCGACGAGGGTGAACCGGCGGCCGGGAACGATGGACAGGCTCATGCCGAGCTGCCGGGTGGTGGTGCCGGTGCTCGCCAGGGCGATCGTGACCAGGCCGCCCAGCGTGACCGACAACGCGGGCTCCTGCGCGGCGTTCCAGAGCAGCCGCTGCAGGCGGGCGAGCAGCGCATCGGCGTCGAGGAGGTCGAGTGCCAGACCGGTGTCGACCTCGGTGCTGCCCGGGCTGTCGCCGAACACGACGCCCCGCAGGACGGCCGTCGCCTCCGCGGTGAGGACGCCGTTCAGGCCGTCGGCCACAAGGCCACCGGCGAGGGACAGGGCGAGCGCCAGCAGCCACTGGCTCGCCTCGGTCGCCGACCCGAGCGTTTCCCCGCGCGCCGTACGCTGCACCGCGGTGAGCGTCGGCGGGTCGGCGTCCAGACCCCAGCGGAACTCGACCGCCCGGGCGGCGTCGTCGTCGAGGGCGAGCCCGACCCCGACCATGCGACCCGAACCGAGGGCACTGCCGGCCCGGATCGCGAGCAGTGGCCGCAGCGCGAACGATCCCAGGTCGAGGACGACCGGACCGAGCAGCGCTGCCACCTCGACACCCGCGGCCGAGAGCCGAAGCCGCTCGAGTACGAACCGGCCGACGCCGACGATGTCCACGTCGGCGCGAAGCTCCAGGGCGGGCACCGCACCACTCGCGTCCAGCACGAGCACGACTGGTGCGCCGGTGCCGAAGCCGACCGTCAGGGTGCCAGTGCCAGTGCCAGTGCCGGTGGTGACCGTGACCACCGACCCGTCCGGATCGAGCGCGGCGGCCAGGGCCGCCGCGCCGGTGGAGACGAGTTGGGGGAGCCGCGCGCCCAACCGGGCCGCCGGGTTCTCGGCGAACGCGGCCAGTCTGGCGGCGGTGAAGTCGGTGCCGTCCCGCAGGTCGAGGGCCGCGCAGAGGTCGAAGACCGCCTGACCGACGGCCTTCACCAGTGACGTTCCGGCGTCGTCGCGATGCGCCGCGATCGCGTCGAGTACCGGCGGTAGGACCATCTCGCCGGCGGCGGCGAGTGCGGCACCGAGTCCGGGGCCGTCGGGGTAGAGCGGCAGCGGCGCGGCCGGCGGCCGGAGCAGGCTGAGCCGGACGGCGGGGTCGGTGTCGGGAGCGACCGCCAACCGGAGGCCCCGCCCGTCCACGTCGACCGACACGTCCAGGGTGGGCCGCGGCTGTGCGTCCGGCCCGATCACCAGACCGCCACCGACGTGCGTGGTCACCGTCGTCCCGTCGCCGCCATCGACGTCGAACGACAGGTCGAGGACGAGGCGCAGCCGGTCGCCGGACTCGACCGCGTAGCTCACCACGGCGCCCTCGGCGATCGGCCAGCCGGCCGCGGCGCCACGGTTCGGCACCACCAGCGGCGCCAACGCGTCGAGCAGCGCGACCGCACTGGCGGCGGCGTTCGTCCGCCAGCTCGCCACCCCGTGACGCAGCCAGCCGCCTGGCTCCTGGATCAGCCCGATCGGAAGGACGACGTCCCGGAAGCCGAGCGGGTCGGGCGGCGTGAGCAGGCCCACCGCGTCGAGGGCGGCGTCGAGGGCCGACGCGGCGGCTGTGGAGACCTGTTGTCGCAGCGCACCGAGCAGACCGTGCGCGGTCACCGCGGGAAGCAGGACCGTCGCGAGGTCGCGCACCGCGCCGGGGTCAGGGCTCGGCACCAGCGCCACCTCGCGGACACTCCCGTCCGGCGCCGCCCACTCGACCCGCACGGTGGCAGGGCTCGCCCCGGCGAGGAGTCGCAGGCCGCCCCCAATCTCGCCGCCCAGGGCCGACGGATCCAGTGCTCCGAGGCTCGCGGTGGCGGCCACATCGGTCGGACCCATCGCCACGTCGACCGCGAACGGCGGCAGGCCGGGAGTGGTGGCCCGCAGCGCTCCGGTGAGGGAGCCGGTGGCCACGTCGAGGCCGATTGTCGCTGGACCGACGGACCACCCCACCGCAGTTCCCGTCCCGGTAGCCGCCGGGACCAGCGCACGCAGCAGGCTCGCGACCTCGGCGGGTGCGTCCGCGATCCGAGCGCGCATCGTTACGGCGGTGTCGTACAGCAACCGGTCGAGCCCGTCCGGGTCCAGGCCTCCGTCGCGGGTGAGCCCGAGCAGGTCGAGAAGGGTCGCGAGGTCCGCGGACGCTGCGCGCAGCCGTGCCACCACGTCCGCGAGCAGGACCCGGACCTCGGGCACCGCGGTGGTGAGGTCCGCGGCTGGTACGCCGGGCGCGGCACCGGTCGGGTCCGCTCGTACGACCCACCGTTCGCGGTCGACGCCGAACCCGAGCGCCTCGTGCAGGACGAGCTCGGTCTCGCCGGGCCGGCCGTCGAGCGGGACGTCGATCCGCGCCGACATCCAGCGCAGCTCGCCGATCGTGCTGCCCGAGCCCGGCCCACCGACCAGCCAGCCGTCGGTGACGCCGAGGTGGACGTCGACGACCACGCCGCGGACCGGTGACGCCGCGAGTCCAGGCCCGTCCGGTGCCCGGCCGATCTGGCACAGCTCGACCGTCGCGCCCACGCCCACCCGCAGGCCGCCGAGGTCCAGGTCGGTCACCGGTAGATCGATGCCGGCGTGGACCGCGGTCGGCGTGGTGTCGCCATCCGTGTCGAGCGCGGGCGAACCGAGGGCGGACGCCGCGACCCTGGCCTGGATCCCGTCCGCGACGAAGGCGGCAAGGCCGTGCCCGAGCGACTCCTCGTCCAGGCTGCCGAACACCGCGTGCACCGCGAGCCCGGGCCGTCGCGCCTCGGCGCCGGCGGACGGCAGGTCACGGCCGGGAGCAAGGACGTCGAGACTGCGGCGGACGACTCCTCGGACCTGCTCCAGCGGGGTTGCCTCCAGCGCGAGGAGCGGGTCCGGCCAGGTCTCCTCGTCCGCCCGACGCAGTCGCCGCAGCAGCCGCAACGCGTCTCCACCGAGACCGCCGCTGAGGCTGTCGACCGCGAGCCCCGCCCACGGCGTTCCGACGGTGACGACGTCCGTGACGGCGGCCAGCGTTGACGCGGCCCGGATCACGGCGGCACCGCACGCGCCGTACCCCACGAGAACAACCGGATCGCTCCGGTCGGCGAGGACCCCGGCCAGCCTGGCGGCCTGCTCGCCGATGCCACCACGCTCGGGGCGGGCGGTCGCCGCGTCGGCTGGCGTCGGCAGCCGGACGAACCACGTGCCTCCCCCGACCGCCGGCACGGTCCCGGACGAGTCCGCCCCGCTGCGGTCGAACGCCGTACCCACCGGCCGGTCGGTCACCCAGGTCGGCTCGCATCCAACGTGGACCACCGCCACGGGAACGGGGTCGAGCACGTCGCTGACCAGGTGGCCCACGCTGCCGAGCGCGACCAACTCGTCGTAGCTCAGGCCGTCGAGCTCGACGGCGGTCACGTCGTCCGGCAGCGCGGCGGGACGACCGACCAACCCGTCCGTGCCCGCCCAGCGGGTGAGGAGCAGTCCGAGTCCCTCGGCGAGCGAGGCCCGTCCCACCAGCAGGTCGGCCAGGTCCGGCAGCGCCTGCGCGGAACCGCGCAGCACTCCGACGAGCACGGCCGGGTCCGGGCGTTCGCCCCCGGCCAACGAGCCGAGACTGCGGAGGAGATCATCGGTGTTCGGTGGGCAGCCGGGTTCGGTCCAGACAGCGAGGCCAGGGGCGCGCGGTTCACCCGCCACCGGGCAACGGAACGGATCGCGTACCGAACCCGTCCCGAGCGGCGCCGACCAGCGGAATCCGTTGAGCAGAGCGGCCACCGGTCCGAGCGCCAGCCTGATCCGGTCGCAGTCGAGCACGAGGTCGGCCAGCCACTCGCGTAGCGCCGCGCCCGGGTCGGCTCCGACCAGTCCGGCGAGCGGCAGGTGGGCGCCCGTGCCGGTCCAGCCGACCAGGGCGAGCAGCGCGTCGACCACCGGCAGGCGAAGCTCCGCAAGCAACACCCCGGCGGCGCGCTCGACCGCGTCCCAGTCCGGTGTGGGGAGGACGAGTCTCCCGTCGGCGTCCAGCGCGGGCAGGCCGAGCGGGATCCGTTCGTCGGATCCGCCGACGACGACGGCGAGATCCTCGGCGCCGAACGTCGTCCTGAACCCGCGTCCCGGTGCCCAGTTCGCCCGGGCGACGAACGCCCTGGCCTCCAGTGCCGCCGCACCGAGGGCGAGCCTCGCCGGCTCGGAATCCTGCCGACTGAGCGAGAGCGAGCCGTGCGCCTCCACGAGGAACGCGGCGGTGCCCCGCGACAGGTCGGCGCGCAGCAGGGTGATGCCGAGCGTCCCGGCGACCTCGTACTCGGCAAGGACCGGCGTGGTGACCCGACCGATCAGATCGGCAAGGAGCTGGTCGTCGTCCCGCCACACGTCGAGCTCGACGCCGTCTGCCAGCTCCACCCGCCAGGGGGCGGTCGTCGTGCCCGACCCGGTTACGGACGCGACAGGAGCGCCGGTCAGCAGCGCACGCAGCCGGCCGAGGACGTCCGCGGTCGCGGCCGGATCGGCGGTGAGGTCCTTCCAGTAGGTTCGGACCGCGCCCAGCGGGTCGGTGAAGAACGCGGACACGTCGAGCGGGTCGATGCCGGCCGGAGGGTCGAGGCCGAGCAGCCGGTTGACGAACGCGCCGGACGGACCCAGGCCGTCGATCGCGGCAGCGAGCGCACTCTCGAGTACGGCCGTCGCGGAGTCGAGCGCGGCCGACGGCGAGGAGAGGTCGAGGACGTCGTGGTGGGGACCGCCGCTGGTCGCGACCACATCGTGCAGGGTGAGGACGAAGGCGGGTCGACCGGTCGGGTCGAGCGCGACACCGGTGTGCAGACTGCCGACGCTCGGAGTGGAGCCGGCCAGCAGCGCTGTGCCGCCCGCGTCGGCGCCGAAGACCGCCTCCGCACGGAGGCTGGGCAGCGCCGTACAGGCACCGGTACCCGTGTCGGCACGCAGCAGGTCGGCGCTCAGGCGTGCCCGGGCACCAGACCGCGTGTCGACCGACACCTCCACCCACGGCACCAGGACCGCGTGCACGGCCGCGCCCGAACCGACGCGGACCCCCACTGTGACGTCGAGCCGTCCAGCGGTGATGCGTACGGCGTCGTCTGCGGCCACCACCGTCCCGTCGACCAGGCTGGCCAGCTCACCGAGCCACGCGTCCCGTGCGGTGTCGTCGGCCAGCACCTGTTCCACCCAGCCGACGAGGGCGGACGGGCCGAGCGCCGGCAGGTCGGCCAGCGGCAGCGGCGGCAACCCGGCCACCGCGCGCAGACCGAACAGCCCGGCGATCGCGCGGAACGGCGCCAGCGCTGGATCGAGGCCGGTGAGCACGTCCGCCTGGGCCCTGACCAGTCCGAGGACGAGGTCGAGCACGTCTGAGCCGAGTTCGTCCAGGCTGGACGCATCGACGGCGATGTCCCGTGGCGCGGATGCACCGGGAAGCTGCAGGCCGCGCAGCTCGAGTTTCACGCCGAGCTGGTCGCCCGGGGCGGTCGGGATGGCGAGGTCGAAGCAGATCCCGGCGATCGCGGGCTCTCCGGGAGGAGGTGGTGCACTCTCGCTGAACGTCGCCGCTACCCCGATCTCGACCCGCGCTCCGTTCGTACCGAGCAGCAGCCAGCCGGGCATCGTCCCGGCCTCGGCGGGCGCCGGCTCTCCACGGCGCGCGAACCTGAAGAGGGGTACGTGGACGCGGGTCGCCACGCGCGGAGGCCCGCCGGCGGTCGTGTGTTCCAGCCCTGCGCCGAGGCGGACGTGACCTGCCGTCTCCTCCAGTACGGCGTACACGGTCAGGTGCGGGTCGGACTCGGTGAACAGCGGCACCCAGGTCTGCCTGGACCGCTCGCCGCGCTCGGGCGGGCCGAGCGCCTCGTCGACGAAGCCGAGCAGGCCTTCTCGCTGGTCGTCGTCGGCGAGGAGGTGCCGCAGACCGTGCTGGTTACCGGTGGAGGTAGCCGCACCGATCGGGTCGCCGAACCACGACGGGTTGGGCTGGCCGTTGCTCTCCAGCAGTCCGATCGCCTTCGCGAGCTGGGCGAACGCATCCAGGCTCTCGGCGTTCAGCGTCATGCCCGGCTCCACGCGATGCGATGCCGAGCCATCGGCTGGATCAGCAGGACATCGCGTTCCGCCGCGATGGACGCGGGAACCAGCGCTCGGCCGGACGCGTCCTTGCCGGCGGCCGCGCACAACTGTTGCGCCAGGTGGACGGCGGCCTCCCACGCGAAGGCGATCAGCGCCGTCGACCATGCGTCGAGGACGACGTCCGGTCCGAGCGGCCGGGTCAGTGTCGACATCACCAGCCCACTCGGCGCGTCGGCAGTGCCGACCCCGAGCGGGACCTGGGTCGCCGCGTCCTCGCGGAGTTGGTCGCAGGTCACCGGGAGGGTCACGATGACAAGCCCGGTGAGGCAGCTCAGACCGATTCCGCCGGTGTGCACCAGCAACTCGTTGGCACCGTCCACCCACACGACGTCGGGCGACGACCCGCGCGGGATGTCAGCGACGAGACGTACGGTCTGGCGCAGGATCCGCTGTGCACCATCGGCCGGGACCTTCAACAGGTCCGGAGCGCGCGCACCCGGGTCGAGTTCGAGACGCGGGTCGACCCGACGGAACCAGCTGTCGTCGCGGACGGCGACACCCAGCACCGTGGGCTGCGGTCCTTCGGCCGCGGTGGGCTTCGACGCGCCCGGCCCCGGCATAGCCCACCGCCTAGGACGGGGTGTTCCTGCGGAGTGCGCGGGCGACCAGATGGAAGATCGGCTCGCGGATCCGCAACCACACCTCGATCACCACGATGATGACCCCGAGCAGAACGATCGGATACTCCTCGAAGAACACGAGAGTCCTCCCCCCAGCAGGCCGGCGCCCACACGTGCTCCCTCATGCAGGTCACCTCGGCCTCGCACCCAGAGAGTCGTCGCGCACGCACTTGCTGTCAAGGGCGACGCTCCGGTCGTGCCGCCCCGCACTCGTCAGTGGCCCCGCGTATCGAGCGGTGCGCGAGAAGAGGTGGCCGGGGGATGCCCCCCGGCCACCTCTTGTCCCGTGGCGCTGTCAGCAGTACGGCGGCGCGGAGCCGACGTTCGACACGTACCGGGCGGCGACCCACTGACCGCCGCCGTCGCCGGTGAGCTGGTACCAGCGGGGGTTGCCGTCGATCGACTGGCTGTCGACCTTGCAGACCAGTGCCAGGAACGTGCCCTGTGGCGCGGACGACACCGTCGCGTTCGCCGTGTGCGGACCGCTGCGCACGTTCAGGAACGACAGCGCCCGTCCCTCGTACTCCTGCCCGTCGCCGCAGAACCGTGGCGCGGACCCGATGTTGGCGACGTAACGCGCGGTCACCCACTTCCCGGTGGACAGCTTGTACCAGAGCGAGTTGCCGCCCACGGACGGCCCGAACACCTTGCACTGGATGCTGATGGTCGCCCCGTAGCGGAGCGTGCCGACGTCGGCGGCTGCCGACGTCGGGGCACTCCGGATGTTGAGCGCCGTCGCGGTGACCCTGCCCTGGTAGCTCGTCGCGGCGTGAGCCGGTGGCGTCGGCGCGAACGCCAGCAGGGTCGCCGAGAGCAGGACCGCCGCCGCGACGATCGGGCCGACGCGGCGGGTCCTCACAAGGAGGTGACCTCGCGCTCGTAGGGCTGCTGCGCGCTCACTGATGCCGAGACCGAACCGCCCACCACGGCCAGTGCCGCGGCCGCCGACGGTGATACCGATGCGATTACTCATGATGTGCCTCTCCCCGAATTGTTGCCGCACTTCGGCACTGTGTAGATGCTTGGGGCGCTGCGAAGGTTGCCCGACGGGGCCTCCCACCACCAGCCACAGTCAGCAGGTTCGACCTCGGACCGTGCGTTCGGCTGCACCGACAACAGCCTGATCCGAATTCCAAGAAGGTCGCCAAATGCCAGCCGTCCCGCCTCGGGCTGGACGGGGTGGAGCAGGTGTGCGGAGGGAGCGACTACTGCCCCCGTCCTGCGATCAGCCGGTATCGGAGGTGGGGCCGTCGTATGCGGTGCGTAGTTCGAGGTGTTCTACAGGGAGTTGGCGCCGGGTCAGCTCTGGGAGGGACCTCGCCGTCGCCGACGCCACGCTGCGGGCGCCAGCCGATCATCATGAGGGTCCCGGGCGAGCCGGGCTATTGACGCATCTTCGCAATGCGTCGAAGGTTGAGCACTATGGCTCCCGGCCGGGCGACCTATGGACGGCTGCAACCGTCTGCGGGCGCGGTAGGGGCTCACGGGGGCGTCGTCGCTCGCTATCGTGCTCGAACAGGGCTGACACCTTGACGGCAGGGAGATTCCGGTGAATGAAGCACCATTGTTCAAGGAGGCGTTCCCGTACCAGAAGGACGTGCTCGCCCTGCCCGTCACCGATCTCGATGTCGCGGCCCAGTGGTACTCGAAGGCGTTCGGCCTGAGCGAGGTCGAGCGGCGGCATGCTCCGTATCCCACGGTGATCCTCGCACGCGACGGCGTACAGATCGGGTTTGCGATCAACGGTGGCGATGCCTCGCAGGATGGCGCCGCAATTCTGGTCTCGGACATTCATCGCGCCAGGAAGGAACTCGAAGCCAACGGCATCAAGATCGGCAACTGGCGCGTAGACGAGCGCGACGGGCAGAAGCTTCAGGTCTTCTTCGTCGTCGCTCCCGACGGTCTTTGCTACTACTTTCATCAGCCCGTCTGAAGACATACGGCGGCGGCTGGTTTGCCGGAACACGCGCGGACATTGTCAGCTACTGATGCGCGCTCCTGACCGCGCATGGCATCGTCGCCGTAAGTGTGGACTACCGACTGAGTGCCGACGCGAGGTTCCCCGCCCAGATCCGCGACGTGAAAGCAGCGATCCGATGGCTACGAGCCAATGCCGACAGCTACAAAGTCGATCAGGACCGGATCGGGATCTGGGGCCACTCCGCAGGCGGCCACCTCGCTGCACTAGTCGCCCTGACGCCTGACCTATCTGAACTCGACGGAGCCGTCGGGTCATCGGAAACCCCCAGCCGTGCCCAAGCCGTCGTCATCGGCAGCGCACCGGCCGACCCAGCCACGGTCGGTGAGGTACTCGGAGAAGCCGGTGACCGGCTCCTGCACTGGACCTGCACTACGACAACATCCTGGCTACCCACCACCGCGATCCGCGAGAGCCGTGGCTTGCCATCGATCCGTGCCCCCTGGCTGGCATCCTGGGTTCGAGCTGCTCCCCGCGCTCGGCAACCGATGGGACGACCTGATCGCCACAGGCGACCTGCACCGCGCTCTCCGGTGCCGATTCGACCTGATGACCGAGGTCCTGGCCATGGAACGACAGCGCGCCAGAGCATGGACCGCAGGTCGCGTCCTGCAAAACGTTCTCTGGGACATCGAGTCCGGCCAGACCAGGGTCTGGCCCCGCCACACCGATATCGCACAAGCCCTCCTCACCAATCGTTGACCGGAACCCTCATAGGTCCCGTGTACTCCTCCGCCGGGATCCCTTGATGAGCGTCGTGGCGGAAGAGGCAGACTTGGTCCATGAACAAGGGTCGGTTGTATGCACTGCTGGGCGGAATCTTTGGTCTCGTAGGGAGCATCCTGCTCGTCGTCACCGTCTGGGTCGTGGTCTCCACGGTGAGCTTCCTGAGCTCTGCCGAGCGCCTCGACGGCAAGGTCGTCGAGCTGACGGAACAGACTTCGAGCAGCAGTGGCAGCAACGGGTCCGGCACCGCCTGGTACCCGACGGTGGAGTTCACCGTCGACGGCGAGACCTATTCGTTCCAGAGCTCCCAAGGATCGAACCCACCCGCATACGAGGTGGGCGACACCGTCGAGGTTGCCTACGACCCGGACGATCCGAACGACGCCCGACTCGCCTCGGTCGGCGCGGCGTACTTCGTCCCGCTGATCACCGGCGGTCTCGGGATCGTGTTCACGCCGATCGGGGTGACGCTGTTCGTGAAGGGCCGGCGGATCCTGGCACAGCGGGCGTGGTTACGGCGGAACGGCAGGGAGATCTGGGCGGAGATCGCGCACATCGGGCTGGAGTTCAACATACGCGTGAATGGTCGCCATCCCTACGTCGTCCACGCGACCTGGCACGACGACCAGAGTGGCCGCACCTACACCGCGACCAGTGACTACGTCCGGCGCGATCCGGGACCGGGCCTGCGCGGGCAGACGCACGTACGCGTGCTGTATGACCCGGCCGACCCGGACCGGAACCTGCTCGAGCTGGGAACGCGGCCGACCTAGAGCCTAGGCGTTGGTGAGGCGGTCCATCAGCTCGGCGTCCAGGCTGATCTCGAGCGCGTCCAACGCCTCATCGAGCTGACCCACCGACGACGCACCAAAGAGCGGGACGACGACCGGATCGTGGTGCAGCATCCATGCCAACACGACCTGGTTGGGGGTGGCGCCCAGCTCGTGAGCGACCTGACGCAAGACTTCGAAACGTACGTACGCAGTCGGATGCGCATACCCGAACTCGGCCGGAAACGGGCGGTCGGTACGGGCGTACGAGCCGATCAGCAGGGGCGCGTACGCCACCAGCGTCATGTCCCGATGCTCCCTGAGGTAGTCGAGATGCTCTATCCCGACGTGCCGAAAATGCGGGGTACCGAGACGTTCGATGTGGCCCCGCACTGGGTTGTGCCACAAGTAGGTGTACCGCTGCTGAAGCACCGAATATGCGGCGACGCCCTGGTCGGCGGCAAGGCGCCGTGCGCGTTCCAACCGCCAGCTGGTGGTGTTGCTGCACCCGACCAGATCCACGACGCCGTCGGCGGCGAGCCGCCCGAACGCACCCACGGTCTCGTCCAATGGAGTGGCTCGGTTGTCGATATGCGCGTAGTACAAGTCAATGCGCTCGATGCCCAGCCGAGTGAGGCTGCCCTTGACGGCGGAGTCGATGGTTGAGGCGGCAAGGCCTTCCCAGTTCGCATCGTCAGGGTTGCCGGGCGTGGTCGTCCTGGCGCCGCACTTGGTGGCGATGACAAGCTGGTCACGGTTGCCTCGCGAACGCATCCAGCGGCCGAGGAATTCCTCGCTCTCGCCACCGTGGCCGGTCGACTGGTTGTAGTTGTTGGACGTGTCGATGAAGGTTCCGCCGGCTTCGACGAAACGGTCGAGGATCGCCGTCGATGTGTCGGGTTCGGTCTCGCTGCCGAACCTCATGGCGCCCAGGCACAGAGCGCTGACGGTCCGGCGACTGCCCATGGTGCGATACAGCATGCAGTGCTCCCTTGGGATGGTGAGGTGTCGACGCCTGGTTTCTCAGGAGGGCTCGGCGTCAAGCCCGGAACGTGCGTGAACGACTACGCCGATACTGCGGGTGGCTGCGCTCGCCGGTATCCCGCGATCTTGCTGTTGATCACGTCCAGATCGCGGTGGAGGTCGGCGATGTGGCTCAGGACCCGATCGCGGTGCGCCTCGAGCAGCTCTGCACGCTCGAGCCCGGTATGGGCGCCGGCCCTGAGAAGCTCGGCATAACGCACCATCTCGCTGACCGGCATACCAGTCGCGCGCAGGCGCATCAGCAGCGTCAGCCGCCGCAGGTCGATCTGCGTGTACTGGCGATTGCCGGACCGGTCACGGGCGACGCCTTCCAGCAGGCCCACCCGCTCGTACCAGCGCAAGGTGTGGGCGGACAGCCCGGTCAGTGTGGCAACCTGCCCGACGGTGAGCGGCTCGTCGACGTCGGGGGTGATCTCGGCTACGCCGCAGGTCTGGACGTCCGGTTCCTCGTTCACGCGACCAGAATGGCCCTTAGAGCGCACTCGAAGTCAAGCCGTCGGTCATGTGGGTCTTGGGCGTTCGACCGTCGGCAGCGCTTCATGCGGGGCTGGATGCTCCCGTCCCAGGCGGACGAGCGGGGACAGGGCCATCGTGCGGCGAGCCGGCGTGAGTCACGGTCACACCGTGTGTTGTGACCACCGCCAGAATCCGCCGATCCCTCACCGGACATCCCTGCTGCTGGCGAGATCGGCCAGGGTCTCCACCGAGTCCAGGGCGATGGAATCGTGCAGCATGCGAACGACCTACGTTCAGCATCTGCCACCTGGTCTCCTGAGCCAGCACTGCTCTTGTCGGGTACGCAGGCTTTACTTGGGGCGTGCCTGGTCGCGCGTGCGCGCCCGTGGGCATGGGCGGATGCGAGCAGAAGGAGTGCGAACCATGATCCTCCCGAAGGTCCGGGACCCTCGCTTCGTGACGATCCGCCGCGGTGGGACCCTCACGGACTCGGATCACCATCTCCTTGCTCTCTGGGCGGCATCTTGTGCGGAGCACGTCCTTCACCTCTTCGAGTCGGCTCAGCCAAAGGACCCCCGACCGCGTCAGGCGATCGAGCATGCCCGCGCTTGGGTGCGGGGCGAGGTCAGGATGATGCAGGCTCGCGCGGCGGGCGGCCATGCGATGGGCGCGGCCAGAGACCTGCGTGGGGCAGCACGGCATGCCGCGTACGCTGCTGGCCAGGCCGGGGCCGTCGCCCACGTCGCGGCGCACGAACTCGGTGCGGCCGCGTACGCGATCAAGGCCGTACGTGCTGCCGCGCCCGAGGACGAGGCTGCGGCCGCAGGCCGACTCGAGTGCCAGTGGCAGCGTGACCAGCTCCCGGAGGCGATTCGCGAACTCGTACTTGACGACCAGCGGTTGCGAAACGACATCTGCTGGTCGGTGTTTGACTGCTGAGCGCGTCGTTGGCGCCAGCACCGGCCGGCGACGACGGACCCAGCAGCGCTACAGGCAAGCTCACCAACCGGCCGGCGCACAGTGGCCTGTGCCAGTCGAGCCGCACCCGCAGATCGCTCGTCCAGGGCAGGGCGGACTCGTGCACGTTCATTGCGTCAGCTCCTCGGCCGGCTTCGCGTCGGGCACAAGAGCCTCAGCCGTGCTCACCGCTCTGTCAGTACGAAAGGCCCCAGCCAAGCGGATACAGCGTCTTGCCCGGCTCGGTGACGCTCGGAATCGCCACCGGGAGCTTCGCGGTTGGGTTAACTTCACCGAACAGCACCTGGGCACAGGCGCGCATGGCCACAGTGTTGCCGATATAGCTGACAAGGAACGTCTGGACATCGGTGAAGTGCGCGATGTCGTACGGATCCCGGACGGCGACGACCACGATCGGCTTGGCAGTGGCCAGGAGCCGCTCGACCAGGAGCTGCTGGCGCTGCTGCGGGTCCGTGTTGTTCGTGTCCCATGCCCGCTGGGTGAGCACCACGGTC
The DNA here is from genome assembly GCF_040195635.1 of Actinopolymorpha sp. B11F2. NCBI lineage: Bacteria > Bacillati > Actinomycetota > Actinomycetes > Propionibacteriales > Actinopolymorphaceae > Actinopolymorpha > Actinopolymorpha sp. B11F2. The sequence goes on along the minus strand of NZ_JBEFTX010000022.1, from coordinate 2,164 downwards.
ACGTCGGCGATCCGAGCCTGACCAACGGCAGTTTCGATGTCGGCGTCAGTGGGCTGGGTTCCGGTGTTGAGCGGTGTCGTCGACACGTTCCGGTTCTCGAACTCGTCCGCCAACGCCTGCGTGCCTGTTCCGCTGCCACAGACGAAGGCGGTCGATCCTTGCCGTAGCGAGAGTGGCAGCACCGAGACCTCGTTCTTGATCAGCGTCGTGGTCTTGTTGGTGATGTGGTCGGCTCGGGCGAGGTGTGCGGGCGTTCCTACGATCGAGGCCACCCGGTCCACGTCGACGTACGGGTTGCGCACGAGACCCGAGGTGTACTTCCAGGTAAGGATCCGCCGGACCGACTCGTTCAGCCGAATCTCGCTGATCTCGCCGTTGTCGACTGCCTCGAGCACCGCGTCATAGGCGACGTCGAACTTCGGTGGTAGCAGCAGCAGGTCGACCCCTGCCTTGAGCGCAAGCACAGGCACCCGGTCGTCGCCGTACTTGTCGCGCACCCCCTGCATGTCCAGTGCGTCGGTGGTGACCAGGCCGTCGAAGCCAAGCTCCTGACGCAATATGCCGGTCATGATCGGGTACGACAAGGTGGCCGGGTCGCCCGACGGATCGAGCGCGGGAAACACCAGATGACCAGTCATGATCGCCCCGACCCCAGCTCTGATCGCAGCCTTGAACGGCGGCGCGTCGATCGCTTCCCACTGCTCCCGGGAGTGGGTGATGATCGGGATACCGGTGTGGCTGTCGACCGCGGTGTCACCGTGCCCGGGAAAGTGCTTGGCCGTGGCGAGAATCTTCGCGTCCCGCTGGAATCCTTTGACCTGGGCAGCGGTCATCCTGCTGACCAGGTTCGGGTCCGCACCGAACGACCGAACACCGATCACCGGGTTGGCGGGGTTGATGTTGACGTCAGCGACGGGTGCGTTGTCCTGGTTGATCCCGATGGCACGCAACTCCTGGCCGAGGATGGCTGCGGTGTCGCGTACGGCCTTGACATCGCGGCTGGCACCAAGCGCCATGTTGCCGGCGAACTGGGTCGCCGGTGGACCAATCCGGACGATCGTTCCGCCTTCCTGGTCAGTCGAGATCAACAGTGGAAGCTCAGCGCCGGAGGCGACCGCTACCCGCTGCAGACCGTTGGACAGCCTGGCGACCTGCGGCGGGTCGACGACGTTGTCGGTGACGGTGAAATAACAGATACCGCCGAGGTGGTACTTCTCAACGACGTCGGCAGGTGTCGGGACGCCGAAATCCGCGGTGTTACGTGAGTCCACCGTGTCAGGGGCGCTGCCGTAGACACGGGTGACGAAGAGCTGGCCGACCTTCTGCCGCACGGACATGCGACGGATCATCCGATCCACCCATGACTCGGTCGGTCCCCGACCGTCTCCCGGTGTGCCATCGGCGCCGGGAACGAGCACGCGCGGCGACGCGAAAGCATCGCCAGGGATGGTGCCCAGTCCGGCAAATGTGCCCGCCGCGCCAAGGAGGAATGCTCGACGACGCGCCGTGCCTGACGGTACCTGCCGATGGGACCGCCGTGACGGAACCGGCTGCATGAAGTGTCCTCCCAGGACGTCAACACGGGCGATGTTCTCGTTGGTCACATTCCTTGCGACCACTTCGGGCCCTTGCCTATCGCGACGACTCAAGCAATGGGACTATGCCCGGCCACCTGCGTCGAAACACTGACGTCCAGTCTCGGGTCCGCCGACTAGGAATTCACCGGCGAATAGGACCGTTTCGTGAACAACCCGGTCGTAGTCAAAGGGCGGAATGGACCACGACGCGGGCACTGACCGCTGAAGCTGAGGGCCTCGCGCCTCCACCCTGTCGTCGCAGATGACGGGCGGTTCGATACGGAGATGATCACACCGCCAGCTAGGCCTGGCGGGCGCGTTCGATCGACTTGAGGACCACTGTCACCCCTGCGGCGCACGCGCTGAACGCAGCGGACCAGGCGAGGACGCGCACCGCCGAGGCAGATTGGCCGTCGGCGGAGGGCGGCTCCGCTGCGGCAGAGGCCAGAGTGGCTCCTACTGCTCTTCGATGAAGTATTGGCACGGGTTGGTTGGGGCGGGGTCCATGTAGACCCACACGGTGCCGTGGGACATGGCGTTGTCCTTGGGGAAGTTCTGGGTTCTGGTTGAGACGATGCCGTAGGACG
>NZ_JBEFTX010000021.1:0-152695 GCF_040195635.1 Actinopolymorpha sp. B11F2 | reverse complement strand
TATATCGGCGACTTCAAGCACCGCTCGATCTACCAGGAGTTCCTTCCATTACCAGCGAAGACACGGCCACCATGATCAACAGAGACGAAGCTCACACCAGAGAACCAGGTTCAGGAACAGGCTCTTACGAGGAATGCGGAGAACAAGCTTCGTGCCCAAGTACACGGTCAGATTGACCTTCCCCTGCAGTGGCACCGGGGTTACCTCTTCACGCGCTACCCCATAGTGGGCGGCAATGGCGTGGACGGCGTTCGTCAAGGAGTTCGAGTCACCCAGGTCGTCGCACATGTCGTGCTCCTCAGGGCAGGGTCGCCAGCGGTCGCTACGAAGCGTAGGAACGTGACCCTTTTGGACACAAGGCGACAGAAGCCGTCGTCTGGGTCATGACCACTCGGCTTCCATGCTGGCGCTTTCCAGGCCCGCGAGCAGCTCTTCGCCTGGATGGTCGCGAGGAATTCGTTGACGATTCGCCCGGTGAGTTCGGGCAGGGCTTCAGCGAAGCCGTGTTCACCCTCGACCCATCAAACGCTGTACCCGTGCCTTGTCGCACAGTCGGCCAGTCGCTCGCGCTGTTCGATAGCTTCTTGCGATTCGGGCCGCTCGGGAGTACCGCGAGTGAGCACGAAGAGGGCCGGTGTTGTCATTGCCTGGCGCGCCGGTCCCCGACTCGGCGAAGCGACGCACCTTGGTGCCGGGCGACGTCTCGCGAGGGCGTGAGGACTCAGGGGGTGGGAACCGGCTCGGACGACGGTCGCCACTCTCGCCTGATCAGCCCGTAGACCCACGAGTCAGAGACCTCGCCGTTCACGATGCAGTCTTCCCGCAACGTCCCTTCACGCACGAAGCCGAGCTTCTCCAGCACGCGGGCAGATCCCACGTTGCGCGTATCGGTCTCAGCCTGGACGCGATTGAGGTCCAGCGTGTCGAATGCCCACCGCAGCAAGACGTGCGCTGCCTCGGTCGCGTAGCCGTGGCCCCACGCTGCATCGTCGAAGCAGTAGCCCAGCGATGCGCTGCGGTAGTCCGGATTCCACCGGTTCAGGCTGCACCAGCCTATGAACGCGCCGTCGGAGACACGATTCACGGCCAGCCGCGCCCCGGTGCCTTCGTCCGCCATCTGCCGGCAGGCCGTGATGAACCGCTCGGCGCGCACGCGTTCGCTCCAAGGCGGCGCATCCCAGTAGCGCAGCACGTAGGCGTTGCTGTGCAGCGCGAAGAGGTCGTTCGCATCCGCGTCGTCGAAGGGTCGCAGTCGAAGGCGAGCGGTGTGCAGCGTGGGCGTTGGCAGCGACATGGGCGTCATGTTCCCTTCCCGAGATCGGTGGCCGATCAACCAGACATCCGATGCCGGCCACTCGCAACGGGTTTTCTCGGCGGGTGGGCAGGACGATGTGCTCACTCATCGGCAGATCCGTGCACCGGGCCGGTGCAGGCGGCTCGCCATCGAGGTCGCCATCGGTAAAGAAACCTTTCCTGCGTCACGTTGTTCCGGGTCAACCGTTCTAGCTCTACCGAAGGTTGGCCTCACGTGGCGTCCGGTCGCTGAGCGCCTGGTCGTGGGCGACGGCGACGAACGAACGAAGTCGACGAAGCCCCAACCCGGCGAATGATGTCGCACGCGTATCGATACGGCCAACACATTGCATTGGACGTATAGACGTGGCCGCCCTAGGTTCGAGGTCATGGAGCAACGATCTCTCGGCCGAACTGGACTGAAGGTTTCCGAGCTGTGCATGGGCACCATGACGTTCGGAAATGAGACTGATGAGCAGACCGCGCACCAGATGCTCGACGCCTTTGTCGACGCCGGCGGGACTTTCGTCGACACCGCCAACGGATACTCGGCCGGGGCGTCCGAGGAAATCCTCGGTCGCTGGCTGAAGAACAGGCAACGCGACGATCTCGTCATCGCGACGAAGGTGTTCCACCGGGTCGGGCCCGGGCACAACGACCGCGGTGGCGGGCGCAAGCACATCATGACCGCGGTCGAGTCGAGCCTTCGCCGCCTGGGCACCGACTACATCGACCTCTACCAGACCCACGTCTTCGACGAGAACACCCCGCTCGAGGAAACCCTTTCCACGTTGGACAGGCTCGTCACGAGCGGCAAGGTTCGATTCGTCGGGGCGAGCACCTACGCCGGCTGGCAGCTGCAGAAGTCGATCGACCTTGCCCGCCAGCACGGGTGGGAGCCGTATGTGTGCCTGCAGCCGCTCTACAACCTGCTCGACCGCGACGCCGAATGGGAGCTCGTCCCCGTCTGCCTGACCGAAGGGCTGGGACTCATTGCGTGGAGCCCACTTCGGATGGGGCTCCTGACCGGGAAGTACCACCGTGGCATGACGGAGCCGATCAGCGGAACGCGGGTCGAGCGGCTGAACGCCATCGGCGATCCTGCCTGGACGAGGTATGCAACCGAGCACACCTGGCGGGTGCTCGATGTCGTGAGGGAGATCGCCGAGGAAGCCGGACGGTCTGTCGCGCAGGTATCGCTGCGCTGGCTTTCGCAGCGACCCGGAGTGACCGCACCCATCATCGGGGCACGCACAATGGAGCACTACGAGGACAACGTCGGAGCGGTCGGTTGGTCGCTCACCGACGACCAGATGCGTCGGCTGAACGATGTGAGCGTACGCAGCCTTCCGTATCCGCACGATGTGCTCGCATGGGCTCAGACCCTGCCATGAAGCCGCGCCAGGTGAGCGCTGCGGCCAGTAGGTGGTGACCTCGGTGCCGCCCCTGTTCCGCGGCGGCCACGGGACGTGACGGTGTGACAGGGAATGACAGTGGGAATCGCTCCGTAAGTGACAGTTCCAGCTTTACGCGCGGCCCAACCGGGCTAACGTCACCGGTAAGAGCATACGAGCGAGGTCATCCGCCGGACGCCGTCTCGCGAGGCGTGAGGACTCAGCGGGTGGGAACCGGCTCGGACGACGGCCGCCACTCTCGCCTCCTTGAAAGCTGCACTGCTCAGTGGGGCAGGCAGTCGCTCATGGTCAGGTCGCGGTGAACGCGTCTCTCGGCCAGCTGAAGCGTGGTGTCACCGTGGTTGGTAAGTCCCACCAGGCGGGCAACGCTGTGGGCTCCCAGTCAGGATGAGCCACGAAGTCGCACCACGTGCCGTCGAAGGGAAAGGCCTTGCGCTCGATCGCGCGGGTAACTGCTTCTGCGCGAGCCCTGATGGTGCGCGCCTCCTGCTCGGTCCAGAACATCGGATCGCCGGTCTGTGCCGCGAGCTCGTCTTCGTCTTTCCACTCCCACTGACCATTCGGTTTGACGAGGACGTCGAGCGCAAGGTCGAACAGATCGATGCCTCCGGCCCAGCGCGACCCAGGAGACTCAAGGTTGATGTACCAGCCAATGTGATCCCCTGGTGCGTCGAACCCCCACCACACGGAGTGGTCGCTGTCGGGCGGGGTCAGGATGAGCGTTCCGAACCGGAAGTACGGCATAGGTTGCAGCGTCGTCGGCGTCTGTAGTTCCTGCGCGTAGGGCAGGTGCCTGGTCGGCTCGCTGTTCTCGGTGACGCGCCGCATCACCGTGGAATCCTTGGCGATCCAGATCAGCAGGCCCGGCTCGTCATCGGCGACCACCCTTGCACATTGAACGGTCGCCAATCGACCGTCGGGATGTAGGCAACGGCGAACGACGGTCTGCCCAGGTCGGAATCTCATGGAGGGCAATCTAACCACCGTCACGTCGGACGACTGTCCATTCTGTTCCCTCGCTGCGACTGATGGCGATCCTGAGCTTCCCTCCTACCAATCATCTGTAGCGCCGGCGTTTCTCCAACCTCTACCAACGCGATCGCAACCGCGGACATCAGTTGGTAGTCCCACGCGAGCACATCGCCGACCTCTACCGGCTCCCGAGTCAGATGTACGCCGGCATGCTCGGGGCCGTTGCAGTCGTTGCACGCGCGGTCCGCTCAGCCATCGACGCCGAAGGAGTCACAGTTCACCAGCACAACGAAGCCGCTGGCGGGCGATCGAGCCCATCCCTCCCGCATGGGCCTGGACGTCGACGGACGCAACCGGACGATCTTCAGCGGCCTACGGATGAGGTGTCAAAGTAGTAGAGGGCGGATAGCCTGCCTGCGGTGCCCTCGAACCGCATGACCGGAGGAGTCGATGCAGGGATGACGACAAGGCGGCCGATGCCCACACGGGACGACGTGCTGGGGTACTTCAACACGCTGTCGAACTGGGGGCGGTGGGGCGACGACGACGAGCTCGGCACGCTGAACCACATCACGGACGACGTTCGGCTGGCGGCGGCGCGGGCCGTGCGCCACGGCAGGAGCGTGTCGTGCGCATGGGAGGTTGCCGTACCGGAAGAAATGGAGCGGTCGACGACGACGTGCCCATGCGCCGCCGACATGCCGGGTGCCGAGAACATGCCGGTGGCCGCATTCCACAAGGACCGGCGCTGGGGCTTTTCGAACGAGCGGCTCGGCATCTTCTTCCACGGCAACACGATCACCCACGTCGACTCGCCGTGCCACATCTTCTGGGACGGCACCATGTACAACGGACGGTCGCACTCGCTGGTCGACGCCGCAACGGGATCGGCCTGGGCAGCTGTCACGGCGGCCGCGAACGGGATCATCACACGTGGTGTCCTACTGGACGTCGCGAGGGTCCGCGATGTGCCGTGGTTGGAACCGGGGCAGGGTGTGTTTCCCGACGATCTCGAGGAGGCTGAGCGTCGCCAGGGTGTTCGGGTGCGGTCCGGCGATGCGGTGTTCCTACGGACGGGCGGTGGCCGCGTCCGGCACGAGGCCGGTGCGACGCAAGGCTTCACGCAGGCTGGCTGGCACGCGTCCTGCCTGCCGTGGCTGTACGAGCGGGAGGTTGCGCTGATCGGCGCCGACACCCCTCAGGACGTTCAGCCGTCGGGGTACGAGGACGTGTTGATGCCGGTTCACGCGGTGAGCCTCGTCGCGATGGGTCTGTGGCTGCTCGACAACTGCGACCTGGAGGGGTGCGCGACGACGGCCGCCGAGCTCGGCCAGTGGGACTTCCACCTCGCAGTTGCGCCGATCCGCTTCGCCGGTACGTCCGGCAGCCCGGTCAACCCGATCGCTACATTCTGACGCGTTCACCAGCTCCTCAGAGCCCGGTACCGACCGAGTGCTGACACGGGCAGTACCTCGCGGAGAACCTCACCGGCGTCCCCCGGATCAGGCTGCCCCAGCCTTAATCGGACCGCTACGACCGCCCAACGAAGAGGCCTCTCACCCTCTCGACAACACAGCAGCTCTGGGCGCACACAGCAGCGAAGTACGACAACGCCAACAACCACCGTCGACCTGCCCCGACCGGAGATGGCGTGACGTACGCCTGGCTGACCGCCATCAACCAGGCACCCGATGGTTCGCTCGAGGGGTCAGCCGGGCCACTCATGGGAAATCAGCCGAGGGCAAGGAGGGGTACTGCAGGCCGCTGCAGCCTCATACTCACGCGGCGAGCCGGGCGGCAACCGCCAGATTGCCTCTTCGTGGCAGAGGCCATCCGCCAGCTGGGGGGTGCCGTACGGCGAGTCACGCTCCACTGCTGGGCTCGGTGGACCTGTGCTGCAGTACGTCGAGGTCGCGGCAGGCATATTGGTGGTGCGCCCACTCTTCGGCGATGACGATCTCCAGGTAGTGCCGTACGGGATCGGTCGTTTGGTCGCAGATCCGGTCGAGTTCGGCTTCGGTGAGTGCATCGATGATCTCCCGCACTCGTGCCATCCGGTCCCGCCGCACTGCGAGGACTTCCTCGAGTGTCGGGTCGTCAGGGTCCGGGCTGACGTCACCCCACCCCCGAACCGGGGGCCCCCACGAATGGTCTTGGGCGCCGGTGACCCAGCGAAAGACGGAACCATCGGTCACGCCCACGAGGTGGCGCAGGGTTTCCACGAAGGACCACTCGCCGTCCACTCGCTCATGCACCATCGGCTCCGGTAGCCGCTGCGCCCGATCGACCGTGGCCGCCCACAAGCCTTCGAGGATCGACCACGCTTCGCGGAAGCCCTCGGGCGTTGTCGGCTTCATCTTGGCGTGCTCCGGGAACCTGCGCAGCTTCTCGGCCTCCACCAGCGGGGCGATCGGAATGCCGTCCCACGTGAGGCCCTCGCAGCTGCCCCAGATCTCGGTGTTGATGAAGTCGGCACCTGTGATCCGGGCGTTCTCCATCCAGATGTTGTGCATACGCGACTCGGAGAAGTCCACCTCGACCAGTCGCGAACGGCGTAGGTCGTTCTTGAACATTGCGTGCTCAGGCATACCTGGCACTGTACGAAGCGAAACTGACCACCACTATGGCCTGTTTCTTCGCGTCGATGCGCGAATCCGCCGCCGCCGAGGCGGTTGCCCTGCCAAGCGACACTGTGGCCGTCGCTCAGTCATCGGCGCAGCGGACGCCCTGGCTTCTGAGGAACGTGCGCACCTGAGCCGAGTGCAGGGGGAGGTGGTACACGCCCAGGACGAGTTGGCGCGCCAGCGAGTCCGTCCCGGCGCCTAGGTGCCACCTGGGCAGTTGTGCGGCTCCCTGATCATCGGTCAGGTCAGCAAAGAGCTTGTCGGCCTGACGCCGACAGTGGTCGACGTAGCCGAGCAGCTGTTCGCGAGAATACGTAGGCGGCACGACGTACCAGTCTTCGTCGTGCGGAGAGAACGGGGCAGGAGGTGCCCAATCCGTCTCCATGGCAGACAAGTCGGCGTCGGTGAAGAAGAGCGCGTGGTAGGCAGTTCGCCACACGGCACCCTGGGCCCGGAGCTTGCGCTCACTGACCGCTGGGTCATCGAACGGCCGCCCATCAGGATCCGTCACAGGCCCGCCGTCGGCACTTACCTCCCACATACTCGCCTCCCACAGCTCATCAGGACAACCGCGCAAGACGATCTCCATTTCGTCAAGGCTCAACCGGTACTGTGCCGCGACTGCAGAAACCCAGATCGTGGTCATCTCCAACGCTCCGTCTCATCCCGTGTCCCGGAAATGGTCAGCCCGGAACTGCCTCGGCCTCGGTCGTAGCTTCGAACTGGTCGGCGACGCTACTGAAGGGAACCGGCCAGCGTGGTGTCCTGTTTGAACCAGGGAATCTGGGACGTGAGGACAAGGCACCGGGAATCACGGAGCTACGGCGCCTGCCTCTACGGATAGGTGAGACGGGCATTCCACAGCGGTCTGGGATCAGTCCGTCGGCGGCCGGCTTCGACGCTCGGCCTGATACCGGGCTACCCAGGTCGTGTTGAGTGCGGTGCCCTGGCGCTCGGTCTGCGCGGTGATCGGCTGTGCGGATGATGGGTCGACGTCCAGGAACGCGAGCACTCGCCTTGTGACGCCGGCCGGGTCCGCGTCGAGATCCTCGTACGTAACTGTGCACGGCTCGATGTTGTGCTCGTCGAACCATCGCATCCAGGCCGTGTTGTGCTCGTCGACCAGGTGGAGGAGCCCGTCGATCAGGTCGTAGTTGTAGTCGGGGTCCGGACCCGGATCCGACCCGGCCGGCCGGTACCACACCCCGGTCAGGTGAGCCCGCGCCAACGAGACAGCCTGCGCGATCGTGTCGGCGCGTCGGATGAGAACGAACCGTAGGTCGGGGAAGGTACGTCGCAGCAGCTGGGCCGCATCCAGCCCGGAGCTGGCGGGAAGGGTGGCGAGGTTGGTGAGCAGGTCGTCGAAGTATCCCCACATCACCTTGGCGGCGAATACTCCGTTCGGGGTCGTCCCCTCAGACAACGCGGCGCGCAGGTAGTCGGGCCATGGTGACTCCGCCGGGGCCGAAGCGTCCCAACGCTTCGCCCAGAAGGCCTCGTCCCCGCGCCAGAAGTACTCCTCGGCCCGGCCCGCGACGCCGCTCGACTTGAGCAGACCGCACAGCATCGAGCTGCCACTACGCGGTGTCCCGCATACGAGGCACGAACGGACGGGCATGGTCGCGTGCAGGCTCACAGGTCGACTGGCCCCATGTCGGTGCAGGTTAGGGCGAGCGCAGTCCACTCGGCCGTTCCCGCCGTGACCTCTTCAACTCGAACGGTCATGGGGTGGCAGCCTAGGTGGGTCGATCATGGAATTCGATCGATTTTCGGGACGGCGCCAGATAGGAAGGCCAGCGGGCAATCCGCGTGCAATTGCGGGACCGACGGATACGGACTGCCTGGACAACGAGGCGCCATGGCGTGCCCTGTTACGGCCGAACCAAGACTGCATGGACTGATCTGGACAAGTGAGCATGGGTTCCATATTCGTGTGCCGTCCGGGCCCACCGCCTTGACAGCTACTCCCTGTGGGAGGTCTCCGGGGACGCCATCAGTGCACCTGATCTGTACAGCCAGCTGCCTCCGCTGGCACCATCACGCGGATGACATCCGGGCTCACACTCCCACTACCGGTCGTACCCGATCCGTCGAGTCCCCGCGCCCGCCAGGTACTCCTGGATGCGGTCGCAGACGACGTCCCCATACGCATGCTGCTAGACACCGGGACCTACCGCAGCTCGGTACCGCACCGAGACGCACTCGCTGGCCGTCTCCGGCCGGAAGGTCCGGATCCGAATACGGGCGCGGGTCAACATGACGAGAGGCTTGTGCGGCTGGAGACGTTGCAGTGGGGTTCATTGACGGCACGGGGACTGACGGTGAGTCTCCAGGCGCCCGGATGGCCGCACCCACCCCTGCTCGGCATGGATGTGCTCGGCCCACACGCATGCCACTTCCGATTCACCGAGGGCGTCCTCGAGCTCGACGGACCAGCACCCACGGACGCGCTCCTGCCTTTGCCAACACCGTCGAACAAGTCCCCGGCAGTGCCAGTGCACTGGGGGAACACCACCGTCGATGCCGTATGGGACACCGGCGCCGGCATCACCATCGTCGACCGCACGTGGGCCGAATCCCATCCAGAGATTGTCACCATCACCCACGAGTTCGGTACGGGCACCGACGTCTACGGCAACACCGGCAGGAACCCCAAGGGGCGGCTGGCGCCGTGCCGCATCGGCAATGTCACGTTCCCCGAGCAGGACTGCGGCGTGCCGGACCTTTCTAGCCTCAACATCACGATGTTCCTCGGCCTACCCCTCATCAGCCATGCCGACTGGTATATGGACTTTCCCCGGCGTCACTGGAGGAACAGTGCCCCATAACGTGTGCCGTGCGGCGCCGTCGTCACCTGCCCTCGTCGCGGGGACTGGCGAGCGAAGCAGCGATGTACTGCAACGGCGGCAACCATGCTGGCTCGCCCCTGACCCCAGCATGACCCCAACGACCTGCAAGGACGGCCGAACTCGAGCCATCGGCCCGCCTGCCTCTACGGATAAGGAGGTCATGGAGCCACGCCTGCGCGCCTCCTGCCGACGAACCGGGGGGCACTACGACAGAATGGCCCAGTGACCGAACGCGCACAGCGCCCGTGGGGCACCTACACCGTCGTCGCAGATGGAAACGGCTTCAAGGTGAAGACCATCGAGGTCCACCCAGGGCACCGCCTCAGCTACCAAAAGCACGCACGCCGTTCCGAGCACTGGTTCGTGGTGGCCGGCGAAGGAGCGGTAACCCTTGATGGCAGCATGATCAACGTGCGGCGCGGTGATGCCATCGATATTCCCCAGGGCGCCGCCCATCGCATCCACAACACCGGGCTCGTTCCTCTGACGTTTGTCGAGGTCCAGCACGGCGACTACTTCGGCGAAGACGACATCATCCGCCTCGACGACGACTACGGCCGGTCACAGCCGGCTCGATCACCCGAGGGTAGGCCCGACGAGCCACGCCACGCAGGGAGTACGGACCACACAGGCCGAGTCGGGTCGTGAGCCGTTGGAATGGTGCGGATCGCCGCATCCACAACGAGACAGGGCGGAGTTCGTCCGGTCTACTACCTCTGGTGAGTCCTCCGGCGCCCGTGAGCCGTAGGGGCGGAACCAATGGGCCACCCTATCGAGGGCAGAAGGGCTTCCGATCATGCCCATGGGGCCCCAACTAATTGCCCGGTACGACATGCCGCTGTAGCAAGTCTTCGACCAACGCGGGCGCGCAGCCTGTTCCCCTTGGTGTCATTTCTTTCGCGTTGGAGGTGGAACGCTTTTGGGTAGGAGGTTATCGGCATCGAGGAAGACCGTGTCGACGATCCGAAACGCCTCAGACTTGCCAAGCATGCACTCATCATCCGGACCGACAGTCTCATAGTAACCGACGAGCTTTAGACGGGTGGTGAAATAGATTCCAGCCTGCAAGTCGCGATTGCGAAGCCTCCTATGAAGCACCGTGAATTTGGTCCTGTGGTGAGGCCTCACTCTTACCCGCCATCCCGACGGCCAGAGCAACGGGACCCTGCTGCTGTCCTCGTCGGTGACGAGCCAGATACATCCGTCGTCTGTAGAGCCCTGAATCTTCCCCGTCAGCTCGGATATTGCCGAACGGGTAGGCCTGCCGGACGAAGGCAGGTCTACGATCCACTCATCGGCCCCGTGACACTCAGCCAATTGATCGCCTCTCCTCGCGCGACAACCGCCGACGATGAAGGATCGAACCCGCCCCCGACAACGCCGCAAGCAACGCTCAGCGCCAGTAGGTCCGATTGTTGCACCCACATCAGGTAGCGCTTGAGCGGTTCGTGGAGCTCATGCAGTTCATCGACGGTGGCGTGTCGTCGGCGGGGGTTCTAGGGCAGGTCGGGGGAACGCGGAATCTTGTCAGCTAGCGCTTCGTCGGGCCCGTAGCACGACGTCTTCGATGTGGTGGGCAGCAGAGGCGGCACCCGCCGGGCGAGGTCGCTTCTCATGAACCTCGATGTTCCATTCGGTTGAGTCGGTGAGCATGGCTGCGAAGTCGTCGACTCGTAGGTAGGCGTCTGGGTCGAATGGTCGGCTGTGGGCCAGCGTGCCGGTCGGCGCACGCATCGGCTCGAGATCGTGGCTCACAACAAGAAGCGTGCCGCCGGGAGCAACTGCGTTGAGCAGGTTGCGAACACCGCGGCCATCGGGTGTGCGGGGAATCGATGCGTAATGCGCTGACACGAGGTCGAACGCTGCGGTGTCAAATGCATCGACTGCGTTCGCGTCAGAGCGGTGGCAGACGACGTGGAGAGCGCGGCGCTCGGCCTCGGCGTTGACACGGTCCAGTGCGCGTTGGGAGATGTCACTGGCAGTCACCTTCCAACCTTGTTCGGCCAGCCAGAGTGCGTCGCCGCCCTCGCCGGCGCCCACGTCGAGTGCGCGGCCAGGCGCGAGGCCGCCGACCTCGTTGACGAGTGTGCCGTTCGGGTTGCCGCTCCACATCTGGTCGCCGGCGTAGCGATGATCCCAGTCGGCCTCGTTGCCTGATCGTCGGGCGTCGGCTCGGATGTCGTCGGCTGCGAGACTGAAGCTGACCATGGCACCGACGCGGCTGCCGTCGGCGGCGGCCTGCAACACCTGCTGGCTCGGATCGGTGACGTTGCCGGCGGCGTAGAGACCCGGTATCGCGGTTGCCCCGGTCGCGTCGGTCTCCACGACATCCCCGAGCCCGGACGGGTGCGCCACCGGTCGCAGACCGAGCGAGGCAAACGGTTCGGCGCGTGCCCTGAACCGAGGACCGACCACTACCGCGTCGGCGTCGATGCGTTCGTGGTTGGCCAGCTCGACGGCCGCGACGTGGCGGTCCGCGCCCGTGACGACGCGGCCCACCGGCCCGGACCGGATGTCCACGCCGGCCGCCCGAAGGACGTCGAGCTCGGACTCGTCGATGCCGACAGGGTTGTGGAGCACGACGGTGAGCCGCTCGCTGAGCTGGCGAAACAACCCGACGGGGTGCAGTCCCATGGAGTGGGTGACGATCTGGACGATGCGGCGGTCGCGGACCTCGAAGCCGTGGCAGAACGGACAGTGGATGACCTCGCGCCCCCAGTGCTCGGCCAGTCCGTCGATGTCCGGAAGCACGTCCACCAGACCGGTGGCGGCAATGACTCGGCGGGCGACGACGAAGTGACCATCGACGAGTTCGACGCGGAAGTGGTCGTCATCGGTTCGGGTCACGCGACTCGCCCGACCGGCGAGGACCTCACCGCCGTAGCTGCGTACCTCCTCGCGACCCACGGTGGTCAGTTCTGAAGGCGTGACCCCCTCACGGCCGAGGTAGCCGTGCATGTGCGCGGCGGGGGCGTTGCGTGCATCGCCGGCGTCGATGACGATCACCGACCGGCGCTGACGCCCGAGTTGGAGCGCGGCGGCAAGTCCGGCCGCTGATCCACCGACGACCGCGACGTCACAGTGCCGTTCTACGGGTCGGAAGTCTGAATCACTCATGCCCCGGACGCTACGCCATCCTGGCGATATGTGCGAGACTACTTGCAGCATCCGCAAGGCACCTGGAGAGGCGATGACGGAACCCAGGGAGATCGAAAAGCTGGTTCGGACGCGGCTACGGAGTCTTCGAACGACCCTCGGCTTGTCGCTCGACGAGGTCGCCGCACGCACCAACCTCAGCCCCTCCACCATCAGCCGCGTCGAAACCGGCAAGCGGACGATCAGCCTCGACATCCTGCTGCCGTTGGCCACGGCCCTGCATGTCGACCTCGACGCCCTGCTCGACGTGCGCAGCGACGACGATGTGGTCATCCGCCCGACGCCGGACAGCACGGGCGAGCGCACAACCTGGATGTTGAGCCGGCCGACCGACAGCACGACCGCGGTCAAGGTGCGACTCGAACCAACCCGCAAAGCGGCTGAGCAACGGGTCCACCCCGGTCACGACTGGTTCTTCGTCACCGAAGGACGGGTGCGCTTGTCCCTCGGCGAACGCGAGATCACCGTCGAGACCGGCGAGGCCGCCGAGTTCGCCACCATGACACCGCACGCCTTCGCAGCCATCGACAGCCCGGCCGAGCTCATCATGATCTTCGATCGAGACGGTCACCACGCCCACATCCACCGCGAAACCGGGTAGCCATCGAAGAACGTAAACCTCGGCGCCCCGGGGCGGCGACGGCCAGATGTAGATCCCTGGAACTCATCACGTTCCGGGTGTCGAGAACGCGGCGCTGGCTCCGTCCTAGGTACACCAGTGGCCACAACGGGCGGCGCGAGGAAGAAGGAGAACACCATGACGATTCAGCGGATGGACAACGTCGGCATTGTCGTCGAAGACATGGAGGCCGCCGTCGCCTTCTTCACCGAACTCGGTATGGAGGTGGAGGGCAAAGGGCAGGTCGAAGGTCCCTGGGCTGACCAGACCGTCGGACTCGACGGGGTCCGCTGCGACATCGTGATGATGCGGACCCCAGACGGCCACGGCCGGTTTGAGCTGGCGAAATACCTGACTCCCGCGGCGATCGCCGCCAACCCGCAGAACCCGCCGCACAACACGGTGGGCATGCACCGGGTCATGTTCGTCGTCGACGACATCGAGGACGTCGTTGCCCGCCTGCGTACTCACAACGCCGAACTCGTCGGTGAGGTGACGCAGTACGAGGACAGCTACCGGCTCTGCTACGTCCGCGGCCCTGAGGGGATCTTCATCGGGTTGGCCGAGGAGCTCGGCTAGCGGCCCGTGGCGGCCGACCTGCGACCAACCAGAACGATCCGCCTGGAGAGACCGAGAACGGCAGCGGGAGGAACAACAATGCAACCGAACGAGATCACCGAGGTTCTGAACCGACCGATCAGCCAGGAACTGTTGGCCCGCGACCTGACCCGCTTGGCCTACGTCGCCAAGGACGGCACACCGCGCAATGTGCCGATCGGGTTCACCTGGAACGGCTTGGAGATCGTCATGTGCACGACGAAGAACGCGCCGAAGCTCCCGGCCCTACGCAACAACCCGACGGTCGCCATGACGATCGACACCGAGGTGCACCCACCCAAGATCCTGCTCATCCGCGGCCGCGCCGAGCTGGACTACGTCGATGGCATCCCGGACGAGTATCTCCAGGCGACCAGCACCTACGAGATGACGCCCGAGCAGCGGGTCGAGTGGGAGGCGGAGGTGCGTTCGCTCTACCGCGACGGCATGGTCCGGATCGTCGTGACCCCGACGTGGGCGAAGCTGATCGACTTCGAGACGACTCTGCCGAGCGCGGTCGAGGAACTGGTCCGACAGCGGGAGGAGCGTCAGCACGGCTGAGGGGCGCGCGGTCGCTCGCGTTGGGTGGATCACCCACGCCTCAACCCCACCGCGGCACACGGAGTCTGTGAAGTCCGCCAGGAAATCCAGGTGTGATGTCGAGAACCCCCGCGCGGCTCCGTCCCCGGAGTGAACACGGCCACAATGGGCCTGACCGCACAAGAAGGAGATGCTGATGGCCAAATACCTGCTGCTCAAGCACTACCGGGGCGCACCGGCACCGGTCAACGACGTGCCGATGGACCAGTGGACGCCGGAGGAGGTCGACGCGCACGTGCGGTTCATGCGCGACTTCGCGGCCCGGCTGGAGGAGACGGGCGAGTTCGTCGACAGTCAGGCGTTCTCACCGGAGGGTACGTTCGTCCGCTACGACGGCGAGGGGCGACCGCCGGTCACGGACGGCCCGTTCGCGGAGACCAAGGACCTGATCGCCGGCTGGATGGTGATCGACGTCGAGACCTACGATCGGGCGCTCGAGCTCGCCGGCGAACTGTCCGCGGCTCCGGGCGCGGGCGGGAAACCGATCCACGAGTGGCTCGAGGTCCGCCCGTTCCTGGGCGCGCATTCGACGTGCATCACGGAGTGACGCACGGTGGATGAGTCCCTGCTGCGGGCCCTCACCCCTACCGTGATCGGGATCCTCGTCCGCCGCGGTGCCGACTTCGCGGCGGCCGAGGATGCCGTGCAGGACGCCCTGGTCGAGGCCGTGCGCGTGTGGCCGGACGACCCACCGCGGGACCCCAAGGGCTGGCTGGTCACCGTGGCCTGGCGCAAGTTCCTCGACGCCGCCCGCGCCGACACGTCCCGACGGCACCGCGAGGAACGCGTCGAGGGCGAGCCCATGCCCGCCCCGGGCGAGGCGATGGACGACACGCTCCAGCTGTACTTTCTGTGCGCCCACCCCTCCTTGACACCGGCCTCGGCCGTCGCGCTCACGCTGCGCGCGGTCGGCGGCCTGACCACGCGTCAGATCGCGCAGGCCTACCTCGTGCCAGAGGCGACCATGGCCCAACGGATCAGCCGGGCCAAGCGGACCGTCTCGGGCGTCCGGTTCAACCAGCCCGGGGACGTCGCCACCGTGCTGCGCGTGCTCTACCTGGTCTTCAACGAGGGCTACTCCGGCGACGTCGACCTCGCCGCCGAGGCGATCCGGCTCACCCGCCAACTGGCGGCCAAGATCAACCATGAGGAGGTGGCGGGCCTGCTTGCGCTCATGCTGCTCCACGACGCGCGGCGCCCGTCACGTACCCGCACCGACGGCAGCCTCGTGCCCCTCGCCGAGCAGGACCGCAGCCTGTGGAACACCCGCCTGATCGCCGAGGGCGTCGACGTCCTCCAGGGGGCCCTCACCCGCGACCGCCTGGGCGAGTTCCAGGCCCAGGCCGCCATCGCCGCGCTGCACGCCGACGCGCGGACGGCCGAGGAGACCGACTGGGTGCAGATCGTCGAGTGGTACGACGAACTGCTGCGGCTCACCGACAACCCGGTAGCCCGCCTCAACCGGGCCGTCGCGGTCGGCGAGGCCGACGGCCCCCGGGCCGGCCTGGTTGCCCTGGCGGAGCTCGACCCCTCCCTGCCGCGCCACACGGCGGCCGCCGCGTACCTCCACGAGCGTGACGGTGACCCAGTCACCGCAGCACGGCTCTACGCCGAAGCCGCCCGATCAGCACCCAATCTCCCCGAACGCGACCACCTCACGCGACAGGCCGCACGGCTCAACGCGCAGCTGCGCAGTTGAGCGGCGGACGGTAGGCATCACCGATCCGATTACCCTCGCCCAATTGCATGTCAGGGACGCCAGATGACGACCTCGACGGCACTGGCTCGCTCGGCAAAGCGGCCGTTCGGGGCTGATTTCTGCAGGAGGTGGCGCAGATCGCCTTCGAAAGCGGTGAGTTGGTCGGTGAACAAGTGCGGCGCCGAACTGGAAAGGGAGAACACCGCCGAGATGATCTCGTCAATGCTCCGGTCGGCGATCCGTTCCTCGTCGATGGTGATCCGGGTAGGGCCGTTATAACCGGCGTGTCGCATGACGGCTTCCTCGCCTCCGCGGGTGCCTTGCGGCAAGTGGCCCTGTCCGGCCCGGCGTACTGGTCCGAGATACCGGGCGACCAGGTCCTCGATCTGTTGCCACGGTGGTGGCGGGTGCGGCAACGAGTGCTCACCGGTCACACCACGGTGCGTGGTGGCACCGACGTGGATCCACGCCCCACCTGGGCTGAGCATGTCGCGGACGCGACGGGCGACCAGGGGCTGATCCATCCAGTGGAACGACTGGGCGAACGAGGCGACCTGGAACGTGCCCAGGCCGGCTGGCAGGTCCTCGGCGCGCAGGTGCCGCCATTCGATGGTGCCTGCCTCCGCCTCCCCGGCCCGGCGCTGTGCTTCGGCGATCATGCCGGGGTCGGCGTCGACGCCTACTGCCGAGGCGAACAGGGGTGCCAGCAGGACTGTGAGCGACCCGGGTCCGCAGCCGACGTCCAGCAGTCGCCCGGTGCCGTCGAGATCGAGTTCATGGCAAACAGCGTCGGCGAGGCTGGGCGGGTAGGGCATGCGGCCGATGCCGTAGTGGGCTGCGCTCCCGGAGAACAGCGTCTCGTCCCACGTCCATTCCTTGGCGTCCATTTCAGGATGGTACTGGCGAGGCGATCGGCGGCCGGTCGGTGATCCGACGCCACAGCCGGGCAGGTGCATTCCGCATGTGGCGCCTGGAAGTGGCCGAGCATTCGGGCCGGGAACGTGAGGATGGTTGTCAAAATCTCGTGGGCAGCGCGGGGTGTAGGGCTCCTCCTCGAGGGCGAAGAGACAGACGCGGCAGCAGGAAAGGAATGAGGGATCAGGGCCCGAGGCGGGCGAGAAGCTCCGCTCGCCTGTCGGGTGTGGTGAAGCTCGCCTGGATGGCGTTCCGCGCGATGTCGTGCAGCTGTCGAATGGTGAGACCGAGTGAAGCTGCCACGAGGTATTCCCGCCCGATCGTCGTACCGACCTGGATCGGATTGTCTGTCGCGAGAGCCACCGAGACACCAGCCTCGATGAGCTGAGGCAGCGGATGCTCCTCGAGCGACGGCGTGGCGCCTAGGAAGGCATTGCAGGTCAGTGCGCACTCCAAGGTGATGCCGCGGTCGATGAGCAGGTCAATGAGGCCCGGTTCGGAGGCGGCGTGAATGCCGTGCCCGATGCGGGTGAGGCCGGGTGTCTGGGCCGCGGCGGCGATGTTGGCTGTGGACATTTCGCCAGCGTGCGCGGTGACGCCGAGACCGACCTCCGCGAAACGCTCCGCAAGGCGGTGGATCGGGGTCCAGTCGGCGTCGGTGAGGTACGGCTGGTACAGAAAGTCCACGCCGGCGAGGCCGTCGCCCCGGGCCCGCACGCATTCGTCGGCGATGGCGGCCACCTCGTCCGCGGGCAGTGTCGTCATGATGATGGCGATAGCCTCGGCGCGGAGCTGAGGGTACTTTTCCTGAGCGCGCTGTTCAGCCTGGCGGAAGAGTTCCATGAACCGAGCCTTGCGTATTGTGCGGCCGTCGCCTCGCACCTCCACGTAATGCGCGCCCGCCTCGGCCTCGAATTCCAGGAGTTCGGCAAATCGGGCTACGAAGAGGTCGTCATCATCGTCTGCTAACGGAACTGGTTTGACCGTGCCGATGAGACGCAAGCGTTCTTGTCCGGCTGGAACGGTCTCGATTATCTGACGGCGCCAGGCCGACCAGTCATATGGTGGTCGACCGTCACGCCTGGAAAAGATGCGATCCAGGCATCGCTCAGCCTCTTGGTGCAGATGCAGGTCGGCCTTGGGAATCGCGTCGATCGCTCGTAGACAATCGCTGGTCATCGCGTTCGTGGGATCCGTGCTCAGCATCGGCGGCGCCGTATCGATTCGAGGAATTCGGATTGGCTGATTCTACTTGAATATCCCCCAAGGCTGACGGCCGGCTGAGAGCGCATACGGGGCGAAGAAACGTGTCCGGAAATTGCCAGGGCTGCGACGATGGCCGGACCCAGGTCAAAGCCGTGGACTCTCGCCTGCGGCCAGTAGTCGCTGCCCGATGGTCCGCGCGGCTTCCTGGAGTTCGGGGCATTTCACGATCCGAAACGACGCCGGGAGCGCCGCGAGTTGCTCGGCGTACCAGATCGGGTTGCTGGTGCTGCCGACCAGTCGAGCGGTCCGAGAGTCGACACGTTCGAGCCGCCCGAGGGCGCGGGGGAGGCAAGGTGTCACGGTGTCGACGGGCGCGTCGATGACGACCTCGGTGGCGTAGTCCCAGCCGACGGCGAGGTGCGTTTCGAGGTCGGCGACGGGGTCGAGGTCGGCGGGCGGAGTGAAAATGCCGTCGAGGATCTCGACGGCGGTGACCCGGTCGATGCGGTAGGCGCGCCGATCGTTCGCATGGTGGGACCAGCAGAGCAGGTACCACCGGCCGTGGCGTACGACGACCGCCCACGGGTCAACCTCGCTCACCCACTCGGACCCTGCCTCGGAGCGGTAGGCGAGCCGCACCCGTCGGTGGTTCGAGCGGGCCTCGACGAGCGCGGTCGTGGTTTCGGGGTCGGGCCGGGCGGCGGAGCGGTCGGGGGCGGGCGCGGTGCTTCGACGGACGGCCTCGGCCTGGGCGGCCACCGGCTCCGGGAGTGCCTGCACGATCTTGCCGAGTGCGCTGCCGACCAGGGTTGCCGGATCGCCTGCGTCGTGGTGGCCGTCGAGTACGGCCATGACCAGTCCGAGGGCTTCCGCAGCCGTGAACATCAGCGGCGGAAGCCGAAGGCCGCGGCCGAGGCGGTAGCCGCCGTGGGGTCCACGGACGGACTCGATCGGGATACCGGCCTCGCGGAGGATGCCGACATATCTCCGGGCGGCCCGCTCCGAGACGCCGAGCTTGTCGGCGAGCCGGTCGGCGGTGATGCCCGGGCTGGCCTGGAGGAGTTCGAGGGCCAGGAGGGCCCTTGCGGTGGGGCTCGCGTCGTACGGCATTCGAAGTCCAAAATCCGGAAGTGAAACGTCCGGATCGGAGCGTAGCGTGTGGCGCCATGACCAAGGAAGACCGACGCCGAGGGCGACGGGGCCGGCAAGTGCAACGCCCGTTGAGCCGCGACCGAGCGGGTCTTCCCTACGACGAACGATCACGGCCATGATGGCGGGCATGGAAGAGCCGGCCAAGGGGGACCACGACGGCATGGTCGTGGAGTTCAGCGGCGAGATCTGGCAGTGGCGGGGCCCGGCGCCGTACTACTTCGTCACCGTGCCGGAGGAGGAGAGCCTCGACCTGCAGGCGGTTTCCGCGGCAGTCACCTACGGCTGGGGGATGATCCCCGTCCAGGTGCGGATCGGCGACACCGAGTGGGCGACGTCCCTGTGGCCCAAGGACGGAGGATACGTCGTACCGCTGAAGGACATGGTGCGCAAGGCCGAGGGGCTCGACGACGGCGACACCGTCACAGTCCGGCTGGCCACGAGTGGTCGCCAGTGACGCGAGTGGCACCCAAGCTGTACCCACGGTCGGGGACGCCCGCAGATTCTGCGTGCCGCCGGCGACCGGGACCCCTCCCATCCGCTCGGCGATACGCTCCGGAGAAGTAGGACGAACTGGTCGTATCCGCAGCGACTGCGAGGACGGCGATGAGCTCTGTCGGTCCGGAACACGTGCCCTCTCCCGAGGCGGACCAGCCGCCAGTTGAGCAACGTCCGCGCGTGGTCACCGTCGCCGCCGGGCTCTGGCTGGCGTTGGGCATCGTCCTCGCGTTGGCTGCCCTCTGGTACTGGGCGCGGCAGAGCGGGACCGGCGCGTCACTGTCGCCCGTTGCGGTGTTCCTCGTCGTCGGGCTGGGCGTGGTCTTCGTGGTGGCGTCGACGCGGCTGCGACGCGGAAGTGCCGTTGCCCGGATCGTGCTGACCGTTCTCGGCGGTCTCTTCATGCTCGCGCTCTGGCCCATACCCGTGGTGGTGCCCGCCGTGGTCCTGCAGTTCCTCCCGGCAAGCAACGCGTGGTTCCGGCGGCAGGCGGCGCTAGCTCGGCCGGAACAGCCCTGAGCCGATCGCGGTGGACACGGCAACTCCTCAGCCATACTCTCGCAGGGCGCTGGAGGGCGCTTCCGGGTCCGCGGGAAGGGCATAGTCCACCTTCGTTCGACCTACGTACGCACGTCGCCGGCCTCTACTTTCTGGCCTGAACGTGGACCCAGGCGCTCGAGAAGGAGACGCCATGGCTGTCCGTTCGCCGACATCTGGTCCAGAGCCGCTCCATCGCCGACTCCAGTTGGCTGGAGCGTCCAACCACCAGAGCATGTTCGGTACGCAGGCGGTGGCGGCCGGCGGATCGGTGCGACGCACGTACGACGGCGTGGTGGCCTACCGGCCCGGCACGGAGATCCTCGTGGGCTTTCCGGACGTACCGTCGGCCGAGGCGTCCGAGTTCGCCGACGAGGTGGTGGCCTTCGCCCGACAGCATCGCCCTCTCGGTCAGGTGGGCTGGTGGTCGATGGATGAGCGGGCGGTCGACGACCTCGGACCCCGGCTTCTCGCTCGGGGCTTTCACTGGGGTTGGCGGCCGAACTGGATGGGACTGGACCTCACGAACCTCGTCGAGGACAATCCCGAGCCCGAGGGCCTGGTCGTGGCCGAGATCGACAAGGACACCGGTCGTGGTCTGGGGGATCTGCCGTATCGGCCGGTGGCCAGCGATGGGACCGCCCCATCGCTGCGGTGCTTCGCCGCGTTCCTCGAGGATGTCGGTGTGGGCACCGTCATGCTGCACCTGTCCGGGTTCGAAGGGGAGTCGATCGGCGGAATCTACGACACGGCCGTCGTGGCCGGTTCGCGGCGGCAGGGCATCGGCACGGCGCTGACGGTCGCCGCATGCCGATCTGCGCGAGAGTTGGGCTGCCAGCATGTTCTGCTCAACGCGACAGCCATGGGTGAGCCGGTCTATCGGCGGGCGGGCTTCACGGCGTTGGGTGAGGCCGGTCAGACCTGGTGGATGCCCCACGAGACGCTCCAAGCCCCGCCACCACCGCGCGAGGAGGTAGTCCTCGTGGAGGCGATTGGACGTGGAGACGTGTCCGCCGTCCGCTGTGCACTGCGGGCCGAACCGCGGGCGCTCGAACGCAGGTTCAGCTGTGGACTCACCCTCGGCGAGATCGCTGAGGTGACCCACCAGCACACGATCACGCGGTTGCTCACGTCGTACAAGCCCTGATGTGCACCGTCGCGACGTCACCTACCGCACTGGCCGCGCGTGATCCGGCGCTACGGGCGCTTTCTGACCGTCCGGGTCGATCACGCGGAGGCAAAGTGGTCAACTGTCCTGTCTGCCCGGGAGGTCGGGGCGCTCGACATGCAGGTTCGGCTGCTGGCTCATCGACATTCCCCTTCCTGGCGTTGCTGTTCGGCCACCCGACTGGACCATGGGGCTTCAGGTCGTGGGCTCGGCTTGCGCGCTGGGTATTCGCCGGAGCCAGTCGTTGAGGGTGTCGAAGTCCACGAGCGTGAGGCCGTGTTGAGAGTCGACGCGGTGAAGCATGGCCGGGCCGTGATGGTGTGTCGTGACCCATGACCGGTCCAGCTCGCCGATCTCGTCGTCCACCCAGATGAACGGGCGTCCTGCGGCAGCCTCGACGAGGGCCTGGGTCTTCCAGTGCAACACGCTGAAGTCGTCTTCTTCGGGTGCGTCCGGAAGGTCGGCCACTGGTAGCTCTGGCAGTCCGAGCAGCGGAGCGATCACCTCGTTGGCGTCATGCATCCACGCCGTTGCCCAGACGAGTTCGCAGGACAGTGCCCGCAGTCGTGGGCCGTGTGCCGGATCGAGCTTCGCGAGCTGTGGATTCGACGCGTCCTGCCATGCGTCCCAGTCGATGGGCGAGGGACGCGGAACGCCGCCGACCGGCAGGAGGGTCCCGTCGACGTCCAGGAACAGCAGGGGGCGCCGTGCATGATCGGCCACGGCGGCACGGTATCGGCTTTCGCGAGGCAAGCCGTTGGGGCCTTTCACCCGAATCGTCGGCGCCATGATGTCGGCCTCCGCCCGACGGGTCCGGAGTGCGGTTGACATGCAGCCAGTTGGCTGCCTAACTTGTAGGCAGCCAACTGGCTGCATTTTTGGGGGTGGCAGATGGATGAGGTGTTCAAGGCACTGGCGGACCCGAGTCGGCGGCGGCTGCTCGACAGCCTGAACGTACGGAGCGGCCAGAGCCTGCGCGAACTCTGTACGGGTCTGGACATGGCCCGGCAGTCCGTCAGCAAGCACCTCAGCCTCTTGGAGGCCGCCAACCTGGTCGCCACCGTGTGGCGCGGCCGGGAGAAGTTGCACTACCTCAACGCCGAACCGATCAACGCCATCGCCCAGCGGTGGATCAGCCAGTACGACCGCGATCGGGTCCACGCACTCGCCGACCTGAAGACAGCATTGGAGTCAGAACCCATGAGCAAGCCGGAGTTTGTCTACACCACCTACATCAACACCACGCCCGAACGACTCTGGCAGGCGTTGACCGATCCCGCGTTCACCGCGCGGTACTGGGGGACCACGTTCGACACGGACTGGAAGGTGGGATCGTCGATGACCTGGAACGAGCACGGCATCATCTCCGCCGACCCCGACCAGGTCATCCTCGAGTCCGAGCCCTGCCGCCGACTTTCCTACACCTGGCACACCTTCACACCCGAGTGGTACGCCGGTGCGAAGGAATGGGTGAGCGCGGACTTCCTCGACAGGGCGGTGAAGGAACGCCGATCCAAGGTGACCTTCGACATCGAACCTGCCGGACCGTTGGTCAAGCTGACCGTCGTCCACGACGGCTTCGAGCCCGACAGCGTCGTCCTGGAAACTGTCAGCCAAGGCTGGCCGCACCTGTTGTCCAGTCTCAAGTCGCTGCTGGAGACTGGCGAGCCCCTTCCTGACCCCGAGCCGGTCGGTGCCCGCCAGGGAGGCTGAGCGGCCGGCGGGCGCGGCCGTCGACCTGATCACGGTCAGGTCGATAGCCGCGGACGCGGTCGGGTTCCAGTTTCCGGCGGGCGGCCGGTGCGATGTCGGTGGAGATGGAGGTCACGATGCGGCCTCCATCTCCAGAAGGGTCCTCTTGGCGGTGACGCCGCCGACGTACCTCCCGATCGAACCGTTGGCCAGGACCACGCGGTGGCAGGGCACGACGACGGGGAGCGGGTTGCGCGCGCATGCGGTACCGACCGCACGCACCGCTGCCGGACTGCCGGCGGCCGCGGCGACGGCGCCGTAGCTCGCGGTCGTGCCGTAGCCGATCTCGCGGAGACGATCGAGCACGAGCCGGCGGAAGCCGCGAGCGAGCCGCATGTCCAGCGGCAGGTCGAAGACTCGTCGGCGGCCGGTGAAGTACTCGTCGATCTGCCTGGCCGCCGGATCGAGTCGGGCAGGGGTGCGGAGGATGCGCGGGCTGACCTCGCCCGCGAGGGCGTCGAGGACCTTCTCGTGACCCTCGATCGGGTACGCCACGCGGACCAGCCCACGTTCGGTGCCCGCGACGAGCAGTTCGCCGACGGGGGTGTCGACCGTGCGGTACGCGACATCGAGGATTCCGGCCTGCTGGGCCTGGTCGGTCAGGCGGTCGCGGAGCCGGTCGTACGCCTCGCCGAGCGGATCGGCGTCGGCCGCCCGCTCGAGGGCGGCGCGCAGGTCGGCGTCTGGGCCGGCGTCGGGTTCTGGTGCGGTGGTGATCATCGGGTGATCCCCTCCTGTAGGCGGTTCTCACCCTGTCAACGCACGGCACGGGACCTTTGTGAGGTCCGGCGACGCCACCCCCTCACTGCAAGCTCAGGCGCTCACGTCGACGAGCTTCTCGAACCAGAACTCGTGCTTGAGGAACGACACGTCGTACTCGTGACCCGGATACGGCGGGATCAGCTGGGCGGCCTGGATGAGCCGCCAGCCGTCCTGCAGGGCGGCGACGCCGGTGTCGTAGGCCGGTTCGTCCGCGTCCCCTGTGGTCGGCGCCGTCCGGCCGGTCCCGTCGTAGACCGACCAGCCGACGACGGAGCTGTCGAGGGCGGACGTGGCGAGGTAGAGGACGAGCACCTGTTGCCGCAGGGTCGGCTGCGCGACGGTCGTCGGCGCGGTGGCGGCGTTCATGCAGGCTCCATTCGTTCGTACGTACGTACGCCTGCGAGAGGTCGTACGGCACCAGAGGGGGAACAGGCTCGGGATCGGACGGCCGTGGCGCGGGTTTCAGACGCCGGCGGTCACGACGCGCTTCGGGTAGTTGGAGACCCGGGTCGCCCAATAGTCGATGTCGAAGGTCTCGTCGCCGGTCAGCGCGCGCCACATCAGCACCCGGTTGTAGATCTCCAGCCGGCCGGTGGCGTGCTCATACCACGGGAAGCGGGTCCGCAGCTTCTCACCGACCGCGGGGTCGTGCAGGTCGTCGGTGTTCCACAGCCGGTGCTGGCGCACGGTGGGGTTGAAGCGGATCTTGAACATGTAGCGCTTGATGTCGCTGTCGTTGCGGCGCCCGCCGTGCCAGATGCCGTGGTGGACGAAGACCACTGTGCCGGCGGGGCATACGAGCCGCGTCTGGCCGCGGAGGTTCTGGTAGCGCCCGGTGTCGGACTCGTTGGTCCGGCGCAGGTGACTGCCGGGCACGCTCAGCGTGCCGCCCATGTCGAGCGTCACGTCCTGTGGGTAGTACATGAGCTGGACGTCGAACGCGTCGAGGCGTACGTCGATGATGGCGTCGCCGTGCAGGGGCTGAGCCTGCCCCTGGCGAGGTGACCGCACGTGCACGGCGTGGTGGTCGATCGTCGGACCCGGGCCGACGAGACTGTGGATGGCCCCGGCGACCTTCGGCAGTTCGACCAGCCGCCGGACGAACGAACCTTCCGGGTAGGTCTCCTCGATCGACGTGCCGTAGGGCGCGTGCGGGACGCCGGCGGTGAAGACGTCGACCGCTTCGGCGTTCATCTCCGCGGGGACGACTCTCTCCATGATCAGCGAGCCGTGTGAGACGAAGTGCGCCATCTGGACCGAGGTCAGAAGGTCCTCGCGGGCGGGGTGGATGGCCATGTCCTCTCCAGGGGTGCCGGGGATCGGGCTCGTGGCGTACGCAGACCTGCTGGTCGCCACCCATCAACGGTAGGTCGGGTAGGGCAACAATTGCGTGGGTCTCGTTCACCAGTAGTGGTAGATATTCACTATGAGCATGCATGCATCGTCCGGCTCCGGTCAGCGCCAGCTGGTCCCGGTGCGACTCGACGAGCCACCTGAAGTGGTCAGCCTCGGCGTCGGGCTGCACGGGACGGCCCGGCCGCGCGACGTGTTCCGGCTCCCGGACATGTGGCAGTTGCACCTCTACCGCTACACGGCGGAGCTCACCGTCGACACGGTTGTGCACACCATCCGCCCGGGCTATGTGAGCCTCGTGCCGCCGGGTGCCCTGGTGCAGTACCGCTACCGCGGCCGGTCCGAGCACCTGTATGCCCACCTCCGCCTGCCGCCCGCCAACGGCAGGGGATCGGCGGTGGCGGCGGCGCGGGACGACCTCCCGACCGTGCATGACCCGGCGTCGCGGCAGCCTGGGGAGGTGCGGGAGGGCCCGGCGTCGTCGGTGGCGCCACTGGTGCCGGGAGGGCAGGAGGTGTCAGTGGTGCCGGCGGTGCAGCAGGTGCCAGTCGTGCCGGCGGTGCAGCAGGTGCCGGTGGTGCAGGACAGCGGTGCCGAGATGCCGATGCTGTCCACTCTGCTGCTGCAGGCGATTGCCGCCTGGCCGCGTACTCCCGCGCGAGCGGCGGCCGAGGTGTGGGCCGCGTTGTGGCGCGTGGCCCAGCTGGGAATGCTGGCGGAGACGGGGCGTACGCACGTAGCGGTGGGCACCGCCATCGCCTACATCGAGTCCCATCTCGCCGGCGAGCTCACCGTGCCGGCAGTCGCACGGGCCGCCGGAGTGTCGCACAACCACCTGACCCGACTGTTCCGGGCGGAGACGGGCGACACGGTGGTGGGCTACATCCGGCGGCGTCGGATCGAACGCGCCAGGCACCTGTTGCGGGAGTCGACCCTGCCGATCCCGACCGTGGCGGCGTCGGTGGGAATTGGTGACCTGCAGGCGTTCAACAAGGCGTGCCGCCGGTTGCTGGGATCGGCTCCCCGTGCGGTGCGCGCAGGCGCGGACAGGAGGTAAGGGCGCGAGAGAAGCGGGGGTGTCCGGCCTGTGGACGTGCCGGGCTAAGCGACGCCGCAACCGGGCTCGGTGTAGACGACCGGCCGCCGGATCGTCGGCCTGGCCGGTCACTCTCCGATGAGGCCGTCCACCGACTCTCGGATGAGGTCGGCGTGTCCGTTGTGCCGGGCGTACTCCTCGAGCATGTGCATCACGGGCGCTCGTTCCCCCAGATGCGGTGGGAGAACCAGTGGTCCTCGACGTAGGCCAGGTGCTTGAGCATCCCGCCCAACGTCATCGTCGAGACGCCCACGGTCGCCTTCAGCCCGGCGGTGGCCAGGCCAGCGCACTTCCACGCGAACGTCGCGCGCTGGTACTCCAGGAACCCTACGAGGGTCTCGGTCTCATCAGCGGCCAGAGGAGGCTCCGGCCGACCCGGCTCGTCCAGGGTGCTCATAACTCCACTCTCCACACGTGTGTCGGAAACCTGTGCCGCATCCACGTCATGGAACACGCCCGGGTCATGGTTGGGTCGTCGAATCGGGTCTTGTTCGGTATTCGACCGTCAGTTCAGCTGTCCCGAGGCCGTGCCTGGGCTGCCCTGGCCGATGTGAGCGCTGCTAGGGGGTGTCTGATGGATCACGATCGATCAGACACCCCCTAGAAATCGATGCGCATGAGGATGCGCCTGGTGGTGGGTCTGCTCACCTCGACGAAGCCGGCGGCGGCGAAGACGTTGGGGGTGCCGACGTGAAAGACTTCGGTGCTGTGGGGATAGCCCTCCAGGGCGCGGGCGCCGCGTTGTCGGGCGAAGTCGACGGCGGCGCGGGCAAGTGCCCGGCTGATGCCGCGGCGCCGATAGCCGGCCCGGGTGACAAAGCACGTCACCGCCCACACGCTGTCATCCGTCTTGTCCTCGGCTCGGCCGGCCCAGGGCACGGGGCAGTGGCTCAGCAGGCGCGGGTTGGACGGTCGCGGGTCGACCGCGCACCAGCCGACTGGCTCACCGTCGAGGTAGGCGACCAGGCCGGTCGTGGTGGCCGACTCCGGCTGCCCGCAGCCGGTCTGCTCTCGGAGCCGGGAGGCGAGTCCCTCGGCACCAACCGTGGCCCAACCCTCCTTGGGCCGCATCTTGTACCGCTGGCACCAGCAGACGGATGAAGAGCCACGTACGCCGAAGATGGCCTGCAGGTCTTCCCAGGTCGCCTCGTTCGCGGGGACGATCCGGAGTTGATCGTCGGTGACCTGTGGCCTCTTGCGACTCTTGGCGCCTGCTCCGCTGCGCCCCACCTGTTGATCGTCTCCGCTACCTGGTTGGCGTCGCCCGGCTGCCTGAGGTGCTTTGCGATTGGCTCGAGCAGGACGCGCCCGAGCGGGATCCTGCCTCTTGTCCAGCGCTGGGACGGCCACAGTGAGGTGGATCGTGACGGTGTCCCCGTCGGCGAGGCCCCTAGGCTTGCGCACCGAGTCCCTTATCGGGAGGACGTAACGCCTGTCCTTGTGCCACATCGATGTCGCCCACTCGACATCGCCGATCCGCGCCTGTACCCGGAGCATTCCCCGGTGATAGCTGGTGCCGGACGTCGCCACTTTCAGCTGGAGGCTCTGCTCCTCAGGCACCGCAACGAAGTAGTACGGCGCCGGACCGCGCCACTGAAAGATCGCGCCGCTGAACTCAAGCTCCAGGCGGCCATCGCCTGTACGCATCTCCGGCGCCGATGACAGCCGGCGCAACGCAGTGGTGAACTTCTCGCCGTCACGTGCCGCAGCGCGGGCGTTCCGGCCCCTGGTTGTTTGCTTCTTCGGCATGTCGACATCTCTCCCCAGCAGCCCCACGCACCGCCGGTACCAGATGACAACCAGGCGGAAGCTTGCGCGGGCCCCAGGAGACCTTGGCCGACGAGTGCCACCGCAGCGTGGGCGCGGAAGCAAACGGCGAACGGCGTACGCGTCATGCCGCGCCAGCACGCTAGCACCGGCAGGGACCAAGCGCATCTCCGCGTCCACAACCGAGTGAGGCAGCACCTACGATGCGCGTCACTTCCCCCACGATGCACGGGCGAATTCGCCGTGCATCGTGGGGAAACAGCGCGTGCATCGTCTAGCGACGGCGCGGGCGCCGAGGTGAGCGAAGCCGGGAGAGTTCGCGGGTTCTCAGGAACGCCGGATGTAGTCGGCGAGCTGTTCGCGCTCGAACTCCAACTCGCCGATTCGGGTCTTCACGATGTCGCCGATGCTCACGAGGCCGGCGAGGCTCCCACCGGCCAACACCGGGACGTGCCGGATCCGCTCCTGCGTCATCAGGCGCATCAGTTCGTCGACCGTGTCGCCTGGCTCGCAGGTGTGCACTTCGCGGGTCATGATCGAGGACACCGGACGGTCGAGTACCTCGGTGCCAGGGGTGAGGTGGCGCACGATGTCGCGTTCGGACGCGATGCCCTGGATCGTGGCGCCGTCCCGGCTGACGACGACGGCGCCGATGTTGTGCTCGGCCAGGACATGGAGAAGATCTCGGACCGAGGTCTCAGGCGCGATCGTCACCACATGCGCGCCCTTGCCCCGAAGGATCTCGCGGATCCGCATCACCGGCCTCCCTTCGCCTGCCGGTGCCGCCCAGCACCGGCTGGGTACCCGTGAGCGCAGGCTAACTCTCCGGGGCCACGCAGCGGAACGCCTTCGGGCATGTCGTACAGATTTTCACTCCCAGCGACGACGACCTCCAAAGAAGTGCTTGACGGTCGGCGGCACCTTGGTCATACTCCCCAACATGTCTTTGGGGGTCGGCTCGCTCAGAGCTCTTGCACATCCGGTCCGGCTGCGGATCCTCTCCCTGCTCACCGGGGCCGCCCTGTCGGCGGCGGAGATCGCGCGCGAGCTCGACATCAGCCAGGCCAACGCGTCCTACCACGTCCGCACCCTCGCGGCCGCCGGCTATCTCGCGGAGGCGGGCGAGGAGACCATCCGGGGTGGTGTCGCCAAGCGGTACGCCTATGTCCCCGGCTACCCGAAGACGGAGTCGAAGGACCGCGACCCCGAGGGCCAGGCACTCGTCTACCAGGCCATCGCGGAGGAGCTCATCCGGCGGGCCCGGCTCTGCGCGACGACGCCCGCGTTGCCGCAGTCCCTCACCGATGCCGAGTTGTGGGTCGACCCGGAGGACTGGAGGCGGGCGACGGACCTGGCCATGGAAGCGTCCCAGCTCCTGCATCGGCGGGCACATCCGCCGCGTACCGAGGGCACCGTCCACGTCAGCGCCACGGTCGCGATGTTCCCGATGCGGTCGGACGCGCCATCGGACGCGCCATCGGACGCGTCGTCGCGCGAGCCGGGGGAGCCCGGCAATGGGTAGGCGGCAGGACAGCCGCCCATCCGGTCGCGTGCGTGGCAAGGCGCTCGCCAGGACCCTTGGCCGGGCGCTCGGCGAGAACGCGTTGGCACCGCTGCGACGCGTGCCGTACCGCTACTACCTCGGCGCCCGCTTCGCCTCCCTGCTCGGCAACGCGATCGCGCCGATCGCGCTCGCGTTCGCCGTGCTCGACCTCACCGGATCGGCGGCCGCGCTCGGCATGGTGCTGGCGGCCCGGACCATCCCGATGGTCGTCCTCATGTTGTACGGAGGCGTCATCGCCGACCGGTTCCGCCGGCACGTCGTCCTGGTCCTCGCCAATGCCCTCTGCTTCGCGACGCAGGGCCTCGCCGCCGGGCTCCTGCTGAGCGGTACGGCTGAGCTCTGGCACCTGGCCGCGATCGAGGCGGTCAACGGCGCGGCCGTCGCCTTCACGATGCCCGCCATGCAGGGCCTCATGCCGCACCTCGTACCGCGGGAGGAGCTGCAGCAGGCGAACGCACTCGGCGGACTTGTCCGCAACGCCACGGTGATCGGAGGGGCGTCGGCCGGCGGCGCGATCGTCGGGTTCGTGGGGCCCGGTTGGGGGCTGGCCGTCGACGCGCTGAGCTTCGGTGTCGCCGCCGCGCTCCTGACCCGGCTCCGGCTGCCGGCGACCGACCGCCTGGAGAGGAGCACGGTGCTGCACGACCTGCGGGTCGGCTGGCGCGAGTTCGTGGCCCGTCGCTGGGTCTGGGTGATCGTCGTCGCGTTCGGCGTGTTGAACGCGATCCAGGTCGGCGCGCTCCAGGCCCTCGGCCCGGTGATCGCGGACGAGTCATTCGGCCGCGTCGGCTGGGGGCTCGTCAACTCGGCACAGGCGGTCGGCCTCGTGATCGGCGGCCTTGTCCTGCTGCGGTACCGGCCGCGGCACCCGATGCGGCTCGGTATGGCCGGGATGCTCACCCTCGTGCCTGTCTACCTCGTCCTCGGGCTCTTCCCGTCGCTCTGGCTGCTGATGCTCGTGATCTTCGTCGCCGGCTTCGGGATGGAGCTGTTCGGCATCGGGTGGGAGACGGCCCTGCAGCACCACATCCCGCACGAGAAGCTGTCCCGGGTGGCGTCGTACGACATGCTCGGTTCGCTCGTGGCGCTTCCGGTCGGCCAACTGCTGGCGGGTCCCCTCGCGGAGGCGTACGGAGCACGGGACGTCATCGTCGTCGGTGCGGTGATCTACGCCGGAGTCGTCGTTCTCACGCTGGTCGACCGATCGGTCTGGACACTCCAGCGGGCCGACGACGCCGCGCCCGCCTCTTCCACGCGGACAGCGCCCGCGAACGCCTGAACCGTAGGTCCGCGGTCCATCGGTAGACCTGGCTGCCGCGTCAGTCGCCCGAGTCGTCGACGAGGGCGAGCGCCTCGTCGTGCAGGATGCCGTTGGTCGCGAGGGCGTTGTCGCCGTAGGGCCCCGGCGCGCCGTCGAGATCGGTGAACCGACCGCCGGCCTCCTCCACGAGGATGGACACCGCCGCCATGTCGTGGAGGTTCAGCTCCGGCTCGGTGGCGACGTCTACCACGCCTTCGGCGAGCAGCATGTACGACCAGAAGTCCCCGAACCCTCGGGTGCGCCCGCAGGCGCGCAGCAGGCGGGCGAACCCCGGACCACGCCCGGTCTTCTCCCACCCCTCGATGCTGGAGTAGGACAGAAACGCGTCGGCGAGGGTCGCGACCTTGGACACCTGGCAGTCCTGCGCCGACCGGAGGCTCTTCCCGGCGTAGGCGCCCTCACCCCTCGTCGCCCACCAGCGACGACCGAGGGCGGGGGCCGACACGACGCCGATGACCACTTCGTCCTCGACGGCGAGGGCGATCAGGGTGGCCCAGACGGGCACGCCGCGGAGGTAGTTCTTCGTGCCGTCGATCGGGTCGATGATCCATCGTCGCGGCCCCCATCCGGTCTTGCCGAGTTCCTCGCCCTCGATACTGTCCCGGGGGCGCGCCCGGCCGAGGGTCCGGCGGACCGACTCCTCGACCGCGGTGTCGGCGTCGGTGACAGGGGAATTGTCGGCCTTGGCCGTCACCTGCAGATCCTGGGCGCGGAACCGGCTCATGGTGAGCGAGTCGGCGTCATCGGCCAACAGGTGCGCAAGCCGCAGGTCGTCGGTATAGGTGGAGGCCATAGGCCAACGCTAATGGACCCGGCATGGTTTACGGTTTCTCGACCCGCAGTATCGAACCGAGCAGTCTGTACGGACGTGAAGACTATGGGGCCCGGTGTCACGGCCCTGGCGGAACCCGTTCTGACCGGTGAGGTTGTCCCAGGAGGTGCCAGGTGTTCGATCAGGTGAGCGGACTTCCGGTGCATGTGCTCGTGATCCACGCGGTCGTGGTCCTCGTACCACTGGTCGTGCTGACGGCGCTCGCCCACGCCGTGGTGCCTCGGTGGCGGTGGCTGCTGCGGTGGCCGCTGTTGGCCGGATCGGCCGGCTGCCTCGCGGCCGGGTTCGTGGCCAAGGAGAGCGGAGAGGCATTCTTCGACCGACTGAACGAGCCCGAGTTCGTGGCGGAACACGCCGCTCGGGGCAGTCTGCTCGTGTGGTTTCTGCTGGCGTTCTTCGTCGTGTCCGCGGCGGCCGCGTTCATGCTCGGCGGTCCGACCCCCCTGCTCGGCGGGCGGGAACGCGCGGGTGCGGCGAGGCCGGTTCAGCTGGTGGTGGCGGCGCTGCTCGTCGTGGTGGCGGTCGGCACCGGTGTGCAGGTGGTGCGTACCGGAGACGCGGGTGCCCGGGCGACCTGGAGCTCTGCTCCTGCGGGCGGCGTGACCGGCGTACCGGACGCGGATGCGCCGCTCGCTTGACCGGCGCCGTTCGGGCGGCGGGCCTAGCCGCGCACCGCGTGCAGGACTTTGGGCAGGTGCCGGTTGAGGCGGTCCAGTGCATCCAGTGCGGCGGAGGTGGCGTCATCGGCGGGGAGGTAGGTGATCAGGTGCTGGCCGTCGGTGTCGAGGGTCTCGTAGGCCAGCCGGAGTTCACCCGCCTCAGGGTGGATGAGCCGGTCGACACCGGTGCGGTGGGGGACGGTGGGCGGGGCCTGCCACCGTTCGATGAACGGGCCACCGGCCACGACGGTGAGTTCGTCGACGAGGTGTCCTAGGTGCGGGTCATCGCGGGAGGATCCGGCCTTGAGCGCGGCGACCTGCTCGTCGGCGACGCGGTCCCAGTCGGGGTATGCGGTCCGGGCCCGGTCATCGGTGAACAGGAACCGGATCCGGCTCGGTAGGTGGCCGTCCAGGAGGCCGATCGGCCCCGCAAGGCGCTCGTAGGCAGAGGTGTGGGCGAGCGTCTCGCCCAGCCGGTTGAGCAGCACAACCGGTGTGCCTTCCATCCGGTCCAGCAATGCCCACATCGTGGGACGTACGTCTCGTTCAGGAGGTAGCCGCCCAGGGCACAAACGGTCGGCGCCGGAGGCCTCCTTGGCCAGGTTCCGAAGCTGCACCCGCTCGTTGGACGACAGTCGGAGAGCGTCGGCGAGCGCGGCGAGGATCTGTGGTGACGGGTGCCGGTCGCGGCCCTGTTCCAGCCGCGCCAGGTAGTCGACGCTGACCCCGGAGACGGCGGCCAGCTCAGCTCGCCGCAGTCCGGGCGTGCGGCGCCGCGGGCCGGCCGGGAGTCCCGCCTGGCTGGGGGTGATGGCCTCCCGGCAGCTGCGTAGGAACGTCCCCAGCTCCCTGTCGTCGCTCACAGGCCGAGTGTACGGCCGTCGTGGCCGGCTGATCGTAGCCCTGCGAGAGCTAGCCTTTGCCCGGCCTTCCGCGGAGCTCCTCTGGCGCACAGTGTGGGTTCATGACCTTTACCGCGAACGAGATCGAGTATCTGAACAGCCAACCGCTCGGCCGCCTGGCCACGGTAGGTCCCGGCGGCCGGCCGCACATTGTGCCGGTGGGAGTCTTCTTCGATCCGGCTACCGAGACCATCGTGGTCGGTGGCCACGCCGGCACCACCATGGCGGGGAGCAAGAAGTTCCGCGACGCCCAGCGTCACTCTGATGTGGCGTTCGCTGTGGACGATCTTGCCTCTGTCGAACCCTGGACGCCGCGCGGCATCGAGATCCGGGGGCGGGCGGAAACGCACACCTTCGGGGGCGAGGAGATCGGCCGCCGCATCGGGGCCGGCATGCCGTTCGACCCGGCATGGATCCGCATCCATCCTCGGCGGATCCTCACGCGCGGCATCGACACCGGCCCGTTCGACCTTTCCGCGAGGGACGTGGCGTGATGCGCTACGGGTTGCTGGGCCCGACCGGGCTGCGCGTCTCGGAGCTGTTCCTGGGCGCGATGACCCTTGCGGACCCGGACGAAGCCCGCACGATGATCGACGTGTACGCCGACGCGGGCGGCAACGTGCTGGACACCGCCTCCGCCTATGGCGACAGCGAGAAGGTTCTTGGCGATCTCCTTCAGCACCGCCGGGATCGGTTCGTGCTGGCCACCAAGTACACGCTGTCGCGGGACGCAGCGGACCCGAACGCGGGCGGGAGCAATCGCAAGAACCTCACGCTGTCCCTGGAGGCAAGCCTGCGTCGGCTGCGGACCGACTACGTCGATCTGTTCTGGGTGCACACCTGGGACCAGCACACGCCGATCGAGGAGACGATGCGAGCGCTGGACGACGCCATCCGCGCAGGGAAGGTCCTCTACGTGGGCGCGTCCAACCTCCCGGCGTGGCTTGTCTCCCGGGCGAACACCCTGGCCGAGTGGCGTGGCTGGACCTCGTTCGCAGGCGTGCAGGTGCCGTACAGCCTGCTGAAGCGTGACATCGAGCGGGAACTGCTACCCATGGCCGACGCCTATGGAATGAGTGTCGCGACGTACGGCGCCCTTGCCGGCGGTGTGTTGTCAGGTAAGTTCACCGGTCCCGGTGCGGCCCCGACCGGCACCAGGGTTGACCCCGCGGACCTCACTGCGCGCGACCACCATGCCGCCCATGCCGTACTGGAGGTCGCCGGGGAACTGGGAGTGACCGCGTCCCAGGTCGCGATCGGCTGGCTCCTCACCCGTTCTCCCGCGGTGCACCCGATCATCGGCGCGCGTAATGCCAGCCAACTCGAGGACAACCTGGGCGCCCTGGATGTCACCCTTCCGACCGACGTACTGGACCGGCTGGATTCGGTCGTGGACTTCGACCTGGGCTACCCGACGGACATCAACACCGGCCCCCGCCCGTGGCTGTTCGGAGATCATGAATCCCGGCTGGAGGGCCGTTCCCGCCGCACCGGACGGTTCCTCTCCTGAGTCCAATGCATGACAGGACAGGCTCCAGTCGATCAGTCTCCCGCGCGGAGCTCGCGTGAGTCGAGCAGCCGGCGGTACGACTCCACCCTGGCCGGATCGAGCCGGCCGTCGACGACCGCCTCGTCGAGCGCGCATTCGGGCTCGGTCCGCGCGTGGGTGCAACCGCGCGGGCACCCCTCGGTCACCTCGTCGAGATCGGTGAACGCCTTGATCAGCCTGCGCGGGTCGACGTGGGCAAGTCCGAACGACCGGATGCCGGGCGTATCAACGATCCACCCGCCGAACGGCAGCGCCAGCATCACCGCCTGGGTCGACGTGTGCCGACCCCTGCCCGTCACATCGCTGACCTCGGCGGTGGCCCGACGCGCCTCGGGCACGAGGGCGTTGACCAGCGTCGACTTGCCGACGCCCGAGTGCCCGACGAGCACACTCACCCGGGCGGCCAGCCGGTCATGCACCAGCGGGGCCAGTTCCTCGTCATGCCGGGTGACGACCGACGCGACGCCCAGCGGGCGGTAGATCTCGAGCAGCTCGTCCGGGGACGCGAGGTCGGCCTTGGTCAGGCAGAGCAGCGGATCGAGGCCCGCGTCGTACGCCGCGACCAGGCACCTGTCGATGAGCCGGGGCCGCGGCGGAGGATCGGCCAGCGCCGTCACGATCACCAGCTGGTCGGCGCCGGCGACGATGACCCGCTCGACCGGATCGTCGTCGTCGGCCGTACGCCGGAGCACGGTCGCCCGCTCCTCGACCTCCACGATCCGCGCGAGCGTGCCGGGCTGGCCGGAGACATCACCAACCAGGCGTACGCGGTCGCCGACGACGACGCTCTTGCGTCCGAGCGGGCGCGCCCGCATGGCGGTGACGGTCCGACTCGTGCCAGGCTGCCGGCCTTTGGCACGTGTGTCGGCAGCATCCTCGGGCGGGGTGACCCGGCAGGTGTAGCGGCCACGGTCGATGGTGACGACCACGCCGGTGGTGGCGTCGTCGTAACGGGGGCGCTGTTTGGTGCGCGGGCGGGATCGGCGCGCCGGCCGGCCGTAGCTCTCGTGGTCGTCGACCTCGAACCGGCGCCCCGAACTCACGCAGCCGCCTCCCGGCTGAGCATGGCGGTCCACATTCCCACGAAGTCGGGCAGGGTCTTGCGCGTGGTGGCGACGTTCTCGACCTGGACGCCCGGCACGACGAGGCCGAGCACCGCGGCCGCCTGCGCCATCCGGTGGTCGTCGTAGGTGTGGAACGGAGCACCGATGAGGGGGCGCGGCGTGATCGTCAGCCCGTCGCCATCTTCGGTCTCGCGGGCGTCACAGCCGAGGGACTGCAGCTCGGTGGCGAGTGCGGCGAGGCGGTCGGTCTCGTGGCCGCGGATGTGGGAGATGCCGCGGAGGTACGACGGCCCGGACGCGAGTGCCGCAACGGCGGCGACGACCGGCGTCAGCTCGCCCGCCTCGTGCAGGTCGACGTCGATGCCCTCGATCGTCTCGGGTCCGCGCAGTGTCAGCCCTTCGCTGTCGAGGCGTACGTGCGCCCCCATCAGGGTGAAGATCTCGCGCAGCTGGTCGCCGGGCTGGGTGGTGGAGTCCGGCCAACCGAGGATGCGAACGCGCCCGCCGGTGACCAGAGCGGCCGCCAGGAAGGGCGCAGCGTTGGACAGGTCGGGTTCGATCTCGACGTCGATCGCCTTGATCGGCCCGGGCGCGACCCGCCAGGTGTTGGCTTCAGTGTCGTCGACCTCGACGCCGCGTTCGCGGAGCATCGCGACGGTCATCTCGATGTGGGGCATCGACGGCACCGGCTTGCCGACGTGGTGCAGGCTCACTCCGTCGTCGTAGCGGGCAGCGGCGAGCAGCAGGGCCGACACGAACTGGCTCGAGGACGACGCGTCGATCTCCACGGCTCCGCCCGGCAGCCGGCCGTGTCCCCGCACGGTGAACGGCAGCGCGTTGCGGCCGCCGTCCTCGATCGTGCCACCGAGCGTGCGGAGGGCCTGCAGGATCGGGCCCATCGGGCGTTCGCGGGCGTAGGGGTCGCCGTCGAAGTCGACGTCGCCATCGGCGAGAACCGCGACGGGAGGTACGAATCGCATGACGTTGCCGGCCAGGCCACAGTCGACGCTCGCGGGACCATGCAGCGGGTGGGGTGTGACCGCCCAGTCGTCGGCACCGGTGTCGTCCACACCGGTGCCGAGGGCCCGCAGCGCGCCGGCCATCAGGATGCTGTCGCGGGCCCGCAGGGGACGGCGTACGACCGACGGCCCGCCTGCCAGCGCGGCGAGGACCAGGGCACGGTTGGTGATCGACTTGGACCCGGGTACGCGAAGATCCGCGTCCACCGCGGCGGCGGCCACGGGTGCGGCCCAGAGGTCAGTGGTTTGCCTACCCATCGTTCGACGAGCGTAGCCGAAGGGCCCACTCGCCCGCGCCGCGACAAGGCGCCCACCGCGCGGTCCTCCCTGGCCGTGGTCACCTGTCGCCCTGGCCGGCTGGCGAGCGGATCTCGTCGAGCGGTCGCATGTGGCGGATGCCCTTGCTGACGCTGGCGATGACCGCCGCGACGGCGAGGACGCCGGCGAACACCACGAACGCCCACCGCCCGCCCGCGTGCGTGACGAGGACGCCTCCCGCTAATGGAGCGAGCGGGTTGAGGGCCTGCGCCAGTACGCCGAGCACGCTGTCAACCCGGCCCTGCATCGCGTCCGGGGTGATCGCGATCTGGTAGCCGAACAGCGCGGCGTTGAGCGACGGCGCCAGCAGGAGCCCGCAGGCCAGCGGGAGGGCGACCGCATAGGTGCCCGGCATCGCGGCGGCGGCCGCGACCAGGCCCACGATGATCCAGAGGAAGGCGATGATCAGCACCGGTGTTTTCACCCGCGGCTGGAGCCACGGTGCGATCAGGGCGCCGAGCAGGCCGCCGACGAGGATCGCGGACTGGACCGCCCCGATCCCGGCGGCAGGGGTTCCCCGCTGTTGCAGGACGACCACGAGAACGAACATCACCCCGGTGAACGCCGCGTTCACGAGCGGGGCGGAGCAGAGCGTCGCCCGCAGGAACGGCTCCCTGACCACGAACCGCAGTCCGGTCCAGATGGCGGGCAGCAGCCGCTCGTGGTGGCCGGTTCGTTCGTCCTGGAGCGGGCGCTTGATCGTGAGGACGGAGACGAGCGAGATGACGTAAGACACGGCGTCGGCCAGGAACGGTGCGAATCGCGTGACCGCGAACAGCGCTCCACCGAGCGGCGGCCCGGCGAGCTCCGCTGCGTACGTCCGCGCCTCGATCCGTGCTGAGGCGCGGGGCAACTGCACGGTCGGGACGATGTGCCGGAGCGCCGCGGTCTGGGAAGGGCCGAAGAGTACGCCGGCCGCGCTGGACACCACGCCCACGACGATGATGAGCGGCACCGATGCCCAACCGGTGAGGATCGCGACGACCAGGACTGCTGCGGCGAGTGCGCGGACCGTCTCGCACATGATCATCAGCTTCCGGCGGTTCCACCGGTCGACGAGTGCTCCGGCGGGGATGCCGAAGACCGCCTGGGCAAGGAGCGTCGCCGAGCCGACGAGTCCCGCCTGGACCGGAGACCCGGTGAGGGCGAGGACCAGAAGCGGGTATGCCAGTGCGGCCATGTTCGACCCAAGGTCGGAGAACGCCTGACCGATCCAGAGCCGCCGGAAGTCCCGGTTGCGATGCAACGGGACCAGCGCCGCCGAGGTCAGCGCCGCCTGGCCCGAGAGTGTTGGGCCCGGAGGCTTCTCGTCCCGTGCCGGCGGATCCTGTGCCGGCGGATCCTGTGCCGGCGGATCCGGAGGCCTCGGGCTCGTGGGTGGGGGTGTCGGAGGTGGGGGTGGGGACTGCTCGGTCGCCTCGCCAGCCATGTCCACGCTCCTCGTCGTCCCGGCTCGGTGATGTGAAGGTAATGCTTCATATCTGGCCTGACAAGACCGGCTCGCGGATCCGGATGGCCGGCTCAGTCCACGATGGGTACGACCAGAAAGCCGGCGCGGACGCGACGAGTTCCCTTGCGGCGCCGCCGGCCCTTGCGGCGAAACGGCTCGGCGGCGGCCATGAGCGCATCGATCAGTTGCTTGGTCTCGGCAGCCGTGAGGTACTCGGTTCCGGTGTTGAGAATGCCCTTCTCGCGCCACTCCGCCGGGAGATCGGGTTCGGCCGAGACGTACGACTCCAGCTCCCGCTGCTGCGTCTCCACGATCGCGGCGGTGAGCACACCGGCGGCGGCATGCTGCGCGCGGGTCGTCAGCGCGGCGAAGCTGACACCGCGACCGGCGGCCCGCCAGGGGCGTTCGCGGGCGTCGGCCGCGGACTCGTCGCGTTCGATGATGCCGAGCTTCTCCATGGCGCGCATGTGGTAGCTCATCGCGCTTGGCGTCAGGCCGGTGAGCTCGGCGAGTTCGGTCGAGGTTGCCACCCGCCCGCCGTACAGCTCGTCGATCACCGTGATGCGAGCCGGGTGGGCGAGCGCACGCATCGCCCGGGGATCCTTCAGCGTGATCTGCTTGCGCGAACGTCGAGCCATGGCCCGCAGACTAGAGCGAGCGGCGCCGACGTATCGATTCGGCTCGGTTCCTGCCGGGGTTGGTCCTCCGGCTCACGCCTTGGCGGACGTCACGAGTCTCCTGGCCATTCCGTCCTTGCCGTGCTTTGCGTCCCTGCCGTGTGTCCCGAACTTCGCCGGCTTGGCCGCCCGGCCACGCTTGCCGAGCAACCCGTCCTTGCCGAGTACACCGTTCTTGCCGAGTACACCGTTCTTGCCGAACATCCCGCGCTTGCCGTGCCGACCGGACTTGCCGCCGTGAGGAACCGTTGCGGACTTGGCGGTGTGGAGCGCCTTGGCAGCGGTCGCTCCCGCGCTCGCCACAGCGCTCTTGCCGGACTTGAACGGCATCGCGGTCTTCGCCGCCAGGTGTGCCTGATGCTCCGCGACCTTCGCCGCCAGATGAGCCTCCCGCCGCGCCGCCTTGCTCAGGCGTTTGGAGGCCTTCTTCGCGTCCCGCGCGCTGTAGCGTGCCCGCCACCACAGTCCCGGCTTGCCCTCGGTGTCGACGGCGGCGAGCAGCAGCCCGCCTATCATCGCCAGGTTCTTCAGGAAGTGGATCTGCTGGTTGGCACGCTGCGCCGGATCGTCTTCCTCCCAGTACGGATGGCCGGCCATCGTGGTCGGCACCATCGACGCGGCCAGCAGGCACGCGCCTGCCCGGCGGCCCTGCCCGGTCGCCAGGGCAAGCCCGCCGACGAGGTGGACGATCCCGTTCAGGCGTACTAATGTGCGTGGGTTCTCCGGTACCCGGCGCGCCACCTGATCGGGAGCCATCCTCTTCACGGTGGGCACGATCTGGTCGGCGAACGGCTTCGCCCTCGGTACCAGTGCGTCCGGGTTCTTGATCGCGCGGACTCCCTGGACGACGAAGATCGCGGCGAGCATCGGCCGTGCGAGCATTCTGACGAGCGTCATGTGAGCGCTCATACCCGCGTCCGGGCGTGTCACGCGCACGGTCGGCCGCGGCCCGGACATCCCCGCCGACCAGGTTCGGACGCCCGGTGACACTGTGGGACAGATCGACCCCCGCGTGCGCCGTCGCAAATGACCACGCTGAGCACGGTCGTGGAAGGTCAACCAGGCGTCGACGCATGGTTGACCATCACTGGCGTGCCCAGCGTGGTCATTTGCAGACCGCAGCTCGGCGGCAAACGCTTCTCACGGGGCCTGACTCACGGGGCCTGACTCACGGGACAAGTCGGTGCAGGTCACGCGGGAAGAGCGTCACCTGCCGGATGTTGTCCGCGCCGACCAGTCGAGCCACGAACCGCTCGAGCCCGAACGCGAACCCGCCGTGCGGCGGGATGCCGTACCGGAACGGTTCGATGTACGACGCGTACGACTCGACCGGCAGCCCGCGCTCCCGCAGCACCGCCACGTAGTCGTCGTACCGGTGCAGCCGCTGCCCGCCGCTGACCAGCTCCATGCCCCGGAAGATCAGGTCGAAGGAGTTGGACCAGTACGCATCGACGGTCGGATAGGTCTGCGGGTGGGTGTAGAACGCCCGCTTGCCGGTCGGGTAGCCGACGACGAAAACGAAGTCGCTCCCGTGCTCGCGCAGCGCCCACTCGCCGACCGCCCGTTCGTGGGCCGGCGCGAGATCCTGCTCGTCGTCGGGTGCGCCGACCAGCTTCAAGGCGTCAGCGAAGTGCAGGACCGGGATCTCTTCGGGCACTCCCGGCAGGCTGACGCCCAACCGCTCGACCGCGGGCTGTGCGTGCTCGGCGACCGCCCCCACCATGCCCGCGACCGCGGCGTGCGTGGCGGCCATGACCTCCCGGTGGTCCGTGACGAACCCGAGTTCGGCGTCCAGGGAGACGTACTCCGCCAGGTGCCGGACAGTGTCGTGCGGCTCGGCCCGGAACACCGGACCGACCTCGAAGACCCGCTCGAACACACCGACCAGCGTCTGCTTGTAGAACTGCGGCGACTGCGCGAGATACGCCCGCCGGCCGAAGTAGTCGAGCGCGAACACGTTCGCCCCGCTCTCGGTCGCGGCCCCGACGATCTTCGGCGTCTGGATCTCCGTGAACGA
This sequence comes from Actinopolymorpha sp. B11F2, assembly GCF_040195635.1. Classification (NCBI taxonomy): domain Bacteria; kingdom Bacillati; phylum Actinomycetota; class Actinomycetes; order Propionibacteriales; family Actinopolymorphaceae; genus Actinopolymorpha; species Actinopolymorpha sp. B11F2. The sequence continues at coordinate 111,296 of NZ_JBEFTX010000021.1, read as the reverse complement.
CAGCCCGCGGAGCGCCTCGCGGAACCCTGACACCGCCGCCGCGGCGATCTCGAACGGTGCCCGGAGCGTCGGGTGCCGCAACGTCACGGCCGCGTGGTCGAGCAGGGTGGGCAGGGCGGCGTTGACGGTCGGCCGCCACAACTCGACGGGGGGCGTCTCCGCCGGTTCGGAAAGGAGCGTGAGGGCCGGATCACAGACCTCGACTCCTCCGGGCGCTTGCGGGTTGGCCACGGCCTTCCCGGTCACCTCGACGACGGTCTCTTCGCCGATCTCCTCGACCTGTGCCACGGTCTGCGGGTCGCGTACGACGACCTGGGCAAGACCGGAGCGGTCACGGATGACGACGAACGTGACGGACGCGAGGCGCCGGCGGCGGTGGACCCACCCTTGGAGGCGTACGTCCTCACCGGCTCTGGACGGGAGCTCGGCGGCGAGCGTACGCGTGTCTGACCGCAGGCTCGACTGGCCCTGTGGGCTCGGCCGGCTGGACGGTACGACGAACTGCTGCATGGTGGTCACCTCCCACGGGTGCCTGGGTGCGTCCCCTGGGGTGTGGGCGAGGGGGACTCGCGGTGCCACCACACCTTCGCCACGACACGGGTGCCGTGGCCTCGTTCGGGCCCGATGACGGGGGCCGGCCGGCGGAGCTTACTGGGCTCCCGCGTGAGACCTTCGGTGCGTACGCGTACCGCATGCGTACGTCGTCGGCTCGGCGGTCGCCGTTCCTCTCCGCGGCTCGGGAGGGTCTTCGCGTCGGGGTCCGAGGCCGCCTTCTCAGCTACCGGTCGGCTCTCTGGGCTGCGGGGGTCCCGCGCTACTTGTCTCCGTCGTCGCCGTTTGCGCAGCACCCACCCTACGCGGCCGCAACGCCTCCCCGTCGCCCCTGCCGCCCTCCGGCCCCTTCCTGTGATCATGATCGTGATCCTGAAGGTTTCGCGGCGCATGGGCGACTTCTCCTTCATGATCATGGAACGCCGGGGCGTCACCGCCGTCGTCGCCCGCGGACCGTCCTGGTGGGGCGACGCGAGCGGGTGGCGACGCGAGCAGGTGGCGGGGGAGGATGGTCGGTATGTGCGGGAGATATTCGCTGAGCCGTGATCCGGAGGACCTGGCGCGCGAGTTCGAGGCCGCGCGCGTGGATGTCCGCGAGAAGCTCCAACCTGACTACAACGTCGCACCGACCAAGCAGGTCCCGGCGGTACTCGACCGGGTTCCCCGCGACGAACCCGACGCGGCACCCGAACGCCGGCTGACGTTCGTCAAGTGGGGCCTCATCCCCTCGTGGGCGAAGGACGCCAAGATCGGCAACCGTCTCATCAACGCACGCATGGAGACGGCCCACGAGAAGCCCGCCTACCGACGTGCCTTCGCGTCCCGGCGTTGCCTGTTGCCGGCCGACGGCTACTACGAGTGGTACGGCGAGAAGAAGGGCAAGAAGCAGCCGTTCTTCATCCACCGGGGCGACGACGGCGTACTCGCGATGGCAGGTCTCTACGAGATCTGGCGGGACCCGACCAAGGACGAGGACGATCCCGACCGGCTCGTGTGGACCTGCACGGTGCTCACCACGTCGGCCGAGGACAATCTCGGCCGGATCCATGACCGGATGCCCCTCCTGGTGGAGCCCGGGCAGTACTCCACCTGGCTCGACCCGCGGGTCAAGGATCCCGAGCAGCTCCGCTCGGTGCTCGTGCCCGCCGCGCCGGGCCGTCTGGACGCCTATCCGGTCTCCACCGCGGTCAACAACGTCCGGAACAACGGACCCGACCTGGTGAAGCCGATCGAGGCCGAGAACGCCGTAAACGCCGTGAACGCCGAGGACGGAACCGGCGAGCTGTTCTAGCTCCGTGCCCCCACGAGCCGGACGTGATGGATACCGACGCGTGGGGGCGCACATTCCCGGGCTTCCCTGCCCAACCCGCCCCCAGGTTTGCTGGGCGGCACGACAAACCCCGCCGGGATTTGGGACGATCATGCACATGATCTGGACCAAGCGGCTGGTGGAGACCGGCGAAGGGCCGGCGCGGCTGATCTACAACCGCGCTCGGCGTACGTCGGCGACGCTCGTCCTCGGTCACGGCGCTGGGGGAGGGCCCGACGCGTGGGACCTCGAAGTGCTCGCCGCCGCGCTCCCGGCGTACGACATCTCCGTGATCCGCGTCGAGCAGCCGTGGCGGCTGGCCGGCAAGCGGGTGGCGCCCAACCCTGACGCCCTCGACAGGGCCTGGACGGGCGCTCTGAACGCCCTGCGCACCCGCACACCGCTGGTTGTGGGTGGCCGCAGTGCCGGGGCGCGGGTGGCCTGTCGTACGGCGCACCGCCTGGGTGCCCTGGGATGCGTCGCTCTGGCGTTTCCGCTACATCCGCCAGGCCGTCCGGAGAAGTCGCGGGTCGACGAACTCCTGGGTGCGGGGGTGCCCACTCTGGTCGTCCAGGGTGAGCGGGATGCGTTCGGTCGTCCCGAAGAGCTACCAGAGAACCTCGATGTCGCGATCATCCCCGGAGCCGACCACGAGTTCCGGATCGCGAGGTCGGCACCCATCAGCCAGGAGGAGGGCCTCACCATCATCGCGGAGTCGGTGGCGGAGTGGATCGCGCGGACGGTGGGCCCGTGACCCGCACCCCTGATGCCACGAACTCGCGGTCCGTGACGCGCCGCGCACCTGCTCCCACGGGCGCTCAGTCGGTGACCCGCGCCCCCACCCCCACGGACGCTCGGTCCGTGCGCCCTGTCCACACCACGCGCGCGAACCGGATGACGTCGGGGAATCACGCCGAAGGTTCGCGTGTTGTGCGTATGCGAACCGTCCTGAGGCGCGAAGGAGACCCCCTGTGGTTGCTGCCTGCCCGGCCCGCCCGGCCTCGACAAAGGTCACCTCGGAGTGGCTTGAGTGGACGCCGGATAAAGCCGGCGACCCGGTAGAGCTATCCTCGCGGGCGATGAGAGCTGTGGCCAAGACGGAGACACCGGAGGAGCGGAGCGCCCGTTTCGAGCGGGATGCCCTGCCGTTCCTCGACCAGTTGTACAACGCCGCGCTCCGGATGACCCGAAACCCGGCAGATGCCGACGATCTGGTCCAGGAGACCTTCGCGAAGGCGTACTCCTCGTTCCACCAGTTCACCGAGGGTACGAATCTCAAGGCATGGCTCTACCGGATCCTCACCAACACCTTCATCAACAGCTACCGAAAGCGGCAGCGTGAACCCCAGCGGGCTGGGACCGAGGAGATCGAGGACTGGCAGCTCGCCCGGGCGGAGTCGCACACCTCCGCCGGGCTGAAGTCCGCCGAGGCGGAAGCGCTGGAGCACCTGCCGGACTCCGACATCAAGGAAGCGCTGCAGCAGGTGCCGGACGATTTCCGGATGGCGGTCTACCTCGCCGATGTCGAGGGGTTCTCCTACAAGGAGATTGCCGACATCATGGCGACTCCGATCGGTACGGTGATGTCACGGTTGCATCGAGGTCGGCGCCAGCTGCGGGTGCTGCTCGATGACTACGCGCGCGAGCGCGGGCTCGTCCCGACGGTCGACGGGAAGGGTGGCGAAGGGGCATGAGCTGCGGCAAGCCGCACGACGTCGACTGCGCGGAGATCCTCGAGCGGGTATTCCTGTTCATCGATCGCGAGATGGACGATGCCGACTGCGCGAAGATCCAGCACCATCTCGATGAGTGCTCACCGTGCCTGCAGAAGTACGACCTCGAAGAGTTGGTGAAGTCTCTGGTCGCCCGCTCGTGTGGATGTGACAAGCCGCCGGATGACCTGCGCACGAAGGTGGTCACGCGGATCCGCGAGATCCGGATCGAGATCGCCCAGTCTGACGCCTGACGCTCGGCCGCCGTCGCTGGCAGACGACTGTGTTCGACGCGAACCTTCGGCTGACCTCGCTGGCAGAACCCCGTCCGACGCCCGACCGTGAGAGCGCACCACCGGCTGACGCGCTCGCATGCGCCGGTGGGTTGCGCCCTTCACCTGCCGGGCGTCGCCTGGGTCCTCAGGTGTTCCGCAGGTGTGTAAGTAGTCCTCAGGCGTTGGGACGCTTGCCATGGTTGGCGGCCTTCTTGCGACGCGCGCGGCGGCGTCTTCCGTTCTTCCCCATCACTGGATCCTCTCGGGTCGATGGCTCCTGCGCTGCCCCATGGCTCGATGTCATCCGTCGTCCGACACCACGACGCGACGGCCACTTCCGGCCGACTCGGCTGCTGTACGGACGTCCGCGATGCGCGGCATGGCACGGTCTCGTCGCCGCATGGGTACGCGGTGCGAGCCGCAGGAAATTTTCGCATGGAGGGATTTGGCCTTCGCACTGGCATCAGCGAAGGCCGAGGCGCGGTGCATGCCGAAAAAAAGCGATAACTCTGCGTATACATTTCTCGGCGAACTTCGGGGTGATGCCCGGTCCGTCCGCACTTGCCTTATACGGAGAGTAACCGAAAGTGCAGGTATGCAGCCGCCCTTGGGGAGGCGGGGGTGCAGAATTAGGCATGCTACAGGGGCGCGTGTCGCAACCGCAGCAAGTTGGGACCTGTTCCTGGCTACACGCTCCGTAAGAATGCCGGTGGCGATCTGTCGGTCTTTCGATCTGATCACTTCGATCGTCTGTCACCGAACGTGGGGCCGGTGGTAGGTGCCGTGAACGTTCACGCGTGAGGCCCACTCCAGATGGTGCTTACAGATAGTGATCGTTACCGTCTGGAGTCAGCCTCGTGGGCCGGGCTTGACCTTGCCGAGTCTTGGTCGTTGACTCTTCTTCACAACGTTTCGCTGTTACGGGGACAGCAGAAACGGCGCCCTAGACCGTGGTGTGCTGTAAGCGGTACGTGTTCACTTCTCTGCCTTGAGCTTGGCCCACTCCGCATTTTCGCGATGCCGAGATGGGTCTATGCGATATATCCGTGGGAGGAGGATCCAAACATGCAGCTCTTCTCTTTCAGCAACGTGCGCGGCGGCATTGAGTGGGACTGAGGTCGCGGCTTTTGTCCCGCAATCCGCGCCCGTTGGGCTGAGTTAAGGCGGGTGTTCAGCTGATGCCGAGACGTGCTACACGCATTTACGTCGGCGCGCTCGGCGTCATTGCGGCAGCCGTTTCGACACTCTCGATAGTGAAGATCGACCGTCCCGTCGACGTGCTGCTCTTCGCGTTTCTCGTCTACGTCATGGAGATGCTGAAACGTCGCCTGGGCAGTGGTCTGCGGGTCTCGATGACATCGGTGGTCGCGGTCGCGACCTACCCGGTCATCGGTCCGTGGGGCGGTCCCGTTCTCCTCGTCGGACTTCTACCGAATCGGTCCAAGGCCAAGCCGATCAATCGAGTTCTCAACGTCTCGCAAGGCGTCATCTGCACAGTCGTGGGCGGCCTCGTCTATCTAGGCCTGGGAGGGCCGGTCGGATCACTGTCCGCGGATGACTTTCCAAGCGTCCTGGTACCTGTGACAGCGGCGAATCTCACGTGGCACCTGGTCAACTTCGTCCTGGTGACCGGCGTGCTTCGGCTCGAGACCGGCATGCGCTTCCTAGGGGCGCTGCGGTCGGTGTTGCCGGAGGTTCTCGGCGCATTCCTGGGCTATTCCTATCTCGGTTTCCTGCTGGCCATCTTGTGGCTCGGCCAGTTGGGTGCGTTCGCCGCAGTCCTGTTGCTGCCGCCACTGCTCGTGGCCAACTGGGCCTTCGCGCAGTACGGCGAGGAGCAGGAGGCCCACCAGGCGACGCTGCAGGCTCTCGCGCAGGCGATCGAAACGAAGGACCTCTACACACGGGGCCACGGTGAACGGGTGGCGAGAGCCGCCCGCATGCTCGGCGCCGAGATGGCGTGGGACGGCGACCGGCTGGAGGCGCTGGCCGAGGCCGGACTCCTGCACGACGTCGGCAAGATCGGGGTCCCGACCCGGGTGCTCCAGAAGGACGGCCGCCTCACCGAGGACGAGTACGACGCCATCAAGCTCCACCCGCTGCATGGTGTCGAGGTCGTCGGCGACATCGCGTTCCTGGAGGACGCTCGTGCCGGCATCATGCACCACCACGAGCGGTACGACGGTGGCGGCTACCCGTCCGGGCTCGCGGGGGAGGACATCCCGGTCTTCGCGCGGATCCTGTCCATCGCGGATGCGTTCGACTGCATGACGAGTGTGCGTTCCTACCGCCCCGCGCGGCCGGTGGCGGAGGCGATCGAGGAACTTGTCCGCTGCCGCGGAAAGCAGTTCGATCCCGAACTCGTGGAACTGTTCGTCGCCGCCATCGGCCGTGACGGGTGGCAGCCGGCACCGGTCGAGGAGGTGCCGGCGGACGCCAGGGCCCCGCGGTACGACCACGACGACCCGACCCGCCCGCCGGAGATCGAGCCGTCGCCGGAGGCCCGCTCGTGAGCGGCACTGCGCGGGTGAGGAACCGGTCGAACCCACTGATGGACGGTTCGGCGGCCGTCGTGGCGTTCGCTGGAGTCGTGGTGATCGTCGCGGTCGCTGGTACCGCTGCCGCCGGCGTCTCCGCGCCCAGGGTGGCGGCGACGTTCGGAGTCCTGATCGCCGTCGGGGAGATGGTGCGCCTCCGCCTGCCCGACGACCGTGTGCAGGCACCGATCGGCCTCGCGGCGGCCCTTGGCTACGCACTGCTGACCTACCTGCCAGGCGAGGGCCAGGTCACCCATTCGATCCTGCAGACCATCGCGGTCACCTCCGGCGGGATGCTCGCCGGCGCCCTTCCCCACGCGCTCGCCGGTCGGGCGTCTGAGTTGGAGGGCATCGCGCGGCGCATCCTCGTCGTCTCGGGCGTCGCGGCGGTCTTCCGGCCGTTGGCCCGCGATGACGCGTTGCACGCCTGGCTCGAGGATCATCCACATGCCCTCGTCGTCCTGACCATCCTGGCCGCGACCGTCGCATGGGGCCTCGAGGCGCTGCTCGCCGCGGGCATCCAGGCGAGTCGGCAGGTGGGACCGTTCCGCGCTCTCCTGCGTAACGAGTTGGTGGCGTTCCTCGGCATCGGTGCCGCGATCGCCTCGACCGGCATCCTCATTCCGTTGGCGATGTGGGAGGTGGGTCTCTGGGCCCTGCCACTGGTGATCATCCCGCTGCTGCTCGCCCAGCTCGCGTACCGACGGTACGCCGGGATCCGCCATACGCAGGACCAGACGATCCGGGCGTTGTCCCGGGCGACCGAGGTGGGCGGCTACACCGAGACCGGACACGCCCGTCGCGTTACCGAGCTGTCACTGGCGATCGGTCGCGACCTCGGCCTGCCGGAGAACCGCCTTCGGCTCCTCCAGTACGCCGCGCTCATGCACGACGTCGGCCAGTTGTCGTTGGCTGATCCGATTCCCGGGGGTGCGACGGTTCTCGTGACACCGGGTGAGCGTCGCAAGATCGCAGGCCTGGGGGCGGGGGTCGTACGCCAGGCGAGCCTGCGCGAAGAGGTCGCGGAGATCGTGGAGGCCCAGGCCGAGCCGTACCGGCGGCCCCATGTGCGTGACGACACGGAAATTCCGCGGGAGAGCCGGATCATCAAGGTGGTCAACGCGTACGACGACCTGGTGGGGACGGCCACGAGTGAGGACGCCCGGCTGGAGGCGCTCGAGAGTCTCCGGTTGGGGATGGCCTACGAGTACGACCCGAAGGTCGTGGCGGCGCTCGCGCGGGTCCTTGGCCGGGCAGGTGCGATCCCGCGCTGATCCCCGTTCGTTCCGCTTGGTCAGACGAGGGCAATCGTCGGGGTGTCGCCGTGGAGCGGTGGCGCGGTGCGCGGGCCGGGTGTAGCGCTGGCCGAACGTATCCGTGGCGTGCCGAGGGCGCCGCGGCGTGATTGGATGGCGAGCGAGGCGATGGAAGGAGTGGTCGTGGCCGAGCAGGTCCGCGCTGACATGGTGGCGAACGTGTTCGAGATCGGCGTACGGCCGGGGGACTCCGTTCAAGCCGGGCAGATACTCCTGGTGCTCGAGTCGATGAAGATGGAGATCCCGGTCGTCGCCGAGGAACCCGGTGTCGTCCGGGAGATCACGGTGAAGACCGGCGAGGTCGTCCAGGAGGGCGACGTGCTCGTCATCCTCGACTGATCCACCTGCGTCAGATTTCCCGGGCGAACGCCAGCAGCGAGACGCCAGGCGCGGGCGTCCAGTCGCGGCGAGGGTCACGGGCGAAGCCGAGTCGTTCGTAGAGCCGGTGGGCCGCGTGCATCGCGGTCGACGAGGAGAGCGCGATCCCGCGCTTCCCTTCCGACCGCGCCCTGCGCAGGCAGGTGCGGACCAACGCCTCTCCGATGCCGCGACCATGAGCCTGGGGCGACACCGCGAGCATCCGGAACTCGCCCTCGTCGTCGCGGCCGATCTCACGGTAGGTCGAACCGGGCGGGCAGTAGGTCACGGTCCCGAGCAGCGCACCCGCCGGATCGACCGCGACCAGGAGTTCCGCTTCCGCCGCGCGGCGTTTGGCGTCCCCGAGCTGGTGGACGTAGGAATGGTCGGCAGGGAGCAGCCCGGCGCCGACGTAGGCCGCGACGGTGAGGTCGCCCGCCGAGGTGTGTTCGCCGGACTGGGCGACGCGGATCCGCGGCCAGGGTTCGAGTAGGCGCCGATAGGCCCTGAGCGTTCCGCCCGAGCGGGCCGGGGTGTCGTGTTCGGGCGTACGGACGAAGCCCGAGGTGGTGTAGAGGCGGTGGGCGGCGGTCATGGCGTCCGTGGTGTGGAGTCCGAGCGCGGTGGCTCCGGCGAGGCGGGCGCGGGCGACACACTCGCCGATCAGCGCGGTGCCGATCCGACGACGTCGTGCGGTCGGATCGACGCTGAGCATGCGCAGGGTCGCCTCGCCGTCGGAAAGGGCGTCGTTCCAGCCGGCGCCGGGCAGGGCGAGCGTGGCGGTACCGAGGAGCCGGCTCGTGCCCGATGGCCGCCCTGCGGCGGGATTTGCGGGGGCGGCGGGACCGGCGGGATTTCCGTGTGCAGCGGGACTTCCGGGATCGGTTGGATCGCCCGGGTCGGTCCGATCGACGGCGACGAGGACCTCGGTCCCAGCGTCCCGGGCGCGTGCGGCGGTGTCGTCGAGCCGGGGAAGGTAGGCAGCACCCACCAGCCCCTCGCCTCCGTAGGTGTCTCGGAGAAGCCGGGTGATGCTGTCGTACTCCTCCGGGCGGGCGTCTCGGATCAATGGGCTCACCGGTCCTTGATAACGCTTCTGACCCGGTGACCGGGGCCCGACGCGGGGAGTTCGCCTAAGCCCGTACGCTGCCCGTCGCCCACATGGATGACGCACGCGTGATCATCGCCACGGATGCACGGTGACCTCGGCGTGCAGCGCGGGGACTGGCGTGCAGCGTCGGCAACCTCGGCAACGTCGGCAACCTCGGCAACGTCGGCAACGCCGTGGGGCGCCGGCGGGGATGGAGAGACCTCACACGCCGAAGGTCGAACGCGGGTAGGGGACCTCCGGGTCGGTCAGGACGTTGACGAGGTACGGAACACCGGCGTCGAATGCCCGGCGCAGGGCCGGACCGATGTGCCTGGGCTCGCGGACCGTCTCGCCGGCGCCGCCGAGGGCGGACACGATCGCGTCGTACGGCGTCGCGGGCTGCAGGTCGGTCGCGACGTCGTAGCCGTACAACATCCGCATCGGGTGTTTCTCCAGCCCCCAGCAGCCGTTGTTGCCGACCACCATGACGACCGGCAACCCGTGCCGGACCAGCGTGTCGACGTCGACGAGCGACATGCCGGCGGCCCCGTCACCGAGCAGCGCCACGACCTGTGCCGCCGGGTGGACGATCCGCGCCGCCATGGCGGCACCGAGCCCGGCGCCGAGACAGCCGAAGGGACCGGGGTCGAGCCAGCGTCCCGGCCGGCCCGGTTCGACGTACCTCCCCGCGAACGACACGAAGTCACCACCGTCACCAACGATCACGGCGTCGTCGGCGAGCAGGGGCAGCAACTCGCCGTAGATGCGGGCAGGGTGGATCGGATCGGCCGTGCTGCCGAGGAGCTCGGCGTCGCGCTCCTGCGTCTTGCGTACGCCCGCCTGCAGGTCCGCGAGCCAGGACGACCAGTCCGGTCGACGGAGCACCTGACTCCACGCCGCGGCGAGACCACTCAGAACGCTGCCGAGGTTGCCGCCTGCCGCTGCCGCGAGAGGGACGTGGGATGCTACCTGCTCCGGCGCGTCGACGATGTGCACCACCTTCGCGGCAGGTGCGCCGTCACGCCCGCCGAAGGCGCCGTAGCCGAGTCGGAAGTCCAGCGGCGTTCCCACGACGATCGCCAGGTCGCAGCGTCCGAACGCCCCCGACCGCGCCTTGGCGACGGAGAGCCGATGGTTCGGCGGCAGGACGCCGCGCCCCATGCCGTTGGTGACGACCGGGATCCCCAGCGTGTCGACGAACTCGAGCGCAGCCGCCTCGGCCCGGTCGAGCCACACGTCGCCGCCGAGGACGAGCACCGGACGTTGCGCTTCGGCGAGGAGCAGCGCGATCTCGCTGAGGGGTTCCGGATCGACCTCGCTCGCCGCCTCCGCCCGCGGATCGCCCGCCACGGAAGGGATCTCCGCTGTCGTCCGGGAGTAGAGCTGGTCCATCGAGATGTCGACGAAAGCCGGGCCGCGATGGGCGGTGCCCGCGGTCCGGAACGCCTGGTGGACCGTGGGCACGAGGTCGGTGACGCTCGACACGGTACGGGCCAGCTTGGTCACGGGGGCAAGCAGTGGCACGTGGTCGAGTTCCTGCAGGCTGCCCGAGCCCCAGCGTTGGGTCGGTGCCCGGCCGCCGAGGAGGACCAGGGGAGAGCCGGCCTGGAACGCCTGGGTCACCGCGCTCACGGCGTTGGTCACACCGGGGCCGGCGGTGACGGCGGCCAGCCCCGGCGTGCGGGTCAACTTGCCCACTGCTTCGGCGGCGAAGACGGCAGTCGCCTCGTGCCGGACGTCGACGAGTCGCACCGGTGCGGGGGTGGGCCGGTCCTTCCCTCCGACGGCGGCGTCGTACAGCGGGAAGACGTGTGCGCCGGACAGGGTGAACATCGCCTCCACGCCGTACGAACGCGCCACCGCGATCGCGAGGTCGCCGCCGTGTCCCTCGATCTCGGGCGGACCGTTCGTGCCGGGTCCGGCATTCGCCTCGGTAGACAGCTCAGGGCCGGTCATCCCGGCAACCTATCGCGCGGCGTCGGCCTCCGTCGCCGTCGAGGGCAGCGGACGTACGCCCGGCTCGCCGGCGTCGGCGTGGTAGTCGCCGGCGGCGGTGGCGTCGCGTCCCTCCGCGACCTTCAACGCCCGGAAGGCGAACGTGAGGACGATCGCGACCACGACGTTGAGCACCCACGCGGTGAGAGCGACGTAGCCGTTCTCGCCGAGCAGCGGAATCGGCGCCGTCGAGCCGCCGAAGTGCTGCGCGCCGGTGACCGGGTTGACGATGTTGTACGCCGTCCAGGTGCCGTAGGCCATGCCCACCACCCAGCCGGCGAACAGTGCCCACCGGTGGAACCACCGGGTGTAGAGCCCGAACACGATCGACGGGAACGTCTGCAGAATCCAGATCCCGCCGAGGAGCTGCAGGTTGATGGCGAAGCTCTTGTCGAGACCGAGCACGAACAGCAGCGCACCGAACTTCACGAGCAGCGAGACCACCTTGCTCTGACGTGCCTCGTCGGCATGGCTGGCGTTGGGCCGCAGAAACGCCTTGTAGACATTGCGCGTCCACAGATTCGCGGCGGCGATCGACATGATGGCGGCCGGCACCAGCGCTCCGATGGCGACCGCGGCGAACGCCACTCCGGCGAACCAACTCGGGAACATCGCCTCGAACAGCATCGGCACCGAGAGTTGCGCGTTGGGCTCGCCGTTGAGCCCGACCGGGTTGATCTCCGCGGCGATCGCCATGAAACCGAGCAGGGCGAGCAGCGCCAGCAGCAGGGAGTACGCCGGCAGGATCGCGGCGTTGCGGCGTGGCACCGTACGGTTCTTTGCCGACAGCACGGCGGTGACGGCGTGCGGGTACATGAACAACGCCATCGCCGAGCCGAGGGCGAGCGTCGCATACGGCCACGCCTGACCGACGCCGACGAAGGAGAATCCCTCCCCGCGTCCGGCATCGGTGTCTGCCGCACCGAACTTCGCCCCTGCCGCGTCGAAGATCGACCCCCAACCGCCAAGCCTGGTGGGGATGTAGACGATGGCGATGATGATGACGAGGTAGATGAGCGTGTCCTTGACGAACGCGATAAGGGCTGGCGCACGCAGCCCGGAGGAGTACGTGTAGGCCGCGAGAACCGCGAACGCGAGGAACAACGGGGCGTCCGCCGCGATGATGTTGCCGGACCCGCCGAGCCCCATGACCTCGAAGACCGCCTGGATTCCGACGAGCTGCAAGGCGATGTAGGGCATCGTCGCGAGGATGCCGGTCAGCGCGACCGCGAGGGCGAGTGCCCGCGAGTCGAATCGTCCGCGTACGAAGTCGGCCGGCGTCACGTAGCCGTGGCGGTGCGAGACCGACCAGAGGCGCGGCAGGAAGAGAAACACCAACGGATAAACGATGATGGTGTACGGAACGGCGAAGAATCCGACAGCGCCCGACGCGAACATCAGCGCAGGTACGGCGACGAAGGTGTACGCCGTGTAGAGGTCACCACCCAGCAGGAACCACGTCACCCAGGTGCCGAACCGGCGTCCGCCAAGGCCCCATTCGTCCAAGCTGGCAAGGGTGGAACCTTTGCGCCAGCGCGCCGCCATGAAACCCATGACGGTGACGGCGAGGAAGAGCAGGACGACAACGCTGAGGGCGATGGCATCGATCCCGTCCTTCATCACGCACCGCCTCCGGTCTCGTCACCCGCGGGTCGTCCGCTGACTGCCTGCCGCTTCTCGCGCTGAACGAGGAGATAGGCGGCGAGTGTGCAGAGGGCGGAGAGGAAGATCCACAACAGCTGGTACCAGTAGAAGAACGGAAATCCGCCAAGTCGTGGCTCGACACGGGCGTAGGACGAGACCCACAGGGTTGCCACGAACGGCAACAGGAGCAGGACTCCGACCAGCACCCTCGTCGGCGTGACGAATGGCAGGTTCTGGCGCGCCGGTGCGCCCATCACGACCACCTCCACGGCAGACAGCGGGTCCAAGGATGACGGATCGTCCGCGCTGATGCGACCAAAAGGCGACAAAAGGACGGCGGGCAGCGCTGAGCGGGTCCTTATGGGCGACGAGCGGAAAAGATCGAGGGCTCACTCGCCCGAAGGACGCGCAGGAGGACGAGCAGGAGGTCGGCCCGGACGTCCGGCGGCTTGCCGAACAGCTCCACGTCAGCGGGCGTCTGCGCGCCGTGGACGCCCAACGCGAGTTGCAGGTGCAGCGCCCGGAGAAATGCCGTGGTGTTGCCCGCGGCCGGTGTCGGCCACTCCGGTGCCGGGTCCGACTCGTCGCCCTCGGGCGGAACGACGCTCGCGGCCAGCCGTTCGATCCAGGGTTCGAGGACGTCGATGCCGAGCCGGTTGCGATGCAGGACGGCCATGATGGCGAACGCGAGGCGGTCGTATTCCCCGTGGAAGAGGCGGTACGGAGTCGGTGTCAGCAGCCGGTCTGCGACCACGTCGAGAAGGACGGTGAGCTCGAGCTTGCCGAAATGCGGCGAGCGGGCCAGTGCGGCGATCAGGTCCGCGCCATGGGCGACGGAGTGGGCCCAGCCCTTGCCGGCGACGTAGCCGCGTAGGTCGCGCTCGCGAACGAACCACGAGGCGGCTCGGTCGCCCCACCGGAAGATCGCGTCGGAGTGGACGGCCCGCGCCACCTGGTCCCGCAGCACCGTGTCGGCGAGCAGCAGGGCCGAGAACGACCTACGCAGCACGGTGTCCGTGCCGTCCTGCCCGAGACCGGTGAAGAGCCCTTCGGAGATGCCGTCGCCGAAACCTGCCAGCAGGTCGTCGTAGACCCCGTCGCGAATCCAGGTGGCGAGGGTGGGGTAGGCGATCCCGTCGCGGACCAGGGGGTCGGGGTCGCCCAGCATCTGGACCAGCTCGGTCGTGAGGTCGTCGAGCGGGCGGTCAGCAGGCAGCTTGAAGCCGCTTGCGCGGACATGCTCCCAAAACGCTGACCGAACGCCCACGGCGGACATCCTTCCAGACGGGTCTGTGGGTCACGGTGAGTGGCCCGGCACGCACCGTCGACCGAGACCGGAACCCGTGGTGAGTGTCCCGGCCGCCCGGTCGAACAGGGTGTGGCGGGCCGTTCCAGCCGGTCCGGCGCAGCGGTGGAGATACGCTCTCGACGTGCCTTCCCTCGACGACGTCGTACGGCATTACACCGATCTCGACGACGCAGACCGCGAATGGTTGCACAAGCTGGTCGCCGAATGGCAGATGCTCGCCGACCTTTCCTTCGCCGACCTCGTCCTGTGGGTGCCCGACCGCGAAGGGTTGGGTTTCTGGGCATGCGCGCAGATGCGTCCGACCACCGGCCCGACGGCGCACCTGGACGATCTGGTGGGTTCGTTCGTTCCGCGGGGACGGCGAGCCCTGCTCGACTCCGCGTACGACGATGGTCGGATCTGCCGTGAGGGTGATCCGGAATGGCGGGACGAAGTGCCCGTACGGATCGAAAGCATCCCCGTTCGCCGGGTCGACCGCGTCCTCGGGGTGATCACCCGCAACACCAACCTGCTGTCCGTACGCACGCCCAGCCGGTTGGAGTTGACCTACCTCAAGACCGCGACGGACCTCGCCCAGATGATCGGCGAGGGAGGCTTCCCGTTGCCGGGGGAGCGGGTCGACCTGGGGTCGGCGCCGCGGGTGGGGGACGGGCTGGTGCGGCTCGACGCCGAGGGCATCGTGACCTTCGCCAGCCCGAACGCCCAGTCTGCGTACCGTCGGCTCGGTCTCACCGGTGACCTGCTCGGGTGCCACCTGGGCACGACGACGGCCGAGCTTGTGCCGCCGTCGCGGCGTCCGGTCGACGAGGCTCTGGGCGTACTGATCTCCGGACGCGCACCGCGAGAGACCGAGATCGAGACCGACGCCGCGGTCGTCAGCGTGCGGGTGATCCCGTTGGTGCCGAAGGGACTGGCTGCCGGGGCGCTCGTTCTGCTGCGCGACGTCACCGACCTGCGCCGGCGCGAACGTGAGCTGCTCACCAAGGACGCGACCATCCGTGAGATCCACCACCGGGTGAAGAACAACCTGCAGACGGTCGCAGCCCTCCTGCGACTACAGGCGCGGCGCCTCGGTTCGACCGGCGGTCGTGAGGCGTTGGAGGAGGCGGTCCGCCGGGTCGGGACGATCGCGATCGTGCACGAGACGTTGTCGACGGCGTTCGAGGAGCGGGTCGACTTCGACGAGGTGGTCGACCGGGTGCTCGCGATGGTCGCGGAGGTGTCGATCCCGGAGACCCGCGTGGTACCGCGTCGGGTGGGGACGATCGGGATGCTCGACTCCGAGCGGGCCGCGCCCCTGGCGATGGTGATCACCGAGGTGGCTCAGAACGCCGTCCAGCACGGTGTCGGTCGTACGGGCGGCAAGGTCGAGCTCAGCGCCGAACGCAAGGGCGGCCGGCTGCGGGTCGTCATCGAGGACGACGGGTCCGGACTCCCGCCCGACTTCGACCCAGAGGTCTCCGGCCGGCTCGGTCTGCAGATCGTTCGCACGCTGGTCGAGAGTGAGCTCGGAGGGGAGTTGGACATCGGTGCCCGCAAGGAAGGTTCGGGAACCCGGGTGGTCCTCGATGTCCCCGACGACGGCGGCTGACAAGCCTTTGACGAACAAGCCCCCGCCGGGCGGCGAGGGCCTTTGACGAACAAGCCCCCGCCAGGCGGCGAGGGCCTTTGACGAACAAGCCCCCGCCGGGCGGCGAGGGCCTTTGACGAACAAGCCCCCGCCAGATGGCGAGGGCTTTCGGCGAACAAGGCCCCCGCCCGGATGGCGAGGGCCTCTATCGACAGCGTGGCGATCAGATGATGCGGGCTCGGGAACGTGCGGCGCGACGCTTCAGCGCCCGTCGCTCTTCCTCACTCATACCGCCCCAAACGCCGGCGTCCTGTCCAGTCTCGAGGGCCCACTGCAGGCAGAGATCGACGACATTACAACGACGGCAGACCGCCTTGGCCTCCTCGATCTGCAGGAGCGCAGGACCCGTGTTCCCGATCGGGAAGAACAGCTCGGGGTCCTCGTCCCGGCAGGCGGCCCGGTGGCGCCAGTCCATCAAGGTTTCACTCCTTGCGTCGTGCGTGTCGGCCTCCACCGACTACGCATGGTGGGTTTCCGGTTCGTTCTGCTGTGTGAACACTTTCACGATCACTTGCGCGAAGACACGACACGCCGGTCTCCCAGCGGCGCCCACACGGAGTGTGATCGCTTGCCTTGGCCCCCAGCGCATGCACGTTTCAGGTGTGCCGCGCCTCTCTGCAGGCTCGATAGTTTCAACTCCTTCAGCGATACACAAGACCCTTTCTGTGGTAAGCCCTGGAAAAGTCGATGTCAGGTACGTCACAGAGCATCGGGAAAGCTTACGCATCGTGACTAGCGTGCAGAGGGGACTTACCCGATACGAGTCGAATTGACCCATCTACTCTCCGTATCCGTCGCCCGAGGTGGCGGAGATCCGCGTCGTTCGGGTCGGTGGATAGCCTTCAGTCATGGCAAACCGACGCCCGATCGGCACAGGCCGGGCGAAGCCGGCGACCAGGGCGGACGCGGCGGAGAAAGCGGACAAGGCCGAACGTGCGGGCCCGCAGGGGCGTGGCGACGGGCGACGCGTACCTGCGACACTGCGGGCCGCTGCCGCGCTCTCAGCCGTCGAGGCGGTCGCCGCGGTCGGTTTCGGGGCCTGGCTCGCTCTCGAGTCGCTGGTCCAGGCACCGCGCGGGCTGGCCATCGCGGTCGGTACCGGGGTCTTCGTCGTCGCCGTCGGCGTCGGGTTGGGCGTCCTCGGCTGGGGTCTCTTCCGCGCCCGACACTGGAGCCGCGGCCTGACGGTCGTGCTCCAGCTGCTCATGCTGCCGATCGGCTACGAACTCACCTCGGCACCCACCACACTCGCGGGGATCGGGATGATCGTGGCCGCGCTCGCCACCCTTGCGCTGGTATTGGCGCCGGCGTCCACGGCGGCGCTCCGCGACTGAAGCGCGGCAGGTGAGAGCGCCTGGCCCCTGGGCTGCTCGCTGGCGCCGCGTGGGCCGCTCGCTTCACCCGCGCGGCGCCCCCGGAGTTTGGGAGACGCGACTAGTCCTGGAGCAGGCGTTCGCGGAGCTGGGCGAGGGTACGCGAGAGCAGGCGGGAGACGTGCATCTGGGAGATGCCGACCTCGGAGGCGATCTGCGACTGCGTCATGCCTTTGAAGAAGCGCAGCAAGAGGATCCGCTTTTCCCGGTCGGGCAACTGGGTGAGCAGGGGACGTAGCGCTTCGCGGTACTCCACGCCTTCGAGGGCCTCGTCCTCCGAACCCAGCGAGTCGACGACCGCGGGCGCGTCGTCCTGCCCCTGGTCGGGTGCGTCGAGGGAGAGCGTGCTGTAGGCGTTGGCGGACTCCAGGCCCTCGAGCACTTCTTCCTCGCGTACGCCCAACTTGCCGGACAGCTCACCGACGGTCGGTGCGCGGCCGAGCTCCTGGGTGAGGTCGCCGGTGACGGTGGCGAGGGAGAGCCGAAGCTCCTGAAGGCGCCGGGGCACCCGGATGGCCCAACCACGGTCCCGGAAGTGTCGCTTGAGCTCGCCGACGATCGTGGGCGTGGCGTACGTCGAGAACTCGACGCCGCGTTCGGAGTCGAACCTGTCCACCGACTTGATCAGCCCGATCGTGCCGACCTGGACCAGATCGTCGAGAGGCTCGCCTCGGTTGCGAAACCTGCGGGCGAGGTGCTCGACGAGCGGAAGGTGCATCTCGACGAGGCGGTCGCGGATCTTCGCCCGTCGCGGATTGTCAGGAGTCAGGTCGCCCAACAGCGCGAACAGTTCGCGGGTCAGCGTCCTGGTGTCGACGACGGTGTCCAGACCCGGCAGGTCGTCAGTAGCTGGCGCCAGGTCGTGTGGTGCCTGGTGTCCGCGAGCGGCTGCTGCGTCAGCCGGGTCGGGACGGACACCTGTTGCGGGTTGCTCAATCACTTGTCTACCGCACCTGATTCGAATGGTGGGAGCTTGGTCGCGCCAGAACCACGCTGGTCGCGTGCGCGGGCGTGTCGTGCGTCGTTGAGGTCGCGGACATCTCCGGACGACATCGCCCGCTCGGGGCGCGCGGCTTCACCACGCTTGGTCAGGGTGATGGTGGCCCGCTGCTCATCGGGGTCGATCAGCGTCTCGACCTCTCCCGCCAGGGCGGTGAGGACCGTCCAGGCGAAGGAACTGCGGGTCGGCACTCGCGGGTCGCGCGAGTGGACGGAGACGGCGACCACCAGTTGGTTGCCGGCAAGCTCGAACCGGCAGGACAACTGTGAGTCGGGTACAGCCTGGGCGAGGAGGAGGGAACTCGCCTCGTCGACCGCGATCCGTAGGTCCTCGATCTCGTCCAGCGTGAAGTCGAGGCGGGCGGCGAGTGCCGCTGCGGTCGTGCGGAGTACCGAGACGTAAGCGGTCCGCGCCGGGACGCTGAGCTCGACGATGTCCGTCTCGTGGGCGGGTGCCCCCGGCGCGGCACTGTCGGGTACGTCGGTCACTGGTGGTCCTCCACCGTTGGTTTGGTCCGGCACGACAGCCCCACCGTACGCCGGGAGGCCATCGCTCGGCGGGCGATTGCGAACGGAGAGTGTAAGGAAGATTGCGTTGCGTTGGAAATTCGCGTCGATCGTGAAATGCGTACGGGCCGCATCCCTGGAGACTCGCCGCGCGAGAACCAGGGTGCGACCCGCATCGTCACATCGTGCCGGCGTTCCCGAAGACTCGGGGAGCCGGCACGAGGTCAGGCCTTCTTCGTCTCCCAGAAGATCTCGGCGATCTGGTCGATCTTGGCGAGCAGTTGGTCAGCGACCTTGACGTCGTTGCTGGCCTTCGTGCCCCCACCGCCGCCAGCGAGTTTGGTCGCCTGGTTGAACAGCTCGTTGAGCTGCGGGTACTTCTCGAAGTGCGGCGGCTTGAAGTAGTCGGTCCACAGCACCCACAGGTGGTGCTTCACGAGGTCCGACCGCTCCTCCTTGATGATCAACGCACGCGTCCTGAAGTCGGCGTCGTCACTGTCGTTGTACTTCTCGATGATCGCCTTGACCGACTGGGCCTCGATGCGGGCCTGCGCGGGGTCGTAGACTCCGCAGGGCAGGTCGCAGTGCGCCGAGACTTCCACTGCCGGCGCGATCAGGCGCGAAAGCATCCCTCTCCAACCTTTCCAAACCATGTTCAGCATGACGTTGCAGCGGTTCTTTGTGACCTTCTTGCGACACTACTCCTGTGCCCAAACGCCGCTGAGGGGGACCTTTGTGTCGAAGTACGGCATCGCGATCGTGCGGGGGCGGTCGATGCTGCCCACCTTGCGTGACGGTGACCGGCTGCTGGTGGCGTACGCACGGACGCCGCGGCCCGGGTCCCTCGTCCTGGTCGTGCTGCCGGGCGGGCGGCCGCTGTCGGTGAAGCGACTCGTCCGACGGGAGCCGGACGGTGGCTGGTGGGTCGAGCGCGACAACCCGCGGGAGGGCATCGACTCGTGGCACGTCGGTGCCATCCCCGAAGGCGACCTGGTGGCCGTCGTCGTCGCCAGACTGCGGGTCGTCACGGCGTTCGTGCGGCTCAGGGACCGGCTGGCGGCTGCCCTTCCGCCGCGCGGTCGCGGTCGTCTGCGTTCGTGACACCGCCGACGCGCTGGAGGAAGGTGCGGGTGCGGGGGTGGGTGGGATGGGTCAGGACCTCCTGGGGCGCGCCGGTCTCGATGACCGCGCCGTCGTCCATGAAGACGAGCTGGTCGCCGACCTCCCGAGCGAATGCCATCTCGTGGGTCACGACCAGCATCGTCATGCCGTCAAGAGCCAGTTGACGCATGACGTCGAGGACCTCGCCGACCAGCTCCGGGTCGAGCGCGGACGTCGGCTCGTCGAACAGCATCAGCTTCGGTCGCATCGCGAGCGCTCGCGCGATGGCCACCCGCTGCTGTTGCCCGCCGGAGAGCTGGGCGGGGTACTTGTCGACGTGCGGACGCAGGCCCACCCGGTCGAGCAGCTTGTGTGCCGCCTCGTGCACGACCGCGCGCGGCTCCTTGCGTACCCGTAGCGGTGCCTCCATGACGTTCTCCAGCGCCGTCATGTGCGGGAACAGGTTGAACTGCTGGAAGACCATGCCGATGTCCTGGCGCTGCTCCGCCACCTCCGCGGCCTTGCGTTCGTACAGCTTTCCGCCGCGCTGCCGGTAGCCCACCAGCTCGCCACCGACCCAGAGCCGGCCGGCGTCGATCTTCTCCAGGTGGTTGACGCACCGGAGCAAGGTCGACTTGCCCGAGCCCGACGGCCCGATGACGCAGCAGACCTGGCCGGGCGCGACCTCGAGGTCGACGCCCTTCAGCACCTCGTGGCGGCCGAACCGCTTGCGGACCCGTTCGGCCTTCACCATCGCCGCCATCGCCTCGGTCGGCACTGTGTCGGTCGGCACTGTGTCGGTCGGCACTGTGTCGGTCGGCACTGTGTCGGTCGGCACTGTGTCGGTCGGCACTGTGTCTGTCGGTTCTGGCGTCATCGCCTCAGGCACCTCCCGCGCCACCGCGCGCCAGCCGCAACCGGCCGGCCGCGACCCGTGAGCCGCGGGCGAAGTGGCGTTCGATGAAGTACTGCACGACCATCAGGATGCTGGTGAGCGCGAGATACCACAGGCACGCGCCGATGAGCATCGGGAACACCTGGAACGTCCGGCTGCCGATGCCCTGCAGCTGGAACCACAGTTCGTACGCCGGAACGTAGGCGACGAGGGCGGTGTCCTTGAGCATGGCGATCGTCTCGTTGCCCGTCGGCGGGATGATCACCCGCATCGCCTGCGGCAGGATGATCCGGCGCAGGGTGAGCGGCCGGCGCATGCCGAGCGACTCGGCGGCGTCAACCTGGCCTTGCGGGATCGACTGCATGCCCGCGCGCACGATCTCGGCCATGTACGCACCCTCGGACAGGGCGAGGCCGAGCGTCGCCGCGACGAAGCCGGTGACCACGGTGCGGGCGTCGAATCCGAAGAACCGCAGGCTCAGGTCGATCCCGAACAGATCCGCGATCCACCAGTCGAACGGCACGCCGATCTCGAACCGTGCGTAGAGGATGCCGAGGTTGCCGAAGAGCACCAGCAGCACCACGCGCGGGACGGCTCGGAAGAACCACACGTAGACCCACGACACACCCGACAGGATCGGGTTGGTCGAGAGCCGCATGATCGCGAGGACGACGCCGATCACGATCCCGATCACCATCGCGACGACGGTGAGGACGACCGTGTTCCGGGCACCTTCGAGGACCGGCGGCGCGAGGGCGTTGGCGACCATGAAGTCCCACTGGAACGCGTCGTTCGTGAGCAGCATGTGCACGAACATCGCGGTCAGTACGACGATGCACCCGGTGACCACCCAGCGCCAGGGATGCCGGACGGGCACCGCCCTGATGAGCTCGGCCTCGGAGGTGGCCACCGGGACTGTGGGTCGCCCGCTCATGGCGTCGAGGGGTTGACCTGCACCTGTTCGGCCGTGACGGCGCCCTTGTCGTTGCCCCACTTGCCGAGGATGTCGGCGTAGGTGCCGTCCTCGATGATCGCCTGGGTGGCCTTCTGGATCGCCTCGGCGAACTCCGTTTCGTCCTTGTTGACAGCGATGCCGTAAGGCGCGTTGCCGTAGGGCTCACCCAGCAACTCCAGCTTGCCGCCGGTCTGCTCGACCGCGTAGACGGCGATCGGCAGGTCAGCGGTCATCGCGTCTTCCTTGCCGGTCACGACGTTGGTGGTCACCGTGTCCTGGCCGGGGTACTGGTTGATCGTGATCGCGGGCTCGCCGGCCGCCTCGCACTTCTTCGAGCGCTCCTGCAGGTCAGGCACCTCGATGGTGTCCTTCTGGACGCCGATCGTCAGGCCGCAGGCGTTGTCGATGTCGACCTTCTTCGGGTTGCCCTTGGTGGTGACCCACTGGATGGGGGAGTTGAAGTAGGCGATCATCTGCGTCTGTTCCATGCGTTCGGCATTGATCGTGAACGACGAGACGCCCGCTTCGTATTTGCCCGACTGGATGGCGGGGATGATGTCGCCGAACGCCGAGGGCACCCATTCGACGTCGAGGTCGAGCTTGCCGGCGATCGCGTCGAAGAGTTCGACGTCCATGCCGATCACGGTCTTGCCGTCGGCGTCCAGGAACTCGTTCGGCGCGTAGCTCGCGTCGGTGCCGACCCGGATCTTGCCGTCGGAGGCGATCGAGTCGGGGACGAGTGCGGCGAGCTCGGACTCCGGCGTCGTCTTGGCCTCGGGCGACTCGGTGGCGGACGGATCATCGCCGCCGCAGCCGGCGAGGGTGGTGCCGATCGCGAGGAGGGCGCCGCCGGAGGCAAGAATGCGGCGGATGTGCTGCCTTGTCATGACACGTCCTTTGCTCTCGTAACGGCGCGACGCCGCCCGGACGGGGTGGTGACCAGAAGCGTCGCATCTGAATTGTTCAGCTTTGTTAAGCAGCGCCCGTGGGCGTTCGTTACGCACGGCATTGGCTCGGCAACGGCGGGTGGGCTCTTGGTTGCTGCCGCCCCGGAGCCGACACATGGTATGACAGACTTTCCCCATACGGGTGACCCCCGTTTGGCATTGCGATCGACCCGGACCTGATCGCCCGCGGCCGTGTTGTTCCATCCGTCCAAGGTGCCGGCCGGGCCCTCTTCGTGGTTGTTCCGTTTTCCGGCGCCCTCGCCTTCTAGGACAGGGTTCCGCATGTCTTCTGACGCTTTGACCGATCCGTCCGCCACTGCTCCCGTCCCGGAGGTTCCGCCGGTTCCGGGGGTTCCGCCCGTACCGAGGGGACCGGGGGGACCGGGGGTTCCGGGGGTTCCGGGCACGTTGGGTGTCACCCCACCGGTGCCGTTCGACGACACCGACCCGGCCTTCCCGTTCCACCGTGGCGGCAAGCTCGAAGTCGCGTCGACGGTTCCCGTCCGCGGGCGCGATGACCTGTCCCTTGCGTACACCCCGGGGGTGGCGCGGGTGTGCACGGCGATCGCGGAGCGGCCCGAGCTCGTCCACGACTACACCTGGAAGTCCCGTACCGTCGCGGTCGTCACCGACGGCACCGCCGTGCTCGGCCTGGGTGACATCGGCCCGGAGGCGTCGTTGCCGGTGATGGAGGGCAAGGCGCTGCTGTTCAAGAAGTTCGGCGGCGTCGACGCGGTGCCGATCTGCCTGGCGTGCACCGACGTCGGTGAGCTGGTGGAGACGGTCGTACGACTGGCACCGGCGTTCGGCGGCATCAACCTCGAGGACATCTCGGCCCCGCGGTGCTTCGAGGTGGAGCGGCGACTTCGCGACCGGCTGGACATCCCGGTGTTCCACGACGACCAGCACGGTACGGCGATCGTCGTGCTGGCGGCGCTGACCAACGCGATGGAGCTGACCGGGCGCAAGCCGATCGACACGAGGGTCGTGATCTCCGGTGCGGGTGCTGCCGGCGTCGCGGTCGCGGCGATCCTGCTGGCGTCGGGGTATGAGGACATCGTGGTGACCGACCGGGGCGGCGCCCTGCACGAGGGACGGACCGATCTCAACCCGGTGAAGCGAAGCCTTGCCGCGACGACGAACCCGCATCGTCGTACCGGCGCGCTGGCCGACGTGATGCGGCGTTCCGACGTGTTCATCGGGGTGTCCGGAGGGTCGGTCGCCGAAGAGACGGTCGCGTCGATGGCCGAGGACTCGGTAGTGCTCGCGCTCGCGAACCCCGACCCCGAGGTGCATCCCGACGTGGCGGCGCGGCATGCGGCGGTGGTCGCCACCGGGCGCTCGGACTTCCCGAACCAGATCAACAACGTGCTGGCGTTCCCGGGTGTGTTCCGGGGCGCGCTCGACGTCCGGGCGCGGCAGATCAGCGAGGGGATGAAGCTGGCTGCCGCTGCGGCGTTGGCGGAGCTCGTGGGCGATGAACTCGCGCCGTCGCGGATCATCCCGTCCCCGTTCGACGCCCGGGTGGTGCCTGCCGTGGCGGCCGCCGTCGCCGACGCCGCTCGCCGCGAAGGCCTCGCCCAGCGCTGACGCCGCCGGTGGCTTGCAAATGACCACGCTGGGCATGCGAGTGGCACCCGGACCAGGCATGTACGCATGGACGGCCACCACAGGCATGCCCAACGTGGTCATTTGCCGGGCTCGCCGACCCCAGCTGGGCCCCGGTGATGGGTAGGGTCAGGGTGTGTTTGCCGCTTATGCCGTACGCATCGACCCGAACGATCCGGTAGCCGGCCTGGAGGTCGGTGAGCGACCCGAGCCCGAGCCCGGCGACGGTTGGACCACAGTCACGGTCCGGGCGGCCGCGCTCAACCACCACGACCTGTGGTCGCTGCGAGGGGTCGGCCTGGCGGAGAAGCAGCTGCCGATGGTCCTCGGCACCGACGCCGCCGGGGTCGACGAGGACGGCAACGAGGTCGTCGTCCACGGCGTGATCAGCTCTCCGGACTGGCGTGGCGACGAGACGCTGGACCCGCGCCGGTCGCTGCTGTCGGAGCGTCATCCTGGAACCCTCGCCGAGCGGGTCGCCGTGCCGCGCGCCAATCTGGTACCCAAGCCGGCGTCGCTGAGCTTCGAGGAGGCGGCCTGCCTGCCGACGTCGTGGCTCACGGCCTACCGCATGCTCTTCGTCCAGTCCGGTCTCCGCCCCGGCGGCACCGTGCTGGTCCAGGGTGCGGGCGGCGGCGTCTCCACCGCGCTAGTCACCCTGGCCAAGGCGACCGGGCACCGGGTGTGGGTGACGAGCCGCGACGAGGCGAAACGCGCCCGTGCCGTCGACCAGCTCGGAGCCGACGCGGCCTTCGAGCCCGGCGCCCGGCTGCCCGAACGCGTCGACGCGGTGATGGAGACCGTCGGTGAGGCGACGTGGAGCCATTCGCTGAAGTCCCTCCGCCCGGGCGGAACGCTGGTCGTGTCTGGAGCGACGAGTGGCCCGAATCCGCCGGCCGACCTCAACCGGGTCTTCTTCCTCCAGCTGCGGGTCGTGGGCTCGACGATGGGGACGCGGGACGAGCTCGCCGGACTGCTGCGCCTGTGCCACGAGACCGGCGTACGCCCACTGGTCGACCAGGTGCTGCCGCTGTCCGATGCGCGCAAGGGACTGTCGGCGATGGCCGCAGGCGAGATCTTCGGCAAGGTCGTCCTGACGCCGTGAGGGCGCTGCCTCGCGTGGGATGAGGGGCGCCTTCAGGCGAACGGTCGTTGGATGAGGGGCACCCTCACGCGAACCTATGGGGTGAGGGGCGCCCTCATCCGAACCGCCGTTGGATGAGGCACCTCACGCGAACGCCGCGGCGCACTAACCGGTGATCAGCCGCTGGATAACGCCAGGCTAATGATCACCCTCGCCCGTTGTCCTTCGCGGTGACGCGCACAAGTCTCGATGCAGGCCCTCGAAACGCGAGGGAACAACCTGTGAGAGAGGCGATTTCGATGCGTCTGTTCACCGACCTGGGGGCCGCACTGAGCGGTCGCAGCGCGAAGTCCCAGACCCGTACGCGTACCGGCCGTTCCGGAAAGTCGAAGCGGTCCAAGCAGAGCCGTACGACGGGGACGAGCTGAATGGTCCAGGAGTCTCGGAGCCGGCGGGAGCGATTCCGCCGGCTCCACCTGCGCCTGGCGCGCCTCGTCACGGTGCCCGAGGGCTCGGGCGGGATCGTCGCCGCCGCCCCGGTGCTCAGGGTGCGGGAGATCTTCACCCGCTTCTGGCCGTACGCACGACCTGACCGGAAGGTCCTCGCGGCCAGTCTGCTCTTCGTTGCTCTCACCCCGCTGACGGCGGCCGCGTCGATCTGGGTCTTCAAGCACATCATCGACACGGTGCTCGTCGGCCGGCAACTGGACGCCTTGTGGGTGCTGGGTGGGGCATTGCTCGGTGTCACGCTTGTCGCCGGAGTCGTGTCGTACGCCTCGAGTGCGGTGTCGGCCTGGCTGGCCGAACGCTTCCTGCTGCGCCTGCGCGACGCGGTGTTCGTGCACGTGCTCCGCCTGCCGCTGGCGTTCTTCGAGCGGTACCGCGCGGGTGATGTCGTGTCCCGGCTCACCAACGACGTCAGCGCCATCGAACGCCTCGTCGTCAGTGGCGTCACGCGGTCGGCCTCCTACGCCGTCCGCATCCTCGTCTTCGCCGGGCTCGCGCTCTACCTGCGGTGGGAGTTGGCGCTGCTGGCGTTCGTCGTCGTCCCGCTGTTCTGGTGGGTCGCCCGGCACTTCTCGCGTCAGATCAGGACGGCGTCGCGGGAGAAGCGGCGTCGTACCGGGGGAGTAGCCGCGGTCGCTGAGGAGACCCTCGCGAACATCCCGCTGGTGCAGGCGTACGGGCAGGAACGCGCCGAGGCTGGCCGGCTGCATGCGGAAGGTCGCGCCCGGATGGCCGCCGGACTCGCGGCGAACCGGATGTCCGCGCTCTACTCACCAGCCATCGACGTCATCGAGGCGGTGGGCGGCCTGCTGGTGTTCGCGGTCGGCGCCTGGGAACACGCGCAGGGGCGTTTGACCATCGGCGGCCTGCTGGCGTTCGTCGCCTATCTCGCCCAGCTCTACCAGCCGATCCGCAGCGCGTCGCGGCTCGCCACCACGGTCTACGGCGCGTCGGCGAGCGCGGAACGCCTGGTGGAGTTGCTGGATCACGCGCCGGACGTGGAGCAGTCGCCGCGCGCCGTGCCGTTCGTGCATGGTTCGCACGACGTGCACCTGGACGGCGTGACGTTCCGCTACCCGGGTGCCGAGCGTGCCGCGCTCCACGGGATCGACCTGCGGATCGCACCGGGTGAGACGGTCGCCGTGATGGGGCCTAACGGTGCCGGCAAGTCCACGTTGACACGGCTGCTGCTGCGCTGGGCCGACCCCGACTCGGGGGTGGTACTCATCGACGGGACCGACATCCGCGACCTCGACCTGGAGTCCCTGCGCGCCCAGGTGGCCGTCGTCCTGCAGGAGACGATGCTGTTCGACCGGACCGTCGCCGAGAACATCTCCTACGGCGCACCCGCCGCCGGTCCGCCGGAGGTGTTCCGGGCGGCCGTCGCCGCCCATGCCGACGGCTTCGTCCGGGAGCTGCCGGATGGCTACCTCACGCGGGTGGGCCAGCGCGGCCGCCGACTCTCCGGCGGCCAGCGCCAACGGCTCGCGATCGCGCGTGCGCTCATCCGGCCCGCGCCCTTGCTGATCCTCGACGAACCCACGGCCAGTCTCGACGCGCCGGCTGCCCGCGCCGTCATCGCGCCGTTGCGCCGCCTGATGGCCGGGCGTACCACGCTGCTCATCACCCACGACCGGTCGCTCGCCGCACTCGCGGACCGCACGATGGTCCTCGACCGGGGACACATTGTCGCCGAGCACCGCCCGCCGGCCGGGCCCACCTCGCCGCAGCCGCTCGCTTCGCCGCAGCCGCCAGCGGCAGCGCGATCGGCCCCGGTCCGATGAGTCGTCCGCTGCCACCGGACTACCAGCCGGTCCAACTGCTGAGTCGCAACCACGACTACGACGTACGCCTGGTCCACAGCGCCGAGCGCGACTGTCTGTGCGTCGCGAAGTCGGTCCGCGGATACCGACTGCGCGACCAGGCAGTCGTCGACCGGCTGCTCACCGAGGGTCGGCTCCTCCAGCGATTCACCCATCCCCACCTGGTCCGGGCGTACGACGTGCGGGAGGCACCGCGTCCGACCGTGATCCTGGAGGTGCTGCCCGGGCACACCCTCAGCCGGCTGGTCCTCGACCGGCGTACCGGTCTGGCTGTCCCCGACCTCGCCCGGCTGGGGAGCCAGCTGTGTGCGGCCCTTGCGTACCTCCATCGCCACGGCACGCTGCACCTCGACCTCAAGCCGTCGAACCTGGTGGTGGCGGCCGGGCTGCTCAAGGTGTTCGACCTCGGCCTCGCGCAGTCGCCCGGGCCGAGTCCCGCCGGGCAGGGCACCCCTGAGTACCTCGCGCCGGAGCAGGCACGTGGGGCCGACGTGAGTCCGGCGACCGACGTGTGGGGGATGGGCGGGGTGCTCTACCGTGCCGCGACCCGGAGACGGCCGTTCCCCGACGCGGGCGGTGACCACTTCCCGCAGATGCACCGGAAGGTCGACCCGATCGGACGCCGGCTGCCTCGACGCCTCACCGACCTGGTGACGGCATGCCTGGATCCGCTACCCGGTGGTCGACCGAGGGTGGCGGAGGTGGCGGCGGGCCTGCGCGCCCTGCTCCCGGTGGACCCATCTCGACGGTGACCTCGAGGCCGCCCAGGGGAGAGGCTCCGAGCGCGATGTGCCCTCCCGAGGCTTCTGCCGTACGCCGGACGATGTCCAATCCGAGACCGGTCGACCCGCCACCGCTCGCACCCCGATCAAGGACCACGGCGCCAGGCGGGATGCCCGGTCCGGCATCGCCGACGGTCAGGACGACGCCGCCCGCGGGCATTCCGCACAGTCGTACCGCGAAGGCCGTGCCTTCTGGAGTGTGCGCGAACACGTTGCCCAGCAGGGCGTCGACGAGTGCGGCAAGGTCCCCGGCCGACAGACCCACCGGCAGGAGCGTCGTGGGCACGTCCGTGGCGACCTCGCGGCCCTCCTCCTCGGCCAGGACCTGCCAGAACCCGATCCTGTCGTACACCACCGACACCGCGTCACACACCGGCCCGCCGGATGCCACTCCCCGGTCTGTGACCCCGCGTCGCGCCTCGATGATCGCCTGGTCGACAGCGCGTTCCAGGGCGTCGACCGCGCTGGTCAGCCGGGCGGCTTCGGCGGAGGTCAGGGCCTCGGCCTCGATCCGCAGCACGGTCAGAGGTGTACGAATCCGATGGGACAGGTCCGCGACCGACTCGCGTTCGCGCGTGAGGAGCTCCCGGATCCGGCCAGCCAGTGCGTTGAGAGTCGTACCGACCTCACTCAGCTCCGGGACGCTCGCTGGTCGTGCGCGGGCGTCGAGATCGCCGTCGCCGAGCCGGCGGGCCACCGCGTCGAGATCGTGCAGCGAACGTACGGTCGACCGCGCGAGCCGGTCCGCGACCACCAGGCCGAGCACGAGCAGGCCGGCGCCGAGTAGCCCCAGGATCAGTCACGCGCGCGTGACGCCCACCCGCAGCTGTGCGTCCGAGATGTACGACCGCACGACGGCCGTTCCGTCCGGCAGCCCGAGCGCGGCGATGAGCACCTCGCGACCGCCGGGCGCGACCGCGGTGATGCTGCGACCCTGCTGCGCGAGGTCGACGGCAGGGGACCGTCGTACGTCATCGCCGAGAACGGTCCCGTCAGGGAGGAACACCGTGACGGGGACTCTGCTCACGTCGTCGGCGCTGCGCAGCTCCAGTGTCGAGGCCAGCGTCGACCGGTCCAAGGTCGCGACCAGCGGGACGACCGACTCGGCCTCCCGGGTCGCCTCGCCCACAGCCCGGTCGGCCGCGACCTGCTGGAGGAGCAGCCCGAGGGGAATGAGGAACGCCGCGAGTACCAGACTCGTGGTGGCCCCGACCAGGAGGGCGAGCCGGCGTCTCATCCGTACGCCGGCCCACTCGGTTCCGCCGGCCCACTCGGTTCCGCCGGCTCACTCGGTTCCGCCGGCTCAGGGCTCGCCGCCGGTTCCGGTGGAGCGAGCTTGACTCCGACACCGCGCACGGTGTGCAGGTAGCGCGGCTCGGCCGCCGTCTCGCCGAGCTTGCGCCGCAGCCACGACAGGTGGACATCCACCGTCTTGTCCGCACCGCCGTACGGTTGCCGCCACACCTCGACCATCAGGTCACGCTTGGAGACCACGGCACCGGCGTTCTCGGCGAGGAACAACAGGAGTTCGAACTCCTTCGGCTTCAGGTCGAGTACCGTCCCCGCGAGCCTCGCGACGCGGGCACGTGCGTCGAGGGTCAGCTCACCGACCGTGAGTGGACCGGCCACGGCGGCCTCGGTCGTACGCCGGAGAACCGCCGGGATCCTGGCACCCAGCTGTCCCGCGCTGAACGGCTTCACGAGGTAGTCGTCGGCGCCCGCGTCGAGCAGCCGGACGATCTCCTGCTCGTCGTCACGGGCCGTCGCGACGATGACCGGGATGTCCGACACGCCCCGGAGCATGCCGAGTACGTCGCGGCCGTCGATGTCGGGAAGGCCGAGGTCGAGGACGACGAGATCGGGTTGGTCGCGCAGGACGGCAGACAGCGCCACCCCGCCGTACGGCACCGAGGCGACGACATGACCGGTCGCCGTCAGGGCGCGGGTGAGGGAGATCCGGATCGCCGGATCGTCCTCGACGAGCAGGAGGGACACCACTCCCACACCGTACTGAGGGCGTCCTTAACGCGGTGTTAAAGAACGGCAGCCCGATCCTCTTGCGCAGGCGGTGGAATGGGCGCCAGGGACGGCGTGAATTGAGGGCAGAGCCACTGCCCGCGCCTGTGCGACGATCTTCCTGATGCTGCACCACGCGGGAGGGGTACGGATGGACTATCGCCTGCTGGGCCCGGTCGAGGTATGCGACCAGGGCACTGCAGTCCCGATCGGCGGGCCACGTCAACGGACGGTACTCGCGGTCCTCGCGCTCAACCTCGACCGGGTGGTGCCGGTTCGTGCCCTCGTTGACGCGGTGTGGGATGGCTCGGCGCCGGTCACCGCTCATGGGCAGATCCTCACGGCGGTGTCGGCGTTACGGCGCTCGCTCGGGGCTGCGATTGAGACGCGTTCCACCGGCTATCTCCTCCATGCCGATCCGGATGACGTCGATGTCCACAGCTTTGAACGCCTGGCCGCCGAGGCGTGCGAGCTCAATGCTGCCGGGCACCTTGATGCGTGTGTCGCGCGCCTGCGTGCGGCGCTAGCCCTGTGGCGCGGTCCGGCACTGGGCGGGGTGCGCCGACTGGCCGCCGAGGCCACCAGGTTGGAGGAACGTCGATTGCTCGTCCTCGAGCGCTGCCTCGAGGCCGAGCTGGCCATGGGGAGGCATGCGGACAGGGTGGGTGAGCTGCTCGCCCTGACGGATTCGCACCCTTTCCGCGAACGGTTCCGCGCGTTGCTGATGCGTGCGTTGCACCATCTCGGCCGCCAGGCCGAGGCGCTGGACTGCTATCGGTCGGGACGCCGCCTACTTGTCGAGGAACTCGGGATCGAACCCGGACCGGAGTTGCAGCGGCTGCACAAGACCATCCTCGCCGGCGGGCACGACCCTGTTCCGGGGGCGACCGATGTGTT
Organism: Actinopolymorpha sp. B11F2; assembly: GCF_040195635.1. Taxonomy (NCBI): domain Bacteria; kingdom Bacillati; phylum Actinomycetota; class Actinomycetes; order Propionibacteriales; family Actinopolymorphaceae; genus Actinopolymorpha; species Actinopolymorpha sp. B11F2. Next base: position 80,076 of record NZ_JBEFTX010000021.1, on the reverse strand, counting down.
TGGCCAGCCGTCCACGCCCATTCGGCCAACGACCGCCGTTGGTGTGCCCGGCTCGGCAGCACCACCCTCGACGGAGCGCGTCGTCCAGCAACACGTCCCGGGTCCCACCTGGTACCAGGATCCGCCCAGGCCTGTGCGTCGGGTGTTCTTCGGCGTGACCCTCAACAGCACGAGTGGCAGGATGCCCGACTTTCGGGTGGGGGCGGTCCGACTGTGGGACTGCTCCTGTCGCTGGTCGAACATCCAACCGCACAGAGAGGTCTTCGACTGGCAGACGTTGGACCGGCTCGTGACCGGTGCGCGGGACGTGGACCTGCCGGTGCTGTACACGATGGGACTGCCGGCCGGATGGGCATGTCCCGACGCGAAACGCGCGCCGTACCTCGAGGACTGCCGGGCGGCGGCACCTGATGACCTGACCGACTGGGATGCCTACGTCCACACCACGGTGACCCGATACCGCGGACGGATCGAGGCGTACGAGCTCTGGGACTACGTCAACTCGCCGATGTGGTACACCGGTGACGCGGACACGTTGGCCGAGATGGTCCGGCGCGCGGCCAGGATCATCAAGGACGTGGATCCTGCCGCGCTCGTGGTTTCGCCGTCGTTCGGTGATTTGTGGGATCCGGCCGTCCGGGAGCAGCTCCGGTTGTACGCCGAGGCAGGCGTCCTCGAGCTCTGCGACGCCGTAGCGGTCAAGCTTCACCCACGGGAGCCCTCGGGTCCGCCCGAGGAGATGATCGAACTCAGCACGCTCATCGACCGGACGTTGCACTCCGTGGGTGCCCAGCGTCTGCTATGGGCAACCGGGCCCTCGCACAACATGGTCCATGCTCCACGGCTGGATCAGGCCACGGCCGAGGCGTACGCCGTCCGCCAGTTCCTCGTCGGTATCTTCGCCCGCTGCGAGCGGATGTACTTCTACAACTGGGGAAACCGCACGCTCCCAATCGTCCTCCAGGCCGAAGGCGGACCGCCCACGCAGGCCGCCTGGTCCGTCGACAGGGTGCAGCACTGGCTTGCCGACGCGTACGTACGATCCGCCAGTCACGGTAGCGACGACAACCTGCCGCCGAATGTCTGGCAGCTCCGGTTCGTGTTTCCCTCGTCTCCGGGAGGCGGTCCTCCTGATCGCTCGTCGAGCGAGGCCGTGATCCGCTGGACGGATACCGGTACGGCAAGCATGCCAGCCGAGCCGGATACGGACCGGATCGAGCACCTCAACGGAACCGTCGAGCCTGCCGTTCCCGGCAGCAACGTCCATGTCACGGAGCTACCGATCATCATTCGCTACCACCAGCGCAGGCTCCCTTCCAGCGACTCTTGAGCAAGAGCCGCCATCGGCGAATTCCAAGAGTTCCTGACAGCGACGTTCGCGTGCCTCTCCGTCTCGTTCAAGGCACTTCGGCTCGGTCCGAAGTGACTGGCCCTCTGGTATCTGACCTTGGTCGGATACGAACGCGACATCGAAAGCCAGACCGGAGGGTGAGATCAATGAGTGAACTGGTGACCAAGGTGGTCGTGGTTGCGTTGATCTTGCTTGTCATCGCCGCTGCCGTCGTACCGAGAATTCGTGGCAGGCGGTCCATGGCGCAACGGGTGAAGGCCATGGCCGCCGTGGCGGAGAGCCAGGGGTGGACGTTCACAGCAGAGCGACCAGACCTGGTGCCACTCGTTCAGCAGCTGCCACGGTCGCTGGGCACTGCGGGGGACATGATCACAAGCAAGGTCATGAGAATGGAGCCGACGCGATTGGCTGTCGGGTCCCGCATCCTGAACGTCCTCGGGGGTGTTGCCGAGGGACGCCGAGTTGAGATCTTCGACTGGCTGGTAGGACACGGATCCGGCACAGGTAGGGCGCAACTGACCTACCTGCACACTGTCTGGGCGGTTCCATTGCCGCACGTTCCGTTCTGGGTACAGGTGGCGAACAAGTGGCAAAGTCATGACGAGTGGCGCCCCGGCAAGCTCTTTCGGACTGGCGATGCCGCCTTTGACAAGAGGTTTCTGACGACCGCCGAGGATGCCAGCCATGTAGGCGCCGGACTTACCCAGCAGACGCGTCGTCTCCTCCTCGAGTCGAGTTTCGACGGTTGGCGTCTTGATCCGGATCTCGGAGTGCTCCTGGTCTGGACCCACTCACAGCGTCGCTACGCTCCCGCGGACCAGATCGTCGCCATGACGCACCAGGTGGTTCGGCTGGCGGCCGAGGCCGACGCACAGACAGCGAGCGGGTAGGCACCGATGCCGCTTCCAAGCCTGACGTCTCACGACAGGAGTCAGCAGCGATGGACACCAGCCCAGGAGCACGACCGAGGACATCGCGTTTCAGATGTGGGCTGGTTGCGGTCGTTGCTCGCGGGTCACACGACACCTCCTGGGTCAACAGGTCAGAGTGCCACGCACGCCTCGCACGGTGGAGGGCCATGCGGCTGCTCTGCGTACTTGCATGTGCGATGGCGACAAGCGGCTGTTTTCCGCAGTCGGGAGCCATGGCGGAAAACTGTGAGTCGCTGCGGTCGGTCTGGTACAAAGCGCAGGCCGACATGCGAGCGGTGGTCCACGATGACCACGTCGACCCACAGGACAAGTCTCGGCGGCTCACTGCCATCGCCGATCAGTTACGGCAGGAATCGCAGTCCATCAAGGATGAACAATTGCGCACTGCAATGAACGGGGTTGCGAGCGACTTCAGGATCATGGCCGACGCGCTTGGTGGGGTCGGCTCACGCCGCCCGGCCGTGTCACCGCTGCCGCCGATCACCAACATCCAGAAGCTCAACAAGGCGATAGACCAACGATGCCCGGCATGAAGGCATACAAGCTTCAAGCGGCGATCACCCTCGGGGTCACCGCGGCATCCGCCTTAGCAGCACTTCCAGCCGTCCTGCCCCTGCCGATCTGGGAATTCCCCGTTGCGCTGGCCGACTACCCCGCCCGGCGCATGCCGATCCCTTCGCTGTTTGGCTGGGCATTCCTTGTCGGGATCGTCGTGGGCGCCCCGCTCGGCCTGCTGGTGTGGAAACTTCCGTTCCCAGCCCGCTGGCACCCGGTGCGGAACGTCGCCGCGCTGCTGTTGGCCACTGGCATGGCCACCATTCCTGTCGTCTTCGTTCTCATCCCCAACGCACTCGGCGGCGTGCCCATGGCTATCCCCGGACTGGCGACAGCCGTCGTCGTGCTCTACCGCGTGCAACGCTTCCGGAGGATTCCACTGCGCTACTGTCTCGTCGCCGTTGCCTGGGGTGGCACCTTCGCGATTACCGCGGGGCACCAACTGCTCTCGGTTCTCCATGTCTATCTCGCATACTGGTTACGTCGTCCCGACGTGAGCCTGGCGCCCGACGTCGTGATTTCCGCGCCGCTCTGGGAGGAAGCCGTCAAGGGGCTCGGCGTTCTCGCCATCTTCGCCCACCTACGTCAGCGCTACGACGACCCCGTGCATGGTTTCGTGCTCGGTGCCATGGTCGGTGCGGGGTTCAACTTCATGGAAACCAGCCGCTATGCCATGTACAACTTCAACGCAGCGATGCTGCAGGTGTGGGTGCGCCAGTGGGTGTCGGGTATCACCTTCGGGCATGTGCTGTTCACCGGGCTGACCGGTGCAGCCATCGCGCTGGCCTACCGGCAGCGGCGCGCCATCGCGCGGATCGCGGTCGCGGCAGGTGGATTCGGGTTGGCGGTGGTCGCTCACTTCGTGTGGAACTGGATGTCCCTCAACAATCGACTACCCGCAGCCTTCGAGGACGCCGTGTCCGCCACCCTGCTCGGCTTTCCCCTCAACTTCCTGATCCTCTCCGGCCCCTTCCTGCTCTTGCTCACCGTGACATTGGTGGTAGCAGGCAGGCGAGAACGGGCCGAACTGTACGCAGGTCTCGCCGCCGAGGTTCGGGCTGGCCAGACAGCCGTCACAGTGGGGGAGGCTACCGTCCTTGCCCGTCCCAGGCTGCGGCTCGCACACCGGCTGCTGTGTGCCCGCGCCCTCGGCTGGTGGGCGTACCGCGCCGTCGGCAACCTCCACCAACTGCAACTCGATCTCGCGCACGAACGCTTCCGGCTGGCCCGGGAGGTCGATCGCGTACCACCCACCAGTCCGAGCGCGCTGCGACGGGACATCCGGGCGCTTCGGGTCTGGATCAACACTCCGATGGAGGCAGCGCCATGAGACGGCTCGGCACGCTCGCCTTCCTGACCCTGCTGGTGCTCGTTGCCTCCCCGACGGCGGCCTCGGCCCACTGTCACGGCTCCGTCACCTACGGACCAGGAGGATCCGGCGACTGCGGCAAGGCAGCGCTCTGGGGGACGCTGCTCGCTGCGGCCGCATGGGGTGGTGCTGCGGCCATGAATGTTCTTGCTCTTGCGCTGGACTACTATCGTGAACCCCTCTTTCGCAAGCTTCCCAAAGCGCACTTCGAGAACTACCGTCCGCCGTCCGAGCGGTACCGTCCAGTCGGCCGACGAAGGCTGGAGCGACACCCCTCGCGCGATCGCCGCCGTAACGTCTACCTGGAGCAACTGGGGGACGAGTACGAGTTCATGTACCGCGCTCGCGAACTGTCCAGTGCCGGGACCCACGACGCTGTCGCGAAGTTCGCCACGGCGCTCGCCGAAGTCGTGTCGGGCGCACTCCCGAAACAGGGAGCAAGGCTCGCGAGCGAGTCGGCTGTGCCAGGTTGGGTCGGGCCTACAGTGGAGTGGACAGCACGAATCTATATAGTCTCCAGGCCTTTGCAGCGGGTCGGTTGGCGCTGGCTCAATGACACGGCGATCAGGATACGAGCGTTCACAGGCTTGTGGCTGTGATCACCGCGGTGCTTTGTGGCCGCGGGTCCGATCCTCCGGCCGACCCCGCACGCGCCTGCGCGCTGGCCGCACTCGTGGCGGGGGAGCTGGCGCACCGGGTATTCCTCGATGCCGCTGATGTACGCATCGTCGCATTCATCCGCGACTTGCACCAGCAAGCCGGGGCGGACCCGCACCTGCTGGACGCCGTGCTCCGCGGCCTGCTCGGTGCCCCGTTGCCTGCGGTCTCCGACCCGCTGACCCCGCTGCTCCTACTCGGGCGCGGTCTCGTCCTCGCGCTCGACCTGGACGAGCAGGCAGTGGCCGAGGTGGTCGCACGCTCCGAACAACAGCTACCCACCCGGCTGCCCGGCTCGGCCGTAACGTCAAACCCGCAGCCGTCCACCACATCGCTCCCGGCGTCGGCGCCGGCTTCACAGCCACCCATCGCGGCGGTCCTAGCAGCGCACAGGACTTTCGCACCGCCCACCCCACCAGCACCTCGTCGAGCCAAGACCCCATTCCTCGCTGGCGGAATCATCGCCGCTCTGGGCGTGCTCGCCCTGGTCGCCATGGTGATCCTCCCGCTTGGCAACAGCCGGAACGGACAGAACCCGGCTCCCACCATCCCGTCGGCACCCCCCGAGAGCGACCCCCAACAGGTCGCTCATGGATTCGCCGAGGCGGTCAACAACGAACAGTTTGATCGGGCCCGCGAGTTGCTGTGTAGCGAACCCAGCAGCATGACAAGGCATATGGCCGAGGGACGGCTCCGGGTCGAGGAGTTCACTGTGGACAAGGTAGAAACGCAGAACTCCACGACGGCGTACCTACGCGCGAAGGGAGTCATAGCCTCGCAGTCGGAAGCCCTTGTCTGGCGGGGGACTCTGCGCAGGCAAGGAGATTGGTGTGTGATCGACATCCGCCCTGAGGACAACTCCCCACCTGCACAGCCGGAGACCCGGGATGTGGCCATCGACAAGATGCGTAACTTCATTACTCTGCTCAATCATGGCGACACGTACAAAGCAATGACCTATGTCTGCGGCACACCGCGGAGGGCGGCAATCGAGTCGACGATTGACCGGCTTGTTGTCAGCAGGGCACAGCTTGCCGTGACACCCGACCCCGGCCCAGAGGGCGCCCGCACCTACACCGGCTCCGTCACCGGACAGGCCCAGCTCAGCGCCATCATGGACGTGGTCGGCGGCGTGACGATCAGCCGTAGTGCCGACGGCACCTACTGCATCAGTCGCTTCGAGGTCAGGTATGAGGGATGACACACGTCGGAACGACCGGCTACGAGCTGCCCGGACTGGAGCAGTACATATGTTGCTGGTTTGCCGTCCGGGTGTCGTGCGGGTAGATCGGATGAGCGTCTTTGGATAGTGCGGTCACATTCGCCGCGAGCGCGACGCCGATGCACACATCGACAAACTCGGCCTGCACTGTCTCTTGATCATAGCCAAGGAGTTCCTGGTACGGTCGACGCGTTTCGTACGTGCTGCCGGTGATGATGTGTTCGCTGATCCGCTCGCCTGCCTCGACGATCGTTCCGCGCAGGACCTGTCGGGCGTACACGCTTACGCCTTCCGGCGTTCGGAAGACTTGTTTGGAAAGGACCGCCCCGGTGCCACTCGGCTCGACGTAAAAATTCTCTGGCTCGCCCGGCTCCGGGTTCGGGCTGTCGGTCGAGGGAACACGGTTGAATGCCACGATCGGTCGGTCGCCGTGGTTGACGATTTCGTACTCGATCGTCACCTGCTCGTCGTTCACGTCCGCAGACGCGCTGAAGCTCACGTCGGGCGGTTCCGGTGCTGGCGTCAGTTTCGATGGTCGCGGGGGACCCGTGGGGTCGCTGCCCAAGTGAGGGCCTCCGCCGCACGCCGCCAGCAGGCAGCCGATTGCGAGCGCCAGTGTGCTCGCCGTCAGTCGTTGCGCCATTTGCGCACCTGCCACACCACCCAGACGAGAGCGGCGACAACCACGGCGCCGGCGCCGGCGCGGTCGTTGGTGTCTTCGGCCATCAGAAAGCCCGTTGCCGCACCGGCCGATGCCGCGAATGCCAGTCCGACGACGCCGAGCATCGTGGCGTCTTCGACCTCCCAGTCACCTTCAGCCCCTGAGACGCGTTTGGTGATCCACAGCGGCATGCTGAACACCAACGCGAGCACACCGAGGCCGAGAAGAGCCAGCGGTACGACCGCGAGTCCGTATCGCGCTGCGGGCGGGTCGAGGTAAGCCGCACCGTTGAAGACTCGAGCGTCGACGCGATCGGGCAGGTCTCCGCTGCCCGCTACCTGCCCCCACCGTGCATACAGGGTGCCGCTCCCGGTTTCGCCCTCGACTGACCACGACGCGCCCGGACATTTCGTTCGGTCATCGGATTCGATCCCGCGAGTTCCGCTCGCTTCGCAGACATCGCCCAGCTCCACCCCGACCGGCGTGCCGAGTGTGTAGCCCAGCGGCCAGCCGGCTATCGAGGCGGCTGGGGTCGGAACCAGGTAGAGAAGCAGCGCGGCAACCAGGCCGACTCCGCCAAGGATGAGTGCGATGAACCGAGCGGCGTCTGCGAGGTCGAGGACGGATCTTTGGGCCGTAAACCTTGCCATTCGCCACATGATTGGGCGCGAGCCGGAGCCAGTCGAGCCAATTCGGGCGGAGCCGAAGCGTCCTGACCTACGCCGGGGAGCCCCCCGAACTCAGCAAGTATGAGATCAAGAGCGGATCGAGAGCGGATCAGCATCGACTCGTGCCAACCTGGCCGGGACGGGCTGCGCCTGCTCGTACCCGGCCATCTTCCGACGGCGCTCGTACGAAAGGTTCGCGAGGCGAGGTGGGACATGCTGCGCATCGTGTTCACGGGAGAAGACCTGGCACGCGTTCGGGTCAACGAGAACGTCGACCCGATGTGGGAGATCGTGCTGAGCCTGCACCAGATTGGCACGCGACCTGCCGCCGCCAATCCCTACCGGAACTGGGCGAGCTGGGCCCGAACTGTGGCTCGCGAGCGACTCGCTCCGGTCGTGGCCGGCCTTTACGAACTGGCGCCTCCGCAACGCTACTTTCCCGACTTCCTGACCCCTGCGCCAACGAGCACAAGGCTTGAGGCCGGCATCGATGCTGTGCTGCACGTGCCGGGAGCGCGCCTGCGTACCGAGATGGAGAAGGCGAACGGCGTGTCCCGCCGGTCAACCTGGTTGGCCGGCGTCGCCGCCGGAGAACCACGGACTCTGCGTTGCTTGGCGTCCGCACTGCGTACCTACTACAACCACACACTCGCGCCGTTCCACAACCAGATCACCACGCAGCTCGATGATCATCGACGTGAAATGACCCAGCGGCTGGTCAGCGGCGGCGTTCACGCCTTGCTGGCAAGCCTGCCAGGAGGCATCCGGTGGACCCCTCCCGTCCTGACCGCCGATTATCCTGCCGACCTCGACATCGATCTCGGCGGCCGCGGCCTGACCCTGGTGCCCTCGTTCTTCTGCCGAGGCACTCCGGTAACTCTGGCGAACATCGATCTCGACCCGGTGCTCGTCTATCCCACAGATCCGCCAACACACTGGATGCAACCGAACGACATCCACGCCGGCACGGACCGACATCTGGCCGCACTCATTGGCGGGCCACGAGCCGCCCTGCTGAGGGCCCTGACCACTCCTGCAGGCACCACCCGACTGGCCGCGCGTACCGGTCTCTCCATGTCCTCCACGAGCGAGCACACCGCAATCTTGCGCAACAGCGGACTGGTGAGATCAACCCGGAACGGCCGGCACGTCGTTCACACTCTGACCCCACTCGGCCAGAACATGCTTGCGGGCGGCCGCTGATGCAGGGGCGTCGTCTCCCGGATAACTGGGCTGTGCCCCCGACCGGCGAATCCTGACCATGCCGCGCTCTGGTCGGCACCAGGCCCTTAACGCGGCGTTAAGCCGGCATGGGGCACGCTGGGGCCATGGCTCGTCGACGTGTCCTCCTCGGCGTCCTCGGCTGGCTCGCCGTGGCCGCGGTCGCGGTGACGGTCGGGGTCCTCGCGATCTCCCTCCTTGGCCGGGGGCTCACCGACGGGACGAGTCAACCCTTGAGCAGCGACGCCGTCGCCCGTGCGCTCGCGAAGGCGAGTGCCGAAGCGACGTCGGGGTCTTCCTCGCCGGGGCCGGAGGCCAACACCTCGCCGACCACCACAGGGACGCCACCGCCCACCCCACCGGCAGGCGGGGAGGCAGGTGGATCCACGCCGGCGGTGACGAACATCCCGTCTCGAGGGGGCACGGTCATCGCCCGGTGCGACGGCGACCAGGCGTACCTCACCTCCTGGAGCCCACATCCGGACTTCGAGACCGAGGAGGCGGAGCGTGGACCGGACAGCACGGCATCGGTGGAGTTCGAGGGCGACGACGTGAAGGTGAAGGTCATGGTGACCTGCGTCAACGGCCGCCCGAAGGCCGAGACGGAGACCAAACCGGACTGACGACAGGGCAACTGACGATAGGGCAGATGCTCCCTCGACGGCCTACGTGGAACGCGCCGGGTCTCGCCATGCGCGGCTCCCGGCCTGCCAGGTCCCGCCGGCCGCAGTCATGTCCAGGATCGGGTCGGCGTAGAGCGCGACGTCGCGCTCATGCCTGCCGGTCAACGTCCACATGTCCACGTAGTCCCTGACCCGGGTGTTCCCCTCGCCGAGGCTGACGGCCGTGCAGAGCTTCTCCGCCAGGACGGTCACCAGCGGGTATCCGAGGATGCAGATCGGTGGGCCGTCGCGGAGCACGGGGTAGGCAAGCTCGACTGGTGCGGGAGTGACCGGATCACCGACGTTGACGTCGAGTTTCAACGTGACCCGCGCCCGCGCGACGTGAGCGTCCGTCGTGAGGCGAACGCCACCGTAGAGGCCGTCCTCGCGGATGGCGGAGGTACGCACGGGTCGTGGTCAGGAAGTCGACGCCGTCGTCCTCGGCAAGGCGCAGCTGACACACCTCAACGACCCGTGCGGCCACGGTTGCCTGATCCGCAGAGATGCGCCGGGCGAGCGAGTCTGCATCCTGCGTAGGACGGTGCGCGTCAAGGACGGCGAGCAGCAGTCCTGCCTTGAGGACGAACTCGTCGCGGTGTTCAGATGCGGCGATGCGGGCGAGAAACCGCTCCAGTACGTAGAACGTCAGCAGCTCCTGGGTCGGGCGGCGTTCCCGGCGGGCGCGGTTCTGCAGGTCCAGACAGGCGCGTCCTGCAGCGGTCGCTCACGTCACCGGCATGGTCAGCTCGCCGTCAGGACGTCGAGGGCGGCCCGCAACGGCGCGGCCACATGCAGGGCACGCGCGAACTCGACGAGGTCGCCCACCCGGGCGTCGCGTCCTGCCAGGTAGCGTCGCAGCGCAATGAGTGCCGTGGACTCGCCGAGGCGCGCTCTCAGCCGGAACACGTCCACCACGGTCCTCGGCGCCGAGTAGACGCGGACGTGTTCACCTTCGGCCGCCTCCACCAACTCCACGCCCAGCTCGAACGTGTCGACGCCGAAGCGCGACACCTCGGTCGGCGGGTGATCGATGTGCGGCGGGCGCGAGGTCCGCGGGACTGCGATGTGGACGGCCGCAGGGATGTCGTCGGTCAGGTCATGGAGCGCGAGCGCGGAGGTCAGGCACACCACCGCCTGCGGTACCCGCCGCGCGACCGCCAGCAGGTCGGGATACCGCGGAACGGGCGCGTCAGCCCTGCGGAAGACCCCTCGCGACAACTCGGTCAGGTCCCCCCGGTCGCGGAGGCGGTAGAGGTCACGAGGGTGTACGCCGGCCCGCAGCGCCTCACCAGTGGTGAAGGTTGCAGGTAGGTCGGACAGTTCTTCCGCATCGAGCATGGATAAAAGTGTAGCCATCAATGGTGATCGTGGCTACGTTTCTATCCACGGCGGATCCGGCGTGAGGCGCAGGAACCTGGGCAAACCGTACGTATCGGAGTCACGCAGATTCTCAGTCGTCGTCCTCGTCGTCGAGGCGGGCGAGCCAGGTCGCCAGGCGTTCGACCGGCGTCTCGAACTCGGGGTTGAGGTCGACGAACTCCCGCAGCCGGTCGGCCAGCCAGGCGAGACTGACCTCCTCCTCGCCACGCCGGTCGGACAGCTCCTCGATACCACGATCGGTGAAGTACACGATGCAGACCTTCGCAGGGGAGACGCGAGCCCAGGCTCAGCTGTAGGCGTCGGAGAGCAGGGTGGCCTGCTCGATGCCGTGGACCGACGTGGACCCTACCGCCGGCGCTGCCGACGAAGGTCGCGCGACGAGCTCGATGTCTCGCCCGTCGATCTGTGGCACCAGGTTGAGCGCGATGTGCGGCCACGGACCCTGGTTGGCCGGCTCGTCCTGCACCCAGCGAATCTCCGCGTGCGGGTACTTCGCGAGCTCGGCCTTGATCGCGTCGACGGGGAGCGGGCTGAGCTGCTCCAGCCGGACGATCGCGGTTCGATCACCCTGCCGGCGCTTGCGTTCGGCCAGCAGTTCCCACGACACCTTCCCCGAGCAGAGCAGGACCTGCCTGACGCCGGCAGGGTCAACCATGTCGTCGGCGATGACCGGACGGAACCGCCCGCTCGTGAACTCCGCCGGCTGGCTCGTCGCCGCCTTGCTTCGCAGCATCCACTTCGGTGTGAAGACGACGAGTGGACGATGCACGGCGCCCAGGGCGTGCCAACGCAACAGGTGGAAGTAGTTGGACGGCAGCGACGGCTGCGCGATCGTCATCGAGTCGCCCGCACCCATCTGGAGGAAGCGTTCGATCCGGGCCGAGGAGTGGTCGGGTCCCTGGCCTTCGTATCCGTGGGGGAGCAGGAGGACGACTCCGGACTGCTGACCCCACTTGGCCTCGCCCGAGGAGATGAACTCGTCGATGATCGTCTGAGCGCCGTTGGCGAAGTCGCCGAACTGCGCCTCCCAGCACACCAGCGCGTCGGGCCGCGCCACCGAGTAGCCGTACTCGAAGCCCATCGCCGCGAACTCGCTCAGCAGGGAGTCGTAGACGTAGAACGTCCCCTGCTGCTCGTCGAGGTTGGCGAGCGGAGTCCACTCGTCGCCGTTGTGCCGGTCGATGATGGTGGCGAACCGCTGTACGAAGGTGCCGCGCCGGCTGTCCTGCCCGGCGAGCCGCACCGGCCGGCCGGCCATGAGCAGTGAACCGAACGCCACCATCTCCGCCGTCGCCCAGTCGATGGGGCCCTCAGTGATGGCGGCGGCGCGCCGCTGCAGTTGAGGGAGCACCTTCTGATGCACCGTGAAACCCTCGGGCACAGATACGTGAGCGTCGGAGATCCGCTTGAGCACCTCCAGCGGCACGGCGGTCTCGAGCTCCGCCGCCGGCTTCTCGGGGTACTCCGGAGCGGTGACATAATCGTCCTCGGCTGGAGCGCTCTTGGCGGCACGAACCTCGGCGAACACCCGCTCCAGGCGTTCCTGGTAATCCTGCAGCGCCTGCTCGGCCTCCTCGACCGAGATGTCGCCGCGGCCGATGAGCGCCTCGGTGTAGAGCTTGCGGACAGAGCGCTTCTGCTCGATCAGGTCGTACATCCGCGGCTGGGTGAACGACGGGTCGTCGCCCTCGTTGTGACCACGGCGGCGGTAGCAGATCACGTCGAGCACGACGTCCTTGTGGAACGTCTGGCGGTAGTCGAACGCCAGCCGCGCCACCCGGATGCAGGCCTCGGGGTCGTCACCGTTGACGTGGAAGATCGGCGCCTGGATCATCCGTGCGACGTCGGTGCAGTACGTCGACGACCGGGAAGCCGTCGGTGCGGTCGTGAACCCGACCTGGTTGTTGACGATCACGTGGATCGTGCCGCCGGTGCGGTAGCCGCGCAGCTGCGAGAGGTTGAGCGTCTCGGCAACCACGCCCTGGCCGGCGAACGCCGCGTCGCCGTGGATGAGCACCGGCAGCACCGGGAAGTCGAGCCCGCGGTTGAGGATGTCCTGCTTGGCCCGCGCGATGCCCTCCAGCACCGGGTCGACCGCCTCCAGGTGGGACGGGTTCGCCGCGACGGACACCTTGATCCGGGCGCCGCTGTCGGCGGTGAACTCACCCTCGGCACCCAGGTGGTACTTCACGTCGCCGGAACCCTGGATCGTCCGAGGGTCGATGTTGCCCTCGAACTCCCGGAAGATGTGTGCCGGGCTCTTGCCGGCGATGTTGGCCAGCACGTTGAGCCGGCCGCGGTGGGCCATGCCGATGGTCACCTCGTCGAGGTCGGCCATCGCGGCCTGCTCGCAGATCTCGTCGAGCAGTGCGATCGCGGACTCGCCACCCTCCAGGCTGAACCGCCGTTGCCCGACGTACTTCGTCTGCAGGAACGTCTCGAACGCCTCGGCCTGGTTGAGCTTGGCGAGGATGCGGAGCTGCTCGGTGCGGGGGAGCTTGTCCTGCGGACGTTCGACCCGGTCCTGGATCCAGCGGCGTTCCTCCGGCTCCTGGATGTGCATGTACTCGATGCCGACCGTGCGGGAGTACGCATCGCGCAGCAGGCCGAGGATGTGCCGCAGCATCATGAACCGCTTGCCGCTGCCGAAGCTCCCGGTCGCGAACTCCCGGTCGAGGTCCCACAGCGTGAGCCCGTGCGTCACGACGTCGAGGTCGGCGTGCCGGCGGACCTTGTAGTCGAGCGGGTCGGTGTCGGCGATCAGGTGGCCCCGCACGCGGTAGGCGTGGATCAGCTCCAGCACCCGCGCCTGCCGCCCGATCTCGTCGTCGTGCGAGGTGGGGATGTCGGAGACCCAGCGGACCGGTTCGTACGGGATCCGCAGGGCGGCGAAGATGTCCTCGTAGAAGTCGTCCTCGCCGAGGAGCAGGTGGTGCACTCGACGCAGGAAGTCACCCGACTGTGCGCCCTGGATGACCCGGTGGTCGTAGGTCGAGGTCAGCGTCATCGTCTTGCTGACGGCGAGCCGGTTGAGCGTCTCCTCGGCCGCGCCCTGGTATTCGGCCGGGTACTCCATCGCGCCGACCCCGACGATGGCGCTCTGGCCGGCCATCAGCCGCGGCACCGGGTGGGTGGTGCCGACCGTGCCGACGTTCGTGAGGCTGATGGTGGTGCCCTGGAAGTCCTCGACGGTCAGCTTGTTGGTCCGGGCGCGGCGTACGACGTCTTCGTACGCACCCCAGAACGACGCGAAGTCGAGGGTCTCGGCGGCCTTGATGTTGGGCACGAGCAGCTGCCGGGTGCCGTCCGGCTTCTGGATGTCGATCGCGAGGCCGAGGGAGAGGTGCGGGGGCTTGACCATGGCCGGCTTGCCGTCGGCCTCGGTGTAGCTGTAGTTCATCTCCGGCATCGACCGGACGGCCTTGGCGATGGCGTAGCCGATGATGTGGGTGAAGCTGACCTTGCCGCCGCGCGAGCGGGCCAGGTGGTTGTTGATGACGATGCGGTTGTCGATCAGCAGCTTCACCGGGACCTGCCGCACGCTGGTGGCGGTGGGGACGGTGAGGCTCTGGTCCATGTTCTTGGCGGTGCGCGCCGCGGCACCACGCAGGGGCACCAGCTCCGGCTTCTCGGCAGCGGCCGGCTGGGCGGCCTCCTTGGCCGGAGGCGCCGCCTGGCCACCCGTCGGGACCGTGGACGGGGCGGTCGGCGCCTTGGGTTCGCCGGTGCGCGCCGTCGCCCGCGCCGGGCCGCCGGGGCTGGCGGAGGGCCTGGCCGGTCGCGTGGTGGTCGACGGCCCCGGGTCGGAGCCGGAGGGATGGACCTTGGGGCGCGGTGCCGGCCCGAGCGAGGTGGCCGCGGAACGCTTCTCGCCGGGCGGGGCGGTGCCCTCGTCCCGGTCGCGACCGTTGGACTCGGGGTGGTAGTCACGGAAGAACGCCAGCCACGCCTTGTCCACCGAGTCGGGATCTTTGAGGTAGCGCTGGTACATCTCGTCGACGAGCCACTCATTTGTCCCAAACTGGGACAGCGGGTCGTTGTGCGAGGACTGGGACGCCACGGCGTTAATCGCCTCTTCCACTCACCATCATGGTTCGAACCGTCTTTGGGCTTCCGGGGCCAAGCGTAGTCGTCGGTTTCAACTCCATACGTGACGGACACGTCACAACGGCGATGTGGCGCCGCGCGGGCATGGTGATACCACGCAGCGTCGCTGTCGGGCTGTCTCGCAGGAGCATCGTCGCGGGTCTGGAGGCTCCGACCCCTACAGGTCGGGGAGCTGTGACGCGGACAGGACGTACTGGAAGAGGTTCCGGTAACGCCGCATGACGGTACGCAGCTCGTCCGTGCTCATGCTGTCGTTGTGCCGCCACTCCCGCTCGATGCGGTCGCGGTGGTCGGTGAACGTCGAGGTGACGAACTGCATCGCGTCCCCGATGAGCAGGCCGGCCTCGCGAACCGCGTCACGTGGGTCGTCGAGGATCTGCGCCTGGGTGACGAGCCAGCGGTGCTGGAGTTCCTCCACGTGCCGCTTGCGAGCGGCCTCGAGCTGCTCGGCCTCGCTGGGCCGTGACAGCTCCTCGCCGGTGTCCTCGAGCGGGTCCCTGTCGTCCTCGTCGCGGCTGTCCTGGATGTCGGAGTGCTTCGGCTCGCCGAGGGACTGGTTGCCGGCCTGACTCGCGTCGGGTTGCCAGGTGATCCCACTCGGCGTGGACGGGACGGACCGGAGTCGCGGGGTGTCCGAGGGCGTGGCGTCATCGGAGCGGGTCGAGGTGGTCACGGGACCTTCCCAGGAGTCGCGCGGCGCGGTGGCCGCGGACGTCGGAACTGGTGGGCGAGAGGTGGAATCGTCCGGCTTGGGCTCGAACGGGCTGCGGTCGGGCTCGAATCGACTGCGGTCCGGCTCGAACTGGCTACGGTCGGGTCCGAGCGGGCTGTCGGTCTTGCCCCGATCGGGGTCGAACCGGCCCCGATCCGGATCGAACGTCCGCCCGGCGTCGACTCGCCCCTGCTCGAACGGCGGGGTGTCGACGAACTGCGGGGGTTCGAACTGGCCACGGTCGCGGGGCTCGAAGCCCGGGCCTGGGCCTGGACCGGGTCCGGGGCCGGGCAGGCCGTTGGCGCGCTCGGGTGGTGCGCTCTTCAGATCGTCGGACGGCGGTGGGCGCAGGCCGGGCGGGGCGAAGGCCTCGAAGCCCTCTGGGACGTGGGGATCCCGCGGTGCCGGAGGGCCGGGTTCGAGGGTGCGCTCGAACCGGTGGGCGTCGTTGGCCACGTTGTCGTCACCTTCTGTTTCGGGGGGTGAGGTGAGCCGCTCCAGCCACGACTTCCGGCCCTTCTGGACGTCTCGCATCGACGTTCCTCCAGATTTGCTAATCGACACAGCCCCAGCTAATCGACACAGCCCCAGCCGATGAGTCCGCGGATCTTGGCACGATGAGTCGGGGCGAGCCTGTAGCACGTGAGAGTTCCTGTCAAGCCCGGTTCTCACGCATTGTTATCTGCACTCTGCAAAGCGTCATCGCGTGTATGTGCTCAGTGGCTGTCCGCAATTATGCCGCCTCATTCCTCTTCTACTTTCCGTGGTGTCCTGTCCCGATTCGAGTCACAGGTCGTGAGGGATCCATTGCGTTCCGGAGCCACCCAACTGGCCGGCGAGAATGGTTCAGATGAGCGGGAACGAGGACATCGCGAAGGCCTGGGCGTTTCACGACGCCACGAAGTACTCGGTCCGGGAGGAGGCTGAGGGGCCGGCGTTCGCGATGGGGACGCCGCCCGAGCTCGAGAACGCGATCTGGGAGGAGGACCGTTCGCTCGAGCCCTACCCGTACAAGATCTACAGCTCACTCGCGCCGATCCCGCTCCCTCGGGAGTTTCCGCGTTCGGACGTGCCGGCACTCGATGCGCTCGCCCGCGTCGGTACGGAGACGCAGGCGGACCCAGGCCAGCCCGACCTCGCGACGCTGGCCCGGATCGCGCTCTTCTCCTGCGGCGGCCTCGACCGGCGGACGACACTGCGGGGCGGGCGGATCATCGACTACCGCGCCGCCGGCGGCACGGGGGCGCGCTACCACCTCGAGGCGTACTTCGTCTGCGGTGACCTTCCCGACCTCCCCGCCGGGCTGTACCACTACGCCGCGCACGACCACAGCCTGCGGCGGTTGCGGTCCGGCGACTTCCGAGGCGTCCTCGTCGACGCGACCGGGGGCGAACCGGCACTGGCGTCCGCTCCTGTCGTCCTCGCCCTGACGAGTACGTTCTGGCGGAACGCGTGGCGCTACAAGGCTCGTGCGTACCGTCATGCCTACTGGGACGCGGGGACGACACTGTCGCACGTGCGTGGCCTGGCCGCGTCCTGCGGACTTCCGGCCACGCTGGTGCTGGGTTACGTCGACCGGGAGGTCAACGACCTCCTCGGCGTCGACGGCGTACGCGAGGCGACGGTGGCCCTGTGCGCGATCGGGCGGGATGGGCGCCGCCGTCACGCCGGGCATCCGGAGATGCCGCCGCTCGACCTCCCCACCAGGGCGATCTCTGGCCGGGAGGTGGAGTTCCCGCTCATCCCGCGGACCCATGCGGCGTCCTGTCTGGACTCGGCCGCCGAGGTGGAGCGGTGGCGCACCGCGGCTCTTCGTCGTACGCCTGCGGAACCGCGGGGTCGCCTGGTGCCACTCGAGCCCCTGCCGCCCGGCCAGCTCGCGGGTGCGCCCGTGGAGGACGTCATCGCTCGCCGGCGGTCGACCCGGCACTTCGACGTCGAGGCGGAGCTGCCGTTCGTCGCGTTCTCGACCCTGCTCGACCGCTCGACGCGCGGGATCGCGGCCGACTGCCTCGCCCCCGGAGCGCCTGCACTGCACGACTGTTACCTCATCGTCCACGGTGTCGAGGGGCTCGCGCCCGGTGTCTACGTTCACCATCCGGGCCGCGGCGACCATGGGGCGGGTGCCGTCGAACTACTGCGGCAAGGCGACTTCCGGCAGGAGGCGCGGCGACTGGCCGTCGGGCAGTGGTACACGGCCGACGCCCACGTCAACGCCTACTACCTGACCGATCTGCACGACGTTCTGGGGGCGTACGGAAACCGGGGTTACCGGTTGAGCCAGCTCGAGAGCGCCCTGCACGCCGGCATCGTCCACCTGGGTACGCATGCGCTGGGGGCACTGGAGCACGGGGGCGAGGTGGTGCGGCTCGGCGCCGTGGGCTCGACGTCGTGCGACGACGACGTGGTGGAGTTCTTCTCCCCACACGCCGCCGGGAAGAGCTACATGTTCGTGACGGTGTTCGGCCGGCGGCGGCCGAGCCGGCGGTGAGACGGGTCGGACCAAAGGAGTCGACCACGACCACGACGAGCACGTCGTCGCTCGCGCACGGACGACGTTCGCACGGTATGTCTGGTCCGTTGCGGATGTCTGGTGCGTTCAAGTCAAAATGCCGATAGCGCTCCCGCCCGAAAATGTGCTGGGTTGGTCGAGCTGGGTTCGGTTGGTCAACGCACATTCGCGATGCGGCCGATGTCGCGTTCAGGGTGGAGGCGGCCGGGTATCTCCTACCCAGCCAGGCGGCAGGGCGTCATGGTCTCGCGTTTCTCCGGCGGGCAGGTGCCGATTTCGAACAACCAGAAAAGCCCGCGGAGGACGCCGGGCGGGGCGCATAGTCGAAAGGTAGCTGGGCTGGGATGGCGAATCGACAAAGATCACTCGCGACGGGTGAACTTTGCCTGATGGGGCTTCGACAGGCGGGGAAGGAGGGGCATGGCTCGCGAGCCAGGATTGAGCAAAGCGGTGAGTTCGCCGACAGATCGGTTGATCCCGCGCGCACGTGTTCCCCTTGACCAGGGACGCCCGCGAAGCGTTCTCGACGCCAAGGTGTCGGCGCCGGTGCCCGCGGTTCCAGTCCTGCCGAGGCCCCGGCTCTTTCACGCCCTGACCGACGCGACCGAGCGCCGGGTGACCGTCCTCAACGCTTCTGCCGGTGCCGGCAAGACGATGCTCCTGGCCTCGTGGTCGGCATGGTCGACCGGGCAACGTGTCGCCTGGGTCTCGTGCGACCGGAACGACAACGAGCCGAAGGTGTTCTGGGCCTGCGTCGTGGAGGCACTTCGCCGAGTGTGTGGGCGCGGCTCCGAAAGCCTCGGGCAGCTGGCCGGGCACGATGACCTCGCGAACCCACAGTTCGCCGAACGGTTGCTCGACGCCCTTGCCCCGCTTGACGATCCGGTCGTCCTCGTCCTGGACCAGGCGCACGAGATCACCGACTGGAGACTGCTTGCCGGCCTGGAGATCCTGCTCCGCCACGCACCTCCGACGCTTCGACTGGTCCTCTCCGGCCGTGGGTTCCCCGCACTGTCGTTGGCCCGGTTGCGGGTGGCCGGTGAACTCGCCGACATCGGCCCGGCGGAGCTGGCGTGTACGCCGGCCGAGACGCGGGACCTCTTCGCCCTGTTCGGTCTCGACCTGGCGCCTCCTCAGATCGCCGGCCTGCTCGAACGCACCGGAGGATGGCTGGCCGGCCTGCGGCTCGCGACCCTGTGGTGGCAGGCCCAGCCGCCGCAGCGCCGGGACCCGGCCGGCTTCACCGGAGACGAGCCGCTCGTCGCCGACTACCTCTCCGATGAGGTCGTAGGCTCGCGGTCGTCGCCGCTGCGGCGGTTTCTCCTGCGTACGTGCGTGGTCGACAGGGTCACCGGTGAGCTCGCCGACGTTCTCACCGGCGGGAGCGACGGGCAGAAGACGCTCGACGTGCTCGAACGCGAGAACGCGCTCGTCGTACCCGTCGGTCGGCAACGCACGTGGTACCACTACAGCCCGCTGCTGCGCGAGTTCCTCACCGACCGGATCGGTCGGGAGATGCCGGACGAGATCGCCGATCTGCACCGGAAGGCAGCCGGGTGGCTTGCCCGGCGCGGACTTCTCGTGGACGCGGCGCGCAACGCCGCGGCAGCGGGGGACTGGCGGTTGGCCGGCACGCTCCTGGCCGGTGACGGAGACCGCGCCTTCGCCAACGGCGAAGGCGCCGCGCTCGAGCCGCTGCTCGCTGGCATCCCCGCCGACGAGATCGCGGCGAACCCCGAGCTGGCGGCCGTCTGTGCGACCGCCCGGTTGAACGCCGGCGACCCCGACGGTGCCGAGGCGTTCCTCTCCGTCGTGGCGGGCATGCCGGACAAAGAGGGCCCCGCACAAGGCGGCCCCGCACAAGGCGGCCCCGCACAAGATGTCTCCGCACACGACTCGGCGTCGCCCACGGCTCCGGCCGAAGCCATGGACGGCCTCGCCCGCGAGGTCAAGGTCACCGAGCTCCGACTGCATCAGGGCTGCCTGCGCGGGTGTGTCGACACTACAGTCATGACCCGCGCGCACCAGCTTCTCGACGACATGGGCCGTGCCGGACTGCGGTCACACCACCGGAACGGCCTTGCGGGGCTGGCGTACTGGCTCGGCATCGCGGAACTGTGGAACGGTCACATGAGCGCGGCGCGCACGTCCCTGGCTCGGGCGGTGCCGCTTCTTGCCGAGAACGGCTTCGGGCGGTGGGAACGCCGCGCGCGTGCCTGGCTCGCGTTGCTCGACGCCGTTGACGGCCGGCTCGAACGCGCCGAGCGCGCGATCCGAGGTGAAGGAAGTGAGCCGCCGAGTGACCCGGTGCGCCTGCTGTACGACCTCGCCCAGGTCGTGATCGACGTCGAGCGGGACCGGCTCGACCAGGCGTGGAACCTGCTCGCCACCATCGCCGTGCCGCCGGGGGGAGAGGCTACGGACGCGGCCCGAGACGCCGGTTCGGCCGACCCGCCGCTGCGGGAACTGTACGGCCTGCTCCGGGCCCGGATCCTCATCCACCAAGGCGACCTGGGCGCGGCCAGGGCCGAGATCGCCACGGCGAAGGACGACGCGGCCCGGCTGCGTATCCAGGTGAAGCGTTACGCCACTCTGCTCGAGATCGACATCGCTTTACAGGAAGGCAATCCGGTGCAGGGTCGGGCCGTTCTGTCGGCCGTGACGGACCCGCGGCGCGTTGCCGGACCGGATTCCACGCCGGCAGCCGTCCGGGT
The DNA here is from genome assembly GCF_040195635.1 of Actinopolymorpha sp. B11F2. NCBI lineage: Bacteria > Bacillati > Actinomycetota > Actinomycetes > Propionibacteriales > Actinopolymorphaceae > Actinopolymorpha > Actinopolymorpha sp. B11F2. Next base: position 59,353 of record NZ_JBEFTX010000021.1, on the reverse strand, counting down.
GGCCGACGGGCGCCTGCATCTCGCCGGTGGAGATCCCGCGGCGGCGCTCGAAGCCGTCACGCCATGCCTGTCGGGTACGTCCGGAGAGACCCGCCTCGTCGACACCGTCGCCGCGCTTCTGGTTGCCGCGACGGCGCAGCGACGGTTGGGTACCCAGGCATCGGCGACCGGCTACCTCGAACAGGCCCTGGCCCTCGGCCGTGACGACGGCCTCGTCCGGGTATTCCTCGACGCGGGCCGCGGCGTACGGGCGCTGCTGACCGTCGTGATTCCGCCGGAGGGTCCGCACGCGAGCTTCCGCAGTGCCCTGCTGCACCGGTTCGACGTCCAGCCCACGGCCACCTGGAAGTCGCCGGACCAGACCGTTCGGTTGACGGCGAGCGAACGCGCGGTCCTGCACTACCTGCCGTCCCATCTCACCAACGAGGAGATCGCCCAGGATCTCTGCCTGTCGGTGAACACCGTGAAGTCGCATCTTCGGACGCTCTACCGCAAGCTCGGCGTCGGCAGCCGGCGCGAGGCGATCGCGCGGGCACTGCAGCTCGAACTCCTCAGGTAGGTAGTCACGGCCCGTGCCGAGGACGCCGGAAGGTCACCCCGAGCGGGGTGACCTTCCGACGGTTCCTCCGTGAGCGGTTGCGTCCCTCAGGCGCGAGCCGTCTCCGTCTCCCGACCGTGAACGGCGAGAGCGTAGATGGCGATCAGGTCAACCGCGATCATGACGATCGACCAGATCGGGAACGCAGCCAGCGTGAGGAAGTTCGCGATCAGTGCGAGGCTGACCAGCGCGAGCCCGACATACCTTCCCCATGCCTGGCCGCCGAAGACCGCGAGGCCGGTGGCGATGAGGAGTGCGGCGAGAGCGATGTGGATCCATGCCCAGGCCGTGTAGTTGAAGGCCACAGCGAGTCCCGTGCTCCCGACGATGTAGTACCCAGTATTGACCAGGGCGGTGAGGCCCCAGATCAGCTGGAACACACCGAGGACGGCCAGGACTGTACCGGCATAGGTCAACCAACCAGATTCCGCGCCCATGCCCATCGGAGCCCGACGCCCCTCCTCAGAACGACGTGCCTCCGGAACGGTGGGCCGTGCCTCCGTACCGCGTTGCTGCGCCTCAGCTCCACGCTGCTGCGCTTCGGTGCCACGCTGCTGGGCCGCATCCTGCGCTTCTTGCTGCGCCGAGCGGCCTGTATCGCGGCGTCCACCCATGTCTGTCATGGCCCAACCCCCTGAATGGTCTGCGCCCCCCTACGTCATACCGAAGGCGTCCACACACCACGGTCCGCGTAACGCACGACAAGGGCGTCACCCATTCCGGGTGAAGTCAGGTCCCTCGGTACCGCGTCCGAAAGCGTCACAAAGCCGGGCGATGCGTACCGGGACGAGAAGGCGGCCCCGACCGCGGCTGCCACCCGGTTGACCGTCCGGTCGACGTGACGAACGTCCCCAGGATGGCCGGGACCTCGGCGGGGGCGCGCCACCCCATCGGGGTGAAGGCGACGGACACCCGTTTTCGCACGGCCTTCCGGCCCGCCGCATGCCTTCCTTGTTCAGGTTGCCGCCCGTGTTGACGCGGCGTGACACTGATTTTGCCGACCACAAACGGATCGAACCGATAGACGAGAGTGGGCCAGGCGATGGCGACAGCGGTGGGAATTGATCTAGGGACGACGAACTCGGTCATTGCGGCGATGGAGGGTGGAAAACCGTCCGTCATCCCCAATGCGGAAGGTTCGCGGACAACGCCTTCAGTTGTGGCATTCACCGACCAGGGCGAACGGCTGGTCGGACAGCTGGCCCGTCGGCAGGCCATTTTGAACCCCAAGGGGACGATCTACTCGGCGAAACGCTTCATCGGCCGCCGTTATTCGGAGATTTCGAGCGAGCAGCACTCGGTGTCCTTCGACGTGGTCGAGGGACCCGACGGCACAGCACGTTTCGAGATTCGCGGAAAGCAGTATTCGCCTGAGGAGATTTCTGCCCTGATTCTTCGCAAACTCGCCGATGACGCCGGGAAGTATCTGGGCGAGCGGGTCACCGAGGCGGTCATCACCGTTCCTGCGTACTTCAACGACGCACAACGCCAGGCGACCAAGGACGCCGGACGAATCGCGGGCCTCGAGGTGCTTCGGATCATCAACGAGCCGACGGCGGCGGCCCTCGCGTACGGGCTGGACAGGTTGCAGCACGAGACGGTGCTGGTCTTCGATCTCGGTGGTGGCACCTTCGATGTCAGCCTGCTCGACGTCGGCGACGGCGTGGTGGAGGTGCGGGCGACCTCTGGTGACACGCACCTTGGCGGTGACGACTTCGACCGGCGGATCGTCGACCATCTGGCCGAGGAGTTCCAGCGCAGCGACGGGATCGACCTGCGCGTTGATCCGCAGGCGCTGCAACGGTTGTTCGAGGCGGCAGAGAAAGCGAAGGTCGAACTGTCGTCGGTAACGCAGACCACGATCAGTCTGCCGTTCGTCACCGCGGACGCCTCGGGTCCCAAGCATCTTCAGGCGACGTTGATGCGCTCGACGTTCGAGGAGATCACCGCCGACCTGGTGGAGCGCTGCACCGAGCCGGTACGCCAGGCGATGGCCGACGCCAAGGTCACCGCCGATGACATCGACGAGGTGATCCTGGTCGGTGGCGCGACCCGGATGCCGGCGATCCAGGGCCTCGTCCGGCGGATGACCGGCGGCAAGGATCCCAACATGACGGTCAATCCGGACGAGGTGGTCGCCCTGGGTGCCGCCACACAGGCGGCCGTGCTCAAGGGCGAGATGAAGGACGTGCTGTTGCTCGACGTCACGCCGCTCTCGCTGGGGCTCGAGACGCTCGGCGGCGTGATGACGAAGGTCATCGAGCGCAACACGACGATCCCGGCCCGGCGCACGGAGACGTTCAGCACCGCTGAGGACAACCAGTCGGCGGTCGACATCGTTGTCCTGCAGGGCGAACGCGAGCGGGCGGCCGACAACCGCGTGCTCGGGAGGTTCCGGCTGGAGAACATCCGACCCGCACCGCGTGGCGAACCGCAGGTCGAGGTGACGTTCGACATCGACGCGAACGGGATCCTCCATGTCACCGCGCGGGACCGCGACACCGGTGCGGAGCAGAAGATCACGATCAGCGACACGTCCAACCTCGACCGGGCCGAAGTGGAACGCATGGTGGCCGACGCCGAACGCTTCCGTGCCGACGACACACGGTTGCGCGAGACGGTCGACGCGCGCAACGAGCTCGATTCTGTGGCCTACAGCGTCGAACGCGTCCTGAACGAGGTCGGCGACGCCGCTCCCGAGCACGAGAGGGCCCGGGCCCAGATGCTGGTCGGTGATGCGCGGCAGGCCGTCAAGGACGACACCGTGTCGCTGGACCGCCTGCGCGGTCTGACGAGCGACCTGCAGCAGGTCTACCACAGCATCAGCGCGGTCCGGACCCAGCCAGGTGGGGAAGGAACGCCCGGAGCTCCGCCCGGCGGTCCCGGCGCCGGCCCGGGCGGTCAGGGCGGATCCGACGAGGACGTCATCGACGCCGAGTTCACGACGGACTGAGTGCCATGTCAGACGACAACGCCGCGACACCCGCATCCACTCCCGCATCCCCTTCAGCATCCACGTCCGGATCTGCCGAGGGGGTCGGGCCTGACGCCGGCACTGCCGAGCTTCACGAGCGCATCGCGGAACTGCACGAGCGCATCGCCGACCTGGAGGACAAGTGGCACCGGGCGGCGGCCGAGGTCGAGAACACCCGCAAACGGGTGGCCCGCGAGATCGCCTTCGGGCGAGCGGAGGAACGCACCCGACTCGCCGCGCAGTGGCTTCCCGTGCTGGACGACCTCGACCGAGCGCTTCAGCACGCCGACGCTGACTCGGACTCCGTCATCGCCGGCGTCGAGGCCGTCCGTCAGCATGCGCTCAAGGTCATTGCCGGGTTGGGGTTCCCCCGCCAGGATGTCGAGAAGGGCGCGAGGTTCGACCCGGAACGTCACGAGGCCGTCGCCACCGTCGCCACCGACGACCTGCCCGACCGCGCCGTCGTCGATGTCGTACGACCGGGTTACGGCGAACCTGAGCGCCAGCTGCGTCCCAGCGCGGTCGTCGTGGCCGCGAAGTCCGAGTAGGTGACGGGGGACGATGGCGGACCGGGACTTCTACGAGATTCTCGGAGTACCCAGGACGGCGAGCCTGGAGGAGGTCCAGCGCGCCTATCGCAAGCTCGCCCGTGCGCACCACCCGGACATCAACAAGGACCCGGCGGCCGAGGAGCGCTTCAAGGACATCTCGGAGGCGTATGACGTCCTGTCCGATCCTGACACCCGGCGGCGTTACGACGCCTTCGGACCCGACTTCCGCCAGGTGCCGGAGGGCATCGACCCGGAAACCTGGTCCAGGGCCCGTGCGGCCGGACGCGCGCGGGCGGGCGCGGGTGCGGGGGCCGGCGCAGGCGCCCGGCGCGGCGGCCGACGTCGCGGCATGGGCCCGGAGGTCGGCCGCGACTTCGGCGGTGGCGTCGGTGGCGGTGTCGGTGAGGACATCGACCTGGAGGAGTTGTTCGGCGGTCTCTTCACCGGTGCGGCCGGGCGCGGGTGGGGCCCGGTTCCTGGCGCGGACCAGGAGGCCGAACTCGAGGTGAGCGTGGCCGAGGCTTATCACGGCGGGCGGCGTTCGATCTCTCTGGCCGGACCGCACGGGACCAGGACGTTCGAGGTGTGGATCCCGGCAGGCGTCACGGATGGCCAACGGATCCGGTTGGCGGGCCAGGGCGGCCGCGGCAGTGCGGGCGCGGACGCCGGCGACCTGTATCTCGTCGTCCGCGTGGCACCTGACCGGCGCTACCGGGTGGACGGGCGTGACCTGTACGTCGACCTGCCGCTGGCGCCATGGGAGGCGGCCCTGGGTGCGACGGTCACCCTCGACACACCCGGTGGTGTCGCGAAGGTGACGGTCCCGCCGGGAACGTCGGGTGGACGCAAGCTCCGGTTGCGCGGCCGTGGTCTACCCCGCCAGCATGGCCGCCCGGGAGACCTGTTCGCCGAAGCCCGGGTCGTGGTGCCGGAGCGGCTCAGCGCCGAGGAGCGCCGGCTGTGGGAGGAACTGGCGGAGGTGTCGCCCTTCGACGCGCGAGAAGGAGCCCGGTCGCGGGACGGTGCCGGCCGGAGGACGACATCATGACGTTCGCAGTCGTTCGCGTACAAAGCCGCCGGGGTTCTGACCTGATGGACCTCGAGACGTTCGCCCGGCGGGCCGGAGTCCATCCCGAACTCGTCCGCCGGCTGGTCCGGCTCGGACTCCTCGAACCGACGCGGGACACCCGCGGCCAGCTCGTCTTCGCACCGAACCAACTCGTCGCGCTCGCCCGGATCGAGCGGCTCCGCGCGGGCGCCTGCCTCAACTATGCCGCGATCGGCCTGGTGGTCGACCTGCTCGACCGCATCGCCGAGCTCGAAGCGACCCTACGGCGGTCGCACCAGGAGATGCCTGCCCGACCGAGCGAAACCAGACCGACCGGAGGCCGACCATGGACCCGAACCGGCTGACCCAGAAGTCGTCGGAAGCCCTGCACGACGCCCAGACCGCGGCCGTACGCCTGGGCCACACCGAGGTCGACGGCGAACACCTGCTGGCAGCCTTGTTGGACCAGGCGGACGGCCTTGTGCCGCGTCTGCTCGCCCAGGCGGGCGCCGACTCCGACCAGCTCAGGGCCGAACTCGAAGCTGAGCTTGCCCGGCGTCCCCGAACGTCGGGACCGGGCGCATCTCCTGGCCAGGTCTTCCTCACCCAACGGTTGAGCCGGCTACTCGACGCGGCCGACCGGGAGGCGCGCCGGCTGGGGGACGAGTACGTGTCGGTGGAGCATCTCGTGATCGCCCTTCTCGACGAGGGTACGGAGACGGCGGCCGGCCGGCTCCTGCGCGGCCAGGGCCTCACCCGGGAACGCTTCCTGCACGCCCTGGCGACGGTCCGCGGAAGCCAGCGGGTGACCTCGGCCAGCCCGGAAGGTGCGTACGAAGCGCTGAAGAAGTACGGCCGCGACCTCGTGGCCGACGCCGCCGCGGCGCGGCTCGACCCAGTGATCGGGCGCGACACCGAGATCCGTCGGGTCGTCCAGATCCTGTCCCGCAAGACCAAGAACAACCCTGTGCTGGTAGGGGATCCGGGCGTCGGCAAGACCGCGATCGTCGAAGGGCTGGCACAACGGATCAACCACGGCGACGTTCCGGAGGGTCTGCGTGGCAAGACGATCTTCGCCCTCGACATGGGTGCGCTGGTGGCCGGCGCGAAGTACCGCGGAGAGTTCGAGGAGCGGCTGAAGGCGGTGCTCGGCGAGGTCAGGGCAGCCGAGGGCCGGATCCTGCTGTTCATCGACGAGCTGCACACGGTCGTGGGCGCCGGTGCCGCCGAGGGCGCGATGGACGCCGGCAACATGTTGAAGCCGATGCTCGCCCGCGGTGAGCTGCACATGATCGGCGCCACGACGATGGACGAGTACCGCAAGCGGATCGAGAAGGACGCCGCGCTGGAGCGTCGCTTCCAGCCGGTGCTGGTCGACGAGCCGTCGGTGGAGGACACCATCTCGATCCTGCGCGGGCTGCGCGAACGACTCGAGGTCTTCCACGGCGTCAAGATCCAGGACAACGCGGTCGTCGCCGCGGCGGTGCTGAGCCACCGCTACATCTCCGACCGGTTCCTGCCGGACAAAGCGATCGACCTCGTAGACGAGGCCTGCGCGATGCTGCGTACGGAGATCGACTCGATGCCGGCCGAACTCGACGAGCTCACCCGTCGGGTAACCAGGCTGGAGATCGAGGAGGCGGCACTGTCGAAGGAGAGCGACGCGGCGAGTCAGGAGCGCCTCGAGGAGCTGCGACGGGAGCTCGCGGACCTGCACGCCGAGGCCGACGCGATGCGCGCTCAGTGGGAGGCCGAACGCCATACCCTGCATCGCGTCCAGGCGTTGCGCGAGGAGATCGAGCAGGTGCGTGTCGAGGCGGACCAGGCCGAGCGTGACTACGACCTGAACCGGGCGGCGGAGCTACGGCACGGAAAGCTTCCCGAACTCCAGCGCAGGCTCGGGGCCGAGGAGGCACAACTCTCCGCCCGGCAGAACGGGCACCGGTTGCTGCGCGAGGTCGTCACCGAGGACGAGATCGCGACCATCGTGGCACGGTGGACCGGCATCCCGGTGAGCCGGTTGCAGGAAGGCGAACGGGAGAAGCTCCTACGGCTGGACGAGATCCTGCACGAGCGAGTGGTCGGCCAGAACGAAGCGGTCGACCTGGTGGCCGATGCGGTGATCCGGGCGCGTTCGGGCATCAAGGACCCGCGGCGGCCGATCGGTTCGTTCATCTTCCTCGGCCCGACGGGCGTCGGAAAGACCGAGCTGGCGAAGACGCTGGCGGCGGCGTTGTTCGACACCGAGGACAACATGGTCCGGATCGACATGAGTGAATACCAGGAACGCCACACCGTCAGCCGGCTGGTGGGTGCGCCCCCTGGTTACGTGGGATACGAAGAGGGCGGCCAGCTGACTGAGGCGGTCCGGCGCAAACCGTACTCCGTCGTGCTCTTCGACGAGATCGAGAAGGCGCACGCCGATGTCTTCAACCTCCTGCTGCAGGTGTTGGACGACGGGCGGCTCACGGACGCGCAGGGCCGCACGGTCGACTTCCGCAACACGGTGGTCATCATGACGTCGAACGTCGGCTCGGAGTTCCTCAGCGAAGGAGCTGCGGCCGGCGGCGAGATCGAGCCGGACGCCCGCGACCGGGTGATGGGGGCACTGCGGGCACACTTCCGGCCCGAGTTCCTCAACCGGGTCGACGAGATCGTGCTCTTCAAGCCGCTGACGCAGGAGGAGATCGAGCAGATCGTCGACCTGATGTTCGACCAGCTGCGCGATCGGCTGGCCGACCGCCGGATCACGCTCGACGTCACCGCGGAGGCTCAGCGGCTGATCGCGGTGCGCGGCTATGACCCGGTCTACGGTGCACGTCCGCTGCGGCGGTTCATCGCGCGCGAGGTCGAGACCCGCATCGGCCGGGCGCTGCTCACCGGCGACATCGCCGACGGCGCCTTGATCCGGGTGGGCGTGGCGGCCGACGACCTGGCGGTGAGTTACGAGAACCCGCCGCCCGACACCCACGCCGCAGCGGCCTGACCCGGCGCGTGGCGGCAGCCGTACGTCGCCCACGGGTGAAGGCTGGCCGTGGGGGGATGCAATCGCGCTGCAATGGCCTGGGCCAACCTCGCGCCAAGACAATGACCACGCTAGGTATGCCTGTGGACGTTGCCGAGGCGTCCATGCCTGTTCGGGGTACCACAGGCATGCTCAGCGTGGTCATTCCACCGCGCCCCCCGCCGGGGAGGACTTTGGGCTGGTTCTTCCACGGGACGGGCCTAGGGTCGAGAATGCGAAACGGAGAGTGGACATGGCCGACGGACAGCAGGCGTGGCAGCTGGCGGGACGCGGGCCGGAGGCGTACGAACGCTATCTGGTGCCCGCCTTCTTCGCCCCCTGCGCTGAGCGCCTCCTCGACGCGGCCGAGGTCGCCCCGGGTGAACGCGTACTCGACGCGGCCTGTGGCACCGGCGCCGTGGCCCGTGGTGCGGCTGCCCGGGTCGGTTCGCTCGGCGGCGTGACCGGGGTCGACCTCAACCCCGGAATGGTCGAGGTCGCCCGATCCGCCACCGCCGGCATCACGCAACCCGCCATCGACTGGCACACCGGTGACATGACGGCGTTGCCGTTCCCCGACGAGACTTTCGACGTCGTCTGTTGCCAGCAGGGCTTCCAGTTCGTCGGGGACCAGCCCGGCGCGCTGCGTGAGATGCGGCGGGTCCTGGTGCCTGACGGTCGGGCCGCGGTCGCGGTCTGGCGACCTATCGAGCACAACCCCGCCTTCGTCGCCCTGGTGAACGAACTGGAACGCCACTCCGGCGCCGCCGCTGCGGCCACGATGCGCTCACCCTTCGGCGGTCCCGGTCCCGACCGGCTGCGTTGGCTCCTCACCGACGCGGGACTGCGCGACGCGTGGATCGGCATCACCATTCTCACGGTGCGCTTCGGTTCGGCCGAGGAGTTCCTGACCCAGGAGTCGGTGAGCTCGCCGCTGGCGGAGCCGCTGAGTGCGCTGGACGCGGGCGGTTGGCATGCGTTGCTCGAAGGCCTGGACGCGGCACTCCAGCCGTACGCCGACGATGATGGCCTCACCTTTCCCATGCAGAGTTGGCTCATGACCGCTCGCCGCTGACGGCGTACATTCTCAAAGAGTTTGTCGAGAGGGCGAATTCCCGTACGAAGGGACAGCGGCCGCGGGATCATCGCGTTACCACGCTGGTCGAGGGAATCGCATGGTGTGCGTTTGGGGTCGGCGGATCGTGTCAGGGCCTGAGCCCTTTCGTGGCCAGCCATCGCGAGGGATCGATTGCTGAATCGAGTTTGCCGCCATGGGGTCGTACCTCGAGGTGGAGATGTGGGCCCGTCACATTGCCGGTGGTCCCGACATAGCCGATCACGGTGCCGGTCGCGACCTTGCCAGCCTTTCGTTCGAAGCCGGACAGGTGGGCGTACAACGTCACCGTGCCGTCGCGGTGCCTGACCTTGATCCGGTTGCCGTACGCGCTGCCGTTCCATCCCGCCTCGATGATCGTCCCGGCCCCGACCGCCCTGATGGGCGTGCCCGCGGGGGCGGCGAAGTCGAGACCGTGGTGGGAGGAGGACCAGTTGTTTCCTTGCTGGCCGAACCGTCCGGTCAGGTGGTATTTCTGTACGGGTAATACCCAAGGCCTTGGTTTCGGGCGGTTCCTGGCCGCTCGGATGGCGGCCCGCCGGCGTTCGGCGTCCTGCCGGAGTTCGGCGTCCTGCCGGAGTTCGGCGTCCTGCCGGCGTTCGGCGTCCTGCCGGAGTTCGGCGTCCTGCCGGAGTTCGGCGTCCTGCCGGCGTTCGGCGTCCTGCCGGCGTTCGGCGTCCTGCCGGCGTTCGGCGTCCTGCCGGAGTCGTGTTCGGGTCGTGGCGGCGGCCATTCGAGGCGTTGGCCGCCCCGCATTCCGGGCCGGCCACGACGTGGAGGCTCGCGTCACACCACCATTTTCTCGGTTTGCGTACATCGTCGATGAGGTTCGGCGAGGTGGGCTACGGTGTCGCGGTGCCGCATTATTGCTGGGCCGCGGTTCGGTGCCAGTCGTGACGCCAGTCGGCGCTGGTAGTTCGCCCACCGCCACGGCGGTCGCGGGAACGGCAATGCCAATCAAGAATGTTGCGGCAAGGGTCCACGACACATAACTATGGCCACGCGACCTTTCGGCAGGAGGTTGTGCTTGCCGCCGATTTCGCAGACAATCCACGATGGTTACCCTCGAGTTCAGCGAATGCGCCACGCCTTCCAGGCAGCCGGTGGCGAGTATTTCGACTTCACACCCTCAAGAATTCACCAGTCGATGTAGGTAAAAACGCTTTGCTGGGTGAGTGTTCTCTCTTTGCATTCGGCGGTGGCGGTGAGGCCAAATTGCACTCGGCAATGGCGAGTTCAGTACAGTCACTTTGTTTTTGTTCAACTGCTTACCCCGACGTTCGACCGTTCCTGAATTGAGAATCGGGCGCGTCCTTGCGATTCACGGCGTGCGGGAAGGGGGCCTTCCCGCGGCGTCGTCGCGAGCGGCCGGCGTTGGGTCCGTCGCTGGAGTGGCACGCCCGTGCCGGCAGATTTCCGATACGACCGTTGCGTAAATCCCTCGGCTGGTGTACCGTCCCGATTACGAAACGACCGTATCGAAAAGGAGGTGGTCCGACAGTGAACGCTCGGCGGGGCCGGCCGCGGGATCCCGACACCGACGCGCGGATCCTGCGGGTCGCGGGGGAGCAGCTCCTGGAGCGCGGCTACACGGCGTTCACGGTCGATCACGTGGCCGAGATCGCGGGTGTCGCCAAGACGACGCTGTACCGACGTTGGCCTACCAGAGACCATCTCGCCATCGCCGTGATCGGCCGAGGGCAGGAGGAGATCGAGATCGCCGACACCGGTGACCTGCGGGCCGATCTCATCGACTTCATGGCCCAGATCGCGGCGGGATTGAACCGCACCCGGCGTGCCGGCCGTGGGGCGAACGACCAGGACGACCAGTCAGCTGGCCTGGTCGCGGAACTCGTCGCCGCCGCGGCGCGACACGCCGACATCGGCACGCTCGTCCGCGATCTCTTCGACAAACGGATCGCTCTGGCGGTCGCGCGGATCGAGGCTGCGCGGCGGAGGGGCGAGGTGCGTTCGGACTCCGACCCGCACCTGCTCGTGGATCAGCTGGCCGGCGCGCTGTACTACCGGATCCTGATCACCGGCAAGCCCATCGATCGTCGCTATGCCACCCACCTCGTCGACGCCGCGTTCGCCGGTGTCCTTCCTCGTTGAGGAGATCTGAGCATGACCACGACCGCGAGTGCACCGACATTGGAAGGTGGAGCCCCGAGGCGGCGGCGGTCTCCTCGCCGCCGGTTGATGGTGGCCGGTGCGCTGGTCGCTGTCCTGGCGGGCTACAGCGCGTGGGCCAATCTGCGTCCGTTCACATTGAGCGCGACGATCGAGGTCGACGCCACGTCGGAGCAGGTGTGGAGCGTGTTGGCCGACCTCGACGCGTACGCCGAATGGAATCCGTTCATCGTCTCCTCCTCCGGCGAGCTCGAGGTCGGCTCCACCGTGCGCCACGTCATCCGTTCCGGCGACGGCACGACGACGTTCACGCCTACCGTCCTCGCCGTCGAACCCGGCCGTGAGCTGCGTTGGGTCGGCAGGGTGCCCCCCGGGGGAGTCTTCGACGGCGAACACAGTTTCACCATCGAGCCGCTCGGTCCGAACCGGGTGCGGCTCAAGCAGACCGAACGATTCGCCGGCGTGGCGGTGCCGATCGCCAGTGGCTTTTTGAAGCGCGACATCCTGCCGCGGTTCGAGGCGATGAACCGCGCCCTCGCAGAGCGGGCCGCCCGACATGGCCGCGGGTGACCAGCTTGTGCCGAGGGCGTCGCGGGGACCTACCTACAGAGGTGGCGCTCTCTAGTCTTCCTGGGGGAGCACCTCGATGAGGTTGCCGGTTCATGTTCGCTCAGAGCGTCCGGAACGCGCCGCTGGAAGGGGCCCAGGGGGCCGTACCGTGTGCGCATGACGGAACCCAGCGGGACGACGGTCAGTGAGTTGGCCGCACGGCTGAGCGGCTGGCTACGCCGCCTTCCGCCAGCGGAGGACCGGATCGTGGCGTTGATCAAGGAGCTCGACGCCAGGTATGGCGACCGGTCGGACCCGGTGACCGCGACGACGTGTCGGGAGGTCGAACGTACCGCGTGGGCGTACTCGCGTCATCTCGAGTTGCAGTTCGAGCCTGCGGGCACTGGAACGCCTGACGAGGAGAGCCCGGGTTGGGACGATCCTGACCCGGCCGGCGTCCTGCGTGGTGCCGCCGCGGTGACCCGGGTGCAGCGGTTGCGGGAGGGCATCAGCCTCATCCAGATCGACAGCCTGGAACCGGTGAGCCTGGCGCAGTCGTACGTCAGGGCGGCGTTCCAGCTCGCACGGCACGCGTCCGGGATCATCATCGACCTTCGGGGCAACGGCGGCGGCGACCCCGCGACCGTCGCGCTCATCGCCGGCCTGGTGCTCGGAGACGTGTCGCGCCCGTTGTCCGAGGTCACCTATCGCGAGCGTAGGCGGCAGTGGTGGACGCCTGACTTCGAGGCCGGGACAGCTGTGCCGGCTCACGTCCCGGTGGCGGTGCTGTCGAGCACTCGTACGTTCTCCTCCGGCGAGGCGCTTGCCTACCATCTCCAGGCGCGCGGCAGGGTCACGGTTGTCGGCGAGGCGACACCTGGTGCGGCGGATCACGTCACACCCATCCGCCTGACACCGACGGTCCTCGGGATCCTGCCGGAGGCGTACGTCACCGACGCGGTGACCGGTACCAACTGGGAGGGCCGCGGCGTGCTGCCCGACGTCGCATGCACCGCAGAGGAGGCGGCTACGGCGGCGGTCGACCACCTGCTGCGGGCGTGACGCGGATCGGTGTGGTCATCGTGGTGCTGCGAGGTGCCGGGAGAAGAAGTCCACCGACTTCGCACCACTCCAGCCGTGCCCGCCGGGGAACAGGTCGAGCTCGAGCCGATCAGCCGCGCCCGCGGCCCGATAGATGTCCGCCACGCGAGAGTGACACGCCATCGCGGACTCGAGACGGAAACACTGGTCGAACGCGCCGATGTCGACCAGGAGCGGTCGTGGTGCCAGCAGGCCTTGCAGGTCTGGCAGATCGACGAGTTCGTACAGACCGGGCGTGATCTGCGATCCACAGTAGTTGAGGTCCCGGAACGCGAAGTGTTCGAACAGGTCGCTGTAACAGATGATCTCGGCGGCCGCGAGCCGCTCGTCAGTCAGGGCACTCCACAGCGTCATGGTGCCGCCGCCGGACAGACCCATCACCCCCAGCCTGCCCGCGTCGACGTACGGAAGTGCCGAGGCGAAGTCGACCAGGCTCCGCCCGTGCGCGAGGTTGATGCCGAGTGGCGTCATCCCGAGCATCGTGGCCTGCAGGTAGTAGAGGTTGCACCAGTCCCGGCCGCCGGCGAGGTCGTGATGGTGGGGCTTGCCGCTGTCGTCCTGGTCGCCGTACCCCATCCAGTCGATGCCGAACGTCACGAAGCCCGCCTCGGCCATCCGCCGACCGTAGGACGTGTGGGTGTCCCGGTCGGCCTCACGCAATGCCGGCGACGAGTCGTTTCCCATGACGACCTCCTTGCCACCATGGCTGTGTCCGTGCCAGCAAAGGAGCGCGGGACGGGTCTCACTCGCGCCCAGCCCGGCCGGACGGTTGACATAGGCGTACGCCGCAAGGTGTGCGCTCACGTCAAGCAGCCATCGCTGGGTGAGGACGTCGCCACGCTGCCATTCGGCGATGAGCTCTGCCTGCGGCGGGACGGCGGCGGGAGCCGTGCCGAGCGTGGCGAGGACGTCGGGGAGTGCCTTCGCCTGCCACTCCGCTACATCACGGCCAGGGGTGTAGCGGTGAGTGGGTGGTCGGGTGGCGGCGAGTGTGCGGAACATCTCGTACGGGCTCGTGTTGCGGACGGTGCCAGCCATGACAGCCCTTCCTTCCCCACCTGCCGAGGATCGGCAGCTCGTCAACCGCGCGGCGATGACACCGGCGGTGATGAGCTGCCGGTCCATGGCGGCAGGATCATCGTTCACCCTGATCGCTCAGTACCGGCTTGACGTCGACGAGGGGAGTTCCATCGACCGCTTCGAGATCCCGTACGAGGATCCGGAGCCCGTCGATGGCGGTGATGCGTACCCGATGCAGGCCGATCGGATTCGGTCGGTCCGCGGACCGGGTGCTGAACACCCCGGTCACGGGGTTCCGGGGATCATCACGCGGATGCACGGCGAGTACGTCTCTCTCGGCGCGGTGAAGCCACGTCAGGACGAGAACCTCCGCACCCACCACGAGGTCGCGGAGGCCCTCCGCCACGTCAGTGTTGAATACCAGCCACGCCTCCGGCGCACCTTCGGACCCCTGCTTCGGGGCGACCGCAGGATCGACGAGCGTGGACTCGACGTATCCAACGGGCCTTACTTCGTACGACGTCATGGCATCACCCCAGAGCGCGGCTCACCCGGTCACCTTAGACCTGGCCCATGACGCCTGCCCCTCCGTCTGTCCGTTCGGTTCAGGCGTCCGTGTAGTACTGCTCGGGGTTGGTCGGCCCCGGTGTGGGATAGACATACGCGTTGGGCATCGTCTTCGGAACGTTGTGAAAGGTCGTCTTGACGATCCCGTAACCCTGCGCGGGCAGGATCGTGCCGATCGCGTAGAACTCGTCCGTGGCGATCTGCAGGATCTGCATGAAGAGCTCCCGACGTTCGGCCGGGTCCGGACTTGCCTTGAGCTGGTCGTACAGCTCCATCTGCCGGCGTGTCGTGGCAGGCGGCTTCATGGCGGGGGAGTCGCCGTTGTACCAGTTCGCCCAGGCGATCGCGTAGTTGGACTCCTGGCTGAAAGGGAAATACCAGCGGGGGTCCAGGATCGCGTCGTTCAGTCCACCGTCGCCGCCCCAGATGGCGACGTCGTGCTTGTTGGCTTCCTTGCGGGTGTAGAACAGCGCGCGGTCCTCCGCCTTGATCCGCATGGTGATGCCGACCTCGGTCCAGTACCCCCGGATGAGCTCCAACGCGTCGACCTGCGTGGGGCTGAGGCCGGTTGCGGTCTCGACGTCGAACTGGATCGGTTCTCCGTCCGGCCCCAGCCGCCGGTTCTCGCCGTCCCGTTCGGAGTAGCCCGCCTTGTCGAGATGCTGGTTGGCCAGATCGACGTCGTAGTCGACGTACTGCGTGGCGAGTTCTTCGACGTAGAACTCCGACCGCTCACTTGGCGCCGCCTGCCAGGGCTTGCCCTGACCCTGGAACACCGCGGTGATGAGTTCCTCGCGGTTGATGGCGTACGACAGGCCGATGCGGAAGTCCTTGTTCTGGAAGATCTCCCGCTTCATCCGGTCCGGGTGGGTGAGGTTGAACGCGATCATCAGGTTGTTCATGCTCGCGGGCACGGTGTCGAAGAAGTCGTAGCCGCCGGACTCGCGGTTGCGGGCGAGGACCGGCTTGTTCCTCGGCTCGTTGATGTGGCGCGCGTGCATGTCGAAGTCGCCGTTGCTGGCCCGCAGCAGCATCACCTCGGGGTCGGTGATGACCTGGAAGCGCACCTCGTCGATGTAGGGAAGCTGGCTGCCGTCCGGGTCGGTCTTCCAGTAGTACGGATTGCGGCTGGCGACCAGGCGGGAGCCGTCACCGAGGGCGTTGTCGACGTGCCACGGGCACAGTGTGGGAAGGTCCGGGTTCATCCAGCGCGCGTTGTAGGGCGTGCCCTCGATCAGGGCACCCTTGCGGTTGAACAGCTCCACCCAGTCGGCGACGCCCTCCTCCTCGACGAGCGCGTCGATGTCAGGGTTGTACTTCTCGTGGAACTGCTTGAGGTAGTGGAACGGCCTGGACACCAGGTCGGAGCCGCCCGCCTGGGCCTGTTCCTCCGGGAAGAGTCCGTTGGGACGCTCGAACGTCACGCGCACCGTGACGTCGTCGATCTTCTCGAAGGTCGCGGGATTGTCCGGCGGCACGGGCGTCAGCTTCTCGTTCCTCTCCACCTCCTCGTTGGCGAACACGAGATCGTCGGCGGTGAACGGCTCGCCGTCCGACCAGCGCATCCCCGCGCGCAGGGTGATGGTGTACTCCCTGCCGTCGGCGTTGGGTTCCACCGACTTCGCGACGTTGGGGATCACCTTGGAGAACTCGGGGTCCCAGCGCGTGAGGTTGTCGTAGCCGATGGTGCGGTCGAGCCAGGCGGCATCGGCGGGGCCGAGCAACGCGGTGTTCCAGGTGCCGCCGTACGCACCGATCTGATCGGCGGGTCGGACGACGAGCGGTTCCTTCGGCAACCGCTTGGCGACCGGCGGCAGGTCTCCCGCCTTGACCAGCTTCGCCAGGCTCGGTGCTTCGCGACCCTTCTTGCCGGCCCGGCCGCCGCCACCGCCGCCGGAGTTGGGATCGGTGGACAGCAGGTCGCAGCCGGTAGTGAAACCAGCCGCCACCAGTCCCGCGGTGCCCATGCGGAGCAGCTCACGTCGCGTCTGGCCGCGGCCGCGATTGTTCTCGACGCCCATCTCACACGCCCCTGTCCTCGGCTTCGGTGCCTCGATCGTGGAGCCCCCGTGGACAACGCTTTCCGAAGACTAGGGACTACGCAGGACGGAGACAAGAAAAGGCATTCGGCAGGTGCCGTTGTGGGACACCGCGCGGCTCGGGATCGGTGGCCAGTGCGTGTCCTTACGTGGGCCCAACCCGATGGGTGAGGGAGGCGACACTGGTGCGGATACGGTTCGGCAGGAGCCGCCAGCACCGACCGCCGAGTGCGAAGGCGACCACGAGATAGAGCACCATCCACAGGTTGAACGTCAGCGAGAACCCGCGCAGTTCGCCATCTGCGTAGGTCACTGCACCGCCGATGCCGAGTGCTTGCAGCCCAGTCCAGTCGAACACGCCATCCGGACGTGGGCTCGCAGCCTCGACACCATCGATGAATGCTTGGTGGCCGAGAAACCCGGCGCCCGAGAGAACGATCTCGACAGCAAGCAGCCAGAAGACCGCCTTCAGCAGGTTGGGGCGCCCCCTCCCGGCATACGCGGCGTCGAGGTATCCGTGTGCGAGACGGCGCAGACCGCCAAGTCGGCGGATGGCCTCGCCCGCGCCCACCTTGGCGGCAGAGGCATGCAGGTTCAACCGCAAGTCGCGACGGATGCTCCGACGGGTCCGGCCTGGGAGGCTTCCCAGATGGATGTCGAGCGTCCACAAGACCCGTTCGATACGCAGTCGGCTTGTCCAGCCGAGTGGTGCGGGCATGCTACCTCTCCTCATTCGGCGGAGCCGGTTCCGCTGGAACCGGTTGACACAGGACCGGGCTCACGGCGTCGGTGAGGGCCTGCCACATCGCCGCCGACTCCGCGAGTGCGCGATAGCCTGCGGCTGTAGGTCGGTAGTACTTGCGTGCCGGGCCGGACCTCGACGCGGCCAACCTCGCGGTGACCTTGCCTTCGCGTTCGAGTCGGGCCATCGCCGGATAGACGGTTCCATCGGCGATACCGGTGAGCCCGAGATACCTGGCGAGCGGTAGTTGCGGGCAGATTTCTGTACGGCGCTAGGGTTCCGAACGGCGTCAGTGCCGGTATGCGCGTGCCTGCAGATCGAAAAGCCTGGCGTAGTGGCCGCCGGCGTGCATCAGTTCGTCGTGGGAGCCGACCTCAGTGATCCGGCCGTTCTCGACGACGACGATCAGGTCGGCCATTCGCACGGTGGAGAACCGGTGCGAGACGAGCACGGTGACCGCTCCGGTCGTAGCAGCGAGATCGCGCGCGGTGGCGGCGTACTGCTCGTAGAGGGACTGCTCGGCCGCGGGATCGAGTGCGGCCGTGGGCTCGTCGAGCAACATCAGCAACGGCCGATCGCGCATGAACGCCCGAGCGAGGGCAAGTCGCTGCCACTGGCCACCGGAGAGGCCGACCCCACCCTCGAAGGTCGCGCCGAGTTGCGTATCCAGGCCGGCTGGCAGGCTCGCAACCACCGGCTGTGCCTGACCGTCGACGGCCGCCGACGCGACTCGTGCGCGATCCGTGCGGTGCGCGAGGTTACCGACGCCGATACTGTCGACCGCCAGAAACTCAAAGGTCGCGTAGTCCTGGAATCCGGCCGAGATTCGGGCCCGCCACCTGGTCGGGTCGAACTCGGTGAGCGGAACCCCGTCTACGAGGACATTGCCCTCAGTGGGGTCGTAGAGTCGGGCGAGCAGTTTCACCAAGGTCGACTTCCCGGCACCGTTGGCGCCCACGAAGGCGACCGTTGCTCCGGCCGGTAGATGGAGATCAATGCTGTGCAACGCTGGTCGGCGAGACGTGTCGGAAAGACCCACAGGGTAGGTGAACGAGACATCGCGCAGGTGGATGCCGTCGCGGAGAACCGCTGGCGGCGTCCGGGTGCCATCCCGCCAGCGGCGCTGTGCGGAGTACTCGCGCAGCCAGTGGTATCGGCTGAAGACCTGCATCTGGTCGACGACCATCCGAGCGTTGGCAGTGACTGCTTTGCCCGCAGAGATGACCTGCGCCCCGATGAGTAAGAGCAATGACACATCACCGACGCTCGATGAACCGCTTTGCAGCCCGTCAACTACCCACCACACCGCCAACGCGTACGCCGCGCCGAAGACTACCCAGCACGCGGCAGCGTAGCCGGCGAAGTGTCTGGTGACGGCGATCTGCGGACGACTGCGCTGTCTCATCGCGGCTCTACAGACTGCGAGCAGTGGACCGCCGAGGCCGAAACACCGTACTTCCAAGCCCTGGCGCGGATCGGTGAGCACGTCGACGGACTGCTGCGTCAGGCGGCGGTAGCGCTCGTTGTCGAGGAGAACCTCGTTGTGCTTGTTCGCGCCGCGCACCTCGACCGCTGCGGGAAGCAACGCGACCAGAAGCAGCACGCACAGTTCCGGCCGCACCGAGGCGAGCAGACCAACGACGGTGACGGTGCTCGCGACCGAGCCAAGCGTCTCCAGCAGGCGCGGACCGCCTACGAGGGCATTGACGTCAGCCTCGATCATGGCGATGCGGTCCGCCAGCGCCGGATCCTCGTGATGCGCGATCGACGGGATCTCCGCGGTGAGTCGTAGCAGGTCGTCGTGCACATGTCGCGACACCAGGTCTTCTACCGTGTCGCCCAACGGCCAGGTCACTTCGTCTGCCACGGCACCCAGGAGCAGCGCAGCCGCGGCGAGCGCGATGCCGGGCAAGATCGAATGCCGTGTCGAGTACGCCAGGATCGCGTGGCTGATGCCGAGCAGGCTCACCGCCGGCAGGGTGGAGCTCAGAACTACGCACGTGCACATCCCAGCGGTCATCCACGGTGCTGCGCGCCAGGCGGTCGACAGCCACAGCCCGACGATGCGCAGGGCGTTCACAAGCCCTCCTCGACCTCGACGTACCGACTCGCCTGCATCATGAACATGTCGTGGTAGCGCCCACGTGCGCTCATCAGCTCCTCGTGCGACCCCTTCTCGACGATCCGCCCGCCCTCGAGGACACAGATCGTGGGCACGGGCCGCACCACGGAGAAGCGGTGCGAGATGACCAGCGACGTCACCTCCCGAGCAAGCTCGAGATATCCGTTGACCAGCCGCGCCTCCGATTCGACGTCGAGTGCGGCAGCGGGCTCGTCAAGCACGAGTACGCCGGCGCGGGCATCGACCGCACGTAGGGCCCGTGCCAGCGCCACCCGCTGCAACTCGCCGCCGGACAGGTCCGCGCCGCCCGGGATCGTCTTGTCCAGCGGAGTCGCCCAACGCCGCGGTAGCCCGTCGACCAGGTCGACGATCCCGGCACGCGCCGCCACCGCCTTCATCGCGTCACTGGGCGGCTGCTGCTCGCCGTCGATCCGGCCGGACCAGAGGCGGCCCGCACCGAGCTCGATGTTGTCGCCGACCGACAGCGGCAGTCGCACGAAGTCCTGGGTGATCGGCGCAATCCGCAGCTGCCACGACCGCAGCTCCTCCTCGTCGAACTCGGCAAGGTCGACGCCATCGACAAGGATGCGCCCGGACGTCGGCTGATGGGTGCCGGCAAGCAACTTCACGAGCGTCGACTTGCCAGTGCCGTTGACACCCACCAGGGCTACCGCAGCACCCGCGTCCAACGTCATCGACAAACCGCGCAAGGTATCGCTGCTCGCCCGTGGGTAGCGGAAATCCACCTCGTCGAAGACGACCATGGGTGCGGCGCCGTGTCCTGGCTTCCGCCCATCCTCGAGCACGGTCGCCGACGGCTCCGGCTCGGGAGTCCCGCCGGAGTTCAGCTGCTCCATCCACCGGTACACCGTCGCCCCACGCTGGACCTCGGCGTAGCCAGACAGGTTGGTCGATGCGATCGAGAAGACGAGGGGCAACGTCGTCGCCAAGCCACTCAGCGTGAGCCGCCCGTGCTCGGCCTGCCATCCGGCGTATCCGAGCGTCCCTACGACGATCGCAATGTGGGCCAGCCCGAACAGCGACGCCTCCACTGCCTGCTGTCGGCGGATGAGCCAGTAGGGCCGAAGCGCCTCGGTCGTGTGCGTCCAGAAGCGGTCACGCAGGAAGCCGGCGAGGCCGAAGACGCGTACCTCCTTGGCTGTCTTTCCCATTCCTTGGGTGAAGGCGTAGCGGGCATGTTTCTGTCCCTCGGTCTGGGCGGTCCACACGTCCATCTGCCTGCTGATGTTGCGTGCGCCATAGAGCGAGCGGGCAATGGTGGCAGCAGCCAGGACAAGTGCTCCCCACCAGGAGAAGACGATGCCCAGCGCAACTGACCTTCCCACCAGGCTCAGCGTCAAGGCGGCCAGCGGCCCGCACGCCAGTTGGACCCCCGAGGTGATCCACCACCGGTTGACACTGATCTGCTGGAGCCGTCCAACGATCCGTGGATTGTCCAGGCTCGCCAGGTCGGGGCGGGCCGCCCCGACCGCCCCGACCCGCAGGAGCACGTCTTCCTCCGCATTCGCCTGCAGCCGCTCCAGCGGGATGGCTGCGAGCGCCTCGACGACATTGCCGAGGGGTAACGCGGCCAGCAACAGCCCCAGTAGGAGGACGAACGCGATGTCCACACCGTCGGCGACCACGCTCGGCAGCCGGCCCACCACCGCCCCCACAAGCAGGGGCGTCGCCACCTGCAGACCCGCGCTCAGCACGCGCAGTGCAACGCTGCTGACCGCGGCCGCCGGACACAACAGATAGGCGTACCGCCACAACACGAACACGTCGCCGCACCTCCGACGCCTGTTGACCGTCACCGCAACCGGCGTCGCGACCCGCAACCAGCGTGGTGCCGGCGCTCGTAGCCGGGCAGGCGCCGTCTACCGGTGCCACCCGTGCTGGGGCCTCGCGAGGGTGAAGGTCTCAGGGCAAGCCGCTTGGGTTCGATCGGTCAGGAAGTTCTCACGCTATGCCCGGCCACCGACAACGGTTCAGCGATGACGTTGGTTGTGCTGGACGGCGTGATCTCATGCCTGCACGGGTGCGCCCCCTTCGGGGGGCGTCGAGCCCGTCAGCGGTGTGGTGTCGAGCCCGTCAGCGGTGTGATGTCGAGATGTCTGACCTCGTAGACCCGCTCCGTGAACTTCCAGCCCGTCGGGGTGCGCTCACTCGAACTCCTCGTTGATGTGGGGCATCCGCCACGCGCCGTCCGGTGTGAACGGTGACGCGAAACGGTCCCAGTCGCGCATCATCGACGCGTCGGCGAACTCGCCGCGCAGCGCCTCGATCTCGAAGCGATCAGCGATGGTCTGAACGCTGCTCATCAGTTCCGTCCTCGTCACATCGAACGGCTCACGGCTGCATGGCTCAGCCGGTGAAGGACTGGGGGCCGAAGCGGCCCCACGCCACGAGGACCGCCAGGGCGAACAGGGCAAGGGTCATCACGATTCCCTGGACCTCGCGACGGCGTGCGTGCGCGATGAACGCGCCGACCATCAGCAACGCCAGACCGACGGCGGCAAGCGGTACCAGAACCGGCGCGATGCTGAGCGCGGCGGGCACTGTCAAACCCACCGCACCCAGGACCTCGAGGGCGCCGATGGCCTTGATGGTGCCGGCGCTGAAATGCTCGAGGACTCCCATGCCGGAGGCGACAAGCTTCTCCTTGGGCTGGGCCAGCTTCACGGCGCCGCTGGCCAGGAAGGTCACGGCCAGCAGTGCCGCAATTATCCACAAAGCGATGTTCATGAGGGCTCTCCTTGCAGGGGTATCGACGACGCCCGCCCTGATGTGCTGAGGTTTCCTGTCCGCGGGACATGTTGGTCTCGGCAGTACGACGACACAACCCCCCGGAATGTGAGGCGACGCGCCAACCTCACAGTTCGATGCGGTGTCTCGTCGAACTGGTAGGGGCGGGAGCGACCAAGGGAGTGAGCGACACCGTGACCACCTCATCGGGGCCAGAAGACCGCTGGCTCGATCCGAGCCTGAGCGCCGTCATGAGTGAGCGGCGTCAGCTGATCAACCTCGCGTACCGGCTCCTCGGCTCCCTGTCCGATGCTGAGGATGTCGTGCAGGAGACGTACGTCCGCTGGTACGCCATGTCCGCGCAGCAGCGGGACGCCATCGAATCGCCCGCAGCCTGGCTGACGAAGGTCGCCAGTCGCATCTGCCTCGACCTGCTCGGCTCGGCACGGGCGCGGCGAGAGAGGTACGTGGGCGAATGGATCCCGGAGCCGCTGCCCGATCGTACGGAGTGGATCAGCGGGCGGTCGGGCGATCCCACGGAGGATCCGGCCGACCGGATAACCCTTGACGAGTCGGTCAGCATGGCCTTCCTCGTCGTGCTCGAATCGATGACCCCGGCCGAGCGCGTGGCGTTCATGCTTCACGACGTCTTTCGCTACCCCTTCGCCGAGGTCGCCGAGATCGTCGGCCGTACGCCGGCGGCATGTCGCCAGCTGGCCTCGTCGGCCCGCCGTCGCATTCGCGCGGCACAGGCTCCCGCAACCCCGACAGCCCAGCGCGCCGCCATCGTCCGGGACTTCAAACAGGCATGGGAAGCCAGGGACATCGAGGCCCTCATCGGCCTTCTCGACACCGACGCCACGGCGATCGGCGACGGCGGCGGTCTCGTCAGCGCCGAACTCCGTCCGATCGAGGGCGGCGAACAGGTCGCGCGCTACTTCGCCGAGCTCGCTGGTTGGAGACCCGACATCACGCTCCTGGAACGCACCGTCAACGGCCAACCAGGCCTGGTTGTTCTGCAAGGCGGCGCCACTGTGACGGTGATGGCGTTCGACGTCGTCGGCGGCAGGATCAAGCACATCTGGGCGGTACGCAACCCCGAGAAGCTCCGGCCCTGGACGACGGACTGACGTCCGTCTCCCTACCATCGCCTCGCGGCCGCGCCGCCTAGCGACCGCCGTAGAGGATCGCGATGCCGCGGCGAGCGCGTCCCACCAGAACATGATGTCGAGGTCGATCGGCGGCGGCATGTCTGGCTGCGCGTCACGATCGCGTGCACGAGCGTCGCCTCGGCGGTGCGCGCGGAGGCGCCGAGCCGGTCGATGTAGGCCTGGGTGATCATCACGTGGTTCGTCGCGTCCAGCGGGACGATCCGCACCCGACCGGAGGGCATCGTCTCAAACACCGAGTCAGCCGCGTTCGGGTCGATCCACAGGTTGACCTCCTGAGTGTTGTCGAAGCCCCCGGTGGTCGAGCCGGCTGAGCGGGCCGGTGGCCAGCACCGTCACAGGCCCGCGCGAACTCAGAACGGACTTGGCGATCAGCTGTGGCGCGGTCAGCGCCAGCGTCGAGGGGTCATCGAAGTCCAGGTCGCTGTCGTAGACGACCGGAACGCGATCGTGGCCCGTCGAGTCGACGTGCGGGTCCACGTCCGCCCTGCTCGCGTCGTCGTCACCCCGACACATGCAAGGCTCATCACTGCGGCGGCCGCCATAGCGACGGCACCCTTCAGGTACCACTTCGACGTCTTCGCCATCTCCGTCCTCCCCAGAAAAGTGACACGACGTGCCGCTCGCGTCGCACCGGGAACACAGGGGACGGCAGCTTCATATCGGGTTGATGGACGAGCGCCGGTCGACGCGTTCGAGGCGTTGCCGGTGTACGGACTGAGATCGTTCGGTCGGCCCGCGAGGGTCCACGGGCGAGGAAGCTTGCCAACCACTGTGCTCTACTTCGGGGATGGTTGAGTACCTTCCGGGTCCCACGCGGGCGGCGAGTTGGCGGCGTGCCGCTGTGCGGCCCGTTCTCGACGCGTATGCCGGCTCCGCAGGTGTCGACGCCGTGATGCTGAGCGGATCAACCGCCCGCGGTGACGCCGACCGCTGGTCCGACACGGAGGTCGGTGTGTTCTGGTGCCGGCCGCCGACGGCAAGAGAACGCGCAGCCGTCGCGCGGGCGGCGCGCGCGGCCGACATGCGGATGGTGACCGCCGAGGACGCGAACCCACCCTGGTATGACCACATCTACCTCGGTGCCGGGCGGCCGGACGGGCTGATGGTCGAAGTCGTCCACACGCTGACGGCAGTGGTCCAGGACACCCTCGACACCGTGCTGGGCAGTGACGTTCCGGACCCTACGAGCTTCGCTCGCGAGGCCCACCCCCGCCACTGCGAACCCGACCCGCCGGGGCTCGACGTCATCAAAGGGATTGTCGACGGCCGCGAGGTCAGCGGGGCACGGACGGACATCGTTTCCCGGTGGAAGGCACGCGCTGCCTCCTATCCGCGCGGCCTCGCGATCGCAGTCGTCGAACGTGATGGTGCGATCGAACAGTTCTGGCGGTGGCGCATGCTCGTCGAACGCGACAATCCGCTCTTGCTCGCGCGCGAGTTCAGCCGGATCGCGAGCCAGCTGCTGGGCGTCCTGCATGCGCTGAACGGTCGCTACTGCGGACACCCGTCGGCGTTCAAACGCCTCGACTCGCTGGAGCACGACCTGACGCTTGCACCGCGCGGGCTCGCAGCTCGACTGCGTGCGTCATTCACACTGCCCGCACCCGAGGGCGCGGCGGTGCTGCGCGGTCTGGTCGAGGAGACATACGACCTTGTCGAGGTCCACCTGCCCGAAGTGGACGTCGGGCGGCTGCGCTCGCTGTTCCGGTCCGACCGCAGGCCGCTCGAAACCCTGCCCAGGACCCGTGAGCCGTGAATATCGTGGCGCTCGCGCCCGGAACGGACTCTGCGACACTTGATGCGAGAGGAACTGGTGAAGTGGAAAGGTCGCCGATCGCGATGCTGCGAGAATTCCACAACGCGTTTGATCTTCATTGCGCTGAAGTACCCGCATTGCCACACCCAGACGTCGCTGATCTACGCCAGCATCTCTTGGAGGAAGAGGTCGCAGAACTCGCTGCGGCCGTTCAGGCGGGAGGGCTCGCTGACATTGCTCATGAGCTGGCTGACGTCATCTACGTAGCGCTTGGCACGGCAGTGACCTACGGTATCGACGTGGATCCGATCCTTGCCGAGATTCACGCGGCGAACATGACGAAGCTAGGACCCGACGGTCGGCCGGTTCGTCGGGCTGACGGAAAGGTCCTGAAAGGCGACAACTACCGCGCTCCAGACGTCCGTACTGCACTGCGCAGGCAGGGTTGGCGTGATGAGGCTTCTAGGGGTCTGGACGCTCGCCCCGCCCCGGCCGAGGACGGCCCACAAGGTTGCCCGTAGAACGAGGGCGGGCATGCAGGACCCACTTACTGACAGATCCCACCCGGCGCGCCCCACGGACCGGACGGACCCCGACGTCACGGCCTAGCAAAGGCGAGTTCGGTCTGCGCGCTCGCGGCAAGTCGGCCTGCTAATGTCCGGCCGCATGGACTCGATCTGGGTTGGGGAACGGGTGCGCCTGCGAGGCGTCGAGCCAGAGGAATGGCATCTCGCGGTGGAGTTCGACCAGGACAGCACGGTCACGCGCAACGCGGACAGGCTGCACCCGCCTCGCTCCAAGGCGGGATACCGCCAGTGGGCCGAGGCCAATGCGGGCACACCAGACGACGACACGTTCAGCGTCGGGATCGAATCGCTCGCCGAACGTCGACTCGTCGGCGGGATGAGCACGAACGGCGTCGACAAGAACGCCGGAGTCTTCTCCTACGGCATCACAATCGGCGCGGACTTCCAGCGATGCGGCTATGCAAGTGAGGCGATCATCTTGCTGCTGCGCTACATGTTCGCAGAGCGCCGACTCCAAAAGTGCGACGTCGGCATCTACGCCTACAACACGGCTTCCCTCAAGCTTCATGAAAGGCTCGGCTTTGTCGAGGAGGGACGCCGCCGCCGGCACCAGTTCTTCGCTGGGGAGTATCACGACCTGGTACTGATGGGCATGACCATCGAGGAGTACGCCACGGATTACTCGCTCGGCTCCGTCGCGTCCTGCTGATCGCTCCGGAGCGTTCCTGAGCGTGACACGCGGTTGAGGAACCCTTGTCAATCGTGACATGCACGGGGCGCCAGGCCGCCCGTTACGTGCGTAGCGGAGCCGAAGACGGTCGACCGAGGAGGATGGGACCGGAGGCCGGCTCGACCTCCCTCGCCCACTGGTCCCTCGTCGGCCACACTGAGTCCATGGAATACGTCGGCCGGGTGCCCGCCCCGCCGCTCGACCGGTTCATCGACGACGTCTACTGCCTCACCGGGGTGCCGCGCCACCGCCGAATGAACGTTCCGCCGATGCCTTCGGCACACCTGTTCATCAACCTGGGAGGACCCGCCCGCGTGCGGGATTCCGACCCTTCGGTGCCGCCGGCAGTGTTCACCGGTGGCTGGTTCATGGGTGTGTGGACGAGGCGTTTCCTCCTCGAGTACGAAACGCCGGTGCGGCTCGTCGGAGTGCACTTCAAGCCGTGGGGGATTTCGCCGTTCGTCGACATGCCGGCGAGCGAGCTGCGGGACCGATGGGTGCCAGTCGACGCGGTTTGGGGCCGGACCCTGGACCGGATGCGCGATCGGATCGCCGGTGCCGGGTCGACCGGTGAGGTCCTGCAGGCTCTCGAGGGTGAGTTGCGATCTCGGCTTGTATCTGCACCGTCGCGCGGCTTGAAGTTGGTCAGCCATACGGCCGGGCGTCTGGAGGCCTCGTGGGGCGTGGTCTCGGTCGGGGCGCTTACCGCAGCCGCCGGGGTGAGCGGCAACCACCTGGCCACGCTGTTCAAGTCCCACGTCGGAGTCACCCCGAAGCGGGTGGCGCGGATCTACCGCTTCGCGCGGCTGATCCTGTCCGTCGATGCCCTGCGTCCGGTCGACTGGTCGGAGCTCGCTCAAACGGCTGGCTATTTCGACCGGGCTCACTTCAGCAGGGAGTTCAAGGACTTCACCGGCCACACCCCGACGGAATACCTGGCGCTGCGGCGCCGGTTCCCTGCCGAGCCTGGCTTTCCGCCAGACCACGGCCCGATGCCCGCTGATTGATTTTTTACATGCCCGGTCGCCCTTGAGGACGACATCATCGGCGGTGGATGCGCGAGGAGACTGGAGGAGGCCCGGTGGGCACGGTAATCATGCACAGCGTGGTGTCGGTCGATGGTTTCATCGCCGACGAGAACGACGACGTCGGGCCACTCCACGAGTGGTACTTCAACGGGGACGCTCCGATCACCGAAAGCGGCGACCAGCAGTACGACCATTCCGGAGCTGGAGCCGGCTTCAAGGCCTCACGTGCATCGGCGGAGTACGTCCGGCCGATGTGGAAGGCGATCGGCGCGATCGTGATGGGCCGTCACCTGTTCGACCTGGTGAACGGTTGGGAGGGCCACCCGCCCGCAGGCGACCACGTGGTCGTGGTGTCCCACCGGCCCAAGCCCGAAGGCTGGCACCCCGAGGCGTCCTACCATTTCGTCGATGACGTGACAACTGCGATCGACAAGGCCCAGGAGCTTGCCGGGGAGCGGACCGTCAGTGTGAACGCTGGCGAGGTGGGCAGCCAGATCCTCACGGCGGGCCTCGTGGACGAGGTGGCGATGGACGTGGTCCCGGTGATATTCGGGTCGGGCAAGCGCTACTTCGGCAGTATGGAGGGGCAGCATCTACTGGAGGATCCCCACGTGGTCATCCAGGGCGACCGGGTACTACACCTGAGGTTCAAGGTACGCCGCTAGCCCCGGTGGTGTGCAAGGTTTCGCTACCCAGTCGATGTTGGATCCGCGCTGACCGAGCTAAGCCCAGGGCCCGAAACCTTTTCCATGATGGAGAGGGCGGCGGTCACGACGCCGTGCACCGTCGAGACATCGGTCATCCGAGCTACCACCATTCGTCGCTCTGTCGGCAGGTGACTTAGCGAGCTGCCGCCGCGAGTGGTAGACGGTCATCCACAGCGTCGCGCCGTGCGGGACTACCTCACGCGCCTGCGGGACACGCTTGCCGACAAGCGTCCGTGGCCGGATCCCGCCTACCGGGTGCTCGACCCCACCTCGTGGAAGGATCACCGTTCGGGTCGTCCGATAGCGCGGATCGCGTCGTTGAAGATTGACGATCCTGCTGGTCGGTTCGGCCAGGCCGTAGGTGGGACCAGCGACTGGGCTGGGAGGGCCATCAATGCCGGCTCGGGGAACGCCCACGCGGTGGCGGTCAGATGGGGAACCCTGCGTCGGCGAAGAATGGATCCCCACGCATGGGTGATCACGCAGTGGCGCCGGCTAGTCGCCGACTGTGACAGGCAACCATGCTTTGCGACACGCCGTCGCGCCTGGACAAACCGCGGTGGGCGAGAGGACGCTCTGCGGATGGCTGACATCGCTGGCGGGAAGCTGACCGGATCCCGGTTCAAAGACGTGGACCTGGCTGACACCGAGGCCCGCTCCATTGACGTCCCCAACGGGCGCTCGGCTGGGTTGATGTCGTCGGGGGCAGGTTCCGTGGCGTGGCCCTGGTCGACGTGAATGTCAGCGGCGAGATCAGCGACCGAATGGTCCTGGGGTCCCGACAGCTGTGCTGCTCGTTGAGGACAATTCCATCTTCCGCCGCCTCGGCGGCTGACTTTCGCCTACGGAAGCAGGCGCTTGAGAAGGAGAAGTCATGACAAAGTTCACCCAGTCCGACGACCTGCAGGGAGCAGAGTTCGTCCGGGCAGGCCTGCATGGCGCCCGGTTCCTCGCGTCCGACCTGTCCAGTGTCGTGATGCGGGGCGTCGACGTGTCGGGGGCGGAGATCGACGCACCGTGGCTCTGCGAGGGCGGGAACTCCTTGCTCGTCAACGACGTCGACGTGGTCCCGTTCGTCGACGCCGAGCTCAACCGTCGCTTTCCCGGCCGCTCCGACCGGCGCGCCAAAGATCCGGACGGCCTGCGCTCCGCCTGGGCCGCGCTCGAGCGCACCTGGGCGGCCACGCTCGAGCGCGCAGCGGCGATGCCGGCTGGCACGGTCGACGTGTCGGTGGCCGGCGAGTGGTCGTTCGCGCAGACGCTGCGGCACCTGGTTCTGGCGACGGACATGTGGCTGGGTAGGGCGGTCCTGGAGATCGAACAGCCGTTCCACCCCATCGGGCTCCTGAACGCCGGCTCCGCAAATGGCGGCTTCGACATGTCGATCTTCACGACGGTCACACCGTCGTACGCCGAGATTCTCGAGGTCCGGTCGGGTCGCTTCGCGATGGTGCGCGAATTCCTCGCCACCGTCACCGCCGACGAGCTGGCCGCGACCCGCAAGAACCCGCACGCTTCCGACTACGAGGAGACCACCCTTTCCTGCCTACACACGATCTTCGAGGAGGAGTGGGAGCACCACCGCTATGCCGTACGCGACCTCGACGCGATCGAGGCGAAGTCCGACGCATGAGCCGATGATTCGGTAAGTCTCCAGATCCGCCACAGTGACGAAGGGGATAGACGATGAACAGCCTGTTTGAAGAGGAAATTCGCGGACACCACAGTATGCGGGACCACCTGCTGACCGTGGTGTCTGATGCCGATCTCGCCTATAAGCTGCCAGGCCAGAACCCGACGCTGGGCGAATTGCTGGTAGAGATGGGGGACCTCCAGGGCGTGTATACCCATTCTTTCGAGACGTTCACCCTCGATTGGGCGCACCGCCAGCTGCCGCCCCCGTCGCCCATCACGATTGCCAGCCTGCGCGCCTGGTTCGAAGCGCAGGACGACGCCATGAAGACCGCACTGAGCCGCTTCACCGAGGAGGAGTTGCGCGTCGACCGGATCGACCGCGGGGGCGGCTTCGTTGCGTCGCCGTTTGTCCAGCATCAGGTCTACCGTGAGGCGGTGTACATCTTCTACGGCAAGCTGAGCGTCTACCTGAGGGCGCTGGAACGCGACGCCGGCGAGGTGTGGGCAGGCTGGGTGGGGTAACCGCAGCAGCCCATCGAATGACGCTCGTACACGGTCGACAACATCCGCCGAGTGCAACCATGCACCAGTGCCGAGGTCGCGGCGGGCGATGACGGTTCGAGGCCGGATCAACTCGGCACGCGGATGATCTGGGTGAGTACCCGCGGGCATCCGGGTCAGACGGTCTTCGACCATGGCAAAACCGCCTTGTTGAGTTCCGCGGCCACCTCCACCAACTCACCTCCGGGCTTGTCGTCAGCGACCCTGGCGCGGTAACGCCACAGCTGCTCGGTGTCGTTCGATGTCCACCCGCCCTCGACATGCAGCCCGTCCAGGTCGAACAAGGCCGTCATGTGTAACCGCCGAGCGACCCACACGCTCGCGCCGGTCCGTTGCCACGTCGCCGGGTTGGAGCTCGGCGCGGACGGCCACGCCCGACCATAGCCACCCAGCCTACGTCCAGTGTCCACGTGCCCAGCGCGCGAACAGGCACAGCAGCAGGGTGGCGGAGTGGCGTGCGCCGCGACATCCTCGCGGGAGACCAGCGAGGTGAAGTCGTCGGTGAAGGCGGCAAGGAAGTCGGCGTACTTGAGAACGTCGAGCAACTCCAGGGTGCCCCACCGGCGAACGTCCTCGTCCTTGACGGCCTGGAGGTGCTCGGGTCGGCCCTGGCGGCCAGCCTCGGTGCGGCGGATCAGCCTGTACAAACGCATGAATCCGCAGGTCAGGCCCGGTTTGACAGCTCACGTCGTCGGCGTAACCAAACCAACACTGAGGCGACACGGCGCGGCAACCTCGCGGTCTCACCTTTCTAGCCAACGGGCTGTGAGAGGAGCAGGCATGTTCGCGGTACCGGATCTGGATGAGGTCGTGGCGGCAGCGAAGACGCTGGGAATCCACCTTGGACCCGACGAGGCAGTTCTCTATCGGAAATACCTTCTGGAACACCTGAAGTCGCTGGACGAATTCGTGCAGTCGCGCATGGAAGAAACACCTCCACCGGTCACTTATGCGGCGCGTGGACCGGGGCATCGTCCGTCGACCGAGGACGACCCACTCAGCGCGTGGATGTGGAGGTGCGAGATATCCGGCGCCGAGGAGGGGCCGCTCGCCGGCAAGACGGTGAGCTACAAGGACCATATCGCCGTTGCCGGAATTCCGATGACCTTCGGGGCCGCGGCGATGGAGGGATTCATTCCCGACGTCGACGCGACGGTAGTGACCCGCGTGCTCGAGGCCGGCGGCACGATCGTCGGCAAGAACACGATGAACGGACTCACCGGCGGCTTCGGTTTCGGCGGCGCCATCGGCGACTACGAGCGGCCGAAGAATCCGCACAATCCCGAGCACGTGCCGGGTGGCTCTTCCTCAGGCTCGGCGGCAGCGGTCGCGGCGGGAGAGGTGGACATCTCCTTCGGCGGCGACCAGGGCGGGTCCATCCGGATCCCGGCCGCCTGGTCGGGCAACGTCGGGCTCAAGCCGACGTTCGGCCTGGTCTCCCACTTCGGCATCGGATTCGGCTCTGACCAGAGCATCGACTACACCGGTCCGATGACTCGGACCGTCGAGGACGCGGCCGCGTCGTTGGAGGTGGTCGCGGGATACGACGGGTTGGATCCGCGCCAGAGTCGCGAGGTCCCCGAACGCATGGACGTCATGAGCAGCCTGGCTGAGGGCGTCGACGGCATCCGGATCGGGATCGTCGAGGAGGGATTCGACTCCGCGGAGGACGACGTCACCGAACTCGTCATGGCGGCGGCCGACAGCCTCGCCGATGCCGGCGCGAAGGTGTCGACGGTCTCGGTGCCCGCCCACCTGCAGGTCAGCAAGGCGGCCATGGCACTCGGCCCCGAAGGCTCCCGGGCTGCCTTCGACACCGGCTTCCTCGGCGTCTATGCCAGGACCTACTACCCCGCGTCGATCATCGCGGCGGTCCACAGGATGCGGACGATGCACGCCGACCTGCTCAACCCCCGCACCAAGCTCAACTACCTGGTGGCGGAGTTCAGCCGACGCAACTTCCATGGCCAGGTCTACGCCAAGGCTCAGAACGTTCGGTCGTCGTTCATCAAGGCCTACGACACCGCGCTGGCCGACGTGGACGTCCTGCTCATGCCAACCTGCATCCTGAAGGCTCCAAAGTATGACCCGCCGACTGGTGAGCTGGAGATTCTCGAGGACGGCCTGAACATGGCGGCCTTCAAGGCGGCACGCAACACCCAGCCGTTCAACTACACGGGCCATCCGGCGCTCGCGGTGCCGTGCGGCAAGTCGGCCGGCCTACCGGTGAGCATGCAGCTGATCGGCCGGATGTTCGAGGATCCACTGTTGCTGAGGGTGGCGTACGCCTTCCAGCAGTCGGTGGCATACGACGACATCATCGCCGTGACTGCCTGAGCGCGCGACGTAGAGCGGAGCCACACCGATGTCATCGGCGGGTGCGAGATGATCAACCAACCGTACGTCCACGCGGCGGGCACAGGATCAAGATCAACGCAGGTCTCTCATGCCTTACCTCGGCGTTTCAACCAGGAAATGCCGGTCGGGGAGACTCGGACGGTGTCCACGAGGAAGGACGCTCTCAGTCGAAACCTGTGGCAGAACAGGCATCGGCAGAGTGTGGTGCGCCGGGTCCGTGATGTGTTGCGGGCCGAGATCCTCGCGGCGCCGAGCGGTGGGGTCCTTCCGAGCGAGGGCGAACTCGTCGTCGGGCACGGCGTGAGTCGGGGCGTCATCCGCGAGGCGCTCGACCTCCTTCGTTCGGAAGGGTTGATCGAGCGCCTGCAGGGCGCCGGCACGTTCGTGGTGGCTCCGCAACGCTCCAACCTTGGTATTGACGTGGCACAAGGCCTCTCTGACGGGCTCGAGTCCGGCCGATCTCGAGTCTCCTGGGACGTCCTCGACCTCGACCGGATACCAGCGCCGTCGCTGGTCGCCGAGCAGTTGCAGCTCGGGAAACTCGGCACCGAGGTCGTCTTTCTCGAACACCTCACCTATCTCGACGGACGTCCACTGGCCGTTCGGTCCCTGTGGTTCCCGATCGACATCGCAGAACCCCTTTTGCGACCGGGTGCCACGCTCACCGTATCGGTCTACGACCTGCTGGAAACGGTGCTGGGCTGTGACGTGGAGCTGTCCGAACTCAAGCTGCAGGCGATCACGGCCGATCCGGCGACGGCGCCGGTCCTCGGCGTTCCGATCGGAGCACCGCTGCTGCTGATGGAGCGTCTGGTGCGCGGAACGAACGGCAGGCCCATCCAATACGGCTTCGGCCGGGTGAGGGGTGACCGGTTCGTCGTCGCCAACCGCATGGTCCGCCGACGGTCTCCCGATGCGCAGTCGGGCAACCGAGCGGTGCCAGGCGACGACGCGGTGCCAGCCGACGAAGCCGGTCGGAGCGCCTGACGCACCAACCTTCACAGGAACATGACGGACCGGCGGATTGCCGGCCCGAGTGTCGACCCTACCCACAAGAAGTCCACAGCCATCGCGAGAAAGGTACGAGCACGTGAGCGTAACTCTCTTGAACAAGGAGTCCGGCGCCGACCACGCGATGTCGGACGTCGCGCTCGAGGTCCGCGATTTGTCGACGGAGTTCCGTACCAACGGCGGATCTCTGCGGGCGGTGAACGACGTCTCGTTTCGTCTGGAGAAGGGCAAGGTTCTCGGGGTCATCGGCGAGTCCGGGAGCGGCAAGAGCGCGATGCTGCGCTCCATTCTCGGCATCCAACCGGACAGCGCTCTGATCACCGGCGAGGTTCTCCTGCACGGTCGGGAGTTGCTGGGCCTGGGCAAGAGCGAGCGGGCCGCCACCCGTGGCCGCGACGTGTCGATGGTGTTCCAGGATCCCCTGACCGCTCTCGATCCCGTCTACACGGTCGAGAAGCAGTTGGTGGAGACGCTGCGTCGGCACCTCAAGCTGAGCAAGGCCCAAGCACGTCAACGGGCGCTCGAACTGTTGGAGCTGGTGCAGATCCCCTCTCCGGCAGAAAGGCTCAAGACCTATCCGTTCGAGCTGAGCGGTGGGATGCGCCAGCGGGTGGTCATCGCCATGGCACTCGCCTGTGAACCCAAGGTCCTGCTGGCCGATGAGCCGACGACCGCGCTGGACGTCACTGTGCAGGCGCGGATTCTGCAGCTTCTGCGTGATCTTCAACGGAGCAGGCAGATGGGCGTCGTCATCGTGACGCACGACCTCGCCGTGGCCGCCGAGGTCGCCGACGACCTCGCCGTGATGTACGCCGGCCGGATCGTCGAGATGGGGCCGGTCGACCAGGTGCTCCTCGAGCCCGCCCATCCCTACACCCGTGGCCTGGTGGAGGCCAACGTGCAGCCCAGCCAGGTCGTGCGGCCGCGTGCGATACCCGGCGCGCCTCCGAGCCTTTCGAGGCTGCCGAACGGGTGCTCCTTCGCCCCTCGGTGTGACGTCGCCACGGTCGCGTGCTGGGAGCAGCGACCGGAGCCGATCCCGCTCGCTAACGAACGCTGGAGCCGCTGCCTGCTGACCACCGAGCACTCGACCGTCCGCAGGGCCAGCTGACAACCGAAAGCAGGAACGACATGGTGGAAGATTCCGACACGGGGAGTCGACTGCGGGGGATGGCCCCGCGTCGCCGCTTGACTCGCCGACGTGCGACAGTCCGAGGCCCTCGACGATCTGCGGCCATGGTCGCCGGAGCGGCCCTGATCGTCATGTCCCTTCTCGCCGCCTGTGGCGGCGGAGGCGACAAGACGAGCGAGGCCAAGGCCAACGGCACGGGCGGCACCCTGCGCATCGCGATGTCCGCCGGCAACATCCCGTTCCCGGCAACGCCGCCGAACGAGGGCTACGAGGGTTACCGATTCGTTGGCAACAACGTCTATGACGGACTGACCCACCTCAATGTCGAGCAAGCGGAGAAGATCCCGACTCCGCACCCCGGCCTGGCGACGTCATGGGAGATCTCCGATGACAAGACCCGGTGGACGTTCAAGCTCCGCAAGGGCGTGAAGTTCCACGACGGCTCGCCGTTCAATGCCGACGCGGTGATCTTCCAGATCAACCGGATGAAGGATCCGGAGTTCGAGTACTACTCCGAGGCCGACGCGCCACGTGCCGGGAACTTCTTCCGGTTCTTCAAGAGCTGGAAGAAGATCGACGACACGACGGTCGAGATCACGACCACCCAGCCCTACGCCTGGCTGTTGTGGGACCTCGCGCACACCTACATCCCGAGCCCGACGGCGGTGAAGAAGTACGGCAATGAGGACTACAACGCGCACGCCAGCGGCACGGGCCCGTTCAAGATCGCGAAGTACGTCGACGGCGAGGTCATGGAACTCGTCGCCAACAAGGACTACTGGCGTGGTAGGCCGAAGCTGGACAAGATCGTGCTGCTTCCACAGCCGGAGCCGGCGGCCCGGATGGCGGCGGTGCAGGCCGGGGAGGTCGACTGGTCGGAGGTTCCTTCGCCCGACGCGTTGGAGCAGCTGAAGGCCGAGGGTTTCCAGGTCCTTCTCGGCAAGTATCCCCACGGCATCATGCCGCGGTTCAACATGTTCCGTCCGCCGTTCAAGGACAACCTCAAGCTGCGCCAGGCGCTCAACTACGCCCTTGACCGCAAGGGCACGGCGGCTCTGATCAACGACGTCGGATATCCGGCAAGTCAGTACGTCTACGACGGTCATCCCGACTTCACCAGGGACCGGCCGGGCTACAGCTACGACCCGGCGAAGGCGAAGAAGCTGCTGGCGGAGGCGGGATACAAGCCGGGCGAGCTCAAGCTCAAGTTCGGCTACACCACCGGAGGTTCCGGCAACATGTTCCCGGAGCCGATGATGCAGAAGCTCCAGTCCGACTTCAAGGCGATCGGTGTCGACGTCGAACTCGCGCCGATGGAGTGGAACACGCTGCTGACTGTCGGCATCGAAGGTCTGAACACCAAACAGTGGTCCGATCTGGACATCCTCTGGTCGTCGCCAGCGGCCGGAATGACGCCGACGGGCTATGCCTTCTCCTTCCTCTGCGAACGCCCGGGCGGCCTGCCCAACGCGGCCGGAACCTGTGATCCGGACATCGACAAGAACTACCTCGCGGCGGCGGCCACCTTCGACGAGGACGAGCAACACCGCTACCTGCAGAAGATGATGGACGTCACGCTGGACGACGCGTTCTTCCTCTTCTGGATGCACGACCTCAACCTGCGCGTCATGTCGCCGAATGTGCACGGCTACGTGCACCCGCAGTCCTGGTGGGTGGACTTCACCCGGATCTGGGTGGAGGAGTAGCCATGCTGGCGATCGCGTTACGGCGTACGGCCATGGCGATCCCGATCCTGCTGGGGGTCACCGCCATCATCTTCCTGCTGATGACGGTGCTCCCCGGCGACCCGGCCGCCGCCTTCATCGGGGACGACAGCTCGAAGGAGGAGATCGCCAGGATCCGGAGTGACCTCGGCCTCGACGACCCGCTGCCGGTGCGCTACGCGCACTGGTTGGGCGATGCGGTGTCGGGCGACCTCGGCTACTCGCCCTACCGCCGGCGTGAGGTCACCGACCTGCTCGGCCAGGCATGGGTCAACACCGCTGTCCTCGCCGGGTGTTCGGCGGTGTTCGGCCTCACGCTCGGCGTCGTGCTGGGGTTCGCCGCCGGTGTGCGCCGCGGCAGCCTCACCGACCGGTTGATCTCCAGCTTCAGCCTCACCGGGCTCAGCATTCCGTCGTTCTTCCTGGCGGTCCTGATGCTGATCCTGTTCTCCGCCACGTTGAACGTTCTCCCCTCAGGCGGGGCGGTGCTGGACGAGGGGCCGGTGGAGTTCCTCCGCCATCTCCTCATGCCGATGATCGCGGGATCTCTTGCCACGGTGGCGATCACGGCACGGGTGACGCGCGCGAGCATCGTGGAGACCTACGGAGCGGACTTCGTCCAGACCCTCCGGGCAAAGGGCCTGGGGGCGGTCGACACCATCCGGCACGTTCTGAAGAACGCGATCTCGCCCGTGCTCACAACCTCGGGCCTCCAGATCGGTTACCTGCTTGGCGGTTCGGTCCTGGTCGAGACGATTTTCCGGTGGCCCGGCATGGGCCTGCTGGTGTTCAACGCCATCAGTGCGCGCGACCTGCTGGTCGTGCAGGGCGCGACGCTCGTCATCGCGCTCACCTTCGTCCTGGTGAACCTGGTCGTCGACCTCATGCAGGCGACCATCGATCCGCGCCTCCGGCGGGCAGTCGGATGAGGTCGGCCAGGCGTATGAGGTCGGCCAGCCGTATGAGGGCAGTCGTATGAGGGCAGTCGTATGAGGTCGGGCAGTCGCCGATGGGAGGAGGAACCATGGCGGTAACGGAAGCGTCGGCTCGCACCGTCGAGGAACTACGGGACGCGTGGTATCAGCAGGAGGTCGGCGTCGAGGTCCGGACCTTCTGGTCCGAGACCGCTCGGCGGTTCCTGCGGAGCAAGGCCGGCGTGGGGGCGCTGATCGTCGTGATGCTGCTCGTGGGCTCGGCCATCCTAGCGCCGCTCCTGACGTCGTACGACCCGCTGCTTGGCAATCCGACCGAGCGTCTGCAGGGACTGTTCAGCAAGGGTCACATCCTCGGCACCGACGAGCAGGGCCGCGACATGCTGGCCCGGTTGCTCTATGGCGGGAGACTGTCGCTGGCGGCGGGCTTCATCCCACCGCTGGCGGCGACGATCGTCGGCACGCTGATCGGCACCTGGGCGGGCTTCGTCGGTGGCGTGGTCGGCACGGTGCTGATGCGCACGATGGACATGCTGTACGCCTTTCCGGCGATCCTGCTGGCCATCGCGGTCGGCGCTTCTCTCGGACCCGGTCTGATGAACTCGATCATCGCGGTCACGATCGTGTTCGTCCCGCCGCTGGCCAGAGTGGCGGAGTCGGCCACGCGTGAGGTGGCCATCCAGGAATACATGGAGGCCGCGCGACTCAGTGGCGCCGGTAGGTTCACGTTGGTCCGCAGCCAGCTGCTGCCCAACGTCCTGAACCCGATCATCGTCTACGCATCAGGGCTTGTTGGTGTCTCGATGATCATCGCGGCCAGCCTCAGCTTCCTCGGCCTGGGATCACAGCCACCCGCGCCCGAGTGGGGCTACATGTTGAACAGCCTCCGTGGATCGATCTACGTCGCCCCCGTGGTGGTGGCTCTGCCGGGGCTCTTCATCTTCCTCACGTCCGTCGCGTTCAACACCGCCAGCGATGCGCTGCGCGAAGCGATGGACTCCCGGCTCGACTAGGGGAGCTGACATGCCAACGACGACAGCTATCGGAACAGATGCAGGCGCCCTGCTCGAGGTGGAGCGGCTCGCCAAGGCGTTCAGCGTCAAGCTCGGCTTGCGCCGGGCGAAGGTCTCGGCGGTAGAAGGCGTGTCCCTGGTGGTGCCGGAAGGCTCGACCCTGGGCATCGTGGGCGAGTCGGGCTGCGGCAAGTCGACCCTGGCGCGGGTCATCCTCGGCCTCTACGCCGCTGACGACGGCCAGATCCGGTTCGACGGCACACCGCTTCCGGCCAGGAAACGGCGCCCCCGCAAGGTCGTCGAGCAGATGCAGATGGTCTTCCAGGATCCGTACTCCGCCCTCAACCCACGCGCCTCGATCGGCGAGTCGATCGCCTTTCCCCTTCG
This sequence comes from Actinopolymorpha sp. B11F2, assembly GCF_040195635.1. NCBI lineage: Bacteria > Bacillati > Actinomycetota > Actinomycetes > Propionibacteriales > Actinopolymorphaceae > Actinopolymorpha > Actinopolymorpha sp. B11F2. The sequence goes on along the minus strand of NZ_JBEFTX010000021.1, from coordinate 20,373 downwards.
TGTGCAGGGCATCGGCAAGGACGAGATCCGGACGCGTGTCTCGAAGGTTCTGGAAGACGTCGGCCTGCACGCCAACTACGCGGGCTACTACCCACACCAGCTCAGTGGTGGCCAGCGCCAGCGGGTCAACATCGCCCGCGCGTTGGCTCTCCAACCCAGGCTGATCGTGCTGGACGAGGCGGTGTCTGCCCTCGACAAGTCGATCCAGGCGCAGATCCTCAACCTTCTCAAGGACCTGCAGGAGACCTACCACCTCACCTACGTCTTCATCAGCCACGATCTCAACGTCGTGGAGTACATGAGTGACCAGGTGGCGGTGATGTACCTCGGCCATGTCGTCGAGAGCTGCAGTGCCGAGGCGTTGTACAGGGAACCGCTACATCCCTACAGTCAGGCACTTCTCGCGTCGATCCCCTCACTCGACCCCACGAAGCGGAAGCTGGAGGAGCCGGTCGTCAGCGGAGAGATGCCGAGTCCGCTGAACCCGCCGAGCGGCTGTCGTTTCCGGACCCGCTGTCCCTTCGTCATGGACATCTGTTCCGAGCAGCCACCGGCACTGGCTGAGGCCGAGCACGCCCACCTGGTGTCGTGCCATCTGCACACATCTACCCAAGGAGGATGAATGGACTCCACCACGAGCACCGAGGCCGTCAAGGGACTCTTGACGGCCGCCCACCTCACCGTGTCGGACGAGGAGTTCGAGCGGATCGTCAGCGTCTACCCCACCATCAGGGCGCAGGCCGACGAGCTGTATCTGCCGGAGCTCGAGATGGAGGATCCGGCGCTCTCGTTCGATCCCGCCGCCCGCTACGCCTGAACGCCCCTGTTCCTGAGGCCTCCGTACGCCCTGAACCCTCCTACGCCTGATCTCCCATACCCAGATCGGAGGATCGATGTCACACGAACTCCCACTGACGATCAAGGATGCCGCCGCAGCGTTGCGTACGGGTACTTTGACCTCGGTCGAGCTGACGACCGGAATCCTGAAGAAGACCAGCAAGCTCAACGAAGCCCTCGGCACCTACGTCACCGTGACGGAGGAGTCGGCGTTGGAGGCCGCGACCGCGGCGGACAAGGCGTTTGCGGACGGCTCCGACGCGGGACCCCTGCAGGGGATTCCCCTGGCGGTCAAGGACATCATCGCCACCAAGGACGCGCCGACGACCGCGAACAGCCGGGTGCTCGACCCGGAGTGGGGGAAGGGCGTCGATGCGCCCGTCGTGGCGCGGCTGCGTGAGGCAGGGGCGGTGTTCGTCGGCAAGAGCACGACGAGCGAGTACGCGTGCGGCATGCCCGATCCCGACAAGGGGTTCCTGATCCCGCGCAACTCGTGGAACCTCGACCACACGCCCGGGGGGTCGAGTGCGGGCACGGGCAACGGTGTCTCCGCCGGCCTGGCCCTGGGTGGGCTCGGCACGGACACGGGTGGATCGGTGCGCTTCCCGGCGGCGATGAACGGCCACACGGGCCTGAAGGTGACGTTCGGTCGAGTGCCGAAGAACGGCGTCGTTCCCCTGGGCTACACCCTCGACTCGGTGGGTCCGATGGCCCGGAGCGCCTACGACTGTGCGCTGCTACTGGAAGTGATGGCGGGCTATGACCCCGGTGACGTCTACGCCGCGAAGGTGGAGGTTCCGGCGTACACCGAAGCACTGACCGGGAGCGTCGAGGGCACGCGCATCGGAGTGCCCATGCCGTACTTCTTCGATGCGGACGGCCTCGACGACGAGGTGCGAGCGGGGGTGCTGGCGGCGGTCGACGTCCTCAAAGAGGCGGGCGCGGCGGTCGCGGAGACCGAGATCCCGTACGCCAATCAGGCCAAGGTCGCCAACAGCGTGACGATGGCGGCGGAGGCGTACTCCTACCATCGGGACAACCTCGTCCACCGGTGGACCGACTACGGCTGCCACACCCGGATCACGATCGGCCGTGGCGCGCTCTTCTCGGCGGCCGACTACTGGCAGGCCCAGCGATTCAGGACGCTCTTCTGCCGCAAGGTCGCCAAGGTGTTCTCGTCGTACGACGTGATCGTGACACCGACGTGGGCCAAGCCGGCCCCGCGCAGTGACGAGATGTCGGCCGAGTCGATGATCCACTCGCCGAGCTTCACCGGCCCTTGGAACCTCACTGGCCTCCCGGCGGTCGCCGTTCCGTGCGGCTTCAGTTCCTCGGGGCTTCCGATCTCTATGCAGATCGTGGGCAAGCCGTTCGCCGAAGCCACGGTCCTCCGCGTGGCAGACGCCTACCAGCGGGCGACCGACTGGCATCTGCGGGTCCCGCCCATCGCGTCGCAGTTGGACGCGTGACGGGAGTGTCTGACCCAGCCTCACCTGGCTCGTCTGCGGCACCGGGCCCATCCGTGGCACCGGGCTCATCTGTCGCACCGGGAATGACCATCCGCGAGGGGGCGGTTATCTGCCCTCCTCGCGGTGGTCCCGCACAAGACCGAAGCCCATCGGAAGGTGCGAAGCGGAAGGGCTTCTCGTCCCGGTGGTTCTACGCCAGCATCGCCTCGGGAAGTCTTGGTATGGCGATGACGGCGCCGATCACGGCACTGTACGCGAAGGCGTTGGGAGCGTCCGACAGTCTCGCCGCGTTGATCGTCTCGTCGATGTTCGCGTCGTTTCTCTGTATGGATCTGCTCTGCAGTCGAGTGGTTCCGCGGGTCAACGTCCGGCACGCGCTCGTGGGCGGCTACCTCCTTTTCGGTGTCGGCTCCTTCGTGACGGCGGTGAGCCCCAATCTCACCCTGATGACCGGAGCGCGCGTCCTGCAGGGACTCGCGGTCGCCTTTATCGTGGGCGCGGGCTTCCACACCGCTCTGCGTCTCGCGTCCGCCGGGCGGGAGGGGCGTGAGATCGCACGGTTCAATTTCTGCTCCTTCTTCGGGATGACGATCGGCCCACTCATCGTGGGCGCGGTGGCGAGCATCGCGGGCGGGCTCACCGGCATGCGATGGGGCTTCGCGGTCTGCGGTGTCGTCAATGTCGCGACCGCTCTCGTGGCGCAGTTCGCCTTACCGTCGATGCCCGTGGCAGCCCGCCCGGAGTTCGGCCTGCCGCGTCTGCAGGTTTTCCAGGGTTGGCGGACCCGGTCCGCCCTGGCGGCGGCCGGACTGGGGTTCGGCCTGCGGAGCGCGGCCGGAATGACGCTGCTCCCCCTGCTCGGCCACAGCCTGGGCGCCAGTGTCCAGGAGGTGGCGGCGGCGACGATGTGCATGTCGGTCTCCGAGATGGGCGGGATCCTGCTGAGCGGCCGGTTGGCCGACCGGCTCGGACGCAGGCCCGTGGTCGTCATCTCCGCCTGCCTCAGTGTCCTTGCCCTGCTCATCGCACTGGTCGACCTGCCTCTGCTTGGCTACTTCCTGTTGAGTACGGCGATGGGCTTCGTGATGTCGGCCGTCCGGGTGGTCCCGGTCGCGATGATCGTCGACGTGGCGGCCACGAAGGAGGCGGCCGCGATCGGTTGGCGCCTCGCCTGCGATGTCAGCTCCCTCTTGACGGCGGCAGTCACCGGAGCGATGCTCGGCCTGGCGGGCTTGGCCGGTGGTTTCGCCTACGCGGCCGTGATCGCCGCCGTCGTCGGCGTTCTGGCCCTCGTCATCGGAGAGACCCGACGGTCCCTGCCCCCACAACCTGCCGCCTCCCAAGGCTGAGTGGCGTTGGTGCGGCAGGGAGTCACCATTCGCCACCTCAGCGGCGGCCGCACTGTCGGCTAACGCCTCACGGCAATGGCCGAGCTGATGGTCATAGCCAGGCTTCGATCGCGAGCAGGTCGCGCATCGCGATCATGCCAACCACGGTGTGGTCTTGTACGACGGGCAGATGGCGTATCCCGGCGTCGAGCATCCTTCGTGCGACGTCTGTGGTGTCTTCGGCGAACCTGGCGGTCTGCACGTCGGTGCTGGCAAACGTACCTGCCCTGGCGTGTGCGGTGTCAACGCCTTCGGCAGCCGCACGCACGATGTCGCGTTCGGAGACGATCCCGATGATGATGTTGCCGTCAAGGACGGCGAGCGCCCCGACGTGCTTCGAGGTCATCTCCCGCGCGACTGCCGAGAGCGGATCGGTTGCGTTGCACATGAGTGCTCCTGGTCGATAGACCTCTTCGACCCGCATGGGCGATCCTTTCCACATGTGACGACTGTTGCTTCTAGCCTCGGGCGACGTCTTGGTGGCACCCTTGGCTTGCCGGAACGACGGGAGTGACGGTTGATCATGGCGGCCGCATTGGTACCGAACCGTGCCGGCGATCGTTCCACGGTAGGGAGAGTCAGCCACGTGCATCGCGGTCGCTGGGTTCTTGGCGACTCTGGCTCGTGTGCTGGTTCGGAGTCTCCTGGCGCACTCTGTGCGGTGCTCCGGCGGTCGTCTGTCCGGGGTGGGTCGTCCGCTCCTGGCGCGCAGCTACGCCCAGATATCGGCTGATCATGTCGACCAGGTCGCGTCCGGCCCGCCTCGTGCGGGCGAGTGCCTCTCGCTGGGCCTTGTGCCGCTCCAGCTCATCGGACATGGTTCGGTCCTTCCGGTGAGGTCCCCTCGTTCGATGTAATGGCCAACGTCACCCAGCCCGACAGTGGCAAAGGTCCCGACCAGGCAAACGCCTGCCCCTCGCGCTAGCTCTGCACGTCTGCCAGTGCCGACAATGATCCGACCCGGTCGGTCGCGGTGAACCTCGACGACGATCCCGCCGACATCACGCGCAGGTCGTCGGCGGCTAGAAGCTTGCTCTGCAGGTCTGTTTCGCTCCTCATCGCCGGGCCGCCACGACTGCCATTGACGGGTCAGGTACGGATGAGCAGTTCGTCGAGTGCTTGGCCGCGGTGAAGTCGACCAATGGCGTCGGCGAGCATGGGAGCGATGGAGTGTACGTCGACTGACGGAGGCTTTTTCTCCCGTTGGTCAATGGTGTCGGTGACCAGGATGCGCCGGATCGGAAGTGCGTCCAGCCGGTCTGTTGCGGGTCTGACCAGAAGGCCATGTGTCGCGGCGACTACCATGTCCGGTGCTGCGCCGTGCTCGAGCAGTGTTCGTACTGCTGCTTCGATCGTCCCGCCGGTGCTGATCATGTCGTCGACGATGACTGCCGGGCGGCCGCGGATGTTGCCGACGACTTCTTCTGCCCGCACCCGCGTGCCAGTTTCCCTGGTCTTGCGTACGACCACCACTCGGGTGCCGAGCTGTGAAGCGTAGTGTTCGGCGAGCTTGACCGCGCCAAGATCCGGCGCGACGACGATGGCGTCGCTGGGAATCGACGCGCGAAGCGCATGTGCCAGGATCGGCACCGCCGTCAGCATCTCTACCGGCATGGCGCACATCGCCTCCAGTGCAGGGGTGTGTGGATCGACGACAACGAGTCGGTCGACCTTGGTCGACGCGATCGCGTTGGCAACGACGCGCGCGCCGACAGCCTGGCCGCCGCGGCTGCGGCGATCCTGTCGGGCATATCCGAAGTACGGCACGACTGCGGTGATCCGGTCGGCGCCGGCGCGTCGGCAGGCGTCGAGAATGAGCAGCAACTCGACCACGTGCGAGCCAGCCGGCGGACCGGTTGGCTGAACCACGTACACATCGCCACCGCTCACGCATGCCACGGTGGGCCGTACCTCCCCGTCGGGGAACCGTTCCACTACGCACGCGGTTGGTTCGATCCCCAACTCTGTCGTGATGGCGGCAGCGAGCGGTCGGCCGGCAGCTCCCGCCACAATGCGAGCTTTCATCGCACGGCCTCGATCCTGATCGCCCAGTTTTACGATCCCGCCCTCAGGTGCGCAGGGGACCGGCAACGGTCCTTGCCGGGCCCGGCGAAGGTCACAGCCTTGTCCGTGGCGGACATATCTGGCTGGAGGATCAGGGGTCGAGGTCGGCTGGCGGTGCGGGGTGGGACCTTCGCCACTGCCTCCTGCGGGTCCGCAGTCCTTGCATCGAAGAAGCAGCCTGCTTCGAAGGAGGAGGCAGCCCTTGCATCGATGGGAAGGACTCGACTCGGTAGGTGGCTGTGATGTTGTTTGTCGATCGTGTCGATGCCGGCCGGCGGCTAGCGGGTGAGGCGCGGCATCTGAGGGGATCCGATGTCGTGGTGCTGGGCCTGCCACGGGGCGGTGTTCCGGTGGCGTTCGAGGTGGCCAGTGCACTCGGCGCCCCGCTGGATGTGTTGGTTGTCCGCAAACTGGGCGTTCCGTTCCAGCCCGAGCTTGCGATGGGTGCGATTGGTGAGGGTGGCGTACGCCTGGTGAACGACGCGATCGTCCGCGCCGCAAACGTCACCGAGGAGGAGATCATCGCGGCGGAGGCACGCGAGCGTACCGAGTTGTCGCGGCGGATCCGGGCTTACCGGGGTGACCGACCGGCCATCTCGCTGCAGGGCCGGACCGCGGTCGTGGTCGACGACGGCATCGCGACCGGGGCGACGATGCGGGCGGCCTGCCAGGTCGCGCGTTCGCTCGGCGCGGCACGGGTCGTCGTCGCGGTCCCAGTGGCATCGCCTCATGCGGTCGTCATGGTGGAGAAGGACGCCGACGAGGTGGTCTGCCTGCACACACCGAGCCAGTTCTACGCCATCGGGCAGTTCTACCGCGACTTCACTCAAACCCCGGACAGGGAAGTTGTGGAACTTCTGCACCGGGCGGCGACCTCCGACTCGACCGATCCGTCGACCAGAGCCTCGGGCGACTCGGTGGGGGACCCACCCTTCAGCGAGGAGGTGCAGGTCCTTGCCGGGGCGGTGCGACTGGCCGGACATCTCACGGTGCCTGACGGCGCCGGCGGGTTGGTCATCTTCGCACACGGCAGCGGAAGTAGCCGGCATAGCCCGCGTAACCGCTATGTGGCCGCCGTCCTGAACCGCGCGGGCCTCGGCACGTTGTTGTTCGACCTGCTGACACCCGCAGAAGAGGTCGACAGGTCCAACGTGTTCGACATCGCGCTGTTGGCCGAGCGCCTTGTCCAGGCCATCCGGTGGCTGCGTTCGCAGCCGCTGGCGTCTCATGGCCAGCTCGGCTATTTCGGCGCGAGTACGGGAGCCGCGGCGGCCCTGTGGGCGGCGGCCGAGCCCGATATTGCTGTGCGGGCCGTTGTGTCGCGAGGCGGGCGGCCTGATCTGGCGATGCAGAAGCTACGTTCGGTGCGGGCGCCGACCCTCCTGATCGTCGGCGGTGCCGACGCCGTCGTGCTCGACCTCAACCGCAAGGCCCATGCCCTGCTGCGGTGTGAGAAGCGGCTCGCCGTCGTTCCCGGCGCAACGCACTTGTTCGAGGAGCCGGGTGCCCTCGACGCGGTCGCCGATGAGGCGTGTGACTGGTTCGTTTCCCACATGATCACTCCGGCCGTCCACCCTGGGCATGCGCAGGGACGGCGGTGATCGGGTGATGACGACGGTGACGATGTGCGCATCGTCCCTCTCGACGATCTGCTGGCCGATGCCATCAGCGCCGTCCAACGCGACCCGGGCCGCGCCTTGCCCTAGATGGTGACACGGGCCAGGCGCGGCTGATGAGCGGTGTTGGCGCGGGGCGTGGCAGTCACTGGTGTCGGCGCGCCCGGGAGCAGAGGCTGCACGATTCCGCGCCGTCGCGATCGAGGATAACTATGTCGGAGTACAACAAAGGACCAGCAATGTACCTGGCATTGGGCCCTACGCGTACGCCGAGCAGACGGAGAAGCATCCTCAGTAGGCCTGCGGAGCAAGCGGGGGAGCCCGATGAGGGCTGAGAGGTCGGAGCGGATCGCAAGATCCGCCCAGACGACTCCCAATCACCTGATCCGGACAATGCCGGCGAAGGGAAATTGTTCTGCAGGTCTGCACTTTGTCCGAGGCTCGACAAATCGAGCGTCGCGGGCGTCTTTATCCGTCGGGTGAGGCCTCAGGGAGTGGTCGTTGATGTCGAAGCCTGCGCCACCGGCCGTGCCGGTCCGATTGACGGTCCGTGGTGATGCGCCTGACAGGGCGTGTGCCTATGCGGTCGCCAAGGTTGAGCACGTGCTTACTCACACGCACGTACGTGTCCTCCACGCGGACGTCGTGGTCGGCGTCGACCGTGATCCTGCTCGGGAGCGTCCCGCTCGCATTGAGGTCGATTTGGACATGAACGGAACCCCCGTGCGGGTCATGGTCGCCGCGCGCGATGTGTGGGAAGCCGCGGACCTGGTGGAGGACCGGCTTCGCCGCCGCTTGATCCACCTTCGTGACCGGAAGCGCACGCAGGCTCGTAGAACGGGCATCCGTCCCGCGCACGAGTGGCGCCACGGCGACCTGCCCAGGCGTCTGGTCCCGCACTATCCGAGACCGGCTGCAGAGCGGGAGGTGGTGCGCCGCAAGACGTTCGCACTCGAGCCGGTGTCAGCGCAGGAGGCAGCCGAGCAGATGGAACTGCTCGATCATGACTTCTATGTGTTCACCGATCGTAGGACCGGAACGGACGCGGTGGTCTACCGTCGCGAGGACGGGAGGATCGGACTCCATGCGCCACCACGTATGCAACGGGCCCATCGTGCCGAAGGTCAGTTTGTCGTAGATGGCCCACCACCAGTTTTGTCGGAGTTGGCGGCTCGGCAGCGGCTGGATGTGGGCGGCGAACCGTTTGTGTTCTACCTCGACGCTGACTCCGGGCGGGGTCGGGTCATGTACTGGCGGTACGACGGCCACTATGGCCTGATCTCGGCCGTGTAGGTAGCAACCGGAGGCGCCGAACGGCGACGGCGCGGTGGCCGGGGGCGAGTTTCACGAGTGCATGAACCCTGCCGCGCTGTGGCGGTTGCCGGCGCTGTTCGCCTGTGAGAACAACCTGTACGCGATGGGCACGGCGATCGACCGGACCCAAGCCGTCACCGACCTGGCCTTGCGTGCAAGTTCGCACGGCATGCCCGCCTGGCCGGTGGACGGTATGGACGTGCTCGCGGTCGAGGAGACAGCCGCGCGGGCGATCGAGGTGATCCGCGCCGGCCATGGTCCGTGTTTGGTGGAGCTGCGCACATACCGGTTCCGGTCGCACTCGATGTACGACCCCGACCGCTACCGAGACAAGGTCGAGATCGCACGCTGGAAGGAACACGACCCATCGACACCCTTGCCGCCCGGATGCGTGCTGACAGCCACCTCGATGAACCAGGCCCTGGACGCGTTCGAACGCGAACTCGCCGACGAACTCAGCCGCGCGATCGAGGCCGCCGAAGTCGGTCCCCTCGAACCGGCGGAGGACTTGACCCGGTTTGTCTATTCAGAACGCCCGCAGCCGCAAGAACATCGAGAGCGCACGGCAAAGGCACGCTCATGAGCCCCGCCAAGGCTATGAACACAGCCAAGATCACGTACCGCGAAGCAATGCGAGCAGCGATCCGCGACGCGCTGCTGCGCGACGATCGGGTGTTCTTGGTGGGTGAGGACATCGGCCGCTACGGCGGCTGCTTCGGCGCGCTGGACGAGGACGCCGGTCCGGTCGACATCGACAACGCGGCGATCAGGCGTCCAGGCATCGACGTCACCAGATCACCTACGGCGGCATGCTGCCCACGTCGCTCACGGCCGCAGACGAACTGGCACACGACGGGATCGATGCTGAGGTCATTGACCTGCGTACGCTCCGACCGCTCGACGACGCCACCATCCTCGACTCCGTACGCCGTGCCCACCGGGTCGTGATCGTCGACGAGGATGGCGGACCGGCAGTCTGTCGCCGGAGATCAGCGCTCGCCTCACAGAGCAGGCGTCCTACGACCTCGACGCGCGTCGAGCGGGTGTGCACCGCCGAGGTCCCCATTCCGTACGCACGACACCTCGAGCAGGCGGCCCTGCCCAACCCGCCGACATCGTGGGGGCAGTGAAGCGGACCATCGGCGGGCCCTCAGCCAAAACCGACGCTGCCGGACCCCGATCGTGAACGCCCACCACACGGAAGACACCAGCACCAGTGGGGTCGCTGAGTTCACCGCGCCGGCACTGGGCGCGGACATGGAGGAAGGCAAACGTACCGAGGCGACCCGACGGGCCATCGCCAGGCTGATGGCGCGGTCGAAGAAACAGATCCCGCACTACTACCTCGGGACTACCCTCGACCTGCACGACGCTCTGGACTGGCTTGGCAGGCGTAACCGCGAACTTCCGGTGGACGTACGGAGTCCCCGCCGCCCTGCTCATGGAGGCGACCGCCGTGGCAGCCACCCGGGTCCGCGAGGTCAATGGCTTCTGGATGGACGACCATTTCGAGCCGGCCACGACCGTGAACCTCGGCATCGCCGTTGCGCTCCGCGGCGGCGGCCAGGTCACCCCGCGATCATGGCGGCGGACACATTGGCCCTTACTGAGCTGATGGCCCGCCTCCGCGACCTGGTGACCCGCGCCCGCGCCCGCACCGCACGGCTGCGCGGCACCGAACTCACCTCCGGGACTCTCACCATCACCAACCTCGGCGACCTCGGCGTCGAAGCCGTCTACGGCGTCATCTACCCACCAGGTCGCCCTCGTTGGCTTCGGCAAGATCGTCGAACGACCGTACGCCCGGGGTGGAATGCTCGGCGTCCACCCTGTTGTCACCGCCACCCTGGCCGCTGACCATCGATCGGGCGACAAAGGCCGGTGCGCGATGTCGGATCTCTCTACTCAGCGTTGGGCCCTTGGCCTCTGCTCCGCCGACGCCCGGTTGAGCGAGGGTCGAAACGAGTCCACGGATTGGTCATCATGATTTCCCTTCTTGGCTTGAGATCTCGGCATCTGACAGGTTCTGCGAAGCCCGGGCCGCCATACCGGCCCGGGCACAACCCCCGGCGGTGACTCATGCAGCGGCCGATCGTGGTGGGTGTCGACGGGTCGCCGGCCAGCGTGCATGCGGTGAGGTGGGCGGCTATGCAGGCCGAGCGTCTGCTCGTCGAGGTCGCTGTGGTGTCGGTCGTCCCTGAATCCACCGCTGGCCGGAAGCCTCAGCTGCGTAGGGAGGAGTACGCCAAGAGCCGTGAGCTCGCGGCGGCACTGCAGGCCGTCGTGGACGAAACGGTGCCGCCAGGCGACCGGAGGCGGCAGCGGGTGTCCCAGGAGGTTGTGCACGGCTTGCTCGTTGACACCCTGACGGCTCGATCGCAGGGCGCCGAACTCCTGGTGCTGGGTCGTGCACCAGGCACCGACCCTGTGCGCTCCACCGCGACCGGGCGGTGTCTGCGTGAGGCGCTGTGCCCGGTCGCCGTCGTACCCGACCTTCTGGTCGCCGAACCTTTCGACGATTCGGCCAGGACCGGGCCTGCCCGGCTTGCCGCCAGAGGTGACCAACCAGTCCGAGAAGTGATGAGCCCGGCAGTGCTGGGCGTGAGCGCCTCGACCGGTGTCGATACGGCGCTGCAGCTCATGATCGGCGCCGGTATCCACCACCTGCCGGTGATGGAACGAGGACGGTGCATCGGCCTCGTGTACGAGACCGACCTGCTGTGGCGGATGCCCGGCTGGCCCCGGCGCGGGCGGATGCCGTCGGTGACCGATGTGGCTCGGATGCCGGCGCCGACGGTGGCGGCCGACCAGCCGGTCAGCCAGGCGGCCGCCGAGTTGTCCCACAGCGTGGGTGACGCCGTCGTCGTCGCCGACGAAGACCAGATCGTCGGCATCGTGACTGGCACCGACCTGCTTGCCTCGCCAGCGGGCGACGGTGAGACAGAGGCGACGCTTGTCGTCGGAGTCGATGGGTCGGCCTTGTCCCAGTACGCCCTCACCTGGGGGGTGAGTTACGCGAGCCGGACGCACTGTGGTGTGCTCGCGGCATCAATCTGCTCACTCACCCCACCTCTTCCGTTCGCCAGCGTCCCGGCTCCACGAGAAGAACTGGACGCTCTTGCCGCCGCACACACCGATGTGCTCGAGGCCGCCGTAGCCCACGCCGAGCCCGCACGATATGACGTGGATCTGCGTACGTCGGTGGTGTACGGGAAGCCGGGACCGGCTTTGTGCGCCCTGGCCGCCAACGCCGCCGGATTGATCATCGGCAGTCATGGTGCGAGCGCGGCTCCGGCGCCAGTTCTCGGCTCCGCCAGTGCCTACTGCCTACGCCACGCACAGGGCCCTGTCATTGTGATCCCGCCCGCCGCCACCGAGCGCCCACAGTCTTACGGGTAGCCATAGCGGCCGTAGAGCCGGACAAACCTGGCTCGAAGGAAGGGTTCCACCCTCACCAGGCCCTCTGCGGTGCGCTGGAAAAGCGTGACCTCATCGGCTCCGCCGGGTCCGATCGGTTGGACGAGCACTCCCCCTGACATCAGTTGGTGGGCCAAGGGCGGAGGAACCGTGGGAAATGCCGCGGACACGAGTACCGCATCGTAGGGTGCGCCGTCTGGTACGCCGCCGGTGCCGTCGCCCACCACGACCCGGACGTTGTCGATTCCAGCGGCGGCAAGGTTGTGCCGTGCCTGGGCGGCCAGATCGGGCCAGCGTTCGATACTCGTGACGAAGCCGGCCAGCTTGGCCAGGAGCGCAGTCTGGTAGCCGTAGCCGGTCCCGACCTCGAGCACATGCTCCGTCCCGGTGAGCGTCAGCGCCTCGATCATGCGGGCGGACAGCGAAGGCTGTGTGGTGACCTGGTGATGCGGAAGAGGGATCGGCCTGTCCTCGTCCGCGAACACGCGAAACTCGGGAGGAACGAAGTCGCAGCGCCGGACGACCCGGACCGCGTCAAGTAGCCGCGGCTCCGTGACGCCCACGCCGCGGGCGGCCTCGACGAGCTCCTCTGCGGGTCGCGGCTCCATCATTACCTCGGGGGACCTTGCGCGCCGTGCCTGTGGCGTTTCGGCCCTACTCCGTACTCCAGGTGTCGGGTGTGCCATCGGAGGTAGCGATGTTGAACCGAACGGGCGTCGATCGGTTGGAGCCGATCGACCAAGACGCCGATCTCAGCCTCCTCCCACGCTACCTGCGGGAGATCAGTGCCACGCCACTACTCACCGCGGAGGAGGAGGTGGATCTGGCCAGCCGTATCGAAGCAGGCGTGTATGCCGCCGAGTTGGTGCGTACGGCTGAGAGGACAGGACGTCAGCCAGCGGCGGCTTCGCTCCACGAGCTTCGCGATGTCGCGCAGGACGGTCAGCTCGCCAAGGACCGGATGATTCGTGCCAACCTCCGTCTGGTGGTGTCGGTCGCCAAGAAGTACGCGGGCCGCGGCAGGTCCTTCCTCGACGTGATCCAGGACGGCAATCTCGGCCTCATCCGGGCTGTGGAGAAGTTTGACTATGCCAAGGGCTTCAAGTTCTCCACCTACGCGACCTGGTGGATTCGGCAGGCGATCCAGCGGGGCCTCACCGATCAGCGTGCGGGGATCCGACTGCCGGTGCACACCATGGAGACTCTCGCCACGCTCCACAACGCCGAACGCAAGCTGACCATGCGGCTCGGCGGCGAACCGTCGGTGGAAGACCTGGTGGCGGAGACTGGCATGACCGTCGAACGGATCGAGGAGCTCCGCCGTGCCGCCGCCCAACCGGTCAGTCTCGATACACCAGTCGGGGATGACGGGATACGGGTGATCGACCTGATCGAGGATCTCAGCGTTGAGCAGGTAGCCGACGTCGTCGGATTTCAAGCTGTTGCGGAGGCACTGCGCGCTGAGGTGGACTCCCTGCCGGTACGTGACGCCCTCATCCTGACGCTTCGTTACGGCCTGGACAACGGCAGCCCGCGAAGCCTGCAACAGATCGGTGATCAGCTCGGCCTGACCAGTGAACGGATCCGGCAGCTTCAGAACGAAGCACTCGCCAAGCTGCGCGACCCTGAACGCCGAGCATCACTGGTCGCCGCGGCCTCGTAACGGTGTCGTCTCTTCGTCGAACAGGAAGTCTGCCGCGGGGCGTCGAGGTGGCGGAAGTACCGTTGGCCCGTATCCAAAACGGAGAATTGCCTGGGGTTCACTCCACCTGGAGTGTGGATCGCGGATTTGCGACCTGAGTTCTGCGTGTTCGAGCGGTTGGTTGAGTAATGACACAGCCAGCTCGTGCGTGGTGGCGACCAGCAGGACCCGCTGGAGTGCCTGGCCCGCGGTCAGCCAGTCCTGCCAGCTGTCCCGCTCCGTCGACAAGACCGCCAGCATGGGTTGTAGCTCGAACTGTTGGGTGGCGCGTCTGCGATCGAAGGGGTCGACCGCGAGATCGCGGACGGGCGCGGACGGCTCGGCCGGACGGGGCCCCAGGGCGGTTGACGGAACGCCGGCGCTGCCGCGTTCGCCACCCACCCATGCCCGGCGTTCGGCGAGCCGATCCGGGTCTTGCGTATCGGCGGCGTCGGCGTCGGACGCGACCTCCAGCAGCCAGCGGCACCGGTCGCGGTCATCTACCCAGTCCAGATAGGCGCCTTCGTGTTCGGCCGCATCGAGCAGTTCCTGTCGCACCTGGAGAGGGATGGGGTGGCTCGCGAATGGGTACCGGCTCGTACGTCGACGGGCAAGGAAACCGAACAGGTGGGCCGGTTCGACCCGCCCCGCGGTGAGTGGTCCTATCCGCACCTCGGCCGCCAGCGTCGGCCGGTCTGGATCGCGGACCAGAACTGTGCTGCTGCGGCGTCCCATCCCTGCCACGGCAACTCGCACGTTGAAGGTCGCGGCGCCGACACCGATCATCGTCATCCGTCCGTCGGGATCCTCGGCGAGGAGCTCTCGGCGCGGATCACGGTAGATCTCGACGGTGTGTTGGAACCGAAATAGCCACGGCTGGGTGTTATGCATCGAAGGTGCAAGGATCGCCGCCTTCACGAGCAGATCCCGCTCTGTCGACGTCAGTTCCTTCGCGCTCATTACCTCACCCCGGCGCGCCCGGGCGCGACCATCTCCTCACCGGGCGCGACTTACATCAGGCAGGACACGCCATCGGCGAGGGCGACTGCCAGGGCGGACAGCCACCGGTCGAAGGTGCCGTTGGTCCCGTACCGCTCCACCTCGGGTGCTCCATGCCACCGTGGGTGTGCGGGGACAGGACCTCTCGCTCCACGCGCGCGTTGGCCCTGCGCCAGGGTGAGATTGCGCAGGACGTGCCGGAGTGATGAGCCTTTGCCGTGAGCAATCCTCGAGGCGCAGCAGATGATCGGGCCACGCTGGCCGCCGGCCGCAGAACCAAGGCACGTAGAGAAGACCGTCCCACCGCACGGGCGGGTGGGACCGTCGTCATGTGCGGCAGCGGTGGCGAAGGCGGCCTTCGGACATCGGCGGTCGCCCGGGCCATCCCACGGCACCCGATTGGCTCGGTGAAAATGGCATAGTGGCAGGGTTCGGTCTGGGCGAGGGTCTTGGCTCGCCGCCGGTTTGCGTGTCGGCGTCGCAGGGCGGTGAAGCCGAGACGATCACCGCGCCACCGGACGATCTCCCCACTGCAGGGATCAGCGAGTTGCGCCGTTGACCTTGGCAGATCTGTTGGAGACATGTCAGTGACGGTGCCCGTCGGCGGCGGTTAGGTGGCTGTGTCCCGGGTGCTCATGAGTCTGGCTATGACGGTCTCATTTGGCCCCGGCTTGACGGCTTGGTGGGGCCAAATCAAGCCGGGGAGGCTGGCTTGTCGGTGCTCGGACCTAGTATGCGGAGCATGACACGGTATGTCGACGAGGATCTGCACGGTGCGGAGTTCCGCGAATGCGATCTGACCGGGGCACGCCTGATCGGCGTCGTCATGCAGGATGCCGTGATCGACGGGCTCATCACCAACCTCGTGGTAAACGGTGTCGAGGTCACCGAGTACGTCGAGGCAGAGCTCGACCGGCGTCATCCGGTGCGGGTGCTGATCCGCTCCGAGGAGCCTGCCGATCTGCGCGAGGCATCGCGTCAGCTCCATGCCGCCTGGGCCGCCACGATCGAGCGAATCCGCCGTACGCCCGGCATCGAGCGCCGCAGCGTGAACGACGAGTGGTCGGCGGTGCAGACGATGCGCCACCTGGTCTTCGTCCACGACTCGTGGTTCCGCCGCTGCTGCCTGGGCTCGACGGAGCTGTTCACGCCGATGGGCATCGGGACGACCGTCGAGCCCTACCATGGGGCGCACGGGCTTGACCTCTCGCTCGATCCGGCCCTCGACGAGATCGTGAACGTGCGTGACGCACAAGCCGCCGAGCTCGAGGCCTGGCTCGACGAGGTCACGGCTGAGCAGCTCGCAGCGCGAGCGCCGGTGCCCGCCGACGACGTCTGGCCCCCGTACGCCCGGGGACGCTCGGTGCGGCAGTGTCTCGGCACGGTGCTCAACGAGACCTTCGAGCACCACGGCTTCTGCATCCGCGACCTCGACCTGATCGAGGCACAGGACGCTGAGTAGGTCCGGCTACGGAGTCAGCATTTGCGGATGACGGCACCGCTGACCGTCTGCGCGGTGCCGAGCTGCTGGGCCAGAGCCGGACGCGGTACTCCTCGAGCATCCGGCCGTCCTGACCGACTCAGTTCAGACTGCCGCGGAGTTGTGCCGGCGCGAAGTTCGCCGTGGAGGTGTGCAATCTGGTCGTGGAGGGCCGTGATCTCGGTGGCGAGTTCGTCGTTGCGGGCGTTGGCGGTTTCCAGGCGGGAGCGCAGGCCGGCGATGGTGGCTCGCTGGGCTGATGGGACCGGGGGTGGTCCGTTGGTACACGGCAACAGCGTTCCCGTCGTAGACATTCGTTGGTTCAGGAACCAAGACTCCGACCAGTTCGGCCGCCGGAGGCTGCGGCCTGCTGGACACGAGTAACAGCTGCCGCATGATAGGACTCACCTACCACGGTTACAGGAACCGGTCCAGGCGACCACAACGGCTGCGGATCGGAAGCGACCGATGGCGAGCCCCGGCGCGACCGTAGCCGAGCAAACCAGCTCACCCTCATCCCCTCCCCAGCCGGATGGGAGTCGCGGTAGCTGTAAGCGCCGCGTCTCATACGGTTATTCGTCTCGAATGTGTGCCCCGATGCTCACGACATCATCGTGAGGCCGCAGCGCTCCAGCAGCCTTGGACATGGCTTTGGGCAGCGGGTGCCCGGGGTGGCCGTGAATTTCAGTGTCCTGTAGCCAGGATTGCTGGGGGATCGCTCATCACTGCAGCTGCCGCGTGGCCGATCGTTAGGTCGACCAGGGCGGCGCAGGTTCTCCTGGCGCACTCGCAATCGAAGGTGCGGACCACCTTGTCCGGTTCGATGGGGGCAAGAGGGCGCGGCGACCGGCTGGCGTACTGGTTCACGAGCGCCTGGTTCGCGTCCCGGAGCAGACTGCGGTTCTCCTCGGACGTTAGGGCTGTAGGGCCTTCGCTGATGCGATGAGCGAAGACACGCTCGACTTCGGCGATCGTCTCCTCGACGGTCAGCGGATCAACGAAGATCGTCGTGATGCTGGTCCCCGCGAGCTGTTCCATTATTGGTTCCAAGCTCTGCAGGTACGACCAGGGCACGTCCCCCCGGTGCCGCACCCGCAGTCTGGCGACTTGGACATCCCTCGACGGGATCAGCCAGACGGCCTGACTTTCCGGCTGCACCATCGCCGGCGTGATCGGTCCTCCCTCTGCCACGATCAGCGGAGCTGCCGGAAGCGAGCGCAGATCGTCGATGATCATCGGCCTGCGGTCGTAGTACTCGGCGCCCGGCCCGCGGGCCGGCAGCTCGACGCCAGCGGCGACTGCGCGATCACGGTGCACCCATGTCTGGGTGTCGGAGCTGTACCGGCGCAGGCCGTGACGCCGCGCCAGATGCCGGGCAGCCGTCGTCTTGCCGGCTCCAGCCGGCCCACCAATCCACAGAACGTTCGACAGTTCCATGCCGCCTGCCTCCACGAAGGTTGGATCACCACAGACACAACAAGGGCGCACCTCGAACGGTCGAGCGCGCGAAGGCACTTTCGTGCCTCGACGTCCAGGTCATCGCTAGGCGACGAGCCGCGCTCTCAGCGCGTTGAGCTGGTTGCCGTGTAGGCCTCCCTGACGGAGGTATTGCTCGGTGCCGCCGTACTTGTCTTCGAGGTGCTTGAGTGCTGCGATCATCGTTTCCGGTCTCGCGGTGAACGACTCGGCAAGCTGGCTCCGTTCAGCTGGGTCGCTGATGAGGGCGAGCTGTTCGTCGAAATGCTCGCGCATCCGGTCGTCCAGCACGGCGTAGTCAGCGGC
This sequence comes from Actinopolymorpha sp. B11F2, assembly GCF_040195635.1. Lineage (NCBI taxonomy): Bacteria > Bacillati > Actinomycetota > Actinomycetes > Propionibacteriales > Actinopolymorphaceae > Actinopolymorpha > Actinopolymorpha sp. B11F2. The sequence continues at coordinate 2,326 of NZ_JBEFTX010000021.1, read as the reverse complement.
GACCGCTTCGGCCGGTACTCCCGCGAGGCTCAAGGCCAATGCGACCACGTTCCCGGCCCTGCCTTACCGGCATGGCAGTGGACGACGACTCCGCCGGTCGGCGCGTCCGCGATCGCGCCGACTGCGCCGGCGATGAGGTCGGGGTTGAGGTCGAGCATCGCCACATATTGCCGGTCGAGGGTCTGGGTCGCGTCGTAAGGATCGTCGGCGTGGTAGAGCGGCATGTTGCGGTAGATCGGGTCGTTGGCGAAGGGAGACGGATCGCCTTCGCATTCCGGGGGCGTCCGAACGTCGATGATGCGACCCACGGAGGTCTCCCGCACCGCCTCGACCCCGGCATCTGTCAGTCGTGTGAGATTGTCGGAACGGATCAGCGCCCCTGTCGCGATCTGGCGACCGTCGGTCGTGGGTAGGCCACCGAGATCGCGGACGTTGAGACAGTTTGGCCACTGCAGACGCATGGGTCCTGTCACAGGTACCTGTACCTCTTCCTTTCGACCGCCGGTCGGCCGAGTCGACGAGAGTTACTACGCGGGACACGAGTCTGCGTCATTGAACGCCGAAACATAAGTCTTGAAATTGCGACGCAAACCTGCGAAAAATGGAATGGAAGACACCGGTCGGCCCGTTGGTCCAACCGTCAACAATCGCAGGGGCCGGCGTCTCCCATGGCTTCATGCCGTCCGGTTTTGTTACTGGCGTCCGCACTGCAGATGCAGGCCAGGAGTGGCCTACCTCCTGCGCAACTCGTTCAGTTGCTCGTCGGCGTAGAGGTCGGCGCTGTCGTCTCTTTCAGCCGCACGAGCCAGGGGACCGAACTGCTCCTGGAGGTCACGAACCCTGTTCGCCTGGCGCTGGACAGCGTCAGGTGGGCGTATCTTCCGTAACGAGCGTGGCGGCGTCCTCGGGTCGTCCACGTATTCTCGGGCGTGGGATGAGGTCCGGCGACTAGCGCTCACGCCACGCCTGGTCCTATCGCCACTCGAGGGGCGACCGTATGACCTTCGTCATGCAGCGCTGTCGACATGGCTCAATGGTGGTGTAGACCCCACCGACGTCGCCGAACGAGCCGGCAACAGCGTTGAGGTCCTGCTGAAGCGATACGCCAAGTGCCTCGACGGGCGGCGCGAGCGCAATAACCGCCTCATAGAAATCGCATTCGAGATCAGCGACGAGCCGACCGTGTGAGGCGAGTGCATGGTGAGCCCACATGGAGGTGCAGGCCATCCGGCCATCCGGCCACTCGCGCAAGTCACATGCACGACCAAACTGGCTCGCTGATTCGTCTCGCCATGGCTAGGGTCGGGCGATGGCTGGTGTCGAGCGGGTCGGAGACGACGCGGTGCTGGACGACGTTCTTCGTCTGCGTCATGAGGAGCGCACCCGTCTGTTTCAGCGAGTGCACGTAGCCACTGAGGCGGACGCTCGCGTTGCTGCGGCCTGGCTTCATGGCTCCTGCGCTCGCGGCGATGCCGACGCGCTGAGCGACCTGGACGTGACGGTGGTCGTTGCTGACAGTGCAATTTGCGCGGTCGCTGGCGACCCGTCCCGGCCCGTGGACTACGGCCGGGTGCTCGACTCGCCACGTGGTAGGTGGATTAGACAGATCGCCGAACCTCTCCTGCTGCTGGAGGCCCCTCAGAACGCACCCGCTGGTGGTGCGTTCCTCACGACGTTCTTCGCTGGCAAGACTGGCCCTCAGCAGGTCGATTGGGAGTGGCTTCCACGCTCGACTGCGCGGGTGCCACGTGCGGCGGTGCTGCTGTTCGACCGCGCCGACATCCCCCGTGAGACCGGCCCAACCGAGGACGGTCGGCCCGGAACCACTCCGGACCGCACGCCGTACGAGGTTGCAGCGCACGCAGTTCCTTGGTTCTGGGCGACGCTGCTCTGGAACGCGAAGCATGCGGCTCGCTCCCCAGGTGGAACACAGATGCTGATGGCGGGGTCAACCGTCAGAGCCGTACACGACGTCGAACAGTTCCTTGATCCCGGCTCGGCGCCGCTGGCCTACGAACCAGTCATCGGACGCCTTCAGGACCGCATACGCGTACTGTTCGATCTCATCGATCGGATGGAGCGGTTGACGGCTATCGCGTCGACACTTTGTGCCGACATTCCTTCTGAGGTTGCGCCGCGGGTTCGCCAGTACGTTCACCTTGCGAGAGAGATCATGATGTCGGCGTAGCCGCGACCACGGTCAGCTTGGGAATCGTACATATACCTGCGCGAACGGCCCGATCCTCGCGTGATCGGGGGGCTGAAGTGGCCTGGAATAACCCTGGTTGGCCTGACCTAATGGCCTGCTAATGGCCCGGCTGAGCCG